>NZ_RIBP01000004.1:3121450-3818601 GCF_007273535.1 Niallia circulans
TTTATTATTTGTTACATAAAGAAGGAAAATCATTAGCTACTGACAGCATTTTTTAACTAATCGTAAACAAATTCATGATATAATGGATATATATTACAGATAATTTAAAAAATAACAAAATCGCTGAATAACTGGGAGGGCTTACTATCATTTACTTGATTTTAGGATTGGTTTTTCTGATTTTATTAGAGGAAACGATCGTTTTTAGTGTGAAGCGCTATTTAAATGGACCAGGTAAATGGGAGTTAATGCTGAAACAACAAATTATGTCTATACGCAGAAAAAAAAGACCAGAGAACAATGCCGCCTGATCTTCTTGCCTTTTTCGAGTCCAAAAGCCTAGCTTTTGGACGTTTTTTATTATTTATTCATGCTCTTTCAACGATTTGTCGGCTAACTGGGATATTGTCATATCATCCATAGGTGGATTATGTAAACCTGCCCTTACATCTCTGTAGTAGCGCTGCAACGGACTGCTTGCAGAAAGGCTTCTTGCGCCGACAATGCGCATGGCCAAATCGACTACCTCTATTGCCGTATTTGTTACATAATGTTTGGCAGCACTTAGCTCTGGAACAAGCAACTGCTGCTCTTCTTCCTTAGCCGCATCCCATTTTTGACTGACAGAATAAAGGAAATGCTTTGCCGTTAACAGTTTCAATTCGATTTCGCCGATTTTTGTCCTTACGGCCGGAAGTTCGCTTATCGTCCCTGTAATGCTGTTTGGTGAGTGGCTCTTCGCAAATCTTATTGCTTCCTTTTGCGCTGCTCCGGCGATGCCAAGATAGCAGGCAGGAATGTGGAGTAGCCACGGGTTAACCTTTCTTGGACCGCCAAGCTTTTCCACCATATATTTGCCTTCGATAACTGCTTCCTCAAAAAACACATCATGGCTTCCAGTTCCTCGCAAAGCGATACTGTCCCAAGTCTCTTCAATTTTCAGGCCTGGATTATTTCTTTTAATCAGAAAATTCCCTACCTCATCTGTATCCTTAATAGATGCACTAACAACAAAATAATCCAGCATCGGCGACATGGATGTAAAGGATTTTCTACCATTAATTAACCAGGAATCGCCCTTTTTTTCTGCTGTTGTTTGCGGTTTTCCTCCTCTTGTTGGGCTGCCTGTTTGCGGTTCTGTTGCAGCACTGTTTATAAGAGCACCGTCTTTGATTGCTGCATACAACTCGTCAAGCAGGGAAGATTCCCACTTGTTTTCGGACATATTGCGGACAACACCCATATGCCAGCCGATGGACAACGCAGTTGATCCATCGCCAATGGCAATTGCCTCCTGTAATCTAACCATTTCATAGATGGATATTTCCTTGCCATCGTACGCTGCTGGAATCGTTAATGCTGTATAACCGAATTCCTGCAACTCCTTTATGTTCTCAAATGGGAAAAATCCATTTTCATCTACTTCTCGTGCTCTTTCTGAAAAGCCCTTTGCCAACTTCCCAATCGCTATAAGCCTTTCAGAAAGATTGTTCATTTGTGAAAAATTTGCAACCATGCTTTTTCAGCTCCCACACTTAATTTCTATGTTTATGTATTAGCCTTACTGGCTAAGGTTCTTCCTCCAATTATAAAGGACTCCTACTTCCTTGTATACGAAACTGCCCGTAATGTGAAACGGGCAGTTAATAGGTAGTGAACCACAGGATACGCTGAAGGCGGTACAGTAAATAACGGAAAGCAGGAAGTTCATCCTCTGTGCTGTAATCTTTTGTATATTTTCCACCTTTATTTGCCCACAGTTTTTCAAAATAACTTTTTGTTTCTTTCATAATTTGCACATCAGCAGAAGCAGCTATTTTTAGATTTGTTTCTAGATTTAAGTCATGAAGATTTCTTCTTGTATAGTTGGCAGATCCTGCAATAATAATATTTTTTTTCTTGCTTTCAATCAACATTAACTTTGAATGGTACTGCTCTTTACCTGTGTTATACCAACGTATTGCAATCTGCTCATTGCCTTTTTTCATCAACTCTGCCGCTGTCGGTATATTAGGAAGACCAGCCTTCTTATTACCAAATGAGTTTTGATTTGGATCAAGGATTAAGTTTATTTGTACCTTGCGAGCTGCTGCATCTATCAATTCATCCATTACAGGGCGATCTGCCAAATATAACATTCCGATCCAAATGGTGTCGCCTTTTTGTGTGCTGTGAATTCCGTTTACCACCTGTTTAGCGATTTTCCCCTCTGTAAGAAGCTGTAATTGAATATCCCCTTTCTCCGCAGTAGGTTTGACTTTAGGGAATGACGTCTTATCCATCAGTCGATAAACACTTTCCTCTGTTTCCAGTAAATCATTTATGATATTTCCTTTCACAACATAGGCAATGTTTGAATGGTAACCACTTGCATCATGCATATTTCCTGTCGATACAATAGCAGTGTTTTCCGTAATTAGCACTTTACGATGATTTGCTTTAACATTCAGTAAGTCCAAATATGACCTAACTGTTACATCAGGAGCACTTTCAGCAAGCAAATTCGGTATATGTCCGTTATCTCCATGACCAAACCATTTAAATGACATTCGCCACAGCGTTGAATAAAGAGGGTTGGAGTCACGGAAGCTTTCCATATTTGTTTCCACGACCTTTGCTCCACTTTTTGTTAGTCTAGTAAGCTCAGGTGATGGATAGGAATGATAGGTCGTGTTAACAGGATCAGTAATGAAAATCAACTTAAGGCCCGGATTTTTTTGTTTTTTTTCTACGAGCTTGTTCGTCACTGCTTTTGCGATTTTTGGATAAGTTTGATCATCATTCGTATCACTATTAAATAGAAACATGTCGATAACAATAAATTGCTTTGCACTATCTATTTCTTTAAGCATACGTGCAAGGATCTCCTGATGAAGCTTTTGGTTACCATCTTCATCCTTATAGGTGGTATCCTCAAGAAATTTAATGTCTTTATCCTCGACACTGTGTATTGGACCTTCATAGGAAATTCCTTGCGGTAATGGTTTAAGTGTATGATATAAAAGAACACTTATGTAAATAGAGAAAAACACTACAATTATGCTTAGGATTATTTTCTTCCTTTTCTTTCTTTTTTTTAGCATTTCATATCCCCCTATGCTGCACCAAAAATATAACAAAGGTTTTTACCCTAAAGATTATTGCCGTAAACCGGGCCTGCTAAGATTTTTTCGAAAAAAGAGTGAGAATTTACAAATACGTGGTACAATAACCATATACATAGAACGAAGGAGAGTTAGCATTGATCATTGCCATTTTAATTATTTTAGCCTACCTGATAGGATCCATTCCTTCCGGTTTAATCATTGGGAAGGCTTTCTATAAAATCGATATAAGAGAACATGGAAGCGGAAATCTCGGAGGCACAAACTCATTTAGAGTTTTGGGGAAAAAAGCAGGATTTGTCGTAACATTCTCAGACATTTTAAAAGGAACGTTAGCAACTTGCCTTCCATTATTACTTAGTCTTTTTACTGACATCCAAGTAAATGTCAACCCGCTTATCTTTGGTGTTGTGGCCGTTATTGGCCATATGTATCCAATATTCGCAGGCTTTAAAGGTGGAAAAGCTGTCGCAACATCAGCTGGGATTCTTTTGGGACATGAACCTTTAATGTTTTTAATTATTATGGTCGTCTTTTTCTTAAGTTTATATTTATCTAAATACGTTTCTCTGTCTTCTATGATTGCAGGATTTGCTGGTTTGGTATACTCTATCATCCTTTGGGACGACAAGCTGTTAATAGTCATCCTCGCCATACTGACTATTTTTGTCGTATACAGACATCGCGCGAATATCAAACGTATTTTAAACAAAACAGAACCGAAGATAACTTGGCTGTAAAAAGTTAGAAACCATCAATTATGATGGTTTTTTTTTGTTTTTTTGACATATCTAGATTTATTTCGTCATAAAGTTTACTAACAAACAGTAATTCATACAAAGGACGGTTGAGAAAAATGATAGATAATCAAGAAAAACTACAAAATCTGGAAAAAACAGCCGTTGGTTATGCACATGAAATTAAAAACCCAATAACAGCAGTGCGCGGTCTCCTGCAGCTTCTTGCAAACCCAGATTTACCCGCACCTAAAAGAAGCCTTTATTCTGAAGTGGCGATCGAAGAATTGGACAGAGCAAATTATCTTCTTAATGAAATGGTATATGATAATCCTCTTAGCTATCAGTCTTCCGCGACAATCGACATAAAGGATGCTGTCCACAAAGCAATGCTTTTGTTTGAT
The DNA here is from genome assembly GCF_007273535.1 of Niallia circulans. Lineage (NCBI taxonomy): Bacteria > Bacillati > Bacillota > Bacilli > Caryophanales > Bacillaceae > Niallia > Niallia circulans. Next base: position 3,125,696 of record NZ_RIBP01000004.1, read on the forward strand.
CAAACAATTCAAGTTAAACACATTAAGGTTCAAGCAAACTTCATGTCCTACTTCAAACCTTTATTGCCAAAAATACAGCTTTCACAAGTGCTCGCAAACCTCCTCAAAAACGCTGTGGAAGCATGTTCAGAAAACGGGACTATAACCATTTCTGTTTTTAAGGAAGATAACTTCGGGATAATCTCTATTAAAGATAATGGCTGTGGAATTAGTGCAGAAGCATTAGAACAGCTGTTCACTCCTTTTTATACAACAAAAAAGGATGGAACTGGAATCGGTTTAAGTATCTGCAAGTCGATTATTGAGGAAGTTCAAGGCAGTATTACGGTCCATTCTATCCTAGGTGAAGGAACAGAATTTATTGTCAAGCTACCGCTAAAGTATAAATAGTTTTTTTATTCAGAAATTTCATCATTTTTCCATTTTACGAAATTAGTCGAAATCAGTCCTGTTTTTTTGTTATCCTATAGTAGCAAACTAGTACTATTAAGATGACTCACTTAAAGGCAGGAAAAACGATGAAAAAAAATGTACAGCTCTATCTTTTACTTGTTTTTATTGGCGCTTCCATTGCAGCCTTTGCTTTTTTTAAGCTTAATCCTGACAATGTTACCAACAATAAAGATGACTATACGAGCAGCGAACTGCCAATGAAGAAAAATAATCTTGGCTCTAAATCAATTGGCCGTGAAGCTACGCTTGGGGCTGTTGGGGATATTCTGATTCATGACCGGGTATATAATGAAGCGAAAGTAGCTGGCGGTTTTGACTTTAAACCAATGCTTGCAGAAGTGAAAGAAGAACTTGAAAAGCCTGACATTCTCTTGGCAAATCAAGAAACGATTGTAGCAGGCGAAAAAATCGGGTTATCAAGCTATCCGTCTTTCAACAGCCCACATGAGGTTGCAGATGCACTAGTTGATGCTGGCGTTGATATCGTGACAACCGCTAATAATCATTCTTTAGATAGAGGCGTCAGCGCTCAAAAGCAGTCCCTTGAATACTTAAACAAAATTAACCTTCCTTATGTCGGAACATTTACAAGTGAAGAAGACCAGCAAAAGCTTCGTGTTCTTAAATCAAACGGCATTAAAATCGCTTATCTTTCGTACACCTATGGATTAAATGGTATTTCTGTTCCTAAAGATGAAGCGTATATCGTTAATCTAATCGATAAAGAGAGAATGAAAAAAGAGATAGCAAAAGCGAAAAAGCAAGCTGACTTTATCGTAATGGGAATTCACTGGGGCATTGAATATGAGCGCAACCCAAATCAAGAACAGAAAAATCTTGCCCAATTCCTGGTTGATGAAGGTGTCGACATTATTTTCGGCGGCCATCCTCACGTGCTGCAGCCAATGGAATGGTTATATGACAAAAACGGCAAGAAATCCTTAGTTGTATATTCACTTGGCAACTTCCTATCAGGACAAGCGGATGATTATCGTGATATTGGCGGGATGGTAACAGTTAAAGTAAGTAAAACAGAGCTTGGAGGAAAAACAACGAAAAAAATTGAAGTACCCTCCTTTTTTCCAACATATGTATACAGTAAAAATGACAAGGGCTACAAAATGGTGCCATTAGAGGATGCTGGTAAGCTTGGGCTGCCTGACAGCAAGCAAAACTATCAGGAAATGATGACACATATGTTGAAAGGTGTGCATCCAAAGTAAGCGTTAAGACAGTTTAATTATGTGCATACTCACGATTTATCCTTTATAATAATAATGAGGATTAATTTAATCTCACAAAAGAGGTGCTTGAAATGAAAATAGTAATAAGTGATAAGGCTTCAGAATGGTATAAGAACGAACTGCTTCTAAACGAAGGTGACTATGTCCGCTTTTTCGCAAGATACGGTGGCTGCAGTACTGTCCAGCAAGGTTTCTCCCTTGGCATATCGAACGAAAAACCTGTGAATTCAGGCGTTAGTACGGAAAAGGACGGAATTCGTTATTATATCGAGGAGAAGGATCTTTGGTATTTTGACGATAATGATTTGCTAGCTGACTTTAATGATGCAGCACAGGAACCAGAATATCATTACACAGAAAAGCAGGCTTAATAACAGCCTGCTTTTCTTATTTGAGATGAATGTCTATCCCTTCCTTCTCGAGAATATCCGTTTGTGTTTGTCCGAGAAGATCAAAGTGAGAGTATCCATCCTTCCTGTTATGAATCCATTCTTTTTTCAGACCATATTTGGCGCCCCATTGCTCCAGCTTATGTAAATCAGCACAGCCTACCTTTGTTACAGTCTTACAGCCTGGAAAACGGTCATCTAGCCAATAATGTGTCAAAAAGGCAATTTGTCCATCATCAATTTGTTTTTTCCACTGAGCTAATTCATTTCGTTTGATGCCAAATGCCATATTTTTTCTATCTCTCCTTAAATAGGTTTATTTTCTTTTAAGTTCTTCATACCTTTGAAACCACTTAGGAAATACTTTTTTGAATGATTTAGGGCGGAAATTTTCCTTGCTGACAATAATATGAGTAGTCGACCCTTCTACACAAAGGTCACCATCTCCGTTTTCAATTCGGTAGCCATATACTGTCTTAATGCCATCATTCGCATCAATCCACGTTTTTACAAACGCTTTATCACCATATCGTAACGGCTTTTTATAAGTTGCCTGCACATCATAAACAGGCGCAAAATAGCCCTCTTCCTCCATCTCAACATAGCTGTAGCCAATATCCTCAATCAACGCTGTTCTCCCGCGCTCAAAAAACTTCAAGTAATTAGCATGATAAACTACCGCCATCATATCGGTATCCGCATAATCAATTTTAAGTTCTAATTTATGTACGTATTCCAATGCTTCCTGCACTTCCTTTACTTTAATTCCTTCTCCTTCATTTTATGACTTACCTTGCAACTAATCAAGAAAACCGACCGTTAGCACGATTGAACACAAATCTTATTCATTTATCATTCTATTCATTAGGTCCTGCAGCATTTTCGTTAAATTTATCTCTTTTCGCAGCATTTCCTTATACCCTTTTGCCAGTATTGGTGTATTCTCCATTTTTATCGCTAGTTTTTTTAACTCCCATTGCAGCATTTCATATTCTGTCTCTAAATCAGTCATATTCCCCTCCATATAACTAATCATATATACATACGTTTATAAAGCATATTATATCGGAATCAGAGCCATCAGTCTGCCTATCTTCTAAAGAATAATAATTATGAATTTACTTGCATTAAACTGTGTATCTCTCCAGTAGTTCTATCCATTTTTAAGGAAGTCCCAATCTCTTGTCGATCATTTACCTCCACAAAAGCATTTATATAGTATGTATTCCCCTTACCAGAAGTAATTGATTCTATCTCTTTAACTTCGCCATGCAAATATTCTTTTACTATTTTCTTGGCTTTTTCTTGTGTTATTAAGGTTTGTTCTTTTTCTTTAACGGTAAAAGCAGAAGTCTTCTTATAATTATAGTTATCTATTTTCCAATTCCCATTTTCTTTTTTAGCTTCTACTATAATAATCAGTGGTGTGTTAAGATACGATGCTTGTAGAGTTTCTACCTTCAATTTATCACTTGCTTGCTGTTTAATGACAAAATGCTGATTATAATTAAAATTCGCAGGGAAATCCCCCCAATTGGTACAGTAAATAATGATACCTTAAGATTATTTATAAAATTTTTCGTAAAATAAGGCTGTAACTCCTGCAAAAACGACTATGTATTCCAGTGTTGATTTTGTTCAGCATATACATTTGCCAATTGCAGCAGCTGATAAGATTTCTCTGCAATCTCCTTCATTTCATCATCAGTTAATCTGCTGTACGCTTTTTTGAAACGGTTACATTTAGTGGTTCTTTTTCTTCTGAAACACTTGTGCATGCTGTTAATAAACAAATACAGACAAACATTGCTGGTAATCTTTCTATCAATTCTGAAATCTCCTTCCACTCGTATAAACTAAGTTATCATATTCCATATTTTATCATTTATACTAGATATAAGAAAATCCAAATTTTTTTTTTGAAGATGTCTTTGCTCAGGAGCTAGCAAGATCGCCTTTATCATTAATTTGTTTATCGTTTGCCTCTTCTTGTTTTTGCGTTTCTTCTTCCTCGATTAACACTGTCCAATCGGTTTCAATTATTTTCTTCTGCAGCTTTTCAATTAGGCCCATAATACTTTACTCCTAGTCGTTTGATTTGTTATAATTATAATTACCCACTTAATGGAAATAAAAAACAATATATTATATGGTACTGCTGTTCTTTTTAGTACTAATTATTCAAAAAGGAGATTTTACAATGATTAACGATGATGAAATGCTCCTATTTATAAACCATATATATTTATTAGTTACAGAATGCAAAAAATGTCAGGATCATGAAATGAAAACCATGATTGTAGATGAAATTCTTTTTTTTGGTGATCTATTAGAACAAAAATAAAAAGTATTCTCTATAAAGTTAGAAGCAATACATTGACCTCTCGATAAGTTAGTCCCGTAAGTTTAGTTTCTACTAAAAGTCCATCCTGTTAAGAGATGGTTTTAATTACCTTTGTATTTCCCCCAAAATAAAAGTACAATGAAGTCTGCAGTTTTTCACATAAACTACACACCTGAGATAAAAACTGCTGATTTTGACTATCCTTTTTTGGATAGTCCTTTTTTTGTATATAAAAAAGGCGGCTTAACTTAAGCCGCCTAACGAATTTATGATTGCTGGTTCGTGAAAAAGTTCAACGCTTGCATCATATCTTCTTCTGTAAGCAAAGAATAATTAATCTGATCATCTGATGCTTCCATGATGCGTAATGCTTGCATTTGAACAGATTCATCGACTAAATTTGTCGCAAACCGTCCGTTACCATTCGTTTGAAATGTTGAAAGCCTCGTCTGTAAAGCAAGCTTCGCAGCTTTATCAAGCTGATAATCGAATTTAGCTGCATACGCCTCCATTATTTCGATTAATTCTTCCTTATTATAGTCCTCGAAATGGATAAATTTCTTAAAACGAGAAGTTAGCCCTGGGTTGCTTGCGAGCAATGCCTTCGTTTCGTCAGGATAACCTGCTAATACAACGACTAGATTTTCATTATGTCTTGTCATTTCCATAACAAGTGTATCAATTGCCTCTTTGCCGAAATCTTGATTAGATCCAGATAGTAACGAATATGCCTCATCAATAAATAAAACGCCGCCAAGAGCTTCTCTAATTTTCTTTTTGGTCTTAATCGCAGTTTGTCCAACAAATCCAGCAATAAAATCAGCTCTGCTTGCAACAACAAGATGCCCTCTTTTTAAAATCCCGCAATCCTTTAAGAACTGCGCGTATAATTTTGCCACAGTTGTCTTCCCTGTCCCTGGGTTGCCCGTAAAGACCGCATGCAGCTGAATTGGTAAATTCTTTTTTGAATTCGTTCTTCTAAGTTGCTGTACTTTCACAAAGGAAATAATTTTTTTCATTTCGTCTTTAACCGTCGTTAACCCGATCATTGCTTCAAGCTCTTCTGCTGGATTTTCTGATGACTCTTCCTCTGCCGCTGCAAAATCATTACCTTCAAGCAAAGTGTATGTCAAGAATGGCTTATTTGAATGTGCTTGGGAGCCCTTGTTAAAAATTGCATCAAGTACAATGTTTTTTACCGCTCTCGCATTGCCAAAGCTTTCATCGACCTGCTCTTTTTCAAGACGGAGCTCTAATTGTTGTTTGCCTTCCTCACTTATAACATAATCATTGTCTTGGGCAATTTTTTCCCCAATCGCAATTAACTCTTCTGCCGTGTAATTAGGCAAATGTATCAAATTAGATGTTGGAAAACGGCTGCTAAGACCGTGATTGCCATCTAAAAACTGTCTCATTTCCTCTGGATAGCCTGCTAAGATCACAGCGAATTTCCCGCCAAATTCAGAGCTTGTCATCAAAGAAACTAATGTATCAATTGCAGTTTGGCCATAATCACTTCCTTGGCCATCTCGATTTAAGCTATACGCTTCATCAATAAATAACACACCGCCAAGCGATTGCTTCACAACATTACGGACATTTTCCTCCGTTTGACCCATATAGCCTCCCACTAGCTGAGAGCGATCTGTTTCCACAACCTCCTGACTCGGAAGGACACCTAACTCATAATATATTTTAGCCATTAACCGTGCCAATGTAGTTTTTCCTGTGCCAGGGTTTCCTGTGAAAATCATATTTAGGCTTAATTCATCCTGGATGGTAAAGCCTAGCTTCTTTCTTGAATTCTGATATTTAAGAAACTGGTAGAAGTCCTTTACGCGATTTTTGACCTTTTCCAGACCAATCATTTGCTGAAGCTGTTCAAGTGCGGAAATAGTTTCTTCCTTGATTTCACCCGACTCTTTCTCTATAAAAATGGCCAGCCAAGCAGTTTTCAATTCATTCAGTTCTTCAATCAGCTTTTTGACACTGTCATAATAAATGGATGTATGAAATACACCGCTAATAGATTCTTCATATTCCTCAGAAGACTGCAGAAGCTGAGATGTTTTTTGTGTAACTTCATCAAGTAAGGAGATAATTTTTTTATATTTATCTTCAGCAAGCTTATTGTTAAAGGTCACTGCAGCAGCGCTGTTTGAAATAATCTCGTCCTTTTCATCATCAACCATGTTTAAAAACATTCGGCAATTATTTATATATTGCTCAGCAATCTTTCTTTTTGCTGTTCTGTTATCCGTTTCTCGTATCGCTGGAAAATTCAACATCTCTAAAAGATCTTTATAATTTTTCCAATCGTTTTGGGAAAGATATTTATTTGCTTCCTTATTTTGCGGATCCAATTCCTTTGCTTTTTTGAGCCAAGCACTCGCAATTGTGTCCTTTTCATTTGTGTTTAATCTGGAAATTGCCGCAATTGTCAATAATCTAGAAATCATTTCAGGCTTCTCTGTTTCATCTATTGTTTGAATGACAGATAAAACCGTTTTTTCATTCTTAATGACTCCCGTATTTTTAAATTCCTCTTCCAGAGTAGCTATTGTTTGACTGACAGTATTTTCGACTTTTTTCTCCATTTTACTTCTTCACTTCACTTACATATAAGTTTAATTTACATCTTCTTATAGTACCATAATCTTCGTTTATCCGTTAATCATTTTAACTTGTTTTCACAACGTTAAAAACCAAAAAAAGGCTTCCGCTACTATGCGGAAGCCCTTTATTATTCACCTTTTGTTTGAATTACTTGTGCATGCTGACCTGAAGTGTCTTGCATTTTTTTGCCTTTATTCCCGCCAAATCCTCTCGATTTTGTTCCGATATGGCTAGGTACAAAGTGCTTGCTGTCTTTTTTTGGATTGCTCATCATTATCCCCTCCTTCTTTATAAGTTTGCACATGGAAGGAAGAGGTGATGTGTGGCAAAATTTTCTCAAACGGTTATCTTGCTTTTTTAAGATGCTTCTTTTCAATTCGTTCTTCTATTTTTTCAATAGCTTCCCTGTCTTTCAGTAATTGCAATTTATTTTCAGTTACTAGCTCCTGGAAGGAACGTTTACGAGGTTTTCTCATTTTATTTATCTCCTTTATGCTTTTATATTTCCATAATTCCCAAAATTTCAAGAAGTTATTACTCATTTGCAGAAATTCTTTTAAATTTTTGAAAAATCTTTGTTTTCTGAAAATAATGGTCGTATATGCTTTTTTGTTACGGTTTCATTATAAGGGATGTCCGCATAATTGTAAAGCGCTTACAATCAATCTTTACTTTTTATTAACTTTTCCATTACATTTATTGACATAACAGTGAAGTATTTGTTCATAATAATACCATTTTCATCGATAAAAAATGTAGTTGGTATTGTCATTACCTTATATTTTTCATTGATCCCATCAGGATTATCCAAAAGGACAGGAAAAGACACATTCATTTTTTTTGTAAAAAGAGCCACAGCTTCCGAATTGCCGCCATCAATATTTACTGCCAATACCTCAACAGTCCCCTTGTTCTTTTGGTAGAACTTTTCAATTTCAGGTATTTCCTGCTTGCATGGCGGACACCATGTTGCCCAAAAATTAATGATCACTTTTTTTCCTCTTACACTAGATAGACGCACATCCTTTCCTTGCAGATTCTTCAATGTAAAATCTGGTGCTATGTTACCCACATTAACGCCAATATTACTTTCAAGCTTATTTGCAGCAGTTTGTGGTATATCCAAAAATATAATGCTGAAACTAATCAGGATACTTAAAAATAATGTTGTTTTTTTCAAATGAGTTCACCTCAATTTATCTTCATTATTATTAAGTTTTCCTATTTTACTTTATTTACAATGTTTTTTTCTGGAAGTGCTTTTGAATGCGTAGAATTATTAACCTAAGTGAGTACCCTATATAACAAGCTTGCTATTCATGATACAACCTAAAGCTTGTCCCTGCTTCTTTACTTTAACAAGTTTCTAGCCAAAAATATATATGTATGACTTAATGTTGCGAATATTGTCATATTTAATTTTTTAAAAATAAAAAAGCAGCCTCATAAGGCTGCTCACTTAAAATCTGTCTTGTTCTTTTGTTAAAATTTTGCCTGTTTCTGCGGATATAGTCATTTCCGTTTCGGTGCCATTTTGTGATGTTACTTCAAGCTCATATACAAATTGAGCATTGTCTTCATCTAATTCGAACTCAGTTATAACTCCACTTACTTCTTTTAATGCTATTTCTTTTGCTTTTTCCTCTGTTACTTTAATTTTTTCAGCCAGCATATCTTTTGTTATAACTGTACCTTTTTCTGCGTCAACATAAATATCCTCTTGATCATCAGCGAATTCCACCTGATAAACGGAGTCGCCATTTTCAGTGTATTCTTGCTCTACTTCTTCTACCATTGTGTTTCTTTCTTTTCCGGCAATATCAGCTGCTTCCTGCTTTGATACTGCTGGTTCTGCTTGTGTAATGCTTTTAACAATACCGCCATTTGCGTATACATCTCTGTCATCAACTAAATCATATGCTGCTGCCCCTCCAAAACCTATGACCGCAGCACCAATTCCATATTTCAACCATTTTGATTGCTTTACTTTTTTCCAAGCTTTATTGATAAAATTCATGTGAATTCCTCCTTCTTTTCTATACTTCTATCTTATCCTGAGAAAATGATAAGATTGGAGCAGAAATATGAGAAATTGATGAGAAATTCAAATGAGTGTATTAATCTTCCTCCCAGTTAATCGATTCAATCACACCTGAATAGGCATTGATATACATTTTTACTTCTTTATTTTGATCTGTATCTATTTCAAGCTCATAGACGAGTCCAAAATCATCATCCTCTTCGAGCTCTATCTCCGAAACTTTGCCCGGTATTTCTTTCAAGGCAATTTCCTCTGCTTTTTCTTGCGCAATGTATTCTGAACTTTCTCCAACAGCTTCTTCTGTAATATCACCTGTTTGCCGATTTAATAAATATGCTTGTTCATTAGTGTCTGTTTTGACAATAAAGGAATAATAAGCTATTTTATTGTGCATCGTTTCTTCTATTGTTAATAAGTCTCCGCTTATTTGTTCCTTAATGAGATTGATTGCTTTATTTTCCTCGATAAGACCGTTATTCGCAACGTTACTTTTTAATGATTGTAAAGAAAGGGATGAGATTTTGCCTGTCTTCTTTATAAGTTCCATTTTGTATGTGCCAGTATTGTTTTCAAACACAATCTTAAAAACGTCCCCTTCTTCCTCTTTCTTTTCCCCAATACTGTTTATCGTTCCACCATAAGTAGTCACAACAAATTCTTTCGCTTCTGCTTCCGTAATCGAATCATTGCTTTTTAAATAAAAAGTAACGATGCCGACCGCTATGATAATAAGCAGCAATATAAAAGCAACAATAATTACCCGTTTTTTCGTTACCTTCATTTACTCACCGCCTTTATGTCTGCAGGAAATGAGCAAGTAAATGTTGAGCCTTCACCAAGAACACTTTCCACTTCAATTTCTCCACTATGAGCATCGACTATTTGCCTTGCAATAGCAAGCCCAAGGCCAGCTCCGCCAGCTTCTCTATTTCTCGCCTTATCCGCCCGAAAAAATCGATCGAATATATGTTCCTTATGATCCTCAGCAATGCCAAAGCCATTATCGGCTACCTGCAAAAATACTGTTTTATCTTTTATATAAGCCCTTATGGTTACATGATCAGCACCGTATTTAAATGCATTATCAATAAATATCAGCAGCAGCTGTTTCATTTTTTGTTTGTCTGCGGTAACAATTACTTCTTTACTTGACGCATCCACTTCAACCTTACGGCCAGTTGCCATTTCCATATTTTTTGCCGTCTGACTGCAGAGCTCCCACAAATTCATTTCCTCCATCTGCAGCTCAAGGAGATCATCTGCCTTTGCCAAGTCAAGCATATCATTTGTCATTTCCTTCATTCGTACTGCTTCTGAGAGTATGGCATCGATTCCTTCTTCTAATGCATCCGGTTTATTTTTTCCCCACCGCTTCAGCATATTTGCATAACTTTCGATTACTGTCAGCGGTGTTCTTAATTCATGGGAGGCATCATATACAAATTGCTTCTGCTTGTCGTATTGAATTTCTAAGCGCGAAATCATCTTATTAAATGTGCTGCCAAGTTGGTATAGCTCATCCTTGCTTTTTTCTTTTAATGGAAGCTTTTGAAAGCTGCCGTTAGCCTGGATATCCTCCATCGTTCTTATCAATGATTGAATTGGTGTTAAAATAAAGCTTGAAAGCACTCTCCCTGCTAAAAAGGTTGGGACGATAATAAGGATTGTGCCAATGAATAAAATCAATTGCAATATTTGTAATATCCCAACAGAACCGTCTATATTTTCGGACATTTCCAGCTTTACAATATTACCATTATTCCAAACGACTGGCATGGATGTCACAGAAAAGGTAATTCCATCGTGCTTTAAGACTTCTTCATTCTGAACCTCTGAATAAAAATGCTCCAGTTCTGCATAACTCGAATCCTTAGTACTTGTAAATAATACAGTATTACTTGCGTCAATAACACGAATCATTCCCTCTGTTGGTACAAATGCGCGCAGAAGGGCATTTTGATTCGTTTCCGTTGTAGCAGTTTGAATGTTTTGTGCAGTTTGTGTTAGCTTAGCTGCTGTTTCATTTGTCTCATTTCGGAGGATTTCTTTTTGAAAAACAAAATATATGGTCGTATTTAAGCAAATCATCATAATTACTAGCAATAATGTCGAAAAAACTTGAATTCTAGTTCTTACTTTCATATAGTAGTATCCTTAATAACATACCCAATCCCACGAATTGTCTGAATCAACTGCTTTTCAAACTGATAATCGATTTTTTTACGCAAGTATCGAATATAAACATCCACCACATTTGTATCTGCCACAAAGTCATAGCCCCATACTTGATTTAAAATCTGCTCTCTAGACAGCACAATATTCTTATTTTCCATTAAGTAAAGCAGCAGTTCAAATTCTCTTGGAGTGAGCTCGATAGCGATATTTGCCCTTTTCACTGAATATGACTTCACAAAAACCTGTAAATCGTCTACCTGGAGGATTTTTTCCTGCTCTTGTTTCATTTGCATTTTACTAATGCGCAGGCTCGCTCTAATACGGGCGAGGAGTTCTTCAATTTGAAAAGGTTTTGTCATATAATCATTTGCACCTAAGTCCAGTCCTGTTACCTTGTCCGGAATGGAATCTCTGGCTGTCAGCAAAATCACTGGTACGTTTACAGATGCATTGCGTATCCTTCTTAGAATTTCCAACCCGCTTATTTCTGGCAGCATCACATCAAGCAAGACAAGGTCCCAGTTGCCTGTTAGCACTTTTTCGAGCCCCTGTTCGCCTGCATGCTCTGCATGTACTTCATAGCCTTCATACTCCAGCTCCATTGTTATAATTCTTGCTATCTTCTTTTCATCCTCTATCACAAGAATTTTATCCTTTGTCAAATTCTTAAGCCCCCTCGTTTTAGTATCTATGTTTAATCACATTTATGCTCTACTTTATATTATCTTGTATTCGTTAATAAAAAAAGGCTCTCCTGCCAATGTTCATTCATGTGGATGAATATTGGGCAGAAAAGCCTTCATTTCTTATTTAGATAATACTTCTGTCAAGACTGGTACGATTTGTTTTTTACGTGAAACAACACCTTTTAACAATGCAGTGTTGTTTTCTAGTTTAACTCCAAACGCTTGTTCAACAGCGTCAACTTTATTACCAAGTGCAAGAGCAACTGAATCATTATTCAAAATATCTGTTACAACAAGCAAGAATAAATCAAGCTCTTTGTCAGCAATCACTTTGTTTAATGCTGCTTCTATTTCCGCTTGTTTAGCTAGGACATCATTTGTGTCAACAGCGTTAACTTGCGCAATCTCACACTTATATGATCCCATTGGGAATTCCTTCGCATCAAGGCTAATTAATTGCTCCACTGTTTTATCGCTTAAATCAGCGCCAGCTTTCAGCATATCCAAGCCGTATTGCTCAAGGTTAATTCCAGCAATTTCTGCAAGCTCTTGAGCTGCTTTAACATCCTGCTCTGTGCAAGTTGGAGATTTGAACAATAAGGAATCGGAAACGATAGCAGATACCATCAAACCAGCAATTTCCTTTTTAATCTCTACATTGTTCTCTTTATAAAGCTTGTTAAGAATCGTTGCTGTACAGCCAACTGGCTCAGCACGGTAATATAGAGGATCGCTAGTTTCAAAATTTGCAATACGGTGGTGGTCGATAACTTCAAGGATAGAAACCTCTTTAATGTCTTCCACACTTTGCTGGAATTCATTGTGGTCAACAAGAATAACTGAATCTGTTTCTTCTGATGCCTTTTGTATGTATCTTGGAGCTTCTGCTTTGAAAGTATCCAACGCAAATTGTGTTTCGCCATTGATGTCACCAAGACGAACAGCTTCTGCTTCAACTCCTAAAGCCTTTTTCAATTCTGCATATGCGATAGCAGAACAAATCGTATCTGTATCTGGATTTTTATGACCAAAAACTAAAACTTTTCCCATTCTTTAATTCTCCTTGTAACTGAAATTATTGAAATAGATAAACAAAGTTGCGCCGCTTATCAATGTATTTATTGTATCATATCGCAAGCAAAAATAAAGAATCGTTAGTCAAAATCTCCCTCTTATTTTATCGGAATTGTATTTTTGTGTTGGGGCAAGCGGATGTTTCTACTAGCTAGCACATCAAAAAAGAGAGGACATCAGCCCTCTCCATCTATAAAACTATTATATTAGAATTTAAATTGGTAATTTTCAATTTCCCAAGCATGAATTTGTGTACGGTAGTTATCCCACTCTGCTTTTTTTGCTGCAACATATTCATAGAATACGTGCTCGCCAAGTGTTTTAAGCCCGATTTCACCTGCTTCTAGTTCAGCAACAGCTGCTTCTAGACCGCCTGGCAAGCTTTCGATGCCAAGTTCATCGCGGCGTGCATCTGTCATGTGGAAGATATCTTCATTAACAGGTGCTGGAGCTTTTAATCCTTTTTCTACTCCATCCAAACCAGCAGAAGCGATAACTGCAAATGTTAAATATGGGTTAGACGCTGGATCTGGACAACGTAATTCTACGCGAGTAGCCATGCCTTTTTTCGCAGGGATACGAATTAATGCAGAACGGTTAGAAGCAGACCAAGCAAGATATACTGGAGCTTCATAGCCAGGTACTAGACGCTTGTAAGAGTTTACTAGGGGGTTTGTTACCGCAACAAAGCTCTTCACATTATCAAGGATACCTGCGATGAAAGAGTATGCTTCGCTTGAAAGCTGTAATTCATCAGACTCATTGTAGAAAATGTTTTCGCCATCTTTGAAGAATGACATGTTAACATGCATTCCAGAGCCGTTGATGCCAAATACTGGTTTCGGCATGAATGTTGCATGCAAACCGTATTGTGCTGCGATTGTTTTAACAACCCATTTGTAGGTTGTTGCAAGGTCAGCCGCACCAAGAGCATCTGCATATTTAAAGTTAATTTCATGCTGGCCTTCTGCCACTTCATGATGCAACGCTTCAATTGTGAAGCCCATTGCTCTTAACGTTTTGAAAATTTCAACGCGAACCTTTTCACCTAAGTCTTTCGGAGATGGCTCAAAGTAACCGCCTCTATCACCTAAAACTGTTGTCGGATACCCTTGTGCATCTGTTTCAAACAAGAAGAATTCCAACTCAGGTCCTACAGAAATTGTATAGCCATGTTCTGCAGCACGTGCAACTGTTTTCTTAAGAACATTACGTGTGTCGCCTTCAAATAATGTGCCATCAGGATTAGTTACAGAGCAAAGGAAACGTGCTTCTGAGTATCCTTCTTCTTCTGTCCAAGGCAACACAACAAATGTGTTTAAATCTGGGGCTAAGTAAGAATCTGATTTATTAATAGGTGAAAATCCTTTAATGGAAGAACCATCAATCATGATTTTCCCTTCTACTGCATCATCTAATTGAGCTGCTGTAATTGTGATATTTTTCAAAATTCCTTCAATATCGACAAATTGCATATGCAATAATTCAACGTTTTTTTCTTTAATGATACTTTGAATCTGTTCTAATGTAATTTCAGCCATGTCAATTTACCTCACAATCAATGTTCTAATATCTAACTTGAATTCATTATAAGAAATTATTTATAGTTATACAATATCTTTTTTTAAAATTTTTTAAATATTTTAAAGATAGCGTTTACATTACCAAAAATTTGTGTATGTGTTAGTTTTTACAAAAATTCGAAAATTCACTAAAAATAACTACTTTTATTGTTTTCTCTTCATCATACTCTTGTTTTCATCCCATTTTAATATTTCCATATTCGAAATAAATCGCATATAGTTGCACATATATATGAATGTCTAAATGGAAAGAGGTAACCGTTTGACAAAAAAATCTCTTTATTTGCTGTACTTTATCACTTTTCTTTCGATGACTGGTTATGGTGTCGTCCTACCGGCTTTGCCTTTTCTTGCCGCAAGCTTAGATTTAAGCTCTTTTCAGATGGGGACACTTATCACCGGTTGGGCATTGGCACAGTTTTTTAGTGTTCCATTTTGGGGGATGCTCGCTGATAGAATCGGGAAAAAGCCTGTCCTGCTTATTGGTCTTGGCGGATTTGGAGCCGCCTTCTTATTATTAATGGCAGCAAACTCCTATCTTTCCCTTTTATTAATCAGAATAATTGGCGCAATTCTTTCTTCTGGCATGCAGCCTGCTGCAATGGCACTTGTTACTAACCACATTAACAAGAAAAACAGAAGTGACGCAATTGCAAAAATGGGAGCAGCAAGTGGCTTGGGCTTTTTATGTGGACCACTTGCTGGATCACTCCTTTCCCCCTTCGGCTTGACTGCACCATTTTTTCTTTCAGGGCTTTTAAGCCTGTTGGCCATTCCCTTCGCGTGGAAATTTATAAACGAGGGTCAGCACAAAAGAACGGCAAAACAGCATGAGGTTAATCTTCTTCAGTCAATAAGGTTTTTGTTTGAAAAAGACTACAAGCAATTATTCTTCCTCACATTAGGCATGGCAGTTGCTGCATCTAGTCTGTTCTCGATGCTAGGTTTTTTGTTAATCGAGCGCTTTTTAGCAACTCCATTTATAACTGGTGCTGCCTTCAGTATTCAATCCGGTGCTGCCGTATTCGTACAGCTCGTCTTGTTTAGCTTTATATGCAAGCACCTCTCTGAGAAAGCGACCGCCTCTTATGGATTGATTATTCAAGCGCTTGGTTTTGCCTGTATAGCTTTTTCGTTTCATTTGATTGTTGTATTTGTAGGATGCATCTTGATAGGAATCGGCAGTGCATTTACTAGACCAACATTAATCAGCATGCTTGCTAGACAAAACACGATTGGTCAAGGAACAGTAATGGGTCTTCATGCAGCAATGGATAGTCTTGGTCGAGGTGTCGGACCACTTATAGCAGGACTACTCTACTCACTGGCTCATTTCGGTCCATTTTTAATGGCTTTTGTTCTCTGTATCTGTTTATTTTTCTATTTTTCTATTTCCAAATCTTTTACAGAACAGCACATGGATTACAGAACTATAACCAAATAAAGATATTTTTTATAGCAAATAGCTAGATTAATTTTTAGAATAGTGTTAATTTTTAAAATATACAAACTATTAAACATTAGGATGGTGCTAACATTATGAATTCTATGAAAAATATTTCCTTCAGCAAAAGATTTCCAGACATGCAGATTATCGGTTCTTCCTTTGCCGGATCACTTGATCATGTTATCCCCCTCTCCTACGGCTTTCCTGCTCCAGAGTCTTTTCCTCTTGAGACAATGGTTACAGCAACAGAACATGCAATGAAAACACAAGGATCAGGCGCAATGTCCTATACTGGTGGAACTGGGATTAGTAATATTGTTAATTGGATTTTGAAGCGTTCGGAGCTGCGGGATGTATATGCAAAGCAAGATCAAATTATCGTAACTTCTGGAAGCATGCAGGCCATTGACTTAGTTGCCCGAACACTAACAGACCCAGGTGACGACATTTGGATTGAAGCACCTTGTTTCTTTGGTGCTATCCGAACATTTAATTTAGCACAAGTAAATTTACGCTCCTTTCCAATTGATGAAAACGGCATTATTGTCGAGCATGTAGAAAAGGCACTTATCGAGGCAAAGCTGCAACAAAAGCCATTGCCAAAAATTCTGTATATTATGCCTAACTACCATAATCCTGGCGGAGTTAATCTCTCTGTTGATCGCAGAAAAAAACTGGCTGAGCTTGCCTATGAATATAATTTCATCATCCTTGAAGATGATGCATATGTGGAGCTTTCCTTTGATGGCAAATACTTACCTTCCATCCATTCCTTCGGTCCAGACAGAGTTATTTATTTAAGTACCTTTTCAAAAGTGATTGCACCAGGAATCAGGCTTGGATGGGCAATTGGCTTAAGTGAAATTATTAATAAAATGCGTATTCTTAAGACAGATGGACTAACAAGCGTCTATGTGCAGGAAGTAGCCTATAATGTGTTAGAGCAATTGGATATCGAGTCACATATTAACAATTTGAGCACGATGTACAAAACAAGAAAAGAAGCGATGGTGGAGGCAATTAAGGAGCATTTCGGTGACGAAGTTAGCTTTGTTTCACCAGAAGGCGGTTTCTTCCTCTGGGTAAAATTTCCACAAGGAGTTAACACTAGTGCCTTTGTCGATGATGCGATGACTGCAGGCGTCTCTTATTTAGATGGCCGTCATTTCTTCCTCGAGGAAGAAGGCTATAATACAATGAGACTATGTTTCACCTACTGTAATGAGGAAAAAATTAAAGAAGCAATTAAGCGTCTTGCTGAAATTTATTACCAACACCTTCGCAGTTTACCAATGGAGGAAGCTAACTAATGGCTGGTAAAAAGCCGGTTATTTATGTTAGGTACAATATTCCGGAAAAGTATCTTAACAAAATAAAAGCACTAGGGGCAACCGTTCTTTTTGAACCATGGACATTTGGCGAGGAAGAACCTCAAATAACACATGATTTAAGCGAATGCAATATTGTCTTAACATTGGGACTAATTGATCCATTAACAATACAGCCATATGCACCAAATCTTCAATGGGTACAATCAATGAGTGTCGGACTTGATGCACTTCTTCACAAAGAGACAATCAATAGTGATATAATAATAACAAATACAAAAGGCTGTACTTCTATCCCTATTGCTGAACATACAATTGCGATGATTTCTGCTTTTTCGCGAGGACTTCCGACAATGCTTCGAAATCAGCACAAAAAGATTTGGAGCAATACGGAGATTAAAGATTTAGAAGGTTCTAATGTAGGAATTGTCGGCTACGGGGAAATTGGCAAAGAAATTGCGAAGAGATGCAAAGCACTTGGCATGAATGTAGTCGGCTGCCGCAAACGACCTGCTAACACCCTTGACGATGATCCAGCAGATCAAGTTGTCGGGCTTGAGAGGATAGACGAAGTAATACAAAATGCTGATTTTCTTATTTTAGCATTGCCATCTACAAAGGAAACATATCATTTTATTGATAAACATAAATTGCGGTTGCTGAAAGACTCTTCCTTTTTAATTAATATTGGGAGAGGAAATACAATTGTAGAAGAGGACCTACTGCAGTCATTATCAAAGCAGCAAATAAAAGGCGCTGCCCTTGATGTATTTGATATAGAGCCATTACCAAGCGCTCATCCTTTTTGGAAGCTTGAAAATGTTATTATCTCCCCGCACAATGCCTATTATTCTCCTAAAAGCATGGAGCGTTATATGGAGATATTTATAGAAAACCTGACAAGATTTAAAGAAGGCACCGAGCTTCTTAATGTCGTAAATAAAGAACTAGGCTATTAATAGAAAGCAAAAAAAAGGAAGGCATAAATTTATGCCTTCCTCTTTACTTGCCTAATTATACTGTTTCAAAGCCTTCTTGTTTCCAAGCAGTTGTTCCGCCTTCAATGAATGCAACATCAGTGAAGCCCATTTGTTTAAGTAAATATGCGCCTAATGCAGCTTGCCCACCAAGACCACATGTTACTAATACAGGTCGATTACGGTCAGCTAATTCTGCGTTGCGAAGCTCCTCTGGAAGCTCCAAATCAGCGCGTATTGGCAGCATGCCAAGAGAAATGTTAACACTGCTTGGGATTAAGCCACAAGCACCTGCATCTGTAGCATCTTGTACATCAATTACATATGTATTAGGTTTTTCTTCGATTTGTTTTTTTGCTTCAACTGATGAGATACCTTTAACGTTACTGCGTGCTTCTTCTAATAGCTTTCCGAATGTCAATGCCATTTAAATCACTCCTATAGTTTAATTTCCTACATATCTATAGTAGCAAACTTTTCCTTATTTACCTAATAGAATGATCATTTTCCAAAACAAAAAAGAGACTTCCTACCGGCAATATGATAGGAAGTCTCTTAATTTTATATTAGTTTTTCAACTTATCTCTAAGCACCATTGGCAAGATACCGCCATGACGGTAGTAGTCAATTTCAACTTCAGAGTCAAAGCGAACAAGGACATCGAAAGTCTTTTTGTTGCCATCCTCATCTGTTGCAGTAACTTCAATGAAATCACGAGGCTTAACTGTTTCATCAACATACACATTGAACGTCTCTGTACCAGTCAAACCAAGTGACTCAGCAGTATCTCCAGCTTTAAACTGCAATGGCAGAACTCCCATTAACACAAGATTGGAGCGATGGATACGCTCAAAGCTCTCTGCAAGAACTGTTTTAATTCCAAGCAGATTCGTACCTTTTGCAGCCCAGTCACGGGAAGATCCCATCCCATAGTCTTTGCCAGCAAGAACCATTAATCCTGTGCCATCTTCTTTATACTGCATACATGCATCATAAATAGATGTCACCTCACCTGATGGCCAATACGTTGTGAATCCACCCTCTGTCCCAGGAGCGATCTGGTTACGGATACGGATATTGGCAAATGTTCCTCTCATCATTACCTCATGGTTACCACGACGAGAACCGTAAGAGTTGAAATCACGAGGTTCTACTCCATTTGCTTTTAAGTATTTCCCTGCAGGAGTGTTAACGCCGATAGCCCCAGCTGGAGAAATATGGTCTGTTGTAACAGAATCGCCAAACTTACCAACAATTCTTAACCCTTTAATTGGAAGTACTTTTTCCGGATCCGGTTTAAGTCCTTCAAAGAAAGGTGGGTTTTGAATATATGTGCTTGTTTCATCAAATGTATACAAGGAATCGCTGCTTGTTTGAATCTCATTCCAGCGCTCATTGTCATCAAACACACGCTCATACTCTTTCTTGAACAATTCAGGAGTTACTGTTTTATTAACAAGTTCATTAACCTCTTCTGTTGATGGCCAAATATCCTTGAAGAAAACATCGTTTCCATCCTTATCCTTACCAATTGCTTCATTTTGTAAATCAATATCAACTGTTCCAGCAAGTGCATAAGCAACAACTAATGGCGGTGATGCCAAGTAGTTTGCTTTCACAAGCGGATGAATACGGCCTTCAAAGTTACGGTTACCAGAAAGTACGCTAGTAACAAGTAAATCAGAATCTGCGACAGCCATTTCGATTTCATCTCTTAACGGACCAGAGTTACCGATACAAGTCGTACAGCCATAACCAACTAGGTTAAAGCCAATTTGCTCTAAATACGGCAATAAGCCTGAATCTCTCAAATAACCAGTAACTACCTTTGAACCTGGAGCCAAAGAAGTTTTTACAAACTTTGGTACTTCCATACCAAGCTCAACTGCTTTTTTAGCAACAAGACCTGCTCCAACAAGCACATAAGGATTAGATGTGTTTGTACAGCTAGTGATTGCAGCGATAGCAACAGCTCCTGTTTTCATCGTTGTGGAATCACCGTTAGCAAACTTAATATCTACTGATTTATCAAATTCATCTTTTTTCAAGCCGAAGCCTTGATTTCCTTCTGGTGCAGTGACAGAATCAACAAATGCTTTTTGCAGCTGTGATAATGGAATCAAGTCTTGAGGACGTTTTGGTCCTGACAGGTTTGCTTCAATATCAGAAAGGTTAATTTCAATTACCTTTGTATAAACTGGTTCAAAACTTGGATCAAAGAACAATCCATTGCGTTTAGAGTATTCTTCTACTACTTTGATTTGCTCTTCTGGTCTGCCAGTCAATCTCATATAAGACAATGATTCTTCATCAACTGGGAAGAATCCGCAAGTTGCCCCATACTCTGGCGCCATGTTTGCAATTGTCGCACGGTCAGCAAGCGGCAATTGGGAAATACCAGGTCCGAAGAATTCAACGAATTTTCCAACAACCCCTTCGCCTCTTAGCACTTGCGTTACCTTTAAAGCAAGGTCCGTTGCTGTTGAACCGTTTGGCATATCACCAATAAGCTTAACTCCAACTACTTCAGGCACAGGGAAGTAAGATGGTTGTCCAAGCATACCAGCCTCTGCCTCAATACCGCCAACACCCCAACCAAGTACGCCGATACCGTTAATCATCGTCGTATGTGAGTCAGTTCCGACAAGTGTATCTGGGAATGCTTCTAATTCGCCCTCTTTATTTTCTACTACTTGCACAACATTTGCTAAATATTCTAAATTTACTTGGTGTACGATACCTGTTGCAGGTGGTACGGCACGATAATTGTCAAAAGCTTTTTGAGCCCAGCTCAAAAATTGGTAGCGCTCCGCGTTGCGTTCAAATTCAAGATCCATATTTGCTGTCAACGCATCAGGCGTACCATATTTGTCAACCTGTACACTATGGTCAATAACAAGGTCAACAGGTTTTTCCGGGTTAATTTTGCTTGGATCTCCACCAAGATCAGCCATAGCTTTTCTTAATGAAGCTAAGTCAACAACAGCAGGAACTCCAGTGAAATCCTGAAGGATAACCCTTGAAGGCTTAAATGGTACATCAATCTCTTGCAATTCATCTGTTCCCCATTTTGCTAGGTTTTCCACATGCTCGTCTTTAATGACGAAACCATCCATTTGTCTTAATACAGATTCCAATAGAACTTTAATAGAGTACGGCAATTTTGTAACATTACCGATTCCCGCTTTTTCCAATGCTTCCAATTGATAGTAATGATAACGCTTCCCATCAACCTCGAATGATTTACGTGCATTGTAAGTATCTTTTGCCATATGTATTACCCCCTCCATGTAATCATATACCAAAAATAGAAAAATAGTCGAATATTTCGTACTTTCTATCTTTTTTGTCATTTACATCCTCATTCATTTTAATACACTAACTTTGATAAGTAAATAATAAGAAAGTTATCATTTATAATAAGCACTACTTATGACCCATTTAATTTAAACACTCCCTCACGTAAGAAATATGGACATTATCATTTGATATAAACCTAGTTACTAGCATTGCTCTGAGCTCTCTCCATGGAATGCAAAGCCCTAATGCACGAGTCAGTATCGCTCCTTCCAGAAAATAAATAGTGATATAACCCAAAACATCCTTCCTAATTAGGAAGGATGGCATTTTTTTCAATTATGAAAGCTCATTAACTTCATTGACAATATTTTTCAAATCACTTTGAAAAGTTTCAAGTTGTTGACGCTGATGCTCTGAAGCAACTTCTAACGCATTTTCAATTTGTTGATATGTCTCATTAATCTCTTGCTTCAAATGCTTTAACTGATGGCCATAGCTTGCTGAGTCCTTCACGATACTTTCATATAAAGACTGAGTTTCAGTCATATTATTTTGCGCAGCTTGAAATGCTTCTTGTTTATTACTTTGATAAAACACTGTATTTCCTCCTATCTATTTTCACATCATTATTCGTTGTTGTCAGCAGGAAAGAAACCCTACAATTAAATTGCTCAAGCTCGTAGAAAAATATTCGGTATAAACAACTGATATTTCTCTCATTCTAATCAATGAAGGGCAAACTGCTTTTCAAATGCAAAGGAGATGAGAATAATGAATAAAAACGACAGCAAAGACATGCGCAAAAACTCCCCTAAAGGCCATCATGGCGGTCAGCCAGAGCCTCTTAGCGGCAGTAAAAAAGTTAAAAACCGCAACCATACAAGACAAAAGCATAACAGCGGTCATGACCTTTAATTCCAACGATTTACTATAAGAATCCTTCTCAGGCTGATGAAATCAGTTGTTCATCAGCCTGATACTTTTTTTGTGCACATATATAAGCATCTAAGAATACATTGGTTCAAAAAAGGCGTGACATATAATGAATAATGATTATTCTGAGTGGTTGTCTGAATTTGGCTCACTTGTTAATTATTTAGACAAAACTGAATTTCAAGTTGATGTGTATGAAGCAGATACCTACTATTTGGTTGAAGGCTTGCTGCCGTTTGCAACAATGGAATCAATTTTACTTGATGTTAAAGAAAATTATTTAACAATCTCAGCAACAGACTTAGAAAATAATGTTAAAACGAGAACTGTTTACTTCCCAACAATTATTGAAGATAACAAAATAAGCTCTGTTTTTTCAAAAGGTCTTCTTGAAATAAAAATCAATAAAAACTAACTGTTTAACCTTTTTGTTCCATCACTTTTTCCAGCGTATAATAAATGATGCCTTTTGCTTGATCGAGTCCTTTTTGCCAATGATAAAGCTCCTGATTATTATTACCCTTTTGTTTATCAGCAAGGGCATAGAGCACTTCCTGCATCCACAAGATATCAATGGAACAAACATCTTCTTTGACTAACGATTCCTTTTTACGGTTTAATTTTAACCATTGCCTAAAAAATCTTTTGTTCTTATCACAGGGGATTTTTTCTATTTCCCCTTCCACTCCGTTTGTGCTGTCAAAGTAAAAACAAAATAGGATAGTCAGCTCAGGATATAGCCTTCGATACGGAGGACGCTTAACAAGTCTACGATAATTGCTGATAACAGCTTTATCATTTTTCCTGGTTAAAGCTAAAATATAGCCGTAATAAGGATGATGTTTTCTTAAACGTAAATACAGCTCAATCCATTTACTGTTTCGTGATTTTTTTTCTGTATAATAAGCAAGCAAAAATAGACTTAGTATGAAAGCAAGGCATAATAATGCAGCTAAATAAATTCCCGTCATCCTCCTCCCTCCTTTCTAACAATCTCCAAACCAAAGTGTCGCAAGACTATCTATCCCTTCTTTGATTTCCTCAACAGACAATCCTCCAAAACCTAAAATAATTGGACAATGACTTGCTGTCTGTTGTGTGTAGTAGCTCGCTGTGGAATAGACACCAATTGAATGATTCCAAGCATTCTCAATCAATTGAGCATGACTCCTGTCGTACACATTTATGAGAAGATGAAGGCCCGCTTTTCCACCGATAATCTCAATTTTATTCCCCATATGTTTTTGTAAGGCGAAATTGAGTGCTTCGTATTTTTCTTTATAAATTTTTTTCATTTTCCGCAAATGCCGATCAAAATGGTCTCTCTCCATAAATAACGCTAATGCGTGCTGCAAAATAGGCGAGGCATTTTGTGAATCAAGAGATTGGTGTGAAAGCTTGTCAGATAATGCTTTGGGCAAAACCATATAACTGATGCGAATGGAAGGTAAAAATGACTTGGAAAAGGTGCCTGCATAAATGACTCTGTCATGGCGGTCCAGCCCTTTAAGACTGGCTATTGGTGCCCCTTCATAGCGAAATTCACTGTCATAGTCATCTTCAATAATATAGCTTTCTGTTTGTTCTGCCCATTTTAAAACTTGCAGCCTAGTTGCTGCTGGCATAATGGTACCAAGGGGAAACTGATGTGATGGAGTGATATAAGCAGTCTTACAGCCACTCGCCTTTAATGCTTGAACATCATAACCGAATTCAACTGAAACCGGAATGTGCCTAACATCGCAGCCAGCACTAATGAATGTTTGTTTCACTCCATCATAACCGGGATTTTCCATCGCAACCGTGACTTTTTGATCAGAAAAAAGCGAAACAATTTTCCTAATAAGCTGATTTGTTCCAGCTGAAATAACAATATCCTCATAATTGCATTTAATTCCTCGTGACCGGTACAAATAGGTGGCAATTTGTTGTCTTAGAAATACGCTGCCTTGTTTATTTCCATACAGCAAAACTTCCTTACCAGCAATTTCTAAACTGTCTTGCAGGCATT
The DNA here is from genome assembly GCF_007273535.1 of Niallia circulans. Classification (NCBI taxonomy): domain Bacteria; kingdom Bacillati; phylum Bacillota; class Bacilli; order Caryophanales; family Bacillaceae; genus Niallia; species Niallia circulans. The sequence continues at coordinate 3,150,297 of NZ_RIBP01000004.1, forward strand.
TTTTCCATATTTTCATCGGAAAATGCTCTAAATCAACATCTCCATATTGAAAATCAAATTGCATTTCTACTGGAACAGTATGTACCTTTTCTGCATGCTGCAGCATTCTATTATTTGAAACGGGCAGAAATTCAAGGTTTGGGACAACCCAATATCCTTTTTTTAATCTGCTTTCAATATACCCTTCTGCCACAAGCTGCTGGTATGCCTCATTAACGGTGTTTTTACTGATTCCTAATGAAACAGACAATGCTCTGACAGAGGGAAGCTTTGTTCCTTCCTTCAAATTGCCACTGTGCATTTCATTTCTGTAGAACTCGTAAAGCTGTTTATAAATAGGTGTTTTACTATCTTTTTCAATAAAGCAGGAAACCATCCTCGCTCTCCTATCTGTACCAGTATTTTTTTCATAATCTGGCACTTTTTAATATGACTATGTTTTTTTACAATGATTCTAACATAAAGAAAAAGGAGAATGAGACACATGGAGCAAATAAGACAGAAAAAACTGGCATGGACAGATGAAGAACAAATAAACGACTGCTTGAGCGTATGCAGAACTGGCTATCTTGGACTTAGTGACGGAATGGAGCCTTACGTGGTTCCACTTAATTATGTATGGCATAACAAGTCGATTTACTTTCACGGTGCAGATGAAGGAAGAAAGATAAGAATCATCGAATCAAATGCTGCTGGCTGCTTCACTATTTGCGAAGAGCTTGGCACGATGAGCGATCCAGTTCCTGCAAAAACAGACACTGCCTATTGGAGCATAATGGCATTCGGTCATATCGAAAAAGTGACAGATAAAGAGGAAGCAAGAAATAGCATGCAAGCATTGCTGAATAAATATGTGCCAGGCTATTATGACAAACCGCTTGCCTCGGCTCATTTAGAAAAATACCGCTCATCACTTGGCAGCAAAACAGCCATTTATAAGCTGTCTCCTTCTACATTAACGGCTAAAGAAAACCCGCTAAATGAAAAGGCGCGATTCACAGCGGGCAGGACGATTTCATTGGATTTATAATGAAAATAATAGAAATGAAGGAACTAGTCTAGTTTTCTGTTCATTATTTTAGTATTATGAAGAGATGGATACTGCCATTCATTGGCGATTTGTCTCATACATGTACTTTATAGTGAAGTGAGGAAATAAACTTATGTTATTAAATGTGGAAAATTTAAGTCATACATTTGGAGATAGAACTTTATTTAAAGATGTCTCCTTCCGTTTACTTGCAGAGGACCATGTCGGTCTAGTTGGGGCTAACGGTGTTGGTAAATCAACATTAATGAATATTATTACAGGACAATTAATTCATGATGCCGGCAGAGTCGAGTGGATTCCTTCTGTTCATTACGGTTACTTGGATCAGCATACAGTGCTTACACCAGGAAAAACAATCCGCGATGCATTAAAGGATGCTTTCCTTCCTCTATTTAAAGAAGAAGAAAAGCTAAATGAAGTAACAGCTAAAATGGGTGACGCTACACCAGAAGAGCTGGAAGAATTACTGGATGAAATGGGTGTAATCCAGGATAAGCTGGATGCTGGCGGTTTTTATACACTTGATATAAAAATTGAAGAAGCAGCCCGCGGTTTAGGTCTTGACGCCATTGGACTTGACCGTGACGTATCAGCATTGAGCGGTGGGCAAAGAACAAAGGTTCTGCTTGCAAAGCTATTGCTAGAACAGCCGCAAGTTCTATTGCTGGATGAGCCGACAAACTATCTGGATGTGGAGCATATTAGATGGCTTTCCTCTTACTTAAAGGAATATCCATATGCCTTTATTTTGATTTCCCATGATACTGAGTTCATGAACCAAGTATCAAATGTTATCTTCCATCTTGAATTTTCGAAGCTGACAAGATATACAGCAAGCTATGATAAATTCCTTGAGCTTGCGGAAATCAACAAAAATCAGCATTTGAACGCATATGAAAAACAAAAGGATTTCATTAAAAAACAAGAGGATTTCATTTCTAAAAACAAAGCGAGATACTCTACAACCGGACGAGCAAAAAGCCGTCAAAAGCAATTGGATCGTCTTGAGCGCATTGACAGACCGGAAACTGCTTTAAAGCCGACATTTGAGTTCAAAGAATCTCGCGGCAGCAGCCGTTATGTTTTTGAAGGAACAGACTTTGAAATTGGTTACGCAGACCCGCTGTTACCGAAGATGTCCGTTACGATTGAACGTGGTGAAAAGATTGCGGTAGTCGGCTGTAACGGTGTTGGTAAATCAACATTGCTTAAAACAATGCTTGGCAAAATCAATCCACTTAGTGGAAAAATCGAGCGTGGAGATTTCTTGTATCCTTCCTATTTCGAACAGGAAGTAAAAGCAGGCAATTTAACTCCTATTGAAGATGTTTGGAACTCTTTCCCAAGCATGGATCAGCACCAAGTTCGTGCTGCACTTGCAAGATGCGGGTTGAAAAACGAGCATATTTCACGACCTCTTAACCAGTTGAGCGGTGGCGAACAAGCGAAAGTCCGCTTATGCAAGCTATTAATGGAAGAAAGCAACTGGCTGCTATTCGATGAGCCAACAAACCACTTAGATATTACGGCTAAGGAAGAATTGAAAAGAGCACTAAAAGCTTATAAAGGTACCGTTGTTCTCGTTTGCCATGAACCTGACTTTTATGAAGATTGGGTAACAAAGGTTTGGAATGTAGAAGAATGGTCTAACCAAAATAACTAATGTTTGATAAAAACTATCAATGATGAATTATTTTATGATGGATAAAATTCCATTCATAAGAATATTCATTATATGATAGTTTTTTTTGCCTAAAAATGCGGCAAGGAGGTGCAACTTGTTTTTCTTTGGACGAATTTGGAAAGTCATCATTAACTTTAGCTTTACGGCAATTCTACTTATTACCTTTGGAGTAATCTTAAGTGCTGCATGGTTTTTTCGCCTTTTGGAGCCCGCAACCTTTCCAAGCTATTTCGACAGCTTATGGTTTACATTGGTCACTTCCACAACAGTTGGTTATGGAGACTATTACCCTACCTCCATATCCGGTCGTATATTCGCGATGGTCTTTTTTGTGTATGGAATCATGACCCTTACTGTGTTTATTGGAAAAATTCAGCAAATGCTTTCTGACTATAAAAGGCTGAAGGAGGAAGGAAAATTGGACTATAAAAAAGATGGTCATGTAATTTTTATAGGATACGGCAAGAAAACAGCCATTGCCATTAAGGAGGTAAAAAGCTCAAATTTGAAAATGCCAATCGTGCTGATAGACAGCAAGCTTGATAAGAACCCTTACAATGAAGATTATGTGTTTTTTATTAATGGAAATCCAGCAGAGGACGAAACATTGTTAAAAGCAAACTTACCAGTTGCAGAGCGTGTTTTTATTTTTTCAGATGAAGCAATAGAAAATGATTTAGCGGCAGACGGAACAACAGCTTTGATTGCATTAGGTGTTGAAGACCTGTCCAATGAATATTCGGTTAATATGCATACAACAGTTGAAATTCGCAAGGCTTCCCACAAGCCGCGTTTTAAGCATGCAAATGTCGAAAGATTCGTTTATTCTTATGAGTCGGTTGGACTTTTGATTGCTAGAGAATGCTTGCATTCTGGCAGTGCCACTTTATTAAATGATTTGCTCTCAAATGACAGAGGTTCAGACTGGCATCAAATTATCGCCAAAGAAGAATGGAAAACATATAAAGATGCTGCAGTGGGCGTATTCTCATTAGGCGCAACACTCATTGCCGTTAATGATGATTTAGATGTCGCAACAAAAGCAAAAGAGCCTCTCCCGATTGATGCGACATTGACAATTGTTTGCAGTGGAACGACGAAAGCAAATTTTAAATAAGCCATTTAAAGAGGGCTGCTTTATACTACATATCCTTTGCCCTCTTCGTTAATTTGTTTCTGTATGCTGTTTTCCTTTTTTAACTGCTTTTAATTCATACTTATCGACCTTAACAGAGATAATATGATCTGGCTTTGGCTTGCCAATATTTTTTCGGTGTCCCTCAATATGGGCAGGACTCTTCTCCCAATTCTTCCAAGCCTCTTCAGATTCCCATCTAAAAATAAGTAATACTTCCTCATCACCACGGCGGACTTTCTTCACATAAACACTGACATCAACAAAGCCTTCCTGCTCCTCCACAATGCCACCTTGGCTGAACTTATTAACAACAAGATCAGAAGTTCCTTCTTTCACAATCATAGTTCGCGTGATTACAAACATATATCTCTCTCCAATCCATCTTTTAATATATTTTTATTCTATTGATAAAGATTATCATTGTCAATTAATAACCCATCTGCCGTCTCTACTTCCCGTATTTTTCATTACGCTCGCTTTTTTTTGGAAATACTGTATGTTTTTTCAATGACAGCAAATAATACCAATAATTAGATTTATTGGAGGTCTTTGCTATGATAAGAGGTATAACTCTTTTTACACTTGCCTGCTTGTTATTACTCATGAATCCGGTTGGTGCATTCGCTGCACCAACAAATGAGGAGGTCAGCCAGCTTGCCAAATCGCTTGGATGGACTACTGATGATTTGGAAAACTATTTAAGCGATAAAGAGCTTTCTTTAGAGCATTTTGATTCAATCGAAAGTTTGAAGGATTATCTGGGCACACCCATCACACCTGATAATTTAAATAAATTGCTGAAAAACTATAATATGACACAAGAAGAATTGGACATTTTGCTGACTGGTTTCAATGAAACTGTTCAAGATTATTGGTTCATAGAGGATTTAGATGTAGCAATTGACTTTTATCAAAATCATGAAGAGCAAATGCAAAATTTAGAGGCATTTTTGCTGAATGTTGGAATGACAGAAGACGAAACGGCTAGTTTATATCAGCATTTTAAAAAGCTCGACAAACAAGCTCTTGCCAATAATATTTCTGGCTGGAAAGAAAAACTACAAGCTTTCGCTACGATGGATCAGGAAGAGCAACTCACTAATGCTAGTAAGGAAAACTTATTGTCAATTTGGAAAAATGTCAGCAAACAGCTTGAATTAACCCCTGTTTTTTATGCTGTGGACGATAATGGCAATAGAAATGAAATTGCACTCGATGAATTTATGCAAGCGCCACAATATGACACGGTAGCGTTAGAGATTTACGACAGCAACGATGCTTTGCTTGTAGATACCGTTATCTCTCCGGAAAAACTAACGAGCGGATTTGCCGTAGCCGCAGCAGACAAAGTCGTAAATTTGGCTGAACTAAGCGGAAACTTAACAACACTTTATGATTCACAGCTTCCGAACACTGCATCTTTTGTCCCTTTATTTTTATTTGCAGGATATTTATGCATATTAACAGGCTGCATCATGCTGTTACGGAATAAGAGCAAAAAGCTTTATGAAAAGTAGATCTGTCACCTTGTCTGTATGTGCTTATACCTTAATTGTGGTTGGCATGGCCTTTGTTATTTCTAATTCAGTCAATTTGCTGCATGCAAACAGACCGCTTAACTCTGTGTCTGCCTATGATCCAAAAGAGGTTATTTCTAACTCTGCCAAAAGCACGTCGCCACAAGAAGGTGATGTGTTCGGCATCCTGATTGCACCTAAGCAAAACAAAGAAGTAACGATATTTGAAGGAACAGACTCCTCTACTTTAGCAAAGGGTGCTGGCCACTTTTCAGGCAGTGCATACCCTGGTGAAAGCAATAATACGGTAATATCAGGGCATCGGGACACGTATTTTCGGTTTCTAAAGGATGTAGCCAAAAATGATCGGATTATCCTGCAAACAAGTAGTGGAACATTCACCTATAAGATTCGTAAAACAGAGGTGGTATCTGCCTCAGCTGAAAATATAGTAACACCAAAAAGCAGACCTGTTTTAACATTAACGACATGCTATCCATTTTACTTTATTGGTGACGCACCAGAACGCTTTATCGTGACAGCTGATCTTATTCAAAAAGACATGTCTACAGCCAGATAGCTTATGATAACCTGCTTTTTTTGCAGGTTATCAATTTTTTGCTTTAATAAGCAGAAAATGTGGGTTATTCATCAAATACTGATAACTCTCCGCTTTTAACTCTTTTAGTTTTGGTGTTGGCTGGAGCTCCTTTATTGATATTAACGTGAAAGCCTTTGTTGTTTCATTGATTATATCTTGAAGGGGTCTCCGGTACATCGGAACCTCAAATTCTTTGCCTTGTTTATTCCAAATATCCGTTAGTGCTTCTGTTTCAAAATAGCATGCGTGTTCTGAAATTTTGATATCCATGAATGGATGATGGACAGAAAACAAAAACTCCCCGCCGCTTTTAAGAACTCTGCTAAATTCTGCAAACACCATAGTCCAATCTTGTAAATAATGGAGTGTCAATGAGCTGATAATCAAATCAAAGGAAGAATCACAAAAAGGCAGTGGTTTCTCTAAATCCAAGCACAATGCCTTTCCTCTGTCACCAATTCTTCGTTTTGTTGCCGCAATCATTTGCGGACTAATGTCGATAGCGGTAACATCAGCCCCTCGTAAAAGCAGTTTATTTGCATACCAGCCTGCTGCACAGCCTGCATCAAGAATTTTCTTGGCAGATAATTCTTTCTCTAATTCAGCCATCATTCCTGGCCGTTCGTATTGTGTATTATAAAAGCTAGAGTCATCAACTTGGTTTTCGTAAACAGTTGATAAAGAATCAAATACCGCTTGTATTTTCGCTTTCATTTTTTCCCTCCTAATGCAATACATATCTTTGTGTATATTCTTTGTATATTGTTTACAATCCTTTTTCTACTGCAAAAAAAACCATGCAAAAGCATGGTTCGTAACATTTCGTGCGTATTAACTCCATTTTGCCAAAACAGCAGCTATTTTCGTTTTCCACATCTTTATAAACAAAAGGACATTGTTGCCTCCCTTTTGCTTTTGCATTTCATAAAAGCTGGCTGCACCAATTAAAACACTGCCGGCAATGAGCAAGTATGCCCACCAAGGCATATTCCCCCAATATGGTCTTGTTTGCAAAAGGACATTTAAAAGGAGAACGCCTATCCCAATAAAGAAGTAGGATTTATACCGGAAATAAAAACCTCCTATAACGGATAGTAATGCTAAGCTCCCAAGAATTATCGCATCCATTATGTCAGATGTTTTTAACCCATCAATGATTAAGCATACCGCTGAGAATAGCAGAAAGATCCACTCTATTTTTATGATCAACTGCAGATGGTCAGACTTTAGTTTTTTACAAACCCATATCAAGATAAACCAAGGCAATAACAGCAGTTCCATGCGGAAGTAAATAGAAATTGGCAGTTCATCAAGCAATGTATAATACGGCTGCAGAAGGACGAACATGGCGGCTATCTTAGCTATCCAACTAGATTCCTTGGCCACTCTCCCCTTTTGTAAATAGATAGATAAAGCCAATAGAATACCTGGCGCTGCCTTCAACCATAATATATCTGTGTTTGTGAACAGCATAAAGACAAATGCAAAGAAGCCACTAGTACTATATAGATCTACTGCAGTTAACCTGTCTTTTTCAAAGGTTACTAGTCTTCTGTATAAGCACATTCCTATCAGGATAAGTAGAGCCCCAAGTATCGCATAAAAGAAAAATCGCTCAGCTTGCAGAAAATCCTGTGCATACATAAGCCTTTCTGTACTGCAGAATAACAGCAGCATTGCTGGTGCAACCAAAAAGTGTTTTTTGTCCAAATACATAAGCAGCAAGTAAATAGTCAAATAAAGTAGACTGATTAAAAATTCATAATAAGAGAATTCTGCTAATACGAGCCAAGAAACAATTCCTAGCAAACTAAACGGGATAAAAAACAGCAGTAATGATTTTTCGCTACGCCGTTTCTGGTACAAGCGCTGACATAATATAAGAATACTAGTATAAAGAAATGCTTGAGATACTTCAGTACCGCCAACAAAGGCAAGATGCTTTTCGAATGCGAATATCATAAAAAACGACAGATAGGCTCCATAATGCATGAGTATTTTCACATATTTTTGTTTTATCATGTAAGCACTCACTGAATATGCAATAAAGCTGAACACAAAATGAATCATTGCGTTATTATAGTTAATTACAACATCCATTCCTAATGCCAGTAATAAATAAGTATGACCAAATGCTGCTAAAGGCAGCTTAAAGTCTTTATTTTTCATAAGTACTGTAGCTAATAACACTAGAATCCAGCCATAAAGGGCACTTTTCTCGTAAAGCCAATCTGAAGAAGAAAACAGCAAATCAATCAAGGAAAAATAGCAGAAACACGTTACTGCAGTAATCAGCCATGGGACTGCTTTATCTCGTCGTAATCTATATAACAAGTAAAAAACAAAAATACCGCCAGCATAGACAGCTGTTCTTGCCATATCACTACTAGCTGTTGCTGTCACGGTTAACAGTACTGCCGCCATATACATAAATTGACTAATATAGAACCCGTTTTTTCCCATTCCTTCATCTTTTCTTTGATACCATTTGCTTAATGCTAATATGCTAATACTAGCTAAAGCAACAGAAACGAAAGACCCTAACTCTTGCAGACTTTGTATAGCTGAAAACAATGCGATAAACGCAACACTATAAACAATCGGGATGATTAAATTTAATAGTGTAAAGCCTGTTATTTCTACGTTTTTCCTCTTTATATATAATAAGGTGAATCCAAGGAGGAAAAGCATAAAGCATACTTCCCATCCGCCAAAGAAAAACATCCCGTTTCCATACGTACATATAACCATAATACTAATCGTAACATCGCTTGAGCTTCTTTTTATCACTTGCAGCATAGGAACCTTATTAAATAGACATAACACAAGCAATAAAAGAAAGGCAATACTATAACTGACCACTAATAAGCTGTGAAGATCGGTAACCAGATTCCATTTTAACGCAAGCTGCCAAATGCTTCCTCCCCATAATACGGCAGGCAAATACGGAATAATCCGTGTATGAAGATGTTTTGTTAAGTATACAAATTGTGCTCCAAGCAGCAGTAATGTTATCGCGATAATATATGAACCGCTCCAAACAAACTCTAGCCGAAAAACAGCACTGTAAATAAGACTTGCCAGACCAATCGCGATACTTGTATGCTCCCACGTTTTCTTCAAGTTCATTTCCTTTTTCACTGTGGCTAGGAAAAGAAAGACACCCGCAAAAGCAACAAAGGCCAACGGCATCCAGTCAGACAGAAATTCGTAAGAGAAAAGCTGATAAACTCCTGCACTAGCAGTCACTGTTACCAAGAAATGAACGTTTTTCTTGTTTGTTTCAAGGAGGAAAAGGAAGTAGACAGCACTCATCAACAAGAAATTCCAGCCTTGAAATAGTGAAGATTCATAGAAAAAGCTGATGAATAATGTTGTCACAACCATGTGTACGAGCGTATAAACAGGCAGGAGACGAAGATAACCACTTAACCAGGCTTTTCTGTATCTTGCCATAAACAGAATAATCAAGAAATTAAAGATAACCATTATTAATGTGAACACATCAAGCGGTAAGGACAATGCTAATACCACAAAGGCAACAGTTGACGAAAACGCCGTTAATGCTGATACGCGGAAAAAAGTTGAATCCATTCTTTTTGCCAATTGGTGATATACAAGCACAAGAACTGTTCCCGCGATTGCCCCAAACAGATAGCTCCCTTGCCCTTCATATGACAAATAAAACCCTGCTAAATGAAAGAAACTGACGGAAACAAACCCAATAGGCAGAAATAATCCGCCAAGTACAGTAAAGGCGAAAGCTGTTTTTTCTATTTTTACAACATTTTTTGCGATAAAGCCAAATCCAAAAAACAAAATAGAGACAAAGAAAATACTTGCTGCCTTCATCCAGCCTGCCATTGTGCTCCAATTGCTAGTTGCGACAAACAGGCCACCAAGCAACAGCAAAAAAACACCAAGATACAATAGGTAAGAAATATTCCGTTCACGCATCTCTTCCTTGCTACGGACTTTTTTGATTTTTAGCTCCTTTTCAGGAACTTCTTTTTGTTTTAATATATGCTTTTGATGTGTTGCTTCTTTCTGCGGTAAAACAGCTGCTGCTTCTGTATCATGGACATAGCTCTTATACCCGGAAAAAACTTCATCATATGTTTGAGAACGTATGTATTCTTGCTCTTTAAGCAGTTTCAGCTTTGTCAAAAATGAATTTTCAGTCATTCACCATAACCCCTTATGATAATATTGTACATAATGTGTAATTTTACATTATTTATTAATAAATTTCAATAATATGTACAAAAGTAATAAAAAAACTGCCGGCATATATAGCCCAGCAGCAAAAGAACGCTAATTTGATATTTTTTTCAACCTAAATGCTTCTTTATCAATATTATCTAAGAACGGATTAGGAATATTTTCTTGCTTATATACATAAAGCTCATGCATCGCTCTTGTGCATGCCGTGTAGAACAGCTCTTTTTCCATTTCATTCACATAAACCGAGCTATTATATAAAATAACAGCATCGAACTCAATTCCCTTTGCTAAATAGGCAGGAACTACTGATATTCCCTTTTCATAAGAGATTGTTCCCTTTTCCAATAAACGGACACCACCAGAGCCTTTTAACGATTCATACACTTCGATGCTTTCCTTTTGTGTTTTGCATATAATGGCGATGGTTTTATTACCACTTTCCTTTAAATGCTGCAAATCTTCTTCAATATGGGCCAAAATCGTTTTTTCATTAGGTACTTCTATAACCAACGGCTTATTTCCATGACGGTTAAACGGCTCTATTTCATCACCATTATGTGCCATGCTTCTTGTGAATTCAATAATTTCACTAGTGGAACGATAGCTTTTTGTTAACGTTATTTTCTCCACATCTTCATCCGATCCATCTCTTAAAAACTCATCATTTCCATGTGCAAAGATAGCTTGATTTAAGTCACCTAAAAAAGTCATTTTGCTGTATGGGAAGAGCTTCTTTATATAGCTTATTTGGAATGCTGAATAATCCTGTGCCTCATCTATAAATACTTGCCGAATACCTGTACTTGCTTTTTTCCCCTCCAGCATATCCTTTAAATAAGCGAATGCTGTCGCATCCTCATTCCATAAAATCCTCTGCTCGAGATTAACAATAGTCGAATTCACCAGGCTGGTCCACTTATCACCTGACAGCTCATCTGGTCTTTTGTCAAAGGCATTTTTGTATATTTGCCCATAATCAATAAATCGCAAATTTTTAATGCCCTTATAAATAGACTTGAAACGCTTATTCACAATAACCTTCCGAAGAACAACTTCTTCCTTATCAAAGTAAGCAAATTCATCGTCATCACCGTTATTTTTCTGGGCTGCTTTAAAGGCACTTAAATAATCTTCCTTATCAAGCAGCATCATTTCCTCTTCGACCCAAGACTGTTTTCTTTCTGCTTTAGCATGCTTTCTCATCTCTGATTGGGCCCAATCCTTTAAGCTCTGCATCCGATTTGGAATGGTGATGTGATCATCCAACTCATAGAATTTCCTTGCTAATTCCTCTTTCGAAATCAGCACCTTCTTGCGGAAGGTAATATTTTTAAACACAATACCATTCTTTGATAAACCCTCCATGAATTCATCCAGATGCTCCTTGAATGCAAGACTGCTTTTATATTGAATAGCTGCTAGACGAAGCTTACTGCTTTGTTCATCCTCATCAGAAAGAAGTGCTTCTAACTGAGCAAAAGGATCTTCTACATCAAATGATTTCCCGACCCTATTAAGAATATATTCATGCCATGTTGTCTGCTGCATATTCTCTTCCCCAAGCTCTGGCAGCACTGTCGATACATAGCTGTTGAATAATGGGTTTGGCGAAAAGAGCATAATGTTATCAGATTTAAGCGTATCACGATGTCTGTATAACAAAAATGCGACCCTTTGCAGTGCTGCAGAGGTTTTTCCGCTCCCTGCCACGCCCTGGACAATTAAATATTTACTTGTTTCATTACGGATGATTTTATTCTGTTCCTTTTGAATTGTCGCTACAATGCTTTTCATCATCGAACTAGCATTTGTCCCAAGCACCTCAAGCAGCAGTTCATCACCGATTGTAACACCTGTATCAAAGAGATTAAGAATTTTCCCTTCTCTGATTAGAAATTGTCTTTTTAACAGAAGTTCACCGTCAATTTTCCCTTCTGGTGTCTTGTAAGAGGCATCACCTGGTGAATAGTCATAATAAACACTTGAAATAGGTGCTCTCCAATCGTAAATATAGAAATTTTCATCATTTTGATCCATAAAAGACGTTATCCCTATATATATTGCCTCCGCATCCTCCTGTTCTTCCTTAAAGTCAATCCTTCCAAAATACGGTGAATACTTTAATTTCTCTAACGTTTTTAACTGTTTATGTATTAGCCCGATATTTCGCTCGCGTTCGCCTAATAGCTCTGCCTGCTGTCTGAGACTTATATGCGTTTCGAGCACATCATCCGGTTCATCAAAGTTAACTGTTACATCTTCCCAGAACGTTTCACGAAGATGCCCTGCATCACCGCCAACATCTTTTTTATTCATTTCTAATTTATTTATTTTTTTGCTAATTTCCTGAATGACCATATTTGCTCTTTGCTGTTCTTTTGAAATCTCTTCTAGGTCCTTTTTGCTCATGTTTTTTTACCACTCCTTGTACGTTACTATTTGACAAGCAGGAATTTTTATGATAGTATAATATTAGGTTATTATAAATATTTTACGAATGTTAATATTTATAACTTTTCAAGTATACCATAAACACAATTACATATCTATAAAATCATCCCATGCTTTATTAGCATGGGATTTTTTATGTTTTCTTAAAGACGATAATACCTTATCCGATCTTTGCCACTTTGCTTTTCAAAGGAAGTGTATCCTTTCTTTTTAAGTATACGTAGTAAGCAAAGAAAGATACACCACTTAACGCCCGCATAACAGATGAAATATTCATTGCACTATATATATTCGTCATTTCCAGCAAAACAACACCGAACTGTGGTGCCGCAAATGCGACGAGTGCCAACAAGATATTGTAATTAGAAATGCTTTGACTTCTGGATTCCTCTTTTGTACTGTCTAATAGCTGATTGAACAACAACAATACAGTTCCGGAAACGAACAGCCCTGCCAACAAATTGACAGCAACAATATACGGCAGGTTAGTCGACAGCACCGTCATAAACGGAGTAGTTGCCATTCCTATTGAAACGAGAACAAGCATTTTAGAATGGCTATGCTTTTCTGCCATCCTTCCCCACCATTTAAAGCTGACAATTTGTCCTATTGAATTGGCTACCGCAAAAAGACTTACCCATAATCCTGTTGCTCCAGCGTACTTGATTTGATAAATGCTGAACAGTGACCAGCACATTTGCCAAGCAAAATTAAAAAACAGGCTGCATAAAAGAAAATATAAAAAAGGTTTATGCTTAAAAACAGACAAGCCGAACAAAGTACTCTTACTAGCTGCCACTCTTTCCTTTTGTGGTTCAATATGTTTTTTTAAATAGGTTATTTCTAATAACCCACATATAAAAGCGAATATAAATAACAGCTGGTATGGCAAAGGATTACCTGCGTCAAATAACTGCAGGAATAAACCGACAATGAAGGTTGAAATCATTGCTACAACGGTCATCACTTTATTACGTGTACTAAAAAACACATTTCTTCTCTGCTCTGAAACGATATCTGCAATCAATGCTTGCCAGCTTAGATTGGCAAAGGAAAACGGTAAATTCATCAGTGCTACAAGCAAAATGAATGTCCAGCTTTGCATAGAATCAGGCAGAAAAACAACAAGCGCCATGGCAAGTAAAAATATTCTTGCCATCAGAAAAGAATACACTGTAAACATCTTTTTACTTTGAAGCTTATTCATAATGATGGAACCGAGAATCATTGCAAACATCCCAACAAATTGCGGCAATGATCCAATTAAGCCGAGCTCATAATTCGAAACACCAAGAACACTTATAGCGAAAAGAGGAAAATAATTATTAGATATATTAAGAATTAATGTTGTGTAAACACCATTCTTAATGCTCCATTTTTCATTAACACTATTTACCTGTTCGTGCTCATCCATTTGTTAATCATCCATCCTTTTTTATTCTTATTTTCATTGTTAACCGAATAATACGAAAATTATTTCGAATTCTGAACTTTTTTCCAATAGTAATATTACTCCCTTCTATTAGCGGTTACAAGCTTTTTTTTGAAAATTTACAGTACTTTTTTTTCGCTGTTAAACAGGTCGTTTATTGAATAAAAAAGCTCGTTTTAGTTTTTAAAAAAGGAGCTTTAAATTCCGGATAAATAAATTGATATTAACGTGATAGGAACACTTTAACTGTGATGCAATTTGGTTTTAGCCCTTTTCATATGAAATTTCACTGCTGCGGCTCACCGATTTGCAGGCAAAAGAAAAGCTGCTTACCGAGTTGGTAAGCAGCTTCTTATTATTCGCCAGTTTCTGTTTCTGATTTTGTATCTGTTGCAGGGTCAGTTGTGGAGTCATCACCGTTTTTTACATAGCTGTAATCGTCTCGATTAATCGGTGTGAATCCTTTTGGTGTATAGAAACGAAGTAAGTCTTTACTTACGATTGAATCAGATGTTTGCAGCTCTGCAGCAGCATTTTCAGCTTGCTTCGTACATTGAGCAGCATCTAATAAATCACCATTGTTTGTATCATAGCAATTATCTCCGATTTTTGTTACTGTCGGTGATACATAATCTCCGTTACGGAAAGGAATTGTTTCACGATGATCTTTTGATAGCAAATCAGATCCAATTTGCAGATAGTCCTTCGTATCAACACCTAACAAATGAAGAACTGTCGGCATAACATCGACGTCACCGCCATACTCGCTGACAACCTTGCCTTCCATGCCAGGAACATGGATAAACAATGGAACACGTTGCAATTGAGAATTCATTAATGGTGTTATTTCATCAACCCCCATTACCTTCGCCATTGCAGTATTGTGGTTTTCAGAAATTCCGTAGTGGTCTCCATACATTACAACCATAGTATTGTCATCCAGACCTGATTCCTTCAAGTAGCTGAAGAATTCCTTAATAGACTCGTCAAGATAATGTGCTGATTGGAAATAATCGTTAACAACGGAATCGCCAAAGTCACCAGCAGGGAAATCTGTATCCCCTTCATCCATTTCAAATGGATGGTGGTTAGACAATGTTATGAACTTCGCATAAAACGGCTGTTGAAGTGATTCCAATAACGGCATACTTTCCTTGAAGAAAGGAATATCTTTCATCCCGTAGTTCTTTGTGTTTTCTTCAGACATGTCATAGTATTCTGCATCAAAGAAATAATCATATCCAATTGATTTATACATTTCGTTTCTGTTCCAGAATGTCTTGTAGTTACCATGGAAAGCTGCAGACACATAACCCTTTGTTTTCAGGATAGCTGGAGCAGATTGTAATGTGTTTTGTGCTTTATTAACAAAAACAGACCCTTGTGACATCCCGTACAAGGAATTATCCATCATAAATTCAGCATCAGATGTTTTACCCTGACCTGTTTGGTGGAAGAAATTCTCAAAGTAAAGTGTGTCTTGTTTACCTACAAGAGAATTCAAGAACGGTGTTACCTCTTCACCATTTAGCTTGTAATTAATGATAAAGCTTTGCAGTGATTCAAGTGAGATATAAACGACATTTTTTCCTTCTGCCTCTCCATAATAAACGGAATTTGGCTCAGCAAAATTGGCATTAATATAGTTTTGAACCTCTGTAATGTCACTGCTGTCCGCAAGAGCTCGTTGGCTTTCAGAGCGAGCATTTTGCACGACATCATAGACTGTGAAGTTGTATGCACCCAGATATTTAACTAAGTAGTTGCGGTCAAATGATCTGCTTAAAAGCTGTGGACGATCTGCTTCTGCAAGGCCAAGGTTAATGATAAACACAAGGATTGCTAATGCGAATACAGATTTAGCGGCTCGGCGATTTTTTTGAACTTTAGGTTTATAAACCTTCGTTGCCAGCAATACTATTAGTACGATGACATCAAGGAAATAAAGAATATCGGTAAAACGCATTAGCGAATTTATACTGTCGCTAAGCTGTCCGCCATTCACCTTAACCTGCATAACAACAGGAACAGTGATAAAGTCTGTAAAGAAGCGGTAATAAACGATATTAGCATAAAGCAATGCGGACATGATTCCGCTGATGACAACAATCATAATTGATTGAGCCTTCCCCTTAATGAACAAAGCAAGTCCAATAAAGAACAAGGCAGAGCTTAACGGGTTTAAGAACAAAAGGAACTGCTGAAGTGCACCCTCAACGCCAAGGCTGAACTCAACCTTGTAAGCAATATACGTTTTCATCCAAAATAAAATAATGGCGATTAAAAAGAAAGAAGAATGTTTAGAGAAAAATTTCTTCATTAATTCTGCTGTACCTTTCAATCAAATTCACCTCAATTCAAGTTTTAGCAAAAAATCCTACTGATTTTTCATCGGCTTTCACATAAAGCCATTTTTAGTTTTATAGTTTTTTGTTTTAAATTCCTGTTTTAGTAAAAGCCAAGATTCGCCATAATCGAGATGTGTTTTGCCTTTACATTTCAAAATAACGTTTTAAATTATATCACAGGATGATTCAAAGAGAAATAAATAAATATGCCTCCATTTCCACATATAACCTCCACATAGTGTTTACAAAAAGCATATAAATTCTTCAAATTAAACCCATCTTACATTAATTACAAAAAAAATGCTAGTCAAAAACTATAAGTAAAAAGAATCAAAATCTTTATATAAATAATACCGTTTACCTTTCTTTATAAGAGTCCAATTCCTCAAACTTTGTTTGCCCTTTTCTTTTCAAGTATAATATAGGTGAAACCAAACAGGAGGAAATGAGCATGATTAAATTGAAGCAAACTGAGTTTTTGCAGTCATTGGAGAGCTTACTGAACATCAGCAGCCCTTCAGGCAACACAGTAAATATTATTAAATACATAGAAGACCAATTAACAGCAGAAGGAATTGAAACGAGAAGGAATAATAAAGGCGGGCTTATTGCAACAATTCCAGGCAAAAGCGCTGACAAGCAAAGAATGCTGACAGCACATGTTGATACATTGGGAGCGATGGTAAAGGAAATCAAGGCTAACGGCCGACTTCGCCTTGATTTAATAGGTGGTTTTACCTATAACAGTATTGAAGGGGAAAATTGCCTGATCGAAACATCAAACGGAGACGTTTATACTGGTACAATTCTGCTTCATCAAGCATCTGTTCATGTATACAAAGAAGCAAGCAAGACGGAAAGAAATCAGGCTAATATGGAGGTCCGCATTGATGAGCGCGTCGCTTCTGCAGAGGATGTCAAGCAGCTTGGCATTGCTGTTGGTGACTTTGTTTCCTTCTATCCAAGAGTTGAATTAACTAAATCCGGTTTTATTAAATCACGGCATTTAGACGATAAAGCAAGTGTTGCAATTCTGCTTGAAGTGATGCAGGCCTTAAAGGCTTCAACTGAACAAATTCCATATACTACACATTTCCTCATTTCCAATAATGAAGAAATTGGTTACGGCGGAAACTCAAATATCCCTTTAGAAACGGTCGAATATTTAGCAGTTGATATGGGGGCAATGGGAGATGGACAATCTACAGATGAGTATACTGTTTCCATTTGTGTGAAGGATGCGAGCGGTACCTATCATCTTGGCTTGCGCAAAAAGCTTGTTAAACTTGCAGCCGACAACAACATCCCTTATCAGCTTGATATCTATCCATATTATGGTTCAGACGCTTCTGCTGCCATAAGATCTGGTCATGATATTATTCATGGACTGATTGGCCCTGGAATTGATTCTTCTCATGCTTATGAAAGAACTCATTTTACATCTATTGAAGCAACAGCAAACTTGATTTATGCTTATGTATGGAGTGATATGCTTACCTAAAATATCTATATACAAAAAAACAGCGGCAATTAACTTTTGCTGCTGTTTTTTTATGGGCGTTCACCATTTTGGAGATCATCAATACTTAACCCGAAGTCCATTTGGAAATGGGGGTAATCCTTAAAGCTGATCCAATCGCCGCCCCACTCAAATCCTAATGACTTTGCGATTTCGACAACTTCCGACCAGTCACTTTTGGCATTGCCATTGCCATCATATTCCATGTCCCAAATAACTTCCCCATTAAGATTCATGAGCGCAAAATCAATCGCGAGACCATAATTGTGATAAGACTCTCCGCCCTTTGCATTTGTGACGACATCACCAGATGCTGTTCTTCCTTGCGCATATAGCTCATCCTGTTCCTTAGAGCTTCTGAAATCCGCGGTTATAATTATATTAATACCCTTATCAGCAGCTAAGCTTATCAGCTCATCTCGTTTATCGGCAACTGTGTCATTAAGCTCTGTTGGCATTGGAATATCATGTTGCAGGTCCGATTTTTGCCCTTCTTTCCAATAAGCGATAACAAAAATAGATAATATTAAACAAACTAGAAGGAAGCTAGCAAC
Source organism: Niallia circulans (assembly GCF_007273535.1). Classification (NCBI taxonomy): domain Bacteria; kingdom Bacillati; phylum Bacillota; class Bacilli; order Caryophanales; family Bacillaceae; genus Niallia; species Niallia circulans. Next base: position 3,168,816 of record NZ_RIBP01000004.1, read on the forward strand.
ATTCCTTCGCTTTCGTTTTGGTGTCTTCTTCAATGAATCTCTCCCTATTTCTTCTATAATATACTTGCAAAAGCCTGTTCGAAAACCATAACCGTCTATTTATATATATCTAAGGAAGCAAGTTTTTTCGCTTCAAAGTATAAAACTTGAATGAACTTTTTAGTATGGATTTTGACTTGCTTTGGAGAAATTAATTCTTCATTACGCAGTTCTGTCATTTTACATCTTATCGTAGAAAAGTCAAAAAACTTTGTTGCGTAGTTTTCAAATTTACCATTTGTTGACTCACTTAAACCAATGTTTGCCCAATGTGTGATTGATTGGTTGATTGCTCTTCTCACACGCTGTTCACTTGCTTTTGTTTCTCGATTCAATTCTAAAGATGAAGCTGTATCTCCCAATCTCATTACGGAGAGCTTTTCAAACAGCTCTTTCAATGAAGGAAAATGAAGGTCAAACCCATCATTTATTTCATGCTCATACAAGTATTCCACCATTTCCAGCAAATCTTTACTGCCGTTTTCTCCTATTATACCAAGTTCCGACAACAAAAACTCTGCAGATTCGACAATTTTAGTACCTGCTTGAGCAACACCATTGCTCTGTATGTCCTGCTTATGTGTGATCATTAACCCATTTAGAGAGCGTCTAATATCATTTACAGTTTTTTCAAGCTGTATCGTTTGCATCACCTTATGGATAACGGCAACCAATTCTTTTTTATTAATCGGTTTTGTTACATAATAGTCGACACCTTGCGTATACGCAGCACCAATTAGTTCTTTTGCTTCAACTTGGGAAAGCATGATTACTTTTCCTTTAAACTCACCGTTCCAAGATTTTATTGTTTCTATCCCATCACTGTCCGGCATCAGCAAATCCATGATGACGATATCAATATCATAAAAACTAAGAACATTGCTTGTTACCTGACACCCTGTCTCAGCTTCACTAACTACCGTTCCTAGCTTGTCACCTTCTATGATATGCTTTAATACAGAACGAACTGCTCCATCATCATCCACTAAAAAAAATCTCATTATTATGCCCCTTTTTCCATTTTACTAAAAAATGATTAGAAATTTCAGCTGTCAGCACTTCTAACCGTAGCCCAAATAAACACTTAAACTGTATATTCCTTATTTCACTCGCACAAACTTATTACAAAGCAAGGAATATCATATAAGTCGCTTTTTATCAAAATAGTACTACAAATTTTCATTTTTAGGGTTTTTTTTTATTTTTCGCATTATTCAGATGATAGGTATTCTTGCTTCCTGTTCATTATAACAGGGAATAAATAAAGGGCATGTGCTAAATATCACTCTCATGATAAATGCCCCATGCCCGTCTTACTATTGAAAGCTTCTTTCTTTATTAGCAAAATGTGTAGAACGTGTGCAATAAAGCATGCTGATATAGAAAGGAGTTCTCATAACTATTAAAAGAATGATTTCGCACCTAAATAACGGCTTTTCCAGTAGGAATTACTCATATCTGTTATAGTAACACCTGTCGATGATCCTGCATGAATAAACTTATTATTCCCCATGTAAATACCTGCATGAGAAGGACCTGACGTTGTTTCATAAAACACAATATCTCCTACTTCTGGTGTTGAGACTGCAGTCCCAGAGCTCCACATTGTAGCAACAGTTCTTGAAATGGATAAGCCTACTTTGCTATAGGCATAATTAATAAACCCACTGCAGTCAAATCCTGATGGAGTACTTCCACCCCATACATATGGAACACCAATGTATTTTTGTGCTTCTGCAATCAAAGCAGCTGCTTTGGAAGCTTTGTTTTGCGTTGGTGCAGCAGTTGTACCACCTGAAACAGGTGCTTTTACATTTAGGACTTGTCCCACGTAGATTGTATTAGTGGCCATATTATTCCATGTTTTTAACTGGTCTACTGTAATGTTAAACTTTGATGAAATGGACCATAAGGAATCACCGCTAGCTACTTTGTAGGTTACAGTAGATGAAGCCGCAGTTGTGCTTGCTGAACTATTAGATGTAACAATCAGCAACGATTGACCAACTTTAATGGTATCACTCGTTAATTTGTTCCATTCTTTAATTTTCGCAGCAGTTGTATTATATGCTACCGCAATTTTCGACAGAGCATCTCCGCTCTTGACTGTATAATGGATATGGTTCGGAAGCAAGGTTAATTCTTGTCCAATCTTAATCACAGTACTAGTCAATTTATTGTACGCCGTAAGGTCAGCAACTGAAATATTATTGGCAGCAGAAATCTTAGATAAACTATCACCTGATTTTACAACATATTTCTTTTCATGAGCACTTGCAGTTGTCTGAAATCCGGCAAAAATAATCGTTGCAGTTGCACAAACAGTTAGCAGCTGTTTTTTCATGTAGTGGCATTCTCCTTTTGTGTGTGTTGTATTGTCTCTGCCTCTTATTCTAATAACTAGCTTGCTAGATTCCTATGCATAAAAGCTGGATTAATTGGACCATTTTTCCTTTTCAATTTTAAAAAACAACATTTACGAATAAATACCTATTAAACACAGTATAATAAGCCTAGTTTTTTTCCATAACAATCATCTGTTTCCATATAAAAGAATGGAAGCGTGAAACAAAAAAAGTAATCCTTTAGACATAATGATCCTAAAGGATTACAATCTATTAAAATAAATGATGAAATTGCGTCGTGCTGCCGTTTTGGCCTGAGATTACTTCTAATTGCACATCTATTCTTTCCTTTAATTCAGGAACATGTGAAATAATTCCGACCAGTCTGCCTGTACTTTGTATTTCCATTAATGTTTCAATTGCTTGATCCAATGATTCCGGGTCCAATGTGCCAAAGCCTTCATCAATAAACATCGTTTCTAATGAGACTCCGCCGGCATATGACTGAACCACATCTGCTAAGCCTAACGCCAATGACAAGGCAGCTTTAAAGCTTTCACCACCAGATAATGTTTTCACATGTCTTTCTTGGCCAGTATATTGGTCAAAAACAAGCAGCTCTAATCCACTTTGTACATTTCCTTTAGAACGGTCTTTTTTTCTGATAAGATTGTATCTTCCACTTGTCATCTTCACAAGCCTGCTGTTAGCTTCCTGTAAAATATCATCTAAAAATGCTGCTAAAACATATCTTTCAAACGTCATTCTATATGTGTTTTGTCCTCTAGTAATGTCGTATAAATGGCCAATAAGCTTATAGCTTTCCTCCAGCTCTTTCATATCGCTGTTAATTTTCTTTACCTTAGCCAGTATTTCTTTATTGTCCTTTTCTTTAATCAGCAGGTTTGTATGTTCCTGCTGCATATCAGCAATTTCTTCATCAAATACTTTTCGTTGTGCTAATAGCGAGTCCATATCTGGTGTCTTCACATCGCGTAGTATTTCCTCTAAGTCGCTGTATCGATCTGAAATGGAACGATATTGTTCTTTATATTGCTGGATGCTGTTCAGCAGTGCTTCAATTTCACCAGCAGGCAGCTTTGCTTGATGAAATTGTCCATACGTGCCAAAACCCTCACTTGTCATTTTTTCCAAGAAAATTTTCCGTTCTGTTTGAAGATTTGCCGCAATGTCGCTATGCTGTTTTTCCAAGCCTTCCATTATACCAAGTTCCTTCTGCTGCTTCGTCTTAAGTTCTTGGAGTGCTGCGTGTGATTTGCTATACAAATCCTCTAATTTTACAAATTTCGACTGAGATGCAGCGAATTCCCGTTTAAAGCTTTCGCTATTACGTAGATTTTCTGGAACGGCATTTTTCTTCGTGTTAAGCGCAGATTCCAATTCTGTCCTATTGAGAATCAGTTGATGGCTTTGCTCTATTGCCTTTTCAAGCTGGGCATTGTTTAATTCAATTGCCTGTTGCAATTCAACTGTTGCTTTATCTAACCTTTCAAGCTTGCTTGCTGCCTCTCCAAGGCTTCGCTGTGCTTGCTCAAGCTCCTCTATCTCACGAGCAACTACTTGCTTCATCTCAACAGCAGACCAATTGGCAGCATCTGCTCTTATCGATTGCAGCTCTTTACTGCCTATTTCTTGCTGTTCTGCTAAAAAGCTTATTTGAGAATTTATTTGAACTAATTCTGTTTCTGCTGTATGCTTTTGCTTCTCAATGGCAGCTGCATCACCTTTGGCGTAATTTATATCTTCCTGTGACGGGATATTAACACTATTGCTGCTTGCAGGGGCAGGGTGATGCTTACTGCCGCAAACAGGACATGGTGCATCTTGTTCCAGGCTTAAGGATAAATGGTAGGACTGTCCAGTATACCAATCGTTTTCAAGCTTTTCCACTAGAGATTTTGCATCCTTAAAACGGGCAAGAATATTTTCTGTAAGTTCCTTTTTCTTGCCAGCTATTTTTGTTTGTTCTGCTAGTTTTGTTTCGATTGAAATTTGTTTATCAAGCTTTTCCAGCACATGCTTTTTATCTGCCAACAGTCCCTTATTTTCTATAAATGTGATTTTGCTGCTCTCAAGCTCCAATCTGATTTCCTTATATCGCAGCAAATCCTTTTCGTGCTGTTCCTTGTTTTTTACAATAGATTGCTTGTTTGCTTCCTGCTCTATTATTTTCGCAGAAGTTTTTGCAACAGCATCCTCTAGCATTGCAAATTGTTCCACATCTTTCTGAATGGTTTTCAAAAAGGAAATATAGTTGGACAGCTCTTTTCTTTCCGGCTCTTTATCTGCTTCACGTTCAAAAGCCTTTTCAGCTAATACTATGTTTTCCGCAATTTTCTCCAACATTACGGCTAATTGCTCTTTTTCCTGCTCGCACTTGTCCAGCTGCTTTTTCAAATGATGACATATTTCCTCCTGCTGTGTGAGCATTGCAGCTTTTTGGGCGAGAAGTGCTGCTTTTTCATTAGCATTCACTATTTCACGCTGTTCCTCAAGCTTATCCTTTTGCAGCTTCAGTTCGTTCTTCAGCTTCATTTGCTTTAATACAGCCTCAGCCTCAAACACTTTATTATTAAGATCATCTCGTTCCTTATTCTTTTTGTCTAACTCAGTCTTTAACTCTTGCGATTTTTGCCCCATCATCTCAATTTCTTTTTCAAGCAAAGGCAATAGAACAACATCGTTATCATTTCCGTCTTTTATCAGGTTGTAAAGCTCCTCGACAAACACACTTGAGATATTGGCTAAGGCAGATTTTCTCAGCAACAGCTGCTGTTCCACATTTCTCTTCAGCTCAGAGGATTGATCCTTAAGCTTATCTTCCATGTATTTATAAATTTCTGTGTGGAAGAGCTTTTGGAGAATTGCTTCCTTCTCCTTACTGTCAGAAGTCAAAAGCTTTCTAAATTCACCTTGGGGAATCATCAGAATCTGCCTAAATTGATTACTGTCTATTTGCATGATCTCTTTGATTTTTTCCTCCACATCTCTTATGGAGGAAGCGATATTTTTTAATTCTCCGATTTCATCATAAACATACAGCTCTGCTTTAGCACCGATTGTCGTGAAGCCATCGCCTCTTTCTTTCTTTTTGTCTTGCTGTGGCGATCTTGTGATTAAATAGCGCTTGTCTCTTAGCTTGAAATCAAGGCTAACTTCTGTTAATAAAGAATCTGCGGCAAACTGACTTCTCAGTTCTGGACCATTTCTGTCTTCTCCACTTGCTTTTCCATATATTGCATAGCTGATTCCATCAAAAATAGTTGTTTTACCTGCTCCTGTTTTACCAGAAATCACAAACATTGTCCGCGTTCCGAGCTTTGTAAAATCAATTGTTTCTGTTTTAGCATATGGTCCAAATGCTTGCATCGTTAATTTCAGCGGTCTCATTTCAATGCCTCCTCCCTTCTGACTTTGTCGATAACATTGCTGATTATGTTTCGTTTTTCCTCTGTGAAATCAGCAGTTGTCATTTCTTCATAAAAGGACATAAATAAATCCAATTCTGTTTTGCGCTTATGATCTTTTTCTTCTAGAGATGTTTTTTTCTTCTTGTCGATATTTTCCAATTTTCGTTCCAGATGCAGCACATTTGGATAAACCTGTCTCAGCTTCTGAATAGGATCAAGAATTGCACCCTCATCTAATATTGTAACTTTTAAATAGTCGTCAATTTTTTGCTTGTTATAAAAGGCTGGATCAAGTAACTCGTCCATATATCCTTCAAGCTCTCTCATATCCTTTTTTGGTGTAAAGGAATGATATCGCTCTGTGAAAGACCCTTTTTCATCTACTTCAATAATCGAAACTGATTTTCGTTGCTTTGCTTCTGAGAAGGAATATTTCATTAATGAACCAGAATACTTAACAGTAGGATGATTAATGGCATCAGGACTATGAAGATGACCTAAAGCGGTATAAGAAAATGGTGCAAATAGTTCTGCTCCCACACATCCTGAACCTCCAACAGACAGGACTCTTTCGGAGTCAGATGTTTTTCCGCCAAGAACAAAACTATGTCCGATTAAAATATTGGGCTCATTCACATTAAGTTGATCTTCTATCTTGCCAACAACTGCTTTCATTGCATCATGATGACTAACTATGGATGCATCGCCAAGAAATTCTCTTACCGTTACGGGCTCACTATAAGGAACTAAATAAAAGTTAACGCCATTCATATTAACTGGCGTAAGACTGTTTTCTATTTTTCCATTTAAGTAAAACTTATTCTGTTTATACCATGAGCTTCCAAATGACAGTCTTTCCGCACTGTCGTGATTTCCTGATACAGCAAGGATTGGAATATTCAGTTCTACGTTGATGGTATAAAGGATTTCATCAAGCAAGTTCACTGCATCTGTTGGTGGTATGGAGCGGTCATATAAATCACCGGCAATGATAACAGCGTCTGGCTGTTCTGTTTTTACAAGTTCTACGAATTGATTAAGCATATGTCTTTGGTCCTCTGTCATATAAAGACCATGTACTAGCTTTCCAAGATGCCAATCTGCAGTATGAATAAATTTCAAATCTATCACCTCAAAAAAATAAATAATATATAATGTTGATTATTTCTACATAAGCATTGAGACTATTTATCATTATAACAAACTATTAAGTATGGAATGGAGGTAAGTTTTGACGATTCCAAAAAACGCCAAAAGGGGATGCCCGATTAATAGGCATCCCCTTTATTTATGTTAGTACATTATTTTTTTACGACATTAGAAGCTTGTGGGCCACGTGCGCCTTCAACTACTTCAAATTCAACTTCTTGTCCTTCTTCTAAAGACTTAAAGCCTTCTGTTTGAATTGCAGAATAATGTACAAATACATCATTTCCGCCATCTTGCTCAATAAATCCGAATCCTTTTTCTGCGTTAAACCATTTTACTTTACCGTTGTTCATGAAAATATCCTCCTATAAGCTAAAAAAAGCTTTACTCAAAATTACCATTTTATACCGCATTTTAATTACGATTGCCAATCTTTAAAACTATGAAAATAGGCAGTAACACTTAAATACGTTACCTAACGGTTAATGTAAATTTAACATTTTTAGTTATTATTGTCAATAGAAAACCCTTTCATTTTTCAGATAATTAGTCGGGTATTCATGCATTTTATCTCTTCATTCTTTCTGGCAAACTATCAATTGATAGAATCATCTGATCTAGTCTGGTTTCAATCCGATATAACAGATACAAGCATACGACGATTGGAAACCCTGCTTCGCTGATAAATGAAATCCATTCAGCCATGTTATAACTCCTTTATTATTTAATAACCAACTTATTAAAAGGGACAGCAGAAAAAACTGTCCCCTTTTCTGCTTATAGTTCGTATTCTGTTACATTTCGGTCAATTACACGCACACCCTTAGCAGAAACTAAGTCACCATTAGCAGTTGTCAAAACATCTGCAGCAATAATGGTGTCCATAGCGGTTTTCATCGTTTCCATGTCAATTGGCTCTATAGGTTCCCCCAATGTTAGTTTGGATTGTTTTCCGTTTGCAGCAATAAAGGTTAATTCCAGAGTTTTTGTCATCTATTACACCTCCTATTTTTTTAACTTAGATTATCTCGTAATATCATAGCTCTCATGCTTGGTCACAGAATGAACAGGGAATTTTACTATTGATTCAATTGAATCTGCAGCTTGGAGAATTTGGTCTGGAGCAGCTGTTGCCTTAACTAGATTAAAGGTTTTACTGATAAGCTGTGGGTCACCGTTTTCCTTCACACCATTTTGAAAATATAACTTAATGCTAGTCTCTTTCAATAGTGATTGTGCCATTTTCCATCACCTCCTTTCCCCTTCTATATAGAAAAGAAACGATAAAATGGACAGGGAAAGATTATAGAAAAAAATGTATATGAAAACAAACGCTAACTTTAGGTATGCGAACATACATATGAAAACACTATTTCATAGAATATATTATTAAAGGATCTATTGGAGGGAAGCAACATGGAATTGGAATTGTTAAAGGCATATATTAATGAAAATTATTATATTTTTATACCAGTTCTATGGGTGATAGGATATGCACTAAAGCAAACACCGATGATACCAAATTGGCTTATTATTTGGATTTTGCTGGCATTTTCTATTATTCTCGGTACTTGGTCAAATGGTTTTCACCTATCAGCTATTATAAACGGCATATTAGTTACAGGAGTAGCAGTATTAGGACATCAAATGATGGCGCACTGGCCCTTTAAAAAATAATAGTTATTTTCAAAGACAAAGAAGGCTTGTGCATAAGTTACCATAATAGGGAACCTTACAGCAGCACAAGCCTTCTTTTTTATATTATTTATTTGATAGAACAATGGTTAAAATATTCTTTTTTTCGATTAAAAGTATCTTTGAAAGCTATTTTTCCAGTTTATTTAATTGCTTTGCTAACCTTCATCTTCTTCCCTTTAATCGTTGCATTTTCCATTGCTTGGAGGACTAATGATCCTTTACCGTTTAAAATATCTACATAAGACATATTATCGTGAATCGTAATTATGCCAATGTCATCAGCCGTAACACCAGGTATCTTCGCAATCGTTCCAACAAAATCTACTGGGCGGATTTTCTTCTTTTTCCCGCCATTAAAATGAAGTTTAATAATATCTTGATTGATTCGCGCCGTTTTATTATTCTTTACCACACGGCGGCCACTGATTTTTTCATCAAAAGCTGCTTGCCCGCTGGCAACTGCCTGTTTTGTCGGTGGTTCCATTTCAGTCAACTCAAACCCAATATAATTTTGGATTGCTTTAAGGAATTTCCCCTCATATGGCGTTGTAAACGAAATGGCTTTCCCTTTTTTACCGGCACGACCAGTTCTTCCTGATCGATGGACATAGCTCTCTTTTTCCATAGGTATGTCGTAATTTATAACTAGCGTTACATTATCGACATCAATTCCTCTAGCCGCTACATCTGTTGCGACAAGATAGCGGAAGTTACCCATTTTGAAGCCATCCATAACAGCAAACCGATCTTCTTGCTCTAATCCGCCATGAATTTTTTCACAGGAATAATTTGCTCTTTCCAATTCGGAGAACACTGTATCTACGTGTTCTTTTGTGTTACAGAAAATAATACAGCTATCAGGATTTTCAATAACAGTTACTTCTTTAAGTAAAGATAGTTTATCTTCCTGCTTTACTTCTATTTTATGATGATCAATTGTGCTAGTTGTTACCTCATTTGAAGCAATTTCGATATTCACTGGGTCTTTCATATATTTATGACAGAGGCCCTCCACATCTTTTGGCAATGTCGCAGAGAATACCATAGTTACTCTATTTGTTGGGAGTTCCTCCATAATTGCTTCTACTTCATCAATAAAGCCCATATTTAGCATTTCATCTGTTTCATCAATAACAAGATACTTTATCTCGTCTAATACTAATGTTCCTCTTTCGATATGGTCCATAACACGTCCAGGTGTTCCGACAACTACATGGGTTTTTTGCTTCAATTCTTCTTTTTGTTTGGCAAACGGTTCTTTTCCGTAAACTGCCATTGCTTTAATTCGTTTAAATCTGCCGATATTAGTTATATCTTCCCGAACTTGAGCTGCCAGCTCCCTTGTTGGAGTTAGAATTAATGCTTGTGGCTTTTTTTCTTCCCATTTAACCATTTCACAAATAGGGATACCAAAGGAAGCTGTTTTACCACTACCTGTTTGAGACTTTACTACTAAATCATGATTTTCTAAAGCAAGTGGTATTACTTTGTTTTGAACTTCTGTTGGGTTCTCGTATTTAAGTACAGAAAGTGCTCTTTTTATTTCATCGCTTAATTGATAGTTCTCAAAGCTTTTATTACCCATAAAAAAACCTCATTCTTTAAATTATTCGATATATATATAGGATTCTCTTTAACAAATAGGTTATGCAAATATACATATCCTTTTATTATACTTGAAAGAGAGTTGAAAAAGCTGCTATTTCCATTATTATTAGTAATATTGCTATTCGTCAGAATTGTTTTACCTATATTCTTATTATTTTTTTTACAATATGCTGATAAAAAAGGAGCTGGAATTTATGTCCCAGCCTCTTGTGTTAGTTTATTTTTATTTAATTAAATCGTAGCTTTTTGTATTAATTGGTCATACTCTTCCCAAAACTCTTTGTACATCTGTTTATCATAGTCATCATAGAAAACTTTTGTTGGTGAAGTCTGAAAGAGTTGTTTTGCTTGTAACACGAACTGTAGTATTTGTTTTTTATAATCCTCTTTATTTAATTCAATCTGTAAATTCGGATAATGTGTAGCTTCGTCAGTGCTTGTTGTAGTAACTTTGACGAAATCTGATAATAGCACCTGATCATTAGTATGTTTCACAGACCAATGGATAGCAATTGGACAGCCCATCATTAAGATGGCACCGCAACCATGAAAAATAAGCCCTTCCTCTTTGTCCAGCTCATTTAGGTTGCAAATATAGTCTTCGTCAAGTGTTCTTAATAATGCTAGTGCAGATTCACTTATTCCCCATTCCTCATCAACACCAGATTGAGTGATAATCGTATCATTCACTTGTAAATATATTTCGCCATGAGAACATAAATCATACTCAGTTGAAGACGTATCAAGCCAACTTTGATTCATAATTTTCAGTTGGAAATTGTTTTTCATATGGCACCTCGTTTTTTTACTAATCTTACCGATAATTATTATGAGTTGGGTCAAACACATCCTCATGTGTGTATCTTACTAATGAGAAGTTATCGACGTTGTAATGACCATGCAATGTTTCGTTATGGTGAAGAATGATTTGCTCAGCCGTCAGGACTGCTGAATCTGATGTGGAATGCCCGTCGCCAATTAGCGTAACATCAAAGTGATTTACCGTTGCTGTTCTTACAGCCGCATCCACACAATGTTCTGTTTTACAGCCCATTATTACTATATGCCCTACCTTGTGTTCATTTAAAGCTTGCAGTAGCGGTGTGTCATAAAAAGGATTTGTAGCTTTTTTATCGTAAAGCAGGAAGTCAACAGGTAAATGCACATCTGGATGAATTTGAAAACCTGGCCCTTGTCCATTTGCCGTATCCATGTCTCTAATAAATATAATTAATGCATTGGCAGCAATAGCCTTTTTAATTACCGTATTAATATTATTGATAAGTAGTTCTTTTTCAGGTACACCTTTCTCTATAGCGGAACCGTCTATTAATTCTTGTTGTGCATCAATTATAAGTAATGCTTGGTTCAACATGTTTCTCCCCCTGTAAAGGTTTATATACGATTATTTTACATTATTTATCTTTAACCTTACAAATTCTGTTAAAATATTAAAAAGAATATTTCAGGAGAAACAATTATGATAAAAAGAAAACTGAGCACTTCCCTTATTACCTTTATAGTAGCTGTATTTATTATTACTGCTTTTCAACCACTTGATGTATTGTTTTCTGAGGCTACTATTAAGCAGGAAGATTATTTTGGAGAATTTTTAACCTACAGCTTTTATGTTGGCTGTGGTTTATTATTTTATGGTTTCCCGATTTCCCTGCTAATAGATAAGATTACAAATACATTTAAAGATGGAAGGTTCGCTTTTTCCTTTATATTGTATGCTTTTTTTGGATTTCTCCCATTCTTTATTTTATGGTTTTTCACTTTGTTTTCCTTAGCCATTTCCATTCTATTTTTCCTTATAGATGAGTTATTAAGATATTACGAAGAAAAAAGACAAAAGACCTTATCCTAGGGATAAGGTCAGGTTGTTTTTAATTGTGCAGCTAGTTTTTTATAATTAAGCAGCATCGCTATTCTCCATGGTACAATCATAGAAAAGGCAAGTATCCAGAACATACCGCTAAGTGCACCTACATCAATAGAGCTACTTAATATTACTTTAGCAACGATACGTACAGCAAGTAATCCAAATAAAATAAAAACAAACGCTTTTGATCTTTTTAAATAAATATCATTCTCTTTTATCTCAAAGCTTGATGTTTTTATCAGCAAAATAGAGAACAGCATACCAATAATGCTGGATTCTAGTATTTCCGTTGTCGTAACCGCAAATACTGGGAAAATAAACATGAGTGCCCCAGTGCTCATCATGACTGGCGGCAAAATGATTTTTTTTGCTGATACTGGTTTTTTGGCTGACTTCATCCGGACAACCATCAAAAACGTCCCCATAAATACAGCTATAATTGATGAAATAATGACTGATGCCATTGCTCATCTCTCCTTTTATCGAAAGAAGTCTTGAAACTTCTGATGATCATTTTATCCTATTCTATAGTAACAAAGTTTATCTGTTTTTAAAAGAAATAAAAAACGGATATGATTTATATCATACCCAAAACTCTTAAACATTACATTAGCTCAATACTCTATTAATAGCTTCCAATACCCTGTTTTCATCAAATGGTTTTACAATAAAATCCTTAGCTCCTGCTTCAATTGCTTCGACTACCATTTTTTGCTGTCCCATCGCTGAACACATGACGACTTTAGCATTTGGGAATTCTTTTTTAATTTCCTTAACTGCTTCGAGTCCGCTCATTTCTGGCATAGTAATGTCCATTGTGACAAGATCCGGGTCTAATTCTTGATAAAGACGAATAGCCTCTAGCCCGTTCGCTCCCTCTCCAACCACTTCATGGTTTGCTTTGGTTAGTATGTTAAAGAGTGTTAATCTCATAAATTTTGCATCGTCTACAATTAATATTCTTGCCATAGCTGTTCCTCCTCAACAAAAAACGGACAAAATACTTTTTCATCTATTTAAATGCACCTTAAACAATATAACGAATCTTCGTGATCTTTTCAATCACTATTTTGTATAAATTATTGATGCAATTCCTTACCTATTATTATACAGGAAAGTAAAAAATTTAAAAGCCTCTGAAGCCGCCAAAGATTGGCGAAAGCACTCGAATTATGACATTTAGCCCATTAAAATACAAAATAATTCCCATTATTATCATAAAAACTCCTCCAATTCTCATAAATGACCTGCTATATCGTCTAATGAGTGGAGTACTGCCAATAAAAAAGGATAGCAGCAAAAATGGGATGGCGAACCCTAAAATATATGCCGACATATAGAGAATACTAGATGCTGGATTTGTGCTTGCTAAATATAAAACTGCTCCTATTATTGGTCCAGAGCATGGTGTCCAGCCAGCAGCAAAACTAATCCCAATTAAAAAAGAACCGAAAAAACCTGCAGGTCGTTCCCTAAAGGAGACTCTCCGTTCCTTCATTAAAAATTTCGGACGAATAATCTCTACTATCATAAGACCAAACACGATAATGATAATAGAGCCTGCTTTCCTTAAAAATTCCATATGCTCCTCAAAAAGCGTGCCAATTAACGATGTACTGAATGCCAAGGCGAAAAAAATCGCAGAAAATCCCAATAGGAAAAAGAATGTATGCAATAGGCTATTTTTATGGCGCAAAACAGCATTATTTTTCATGCTGTCAACAGACATTCCGGTTATATAGGAGAGAAATGCCGGATATAGCGGCAGACAGCATGGCGAAAGAAAGCTTAAAAAGCCCGCTCCTAATGATATGAACAAATTTATATCACTCATTTAATTCCTCCTCCTAACTCCATCCATATACTATATGACAAGCATTCTGTATTATGATATCTTTGCTTTTTTTGCATTTAATTCCAAAAGTCGTTATACTTAAGATATAGACATGCATAGTAATCAATATTTTTTAATAAACCGTTAAAAAATAGATACTACTTTTGATGCCTAGATCCGCCGGCATATAAACAATCAACCTTTAAGTGCGACGAATCAGAAAGCTAGAAAGGACACATACCATGTCAAATCAACAGTTGATTTATTTAATAGAACAAAAAAGAGAAACCCTATTAGAAGTCGCAAAATTGCATGGTTTTGCTTCTCCGATTGTAATTAAGTGCAGTCAAGAACTTGACGTACTAATAAATAAACTGATGGAGGATTCCCCTAAACAAAAGGAAACCGCCAATCAATAAATCCCCTTTCTAAATAGAGAGGGGATTTATTATTAAATAAGGAAATAATTTTAATGAAATTATTCCCCCGGCAATCGCATCATACGACAAAATCCTTTACTATTTTTAGCGTAATAAGCGTTTAGAGAAGCATTAGCTTAAATAAAAAGAGGCATCCTTATAGATGCCTCTTACCATTATTAAAACGTTTTCATTTTTATAATAACTACTGTTTTTAATCACCAATCAGTTGTGATTCGCTCTCTTTCATTCGGTGCTTCTTCAACAGAAAAACTTAAAACTTTATCAAAATTAAAGTACTCACCCGAAACCGAGTCTTGAATCCATTGATTTTTAAGGATAAAACCAGTGGCATTACTTAAATGATTATGTCTAATTATTAAGCTTCTTCTTTCATTATCCCCATAAGTAAAATAAACAATATATTCTTTCATATCGTTGAATACACCTCCTATACTATAACTATTCGGCAATATAACAAACAATTCCTTCTTAATAACGAACAAAACATTTATAAATTTACGGATATAATATTCGGTGGATTTCGTTTTCTGACCATCTTTAAATTAACGCGTTTAAAAGAAGAACTAGAACTACTGAAAAGGCTATCGAAAGTAATAACTGGAGTAATACAGAGCCGACAAATAAACTAAAGCAAATGGATAAAACTCTCCTACCATAGCTTTCAAAAGCAAAAAAACCACATCCTCCATTGGTTTAGCCCATTAGAAGAGGTGGTTTTTAAATTGTTTCAATGATAGTTAAACCAAATCAAAGCTTTCTTTGAAGTAAGTTACAATCTATCTTAATGAAAATGACGTATCTCAAACACAAATCAAACTCAAGCGGTTAAAACCCTAATATATTATTGGGTTTTAAGCGCTTTTATTTGCCTTGTTGTTTGTTCATAGCAGCCATCATTTGATTGATTTTCTTTTGGGATGGTTTCATTCCCATTTGCATCATCATCATTTTAAGCATTTGCTCGTTAATTGGTGGGTTGTTCTTCAAGTAAGTCATCATGTATCTACGTGCGATGAAGAACCCAATAGCTAGTCCAGCAATCAATGCCAAAACACCAATTAGAATATAAAGCCATAGCATAATTTCTTTTCCTCCTTCATGTTGTCTATTACTTAGTGTACTAGACCAAAGAATATTATACAATATTTGTCCGCTAATTTCTCATGTTCATATCAAATTTCTTTCTTTTATTGGCTTTAGCCATCCAAATCGTGCGTTTTCGATGTCTATCGCCAAAAAGGACGGTTCGTTTTTTCTTAAAATTTCGAAGAAAATTGACTCAGCATCATAGTACCCTTCTGCCTCAATTATTATGTATTTTGACGTTAAGCTCAATTGGGCACTGCTTAAGTTTCCATTTTCTATGTAATAAGAATGGTTGTCCTGCTGCTTAAAGCTTTTATTTTTCTGCAAATCGTTAAAAAGCAGCTTTTGAATTTTCCAAACTGATATAGGAAGTGTGATAAAGTCTATTTGTTTTTCTGTCTCCACTTTAAGCAAGGAATCGTCTGTTTTAGTATGCTCAGAAAATAATTTGTAAAACATCCTTTCTTTCCCATGATAATCTGCAGCAATATCCTCTTTTATTAAATACAAATAATATTTTCTCATACTCTTCGCACACCCGCCTATTTGCATTCTTTTCTTCTATTATAAGGAAGCAAATGTACAAGTTGTGTCTCAAGCTGTTAAAAAAACAGACTAGTTTTGTCGAATTATTATTTATTGGAATATTGTTAAGCAATCAAAAAGAGAAGAGCCATCGGCTCTTCTCTTTTATTGCACAAATTAGTTGTTATCCAATACAGCTTTTAAGCGTGCAACTACGTTGCTTACTGTGAAGCCATACTCTTCCAAGATTTTGTTTCCTGGTGCAGAAGCGCCGAATGTATCAATTCCTAATACTTCACCCTCGTCTCCAGCATAACGATGCCAGCCAAGTGAGCTACCCATCTCAAGTGCAAGACGTTTTTTCACTGACTTTGGAATAACGCTGTTTTTGTATTCAGCTGATTGTTGTTCGAAGCGATCCCATGATGGCATGCTGACAACTGATACAGAGATTCCTTCAGTTTCTAATGCTTTTTGAGCTTCAACCGCTAAGCCAACCTCTGATCCAGCTGCTAAAAGAAGTGCATCAGGAGTTTCTTTGCCTGCAGGTGAAATTACGTATGCACCTTTAGAAACGCCTTCGTATGCGTTCGTGTCAGTTCCTTTAATAGTTGGCAAGTTTTGACGAGTCAAAACTAATGCTGTTGGTTTGTCAGCAGATTCTAAAGAAAGCTTCCAAGCTGCAGCTGTCTCGTTTCCGTCTGCTGGACGAATTACAGAAAGATTTGGCATTGCACGCAATCCAGCAAGCTGTTCAACAGGCTCATGTGTAGGACCATCCTCACCAACTGCGATGCTGTCATGTGTAAATACATAAGTTACAGGCAATCCCATAATTGCTGCAAGTCTGATTGCTGGTTTCAGGTAATCAGAGAATACGAAGAACGTTCCTCCAAAAATTCTCAAACCGCCATGTAGCGCGATACCGTTCATTGCAGCTCCCATTGCGAATTCCCTTACACCGAACCAGATGTTTCTGCCTTCATAATTTTCAGGAGTGAAGTCTTTTTCACCTTTAATCATTGTGTTGTTGCTTCCTGCCAAGTCAGCAGAACCGCCAATGAATGAAGGAAGGTTTTTAGCGATACCGTTTAGCACTTCACCTGAAGATGCACGGCTTGCAAGGCTTTTTCCTTCTTCATAAACAGGAATATCCTTATCCCAGCCTTCCGGCAGTTCGTCTGAAATTGCAAGCTTGAATTGCTTAGCAAGTTCAGGATATTCGTTTTCATACTGTGCAAGAAGATCTGTCCATTCTTGTTCTTTCTTCGCGCCGTTATCAGCAATTGTTGCTTTGAAATGCGCATAAACTTCCTCAGGAACATAGAAATCTTCGTCGAAAGTCCATTTGTATGCTTCTTTCGTAAGTTTGATTTCATCTGCACCAAGTGGAGCACCATGTGAAGCAGATTTACCGGATTTGTTTGGTGAACCATATCCGATAACTGTTTTAACTTCAATAAGTGTTGGATGGTTTTCATCTGATTTAGCTTCCTCTAAAGCTGAAGTTAATGCTTGCAGATCATTTCCATCTTCTACACGTACGTATTGCCAACCATATGACTTAAAGCGTTGTTCAACACTTTCAGAGAAGGACTTGTCCAAATCTCCGTCTAATGAGATATCGTTAGAATCATAAAGAACAACTAATCTGCCAAGTTTCAAGTGTGCTGCTAGTGAAGCTGCTTCTGCAGAAACACCTTCCATTAAGTCGCCATCACCGCAAATGCTGTATGTAAAGTGATCTACTACTTGATAAGAATCTCTGTTATAAGTAGCTGCCAAATGTCTTTCAGCCAATGCCATACCAACAGCCATAGCGATACCTTGACCAAGTGGTCCAGTTGTCGCATCAACACCAGCTGTATGCTTGTACTCAGGATGGCCAGGTGTTTTACTTCCCCATTGGCGGAATTGCTTCAAGTCTTCGATTGATAAATCATAACCTGATAAATGCAGCAAGCTGTATAGCAATGCAGAACCGTGTCCTGCAGAAAGAACAAAACGATCGCGGTTAAACCAAGTTGGATTATTTGGATTATGGTTCATGAAAGAAGTCCATAATTTATATGCCATTGGAGCTGCACCCATTGGCATTCCTGGATGGCCGGAATTAGCTTTTTCGATACTATCAATCGCTAATGTGCGAATTGAACTAATAGATAAGTTATCAATTGTTTCTGTCATTCACTAAACATCCTCTCATTTATAAATCGTACATACTTATAATAAATGTCTCAGCTTTATAACACAACTCATTAGATTATAAGATGTCTGACTTTTATAGTATAAACCCATTTTGAACAAAAAAAAATACCGCTATCATTAATTAATGCACTATTCTTTTCAATTTTCCTATTATAGCTTATCCAAATTCGCTAAAAATGCTTATAAATTTATAATGATAGTAAATAATTTGATTTCAAGTAATCTTCATCAGCTAATTTTGCAAATGTGATTTCCTATTACTTTCAGCGTTTATTCTAGCAGCAAAATCAAAGTAGTATATAAATCCTATATGTAAAACATTCACATGTTTGCATGGCAAATTTCGTTACAGCACACTTCTGAATAAAAAAATCATGGCAAGTCATTTGCCATGATTTTTTAATGAAGCTTTTTCTTTTCTTGGATGTCTTTGATTTTTTGAGGAGTAACATCGTCTCCATTAGGATCATATATCTTAACATTTTCAAGTGTGTTAAGCATGGAAGAACGGAAGGATTTTAAGTATTCTGCACGTAATTTTGTTTGTTCTTTTGCTTCGGCTTCTGTTAAACCGTGTTCTTTTTTCTTCTTTGCTAATTCATTTATACGATTAAGCTGTTCATTTGTTATCATTGCTATTCTCCTTTTCCACCCATTTTGTTTCGAAATACTACCGTATTTATATGGGAAAGAATCTATCTTATCTTGAAAAAGCTATTATAACATAAACGCTAATGCATTACATTTTATTCGTCTTCCATGGAAGCAACTTCATTTTCCTCCATGTATTCCTTATATCTGCGATGGACAGTTGCTTTAGAAAATTCATAACCTAACCCACGAAGTGTTGATGCTATCTCAGAAAAAGTTAAGCCGTTTTGCTTTAGCTTCACTACTTCTTTAACAGGAACCTCCAATCTACTTCTACCAGAGTGCATCCCTTGATTCTTTAAGTTTTCAGCAGGATTGTAGCCTTTTTCAATCGCTCTGTTCATCCCTCTTTTTATCTTAATATTATGTATTTTCCTTTGATATTCTTCAACTAGACTAACGATTTGCAATACCATTGAGTCCGCATCTGACAAGAATAGCTCTCCAGAATGGGATATGCTATAAAGCTTTACATTTTCTCTAAGAATGCAATGAAGTATTGCTATTTTTGCATTCCCTCTGCCAAGTCTTGTTTCATCCTGTATTAATACTGCTGAAATATGCTTTTCTTTTATGACTTCAAGAAGCTCTAAAAGTCCATCTCTCTCCAAGTCAAAACCGCTCGCTTGCTCTTTAATAATATGACATACCCGAAAACCTTTGTCCTTTGCCAATTGCAGGAGTTCTTCTTCTTGTCTTACAAGTGAGGTTGCCTGCTCCTCTTTATCTGTTGATACTCTGCAATAAATTACAACTTCCATTTCATAACCACCATATACTATTATCTGACAAGAGTCTTGTCTCTGTCATAAATATTAACATAAAAAATCGTTGACCGCTGTTAGTCTGCCGCAAGCATTGTGTTCTGCTTTTCAAGCAGAACAGGTATGACAAGCTCCTGTCCAGATTGAATTTGATCGCGCGAAATATCATTGTGCTTTTCAATCCAACTCATGAATTCTTCTTTTGGCATGCTGTATAAATTTTCGTATTGATTGGAAATTCCCCATAAAGAATCTCCTTGGCTAACAGTGACTTTAATGTATTTTTGTGTATCCTCATGACTTGATTTTAAAGCAATCACAAAGCATGTCATGAAGCTCAATATTATTAGAATGATAGAATATGAATGTTTTCTCCAAATTTTTTCGACCATTGTGAACCACCCTTTATTTAGAATATACGTTCGCTTATATTCGCATTTTAATACGAACAGATGTTTCGTGTCAACAAAAAAATCAGAACTTATGTTTGTATCACTAATTATTCCATGTTATACTAGCTTTAAGAAAATATAGTCGAGGTGCATACAATGCAAAAGCTATCTAAAAGACAACTAGATATATTGGAATACATAAAAGAAGAAGTCCGCCTCAAAGGCTATCCGCCCTCCGTAAGAGAAATAGCGGAAGCTGTCGGTCTTGCGTCCAGCTCCACTGTTCATGGACACTTGGCAAGGCTTGAAAGCAAAGGACTTATTAGAAGAGACCCAACAAAACCACGGGCGATTGAAATACTAGATTTGGAAGAAAACAGTATACCAAAATACAACATTATTAATGTTCCAGTTGTCGGTAAGGTTACTGCAGGTTTGCCGATTACTGCCATTGAAAATGTGGAAGAGTATTTTCCGCTTCCTGAAAGGCTTGCTCCAAGTGATGAACAAGTATTTATGCTTGAAATAATGGGAGAAAGTATGATTGAAGCAGGAATCCTTGATGGTGACTATGTTATCGTTAGACAACAAAATTCCGCAAACAATGGGGATATCGTTGTTGCGATGACAGAAGATGATGAAGCGACAGTCAAGCGGTTCTTCAAAGAAAGAGATTCTATTCGCTTACAGCCTGAAAACTCCACAATGGAGCCAATTATCCTGCGCCATGTAAGCATACTTGGAAAAGTTATTGGTGTTTACCGTCATATACAATAATAAAAACTGTCGATTCTTCAATCGACAGTTTTTTTTCTGCTTAAGTCTTGCTAATAATAGCGTTTAGCTTGTTAAATTCAGGGTAAATTTAAACTAACAAAATAATAAAAGGTGATGCAATGCATGATTTAGAGTACAGGATGTTCATTAACGAGCTGCAGCATCTGAACAGCGAATATTTATACTGTGAAAACCCTAAGATTAAAAAGATGATACTGTCCGATATCCTTCTGTTGCTTTCTGTCCTTCCTGCATATTTGTAGCAGGCTAACAGATCCTCTCGACCATTTCCCACGTACAAATAAAAATAAATAAAACCCTTTCTAAAGATATTAGGTTTGCCAATCTAAAAAAAAATGGTGTACCTCCGTCTACAGGGAAATAAACAAGCATTATAGGCGACAGTCCTTTACTCCAAAAATGTAAATGGACTGTCGCCTATTTCATTGTATTACTGCTGTCATTCATAACGATTAAGCATTTTTCTAAAGAAGTTATCTAATGCAAGCGTGATTTCTCTCTCATTAGTTATACTGATAGACATATCCTGACCAATACTTTGAAGCTGCTCTAGCTCAGCATCCATAAATCCCCTGAGAGTATTTAACTCATGCTCTTGTTTCTTCCCGCTTATTTTCTCCTTTAAAAGAAGGTTTACTTCGGTGAGTAGTTCTGCAGAAATTTCAACATCCTCTAACAGCTGCATCATATCATTTGGTGGCATTTGTTTCCTCTGGTGAATCCAGTTGCAGGCAAGAATGGATTTTAAGGAATAATAATAAATTTTAGGATTTTTTTGTTTGTGTTTGTAAGCTAGATAATTTTTTTTCGCAAGTTGCAGATGATGATAAAACGCACTTTTCGCATTAAAAGATGCTTTAAATAATTGCAATAACTCTTGTGCAAATCCTGGTACTTCCTGATAAACGATCTTTGACTGCAGCCACTCTGAAAGAGATATATTTGATTTCCGTAAAAGTCTTAAAGTTTTTGCAAGATCCCACCCGCTAATATCAAGCCTGTCTTCCTGCACTTCTATTGTGTCCTTCTTCTGATCGAGTGACAAATACCAATCCTTTTCATGCATATATATAAATCGCACATCATAATCACTATTAGAATTAGACACACCTTGTGAACGGCTGCCGGCTTCTATTGCATATAGAATTGTAACAGCATGACTTCTTTCAATCTCCACTAGCTTAGAAATGATCACATCATTCATATGTCTTGCCATCCTTTGCAGACATCTACCCATGCTTTACCATTACCAAATTCGTACAATTCGTCACAAGATAACTCTATTGCTGAATTGCTGCTGCCGCATGCAGGGAAAACAGTGCCAAACCGCTTTAATGATTCATCAAGATAAACGTTCATCTCTGTCGTCAATCCAAATGGGCAAACGCCACCAACCATATGACCGGTTTTCTCAAATACTTCCTCTGCTGAAAGCATGCGCGGCTTTTCCTCAAATATCGATTTAAATTTCTTATTATCTATTTTAGCGTCTCCTGCCGTGACAATCAGAACTCCCTCTTCCCCCTTGCGGAATGATAAAGTTTTTGCGATTCTTGCCGGCTCTACCTGTAAAGTTTCCGCTGCCTCAAGGACCGTCGCACTTGATGTTGCAAATTCCATAATGTCTTTTTCCTTTTCCCATTTGGCAAAGTGTGTAACGACATTTTCTAATGACATATTAAGCCTCCAAAATATTTTCATTTATCAATAAATTCAAATATACCATCCTCTCCCCCTTTTATACAAACAACAAACCTATATAATAAAAAAGGACGCAGCTTACTTTAAGCCCCGACCTTTGCCTATTTGTTTTTGATTATAAAGTTATGTAAATATTTTCACACTCTTTTGCTGTTTGCTCCTCATAAAAGCAGTGGAGCCTAAATCTGCCAACATGAGTAGATTACACCAGGTTTACGGACAATCCTCAGGCTGTCTAAAATACAAATGACTGAATAATTCTTTCTCTATTTAACGAATGGTGCGCATCCCTTTGAAAGCAGAGCAGTTGCATCTTGTTTTGTTGATTCCTACTTTGCCTACCATCAGCTTTCATTCTCCTTCTGCTTTGGCACAGAGCAGTCTTGCCAACATATTCAAATCTGCTGATTGCTTTATCTACTGCCAAAACACTGACCTCCTATATCTCCTTATACTAGGAGGTAACTCATCCTATTACAGGCAAGCGCGATTATTTAGTTATTGCACTATCTTTACAATCCAAGAACCTCCTTAAAGTCTTTAAAGCCAATAACATAGCTAAGAATGATAATTGATCCCATAAACATAATAAAAAAAGCTCCTTGTAAATAGGTCATCATTTGCTTTCGTTTTTCTTTTTTCATTTTCTCACTCCTCTTTTTGCATATGTTTTCCAATTGCATTTTTGTCTATGCGACTAATCTAAATTCTTCAAGTTATTAATAATTTATGGAAAGAGAGCAATAATAATAAAATCTCAAAGAAAATGGCTGTTTTAGCGCATATAAAGCTATATTTTAGGCTTTTCATTTACTAAGGACGATAATGAGCATCTGACTTACTAAACTACACGAATGGTGAGTGAACATGATATTCCTTATTCAAGGTATGGCAACATCTTCAGATATTATGGAAGCGAAAAAGCTTCTCGTTGAACTGACTATCGATCATTGGCTTTATCATGATTTGTTTTCAATACAGTGGTGGATTCTTGTCAGTGCAACCATAATCCCTTATTTTATTTGGTGGAAACTAGTTAATAAAAAGCGGTTTTACGAAATTTTTACATACGGGCTACTTTGCGGCTGTTTTTCAATTGTTTTGGACATTATCGGCACAGAAATGTTGCTGTGGAGCTATCCTGATAAGCTCCTTCCATGGATCCCTCCATTAATTCCTGCCGATTTGGTAATGATTCCAATAACCGCCATGCTCGTATATCAGTATACAAATAAGTGGCAGACTTTTATTATTGGCACAATCCTTTGGGCAGCATTGTTTTCTTATATTTTCGAGCCGCTATTTGTGGAATGGGATATGTTTGTGCTTGGTGACTACTGGAAACACTCTTACTCCTTTATTGGCTTCATCCTCCTAGGCATTGTATTAAGAGTGATATTTAAAGGAATAAAGCTTGGACTAATGCACAGCTTAAAGGACACCACATAGTTAAGTGCATATATTCATTTTTTCCGTGGCATCTTATATGGGAGGTGATTACTCTTGGAAAACAATAAACAAATTCAAAAAGAAGAATTAACGAAGAAACTGGCAGCTCAGCAGGCAGCTTTAGGTGTAGATTTGGATGAACAAGAAATCAATGGATTATGGGGCATGCTAGAAACGCAAGAAGAGGATGACTTGCACCACAAGGAGAATAATAAATAATACTAAAGAAACAGGAGTTCTTGTCATTGACAATAGGAACTCTTGTTTTTTTCTATCCCTTTTCTTTCGCTTTTAGAAGGGTTTATACTGTGTTATAAAGAATAGTAAGTAAGGAAAAGGTTTTCTAAGAATTAATATGAATAGGAGCATATGTATTACATGTCTAAATTAAAACTATACTTTGTCCGTCATGGAGAAACTCAATACAATATCGAAAAAAGAATGCAGGGATTTTGTGATTCCCCCCTCACTGATAGAGGGATTCAGCAAGCTAAAGCAGTTGGCGCAGGGCTTGCTTCGATTGATTTTGAAGCTGTTTATGCAAGTGAAAGTCAACGGGTGCAGGATACTGCTAAATTCGCATTAGGCGAAAAAGCACTGCCAATTAAAACAGATGCTCGTTTAAAGGAAATGAATTTTGGTGTCTTGGAATCATTGTTACAGGAAGAAATTATCTCCGAGCACGGCAATATATTGGAAAAAATCTTTTCCATGTCTGATATTGATTTCAAAGTTCCAAAAGGAGAGTCTTTTACCGATTTATTAACAAGAACAAAATCAGCTGTTGATGAAATAATCGCCACACATAAGGAGAAAGGCGGAAACATACTGATTTTCTCTCATGGTGTCACTATCGGATACTTGATTATGTCACTTGCAAAAATGGATACATTTCCGCATCATGATAATTGCTGTGTTTCCATTATTTCCTATGAAAATGGTGAAATCTCAGTCGAAAAGGCTGCAGATCCCTCTTTCCGAGACAGAGGCATGGAATTGCTTTCATCAACAAAATAACTACTTATTGGCCAGCATTTATTTGCTGGCCTATTTGAGGTTTTCTAATTGCTGGTTGAGAAGTTCTGCTACTTTTTTAAAATAAGCTTCCTCATGTGGAACAAAGCTGTTTTTGCCAACTTTACGTTCTTCCTCGCTAACTACTATTCCGTTTCGCCAAGGATAAATGAGCAATTCATTCCTTTCTGCCATACAAAATTGATAAAAGGCAGTAAACTCAGATACAACAATGTCAGAGACTTCCGTTTCCTGCAACTGAAAAGAAATATCTTTATTCACTATATACAAATAAACATGGCTAAATTCATTATCTATTAACTGGTTTGTATGGATGATATTCTTCACTAGTCCAAGCTTAAATAGCTTGTCCACCTCGATCGCCGGTAGCCCCAATTCCTCCTGCAGCTCTCTTATCCCATCTTCTGATGTTTCCATTGCCAATAAATGGCCTGCTGCCGTTATATCCAGTAGTGCCGGGTAATCCTTTTTGCTTTTGCTTCGTTTTTGTAGAAACACATAATAATTGCCGCTCGTTTTTGTGATAAGCCAGAAATGAACGGTTTCATGCCAGAGGCCTTCTGCATGGATTTTTGTTCTCGCTGCTTTTCCAATAGGATTAAATTGTTCATCAAATACTTTTAACAGTTCTTCTTCCATCACATACGCTTCCAATCTTCACACTTTTTGCCTCTATTATATCATTGATTTCCATTTATTTACTAGCTAGAATATAAGTAGTAAATAACCAGGAGGTCTTCTATGAAAAATAGCTGGAAACAAGAAATGTATTCTGTACTGAAATGCATTCTTTTTGCCTTTATCCTTGTTCTTGTCTGCAGGAATTTCTTCTTTACCCCAAGTGTTGTTCATGGTGAAAGCATGTCTCCCACTTTCGAGGATGGCAACAAAATTATTCTCAGCAAAATTGGCGATATCAAACGCTTTGACATGATTGTATTTCATGCACCAGACAGCGATAATAATTACATAAAAAGAGTGATTGGAGTTCCAGGTGATACGATTTCTGTTAAGGATGACATATTGTATGTGAATGGCAAAGCCTTCGAAGAGCCTTATTTAACAGAAAACAAAAAAGAGGCTTCTACCATTAAGCTCACTGGCGACTTTACGCTACAAGAGAGAACAGGTGAAACAACTGTTCCAAAGCACAGTTTGTTTGTTTTAGGTGATAATCGTTTATACAGTAAAGACAGCAGAATCTTTGGTTTAGTAAACAAAAACTCTGTCATCGGCAAAGTTGTCTTTCGCATTTATCCACTTAATGAAATTGGACTTCCATAACTAAAGGGAAGAGGTTCGCCCTTCCCTTTTTACATATTTAATTTTCCCATTGCTTCAAGGACGGCATGCTCAATTTCTTCATAGCTCGTGCACCTGCAAATATTAGATGACAGCCATTCCCGAATCATTTCTTTATCTGCGTTCGGAACCTTTGTTAGTGCATGTGCATTTATAATAAACCCTGGTGTGCAGTAGCCGCATTGGAAGGCAAACTGCTCGATAAAGGCTTTTTGGATTGGCGCTTCAAACAAACCCTCAACGGTAATAACTTCTTTATCAATAGTCTCGACTGCAAGCATTAAACATGATTTCATTGGCTCATTGTCAACAAGGACCGTACATGCCCCACAATCACCGTTTAAACAGCCTGGCTTGCTCCCTGTTAAATGCAAATCTTCTCGTAAAACTATCAGCAAGGTTTTGTTCGGGATAACAGCCACTTGTTTTTCTTCCCCATTAACGAAGAGCTTTATCAGCGTTTTTTTTGCTGGAATATGCATGCTACACCCTCTCCAAGCTCACTAAGATTTCCTCAAGCAGATTCCTTAATACAAATAGGCGGTACTCCTTTGATCCTTCTACGTCATCAAGGATTTCACCAGGAACTGCAGCAATCGCCCTGTTAAGCTTTTCCTCTTCCCTTAACCCTGTTTCATTAAGCGCAGCCTCCATTTGTATGGAGCGGAATGGGAAGGCACATAGTCCGCTTAAGGCTACCCGGATGTGATTGTCTATCTTTAAAGCTGCCGCTGTTATAAGCGGATACCCTGTATCCCATTGCTGTCTTTTCTTTCGGGCTATATATGGAGCATGCAAATATTTGTCCTCAATGAATGCCTGGACAAATATCTCTCCATCATCCAAAAGCATCTTTTCATTAAACTTTGAGGTTATATGATTCATATTGATGTCCTGCCCAACTGCAGTGACAACAAGACTGTCTGTCAGAAGGAGCGGAAGAACAGCTTCCCTGTAAAAGATGTTTCCGCATATATTTCCTCCAAACGTTATCTTGTTTCGTGCTGTCCTGTCAGCCACCTCTTTTGCCACCTCTGTTAACAGAGGGAACTGATTTTTCGTCTGAATCTCTGTTAGCGTGACTGCAGCACCAATTGCAAAATAGCCTTCAACGATATCATGAATTCTGACTGCATCGATAGCCTTTATATCAATAGCCGTGTCCAAGCTGATTTCCTGTAGTCGAAAAAGGGTTATGATTTCCGTTCCTCCACCAAAATAAAGAGGCTTTCCTCCTTCAACCTGCACCTTTCTAAAAAGCTCTGTCGCCTCAAGCAAACGAGTTGGTTTATAATAATCATAAATCATCTTTGTCCAACTCCTTTTTGCTTCTCCAAATTTCCTCCGGAATCAACGGCAGTCGTGTTAACTCTACCCCAGCTGCTAGTGATAATGCATTAGCCAAGGCGGCAGGTATTCCAATAAGCCCATGCTCGCCAGCACCTCTTGCACCATATGGAGCTTCTAAATGCGGTGTTTTCACAAAGTCGGCGATGTATTCAGGATGCTCACCAAATCGAATCGGTCTGTATGTCCGCAGCTGATGATTGAGGACTTTGCCGTTTTCATCAAAGTAAAAACCCTCCCTTGCAGCCCATGACAGCCCCATGCTCATTGCTCCCTTTACTTGTCCTACAGCTGCCTTATAATTTAATATTTCGCCAATATCCATAACAGTTATAGCCTTTCTTATTCTGTACGTAAAATCCTTCGTATTGAAATCGACCTCCACCCCATGTGCACCAACAGCCCATTCAGGGCCTGGATTGCCTTCACCTGTTTCCGGGTCAAGGTTAGTTAATCCTCTCAGTATATATTTGCCTCTTGCGACAATCTGTCCGCCGATCGCATTCCCATTTGGATACACATAACCATAAACAATATCCTTAAATGGCACAAAGGCAGCAGGATCATCGCGTAAATACACCCGCTTATAGCCAACTTCAAGATCCTCAACAGGGACTCGCATTACTGTAGAACCAAGCGACTTTATTTGGTTAATGGCATCATCTGCTGCAGCAAGAACGGCCCTTCCCGCCATTAATGTTCCCCTGCTCGCTACTGTCTTCCAGTGCTCTGGTTCTGTTTGAGTATCCACTGTCATGCGAACATAAATATCATTAATATCCATCTTCATCTTTTCTGCTAGTATTTGTGCTAGCACTGTTTTTGTACCAGTTCCAACCTCGACCAAACCAGACATAAGGTTGATGCTGCCATCAGAATTGAAGGTTAACACAACGCCTGAACCGGCGTCTGGACCAATCGTTGAATTTTTCCAGCTGCAGCTAACGCCTTTTACTCTTAGCACATGCTCATCAATTCTTTCAACCATTCCATTTTCCCAGTTAAACAGCGGCCTCAGCTTGTTTATACATGCTTCCACATTGCCAACATTGCTTTTATTTAAAACAACTCTTGTCGGTGTTTGGTCACCTGGATGGATTGCATTTATTTGTCTAAAATGAAGTGGGTCCATATTCAGTTTCTTTGCCATCATTTCCATTGATCGTTCAAAAGCAAAATGAACTTCACCGTGGCTGAAGCCGCGAAATGGGGCAGCATATGGATGATTGGTGTACACGCATAAGCTGTCGCAGAATACATTTTCTAATTTATACGGTCCTGTACAGTCAACTGCTCCTGCTGTTGTCAAATGCGGAGATTTATCTGCATATGCACCTCCATCGAAAATATATTCTAGCTCAGCAGCCGTTAATTTACCGTCAGAGGAACAGCCAAGCTTAACCTTCGCATGAAGACCGATATGGACTGGTGACACAAGAAGATCATCTTCTCTTGTATTGACTATTTTCACAAGCCTTCCGCCAACTGCCCTGCTTGCAAGATAAGCAAATATTTCAAGCTGTACAGAGGCTTTGCCGCCATAGCCTCCCCCAACAAACGGGGTTTTGACAATTATCTTGCCTGTGGGGATATGAAAGTCTCTGCTCAGAATCTTTTTCACCATATATGGTGCCTGTGAGCTTGTTGTTATCAGCACCTCACCGTCTTTCATTATTTCACAAGTAGCACTTCTTGTTTCCATTGCACTATGGTCTGCTATTGGCAAAAAGTATGTTGCGTCCACAATCACAGCAGAATCTGACCAGCCTTTTTCCATATTGCCTTTACGGATTTTGGTTTTGTTGATGATATTTGTTCCTGTTACTGGATAAATGCCTGGATCTTTATCATATTCATTTATCCGTTCATGTAAGATAGGAGCTTCCTTTTGCATTGCCTGTATTGGTGAGTTAACGACAGGCAGCACCTCATACTTTATTTCAAGCAGCTCCTCAGCTGTTTGGGCAGCATCATATGAATCAGCAACAATTAGTGCGACTATCTCGCCAATATAGCGGACCTTTGTGTGTGCTATAGGAGGTCTATCTCGAACCTCCTCCCCAACATATGGCAAGCCTTTGCCCAAAATCACTGCCCGCACCCCTTTTTGCTGCAGTGCTTTTGTTTCATCAATTTTAAGAATATTTGCATGTGCATACTTGCTTTTAACAAGTCTTACAAATAGCGCTTCTCCAGTCGTACTATCAGCAGTATAGTGGGCATAGCCTGTTACCTTGCTTTTTGACTCCTTCCGCACCACGCTTTTTCCAATTATATGCAAGTACAAAAACCTCCTCCGAGAAAACAGGATTCTTCGATATTCGTTGTTTCTAGTCTTTTATGTATATGAACAATATCCTAAAAAAATTAATGCAAACGCCAATTTTTAGTCATACAGGCTATCAGTGGTTAATATTGACGTTCATGTAATTTTGCTATAATATATGGCTGTACATGATAGCTTTAACAAAGCTAAGAGGTTCATAGCAGATACCCTCTATAAAAAACTATGGATACAGGTGAACAACTGCCATGTCCATAACTTAGGATGTGGCTTTTTATTTTGTAAAAAACAGCCATATCTATAGATTGCTATTCTCAGATGTAACGATCAAATGAAATGGAGAGATGGAAATGTCAGGCAGAAAACACGAAGAAGGTCTTGAGGATTTAACATTGCTCGGGAACCAAGGAACTACCTATCTATATGAGTACAACCCAGAAATATTGGAGTCTGTTGATAACCTGCATGTGAACAGAGATTATTTTGTTAAATTCAACTGTCCAGAATTTACTAGCTTGTGTCAATAGGGGCACACTTCAGTGGTGACACTGTCGCTTAAACCTCGTGAACTCAGGGAAGGAAGGATATTCTAATCCTGAGCCAAGCCTCTAATATGTTAGAGGAAGGTGCAGAGACTATCGAAACCATGCAGATTAAGAATCGGGTAAAAGTATTAGTTTGCAGAAGGGAGTAGAGTACATCCATAAATTTGGGTGGAAGCGCGAGGATGCTTATATTCGACCGAAAGAATATATGTATATGATATAGTCCACCTGCAAATTTTGCAGTGCCAATTACTGGACAACCGGATTTTGCTACAATGTATATTAGCTATATTCCGGATAAAAAAATCGTTGAAAGTAAATCTTTAAAGCTATACTTGTTTAGCTTCCGTAATCACGGTGATTTCCACGAAGACTGTGTGAATATCATCATGAATGATCTTATTAAATTATTAGATCCTAGATATGTGGAAGTATGGGGTAAATTCACACCAAGAGGCGGCCTATCAATCGATCCTTATTGCAATTATGGTAAGCCAGGAACTAAGTTTGAAGAAATGGCTGCACACCGTCTTATGAACCATGATCTATATCCAGAGAAAGTGGACAATAGATAATTGTAAAGAGTTTGTGAGATAACTATTTAAGACTAGCTTAACACTGAACGATTCAATCGATTACGATTAATTGTTCAGTGTTTTTTTGTTTAATGCAATAATAGAAATAGTGGACTGGAGCGATAGCCAGTCCACTGTTCACTACTAGGAAATAGAAACTAATCCCCGCAGAAAGCGCGAGGACAAGCCGCATAAAACGGACTAATCTTACAACCAGTCTCTATTTATAATAATTTCCTGGTCCAGGATAAAGTTAGTTGAAATAAAGCATTACTCGTCGTCTAAGCCTTTTATTATTTCCATCCTTTACGATCGCAAACGCTTGTTATATGACCGAGGTGGTGTTTACCATGCCAAGCATAAATCCCAATATTTCTTTTCAGTCCAACCTCTCCTGACTCTGGATGAACAAACGTCTTATTTAATTGTTCTTGTGACAATGACCGCAGTAATGAAACAAGACGGGCATGCAAGGAGTCAAGGAGCTGCAGGGAAACTTCCACAGCTATTTGCGAATCAGGCAGGCTTGCCCATTTGTCCTCAGCATAAGGCTTTATCACTGGATTTTCTTCTGTTAAAGCAAGCTTAAATCTTGTGTAGGCATTAATATGGCTATCGGCAACATGATGGACTACCTGGCGTATCGTCCATCCCCCGTCACGGTAAGGAGTATCCAGCTGCTCTTCAGACAAGCCAGTCACAGCTTCTCTCAGCTTGGCAGGCAATTGTTCTAAATCATGTAACCATGAAGCAAGCACATCCTCTGTAAACTCATCCTCCCATTCAAACTGTCCAATTGGGTATCTTAAATCTGTCATTTCCCTGTTCCTCCCTATGTTTGCTTCTCCGTTATATATGTCTTTATACTCGGTGGTTGATATGTATGAAACCTGTCAAGCATGACTGCAGGATTCTCTTCCACAATTGCAATACTTCTGTATTTTTCTTGAAGGAATTCAGCATCTGCCATATGATTAATAAGATTCACTAAGGGATCATAATAATGATTCGTATTCAATATACCGCACGGCTTTTGGTGGAGGCCGAGTTGAGCCCATGTGAAAATTTCAAAAAACTCTTCCATTGTTCCTGCACCGCCAGGCAATGTGATGAATCCATCAGCTAACTCCGTCATTTTTGCCTTTCGTTCGTGCATCGAATGAACCGTAATCAATTCCGTCAAACCTTTATAAGCAATTTCTTTATTTTCGAGGAATTGCGGAAGCACTCCCGTTACTGTTCCTCCTTCCTCCAAGACAGCACTAGCAATGCTGCCCATCAAGCCTATACTGGAACCACCATATACTAACCCAATCTTTCTTCTGGCAAGTTCTTTCCCCAATTCTCTTGCTGCATCCATATAAATAGGAGAACTGCCTGTGCTTGAACCACAAAAAACGGCTATTCTTTTCACTATAAATCCCCCTTGTAATAAATGCCATATATACCTTCTTTTATTATAAAATGTTCTGCTTCATTTAGGAACCAAGATTGCTAATTTTACAAAAAACGTTCATTTTTTACATAAAGACGGTCCTCCTTACAAAGCCTATGGAGGAATGGATACTTGATTATAAATGAGTCCCATTATTTTATAATGAAAAAGGAGTCGTTTTACATGCTCACATTTGTCATAAGATGCGGCTTGATTCTTTTATCATGGTCGACTGTCTTTTTATTGCCGAAATCATCCTTCCGTAAGTTCTTGCCAGTAACAATCTTCTCAACTGCTGTCCTTCTTGTGGAAGATATGATAGGAAGAACCTATAAACTATGGAAGGTCAAAGGAGGAAAAAGAGGGGCGACTAATAATGCGTTAACCTTTATTTTCGGGCCTTTTTTTGTCGCTAATTTATGGACCTTCCATTTTGCGTACGGACGTTTTTGGGTATACACGATATTTAATTTGCTGGTTGATTTGATTTTTGCTTACCCGCTGCATTACTTTTTAGACAAGCTCGGTTTATATAAATTGAAAAAAGTAAAGCCAATATTTTTGTTTTACACTGCCTTTATATATTCTATGCTCAACTACGGTTTCCAAATGTTTTTTGATAAAAATTTTATTGTAAAAGAAAAAGACCATAAATAAGCAGCAAGAAAAATTCAACTTGCTGCTTTTTGTCATGATTAATGTATTAACGACTTTAATAAGTCAACATGTTCTCTGTCATTATTTAATATTTGGTGAACTAGATTCATGCTTTCATCATCGAGCTTATCTCTGACAAGCTGCTCAGACATTTTAATACCATATAAATTTTCTCCCTTTATTGCATGTTTAATGATGACTTCATCCCCTTTGTCAGGATCAAATATATTGCCAAGAATCGATTCTGCCTTGCCAATTATCCCCTCACTATCTACCGGTTCGCCGCCTAATTGAGAAATCCTCTCTGAAATACGATGAGCATTATTCGTATGATCTGTTAAAATGTCCGTAAAAGAGTTCTTTAAGGACATATCCTCTAGATTTTGAATAAAATGTTCATACGAATGTATCCCCATATATTGTCCCTGCAGAAATTTATTTAATGTTTTTATCGATTGATCTGTATTCACTGTTTTCACATCCATTTATTATTTTTTCACATTTTAGAATTTACCAGTTTACACTAAAATATAGCCTCTAGTTAGAATGCTCATTTTCTATTTTTTTCATGCTCTCTGTATTCTTGTCCATTCCCTCTCATGTAAATCATCATATGATGTTGTATACCTGATGAGCGGAGGTGAGAGACATGTCAAGAGGTTATGAAGAAAACGGTGGCGGGTACTCCAACAGCTTTGCACTAATCGTTGTTCTATTTATTCTATTAATCATCGTAGGTGCATCTTTCTTAGGCTAATACTCAAAAAGGAAAACGCCCTGGTCTTAAAAGACTAGGGCGTTTTCCTTTTACCATTAGGATTTCCATTCATCTGATTGTAATAGCGTTTGGGTGATTTCATCAAGTTCACTAAAACCTTGTTCCATAGCATAAGCTTTCACCAATTTACCAACTGCTGCAAACGAAAGCATACTAAAATCTCCCAACTTCATGTCATGCCAATACTTAATAAAGAAATCAACCGCAAGTTTATTGGGAAAGATGACCGTATTCCAAGAGTCTTTCTTAAATTTAATGCGCATTTCCTCGAGATATTGCTTCTCCGGTGCTAATTTGTGTGTAATAAGAAGCTGATCATCCTCTGAATAATGGTTTACTTTCTGCTGATCATGTCCAAGTAAGATGGCAGTACCTTGTTCATATCGTGCAAGCTTACAAGGTATCCCCATTTGCTTTAAAACTTTTCCGGATTTTTCTGATACATATTCCATTTGAAATGGCAGTTTGAATGAATGTTGCCTCACAGCCAATTGCCGAAAGAAAATGTCAATGCTTGTCGGATTTAAAAAAATCAGCCGTTTCCCTTTAAGAATTTTCTCCAAATTATCATCAGTTAATTTGAGTTCTGTCACTTTTAAGAGTGGAAAAGATACTGTCTTAGCGCCGCGTACCTGAAAAAAGGACTCCAGCTTGCTGCGCTGTTCTCCTCCTCTAGCAATGATAATATGTTTATTAATCATGTCAATCTCCTTATAACTACTACTTAACATTATATCAAGTCAAACACAGATTTAATTACCAAAGCAAATAAAAAAATCAGCCCCTTAGAGCTGATTTTGTTTCCATTAAGGTGCACGTTTTACCACCTCTACACTATCTACCTTATCACCAGCAAATGTGATATATACTTTATCCCCATTTTTCAAAGTTGTTTCCTCTTTCTTATCTAAAACGACAATATCTTTTTCATCATAGTTGTTGACTGCTGAAAAATGCTTACCATCAGGTGTTTTACTTATAATAGTTGCCGAAATTGTCTGTTTTGCTTCATCATTATCTTCAATAACCTTCCTGTTAGCTTCTGTGATTATTTCAGGTTCTTTATAAACTGACTCTGCTGTTGTTTTAGGAGTAGAGTTAGAGGATAAAGTGAGTACAGCTATTATGACTAATGCCGTAGAAATGCCTGCTACTGCGTAATAGGAACGATTGCTTTTCAAATTCATCCTTAAGACTCCTTTTTGTTCCTTAAATACCCGCTAAGGATTGGACTAAACAGGTTTGGGCATTTTTTGCGGAACAATTGGAGCCTTAGAACTTTTCACTGTATTTTTCGTATAGCATAAGGGATGTATGTGGTAGCCACTTACGCTTTTCAGGGTCTGCGTAATAATGCAAAAACGCTTGTTTTTCCTTTTCACTAAACGCCTTTGCAGCACTGAGATGGTCACTGCAAAACCAGTTCACCTTGTCTGGACTATCCCATGCACTAAACGGAAAAAGCTTGTCAGCACCGCGTACTTTACAAGCAAGACCCTCACATTTTTCTGCCTTAACCATCTCCATCAACCCCTCTAATGCAGCTTACTCTTTACCTTGTCTCACTTAAGAGAATATATGCAGTAAAGGGGGGGACTTGCTGAGAGATAAAAAAAGACTAAGCAAAAGATTGCCTCATTACTTGTTAGATTCTTTTACTTATTTTTCAAGATTTTTTAACAAGTTGTTTATATTCACCGCATAGAATGAAATTAAACTATTTTAAGGCGGGGGATTTATATGAAGCTTAAAAGCATCATTTGTTTTTTTAAAAGGAATCACAAGTATAGCTATTACTCAGACAAATGTGTGAGATGCGGCAAAGAAAAACAGCATTATTGACTAGTCAGATTACTCCCATTTTTAAACATCAAAGGCTTACAGTATATTTTGGACAAAATAAAAGAGGCATCCTTTGCAATGCCTCATTTCCCCATTAATTATATGTATTTTGTGTTCTAACTTTTAATTTTGTTTATAAGCCTCATTATTTGATTATCAAGCTCTTCATTTCTATCACGAAAATAATTAAAATCCTCTTCTAAGCCTATTAGCGTACATCTCAAGATTTTTTTATTAATCTTATTTTTTATGTTTATGAGTTTTTGAATATCTTTGATTATTTCGACTTTTTCACGCAGATACAGACTCCCCCAACCTCCTTCCCATATTATTATTAGATAAATGAGAAAAAAGGACAATAACAATTGCTCGACAATTATTGACAGCACTTAATTACGTTTCTTTCTTTTAGGTATTTTTACAGGGTAAAGTGTAAGTTATTTACTTTACTTACACTACTTAAAAACTACCTAGCTAATCAAAAATTACCTACTTTAAAAATATACGTATTATTCGCCCTTTTATAAGTGATGAGGTAAAATCATGTAGCTAGATACATTTCAGCATGGTCTTAAATTGGCCTATTTTTTTCAACTGTAAATATCGTCGTTTAATTATTTCATATTTGAAGGAATGAAATAATCTTCTTAAAGAGATAGCCAAAATTGATAGAAAATGAAGAAGTTTATGTACGAAAAAAAACAGATGGCACTCATCTGCTTTTTTTCAGGTTGTTCAATATTTTGCAAGAAATTGAATTAATTCCTCGTTAAATTTGTCTGGATGTGTCGCGTTAAATCCGTGTGGAGCTCCTTCAACAACGACTAACTCAGAGTTTGCCAGCATTTTGTGAGCAAGCTTACCACTTGCTTCTAATGGAACGACTCCATCTGCATCACCGTGAATAACTAATGTTGGCACAGTAATGCTGGCTAAGTCATTGCGGAAGTCTGTTCGCGCAAATGCGTCAATGCAATCAAGCGTGCCTTTTGGTGATGCAAATGCAGCAATATCACGGTTGTATAAACGGAGCGGTTCACTAACAAGGTCCTTGTTATCACCTGCTGTAAAGAAATTGTGTGTAAATTCTTCGAGGAATGCGATACGATCTGCTTTAACACCATTTTCAAATTCTGCGATTGTCGCGTCATCAAGGGCACCCTCTGGATGATCAGCTGATTTATACATGTACGGGGGAACAGCAGCAGCTAAAACAGCTTTTTCGATGCGCTCCTCTCCATATATACTAATGTAACGCACCACTTCTCCGCCACCCATGGAAAAACCTACAAGGGTTACTTCTTTAAGCTCCAGATGCTCTATTAAAGTGTGTAAATCTTTGGCTAATATATCATAGTCATATCCGTCATATGGTTGTGATGATTGACCAAAACCACGGCGATCATACGTAATTACGCGATATCCAGCATCAATTAACGCAGGAACTTGGGCTTCCCAAGAACGAGAGCTTAACGGCCACCCATGAATAAGAACAATTGGTTTTCCGCTTCCATGGTCCTCATAGTATATTTTTACTGGTTCATTATTTACTGTATCAACTGTTAGTTTTGGCATTTCTCCAACCTCCATTTATAAATTGTTTTTTAAACCAAACTTATGTTAAAGCATCTAATTTTCTTTACAAAAGCCAACATTACTGTACTATACCCAACAATTTTTCTCGGTAATCGTCTGATTTATATTCATACCATTCTATTACTATCATCAGCATTGCTTTTACCCACCTGGTAAAGCATTTTAAAAGCAATAACACATTTAAAAAAGATGCCTCCTTAAAAAGGAAAGCATCTCTATAGTAAAAACCTTTATCATAACTTTTTTAACTGTAAAACGGTTCTTTTTCAGTAGTAATGAGGGACTGAGTTGTTGATGTATGGACTTCTTCTAATAATGCTGGGTTTTCCATTAAAGAAAGACCATATGAAGGAATCATCTCTTTAATTTTCGGCCTCCACTCTTCGATATGCTGTGGGAAGCATTTGTCGAGTACCTCAAGCATGACCTGAACTGCTGTGGAAGCGCCTGGTGAAGCGCCAAGCAGTGCTGCAATGGAGCCGTCACCTGCTGTTATTACCTCTGTGCCGAACTGTAGCGTTCCCTTCCCAGCATCCGTGTCTTTAATTACTTGCACTCTTTGGCCAGCAACTACTAAATCCCAATCCTCCATCTTTGCATTCGGAATAAACTCACGCAGTTCTTCCATGCGCTGTTCCTTTGACAACATCACCTGCTGAATCAAATACTTAGTTAATCCCATATTTTTTGCACCCGCTGACAGCATGGTGAAAATATTATCTGGTTTTACAGACGTGATTAAATCAAACATAGAGCCAGTTTTCAAAAATTTCGGCGAAAAGCCAGCGAATGGTCCAAACAGCAGCGATTTTTTATTATCAATAAAGCGTGTATCCAAATGGGGCACGGACATTGGCGGTGCACCGACTTTAGCCTTTCCATATACTTTTGCGTGGTGCTGATTGACAATATCAGGATTCTTACACACCATGAAAATACCGCTAACTGGGAAGCCGCCAATATGCTTGCCTTCTGGAATACCTGATTTTTGCAGCAAATGCAAGCTTCCGCCTCCGCCTCCAATAAACACAAATTTTGCAGTATGGCGTTCAATCGTGTTTTTTTGCAGATTACGTACGGTCAGTTCCCATAAACCGTCCTTAGTCCGTTTTAAATCATGAACACTATGCTTATATTTAATTGTCACACCATTATCATCAAGATGGTTAAACAGCATGCGTGTTAATGCACCGAAGTTAACGTCTGTTCCTGAATCAATTTTCGTGGCTGCAATCGGTTCATTTCCATTGCGGCCATCCATGATAAGGGGAATCCAGTCCTGCAGTTTTTCTGGATTATCGGAAAATTCCATTCCTGCAAATAAGGGATTGTTTGACAGCGCTTTAAATCTTTTCCTTAAAAAACTAACATTTTCTTCGCCTTCAACTAAACTCATATGAGGTAATGGCATAATAAAATCCTTCGGGTTATGTATGCGCTTACTGTTAACGAGATAAGACCAAAACTGCATGGAAACTTGGAATTGTTCGTTAATATTAATTGCTTTGCTGATATCAATCGATCCGTCTGGTCTTTCAACAGTATAATTCAGCTCACATAACGCAGCATGCCCTGTCCCCGCATTATTCCATTCGTTTGAGCTTTCCTCTCCTGTGTTTGCAAGTTTCTCAAATACTGT
Organism: Niallia circulans; assembly: GCF_007273535.1. NCBI lineage: Bacteria > Bacillati > Bacillota > Bacilli > Caryophanales > Bacillaceae > Niallia > Niallia circulans. The sequence goes on from NZ_RIBP01000004.1 coordinate 3,207,857, forward strand.
AATCTTCCAGTCAGGCACTAATTCTTTCAGAAGTGTCCCCAATGTTGCACTCATGATTCCGGTACCAATTAAGAAAACATCTGTGTTAGTTTCTCTTTTGCTCATATTAACCTTCCCTTTACATTAGTGTATTCGCAGAAAGGATGCAGGCGCTCTTTATGAACACACCATTTCTGTCTTCGTTTTTTGATACTCTCATTAACTATTATAATTATTTACAAATAAAATTATCTACCATTATCTGATAATTATATACTATTTACAGCATTTAAAAAAGGATAAGTTCTCTTTGAACTTCTTTTATAAGTATAAATCCCCATTTAAAGCAGTTTTCGCCAGAAAAAAATCCACTTACAGCCTAAAGTTTAAGATGCAATATGTATACCCTCTTTCCACAATGTATGCAAAAAGAATGTATTTTATTAAAACCACATACATCTATTTAGAAAAAGCAATAAGAAAAACTCTTCGAGAATATTATTTCAAAAAAATAATTATCTTTAATAATATGTTATGAACCAAGAAGGTTTTTTCTGCTTTTCATAACTGACAACAGTAGCTAAACCGCTCCAATTCCCTATGTATGTCAGCCCTTCTTAGATTGTTTTTGCTCATGCATATAAATCTTAATAGCAAGGAATCTTAAACGCTATTTTGTTATGATAAACGATGCGTTAATGAAGAAAAGTAATATCTTGCTATATAAATTAAGAAGGCCACAGTCTTGTGACCTTCCTGATTTATTCTGTTCACTTTAGATGACACCTTGTTCAAGCATTGCATCTGCAACCTTTTTAAAGCCTGCTATATTTGCTCCGGCAACAAAATTCCCTGCCATCCCATATTCTTGGGCTGCTTGCATGCTTTTTGTATAAATGTCCTTCATAATAGCCTGTAATTTACTATCTACCTCTTCTTTTGTCCAAGCAACCCTAGCACTGTTTTGTGCCATTTCCAATGCAGAAACCGCAACACCCCCTGCATTAGCGGCTTTTGCTGGACCAAATAAAACGCTGTGTTCCATAAAGTAATCAACAGCACCTTGTGTAGAAGGCATATTTGCACCTTCGCCAACTGCTTTTACTCCATTTGATACAAGACGTTCTGCAGCAATCTTATCAATTTCATTTTGAGTTGCACTTGGTAATGCAATATCACAAGGAATCGACCAAATCCCTGTACAGCCTTCATGGTAAAGTGCCTCAGGATGAACATTTACATATTCAGAGATTCGCTTTGACTCTGTTTCCTTTAAGCGCTTAACAGTTTCCAAATTGATTCCATTACGATCATAAATATATCCGCTTGAATCACTGCATGCAACTACTTTTGCACCTAATTGCATCGCCTTTTCGATTGCATAAATAGAGACATTACCAGACCCGGAAACAACGACAGTGCTGCCATTAAAGCTTAAACCTTTACTTTGCAGCATTTCTTCTACAAAATAAACTAATCCATAGCCTGTTGCTTCTTTCCTGCCAAGGCTCCCGCCATAGCCAATTCCTTTTCCTGTCAGCACTCCCGCTTCAAATGCACCTTTAAGTTTTTTATATTGACCAAACATATAGCCGATTTCCCTTGCACCAACTCCAATATCACCTGCAGGCACATCAATATCAGGTCCGATATGTTTGCTTAGCTCTGTCATGAAGCTTTGACAAAAACGCATAATTTCCATATCTGATTTTCCTTTAGGATCGAAATCAGACCCGCCTTTGCCTCCGCCTATTGGCTGTCCTGTTAATGAATTTTTAAAGATTTGTTCAAAGCCGAGGAATTTAATGATGCTAGCATTAACAGTTGGATGAAATCTCAATCCACCTTTAAACGGCCCAATCGCACTATTGAACTGAACTCGGAATCCTCTGTTCACTTGAATAGTTCCATTATCATCAACCCATGGCACTCTAAAGCTGATCATACGCTCAGGCTCTACTATTCTATCTAACACTGCCTGTTTGATGTAAACAGGATTTTTTACAAGTACAGGAACTAAAGAATCCAACACCTCTTTAACTGCCTGGTGGAATTCAGCTTCATTTGGATTGCGATCTTGCACCAATTTATATAAACGATTCACATATTCTTCTGCATTCTCTCTATCTTTCATAACCGTATTTTCCAATGCTTCGACAACTTCCATAACAATTCAGCCCCTAAAAATAATTTAAAGTTTAGAAAATTCCTTTTCTTTCAAGTGGTTTCATTTTATAATTTTGTAATTGATAGTTCCAATACTAATTTCGGATGAAATTCATGCGTTAAACGCATTAGGAGAATGATAACCATGGAAATGCGACAAATTCAGTACTTTCTCGAAGTAGCAAAACGAGAGCATGTCACAGAGGCCGCAGATATATTACATGTTGCACAATCCTCTGTCAGCAGACAAATTTTTAACTTGGAAAATGAACTTGGCGTTGAGCTGTTTATACGAGAAGGCCGCAGTGTTAAGCTGACACCTTTAGGAAAAATCTTCTTTGAACGAATGAAGCAAGTGTGGAACATGATGGAGGACGCCAAACGAGAAGTGAAGGAATATTTAGATCCTGAAAAAGGCACGGTAAGGATTGCTTTTCCAATTAGTATGGCAGCGCATACTTTGCCATCGATAATCTATGCTTTCCGCACTAGATATCCGGAAGCCAAATTTCAAATGAGCAATGCTCTTTATTATGATTTAATCGACGGTGTTATAAACGGAAGCTTTAATTTAGCAATGATTGCCCCAATGCCAAATCAGGAAAAAGAGACGAAAATAAAAGGAGCAACGCTTTTCACCGAAAATATTGTCGCTTTAGTTCCTAATCATCATCACTTAGCTCAAAAATCGTCGATACGACTGCGTGATTTAAAGGATGAGCCTTTTTGTGTGCTCCCAGAGGGGTTTGTTTTTCGCGAACAAGTAATACAAGCTTGCAAAGAAGCGCAATTTTCACCACGGATTGCTTTCGAGGGCAAGGATATTGATGCACTTAAAGGTCTTGTGTCTGCAGGATTAGGTGTAGCATTAATGCCAGAAATGACTCTCGTTGATAACACCCCGCGTTCAACTGTCATTGTGCCTATTGTTGATACAAACTTAACGAGAACAGTCGGTGTCATCTATCCAACGCAACGGAAGCTGCTGCCGACAGAAGAATTATTCTATGATTTCCTGCTTGAAACATATGAACGGTTAAATGAATTTAAACAATAAAGAATGGATATGCGACTTAATTCTATTGTGAAATAGTTTGCCAGCGATAAATTTGGGTAAGAATAAAGTAATCCAAACGAAGAGGAGGCTTCACATTCATGAAAGCAGTCACTTATCAAGGTGCAAAAGATGTACAAGTTAAACAGGTGGCAGATCCTAAGCTACATAAAAAAGATGACATCATCGTCAGAATAACATCGACAGCTATTTGCGGCTCTGATTTGCATATTTACCAAGGTGCTGTACCAGCTGAAAAGGACTATGTAATTGGACATGAGCCAATGGGTATTATTGAAGAGGTTGGGTCTGAAGTAACGAAGGTAAAAAAAGGCGACCGAGTTGTCCTTCCTTTTAACATTTCTTGTGGCCATTGCTATTATTGCGAACATGAAATGGAAAGCCAATGTGATAATTCCAATCCAAATAAACAGCTCGCAGATACTGGCGCATACTTCGGATTTACAGAGCGATATGGCGACTATCAAGGTGGACAGGCAGAATTACTTCGTGTTCCTTACGGTAACTTTATGCCCTTTGTTATTCCAGAAAGCTGTGAATTAGAAGACGAAGCACTTCTATTTATGTCTGATGTTCTTCCAACTGCCTATTGGAGTGTGGAAAACGCTGGCGTAAAAAAAGGCGATACAGTCGTTGTATTAGGGAGTGGACCAGTGGGCTTAATGACCCAGAAATTCGCTTGGATGAAAGGCGCTAAGCGTGTTATCGCCGTTGATAATGTTCCTTACAGATTAAATCATGCCAAAAAGATGAACAAGGTCGAGCCAATTAATTTTGACGAGCATGAGGATGCTGGATATTTCATTAAAGAAATTACCGGCGGCGGTGCAGACGTCGTGATTGACTGTGTTGGCATGGATGGAAAAAAATCAACGATGGAAGCCATCGGACAAAAGCTAAAAATTCAAGGCGGAACTTTAAGTGCCATCCAAATCGGCCTGAACGCTGTACGCAAATTCGGCACAATTCAATTAACAGGCATTTACGGCTCCAAATACAATATGTTTCCACTCGGACAAATCTTTGAACGAAACATTACCGTAAAAGCAGGCCAAGCCCCAGTCATCCACTATATGCCAATGCTGTTCGACAAAATCACAAACGGAGAAATCGATCCAACAGAAATCATCACACACCGCGTATCACTTGATGACGCAAGTAATGCCTATAAAATGTTCAACGACCATGAAGATGAAGTGATTAAGGTTATTCTAAAGCCTTGATTGAGAGGAAGACTCGGCTGGTCGGCTGAGTCTTTTTTGTTAAAAAAACCATTTAAACTAACCACTGCTTTTACTAGTATATGGTACACTTTAACTCTACTTCCCTTTTTATTCTTTCGTACTGCCTTCGATAAGCTGGGAATAATATATTGAATCCATCTTTTCGGATAATCTATAAAGGGATTTATGTGGAAATTTCCTTTTGTATTTTCCTATATTAATATAGGTCTTTTAAATCATTCCATTAACAGCGGTATGTTATTTTAAAAGAAAGGTAGTACTATTTTCTCCTGCTGCTTTCTCATTGACGTTCAAAATTTACTAAATAAAAAAACAGCCGCTTCTAAGCAGCTGTTTCATCTCATCACATTCCCGTTTTATATTTCTTTTCACTTGAAGAGGTGCTTTTCGTATCATGTTTTGCTTTTTCTTCGCGCCATTCCTCTTTAACATCTTCCATTGGTATGGCATCAACGGTTTGTTCACTTTCAAACATATCAAAAAGGCTTTCGTTTTCTGTCGGATACTGTTCAGGGTTGTCCATGTTGGTATGGGCATTAATTAATCCCTTAGATTTTTTCTTGTATTCCATATCCAATCACCTCATTATATTCATTCCCTACCTTACAGAAAAAAAAACGATTAATACCCTTCCAATATTTTCTTCCATACAAAAAAGCATCCAACTAATTTGAATGCTTTGCAGGAACTCTTCCCTTAAGTACTTTTGTTTTTTCTGCGGCCGATTAACATATGCACCATAGATATAATAAACATTACGGCACCAATAAGCACGATGATATCTGCACCTAACTGTAAGCCGCCACCGATTGAGAAATCGGTAAAAACACGCATACATAAGTAACAAACTGCTACTATAAAAAATACTAAATCAGAGTATTTTTTCATAAATTCCATATTGATAAAAAGACGTGGTTTAAAGCTCATTGGTTCAGCTTATTGTGCTTGGTTCTAATTTATCTATTTTAAAGGGGATATTTTCCTTAACTAAATAAAATGTGAAGCAACGAAACAAGTTAAATAGCTATAAGCAATTTAACTAACCACACCTCTTTTCACCTCCTCTGTATAGTAACAATAACATGTCTTTTCGTTTACGTAAAAGATATATCCTGATGAAATTGAACTAAATGGCCAAATAGCGACCATATATGATTCAGCAGAAACTCACCTGTTTTCTGTTGATTTAGTACGACTCAAAGTTTCAACAAAATTAAGGACAAGAATATAAAAAGGATACACAATCAATCCGCCTATTACAAAAAAACCAGTCTTAGAATTCTGAACATCACCAGCATATGTTATCGGAAACAACGAGGCGATTATATAAATAAACAACACAAGATAAGGTACCCAAAGTATAGTTGTCCAATATTTTACGTTGCTTCCGTTAAACCATTTCCTTGTTAGGAAAAACAGCAGAATGGTTCCGCCGATAATATCAAGCATCAATGTAGCTTCCGTAAATAAATTTACTTTTTGTATATCCCAATTTGTCAGTCTGCTGATTCTATATACATTTGCCATTAACTCAAGAGGAATCACTATTGAAAATGCATAAACACAGGCAACTGCATTTAATTTAATAAAGCTTTTCATACAAGAACTATCCTCCTAGTTATGCATTATGACCTATTTTGCAGCTTAGTATGAACAAGGATCGAGGTTACGTTCAAGAAGATTGTCACGATTACAAGTACTGCTGAAGCGCCTGCCACTGCACCTATTGTATCTAAAAGCGCAGACCAGTCCTCTCTTTTTACTAAATAATAGTTATAGAAAATTTGAAGACAAAGAGAAATCGCACAAGCCGCATAGCTGATACTGCTAAGAACTATACTTTTTCCATGCTCTTTTATTAGACAATATGTAGGAATCGCCAAAGCAATTAATCCTAACAGGATGCTGCCGATATTAAGGAAAGCATAATCAAACATGCTTATTTCTCCTTTAGATCATTAGTATTTTTTTATAACAGCAGAGTTGCGAATTAAGGACATAAGTGAAGAAGCTTGACTCATTTTAGCCCCCTTTTATTCCGAATAAAACAGCGGAATTGGTGGAGGACTGCCTGCTTCAGGTAACAGATACATAAACACAAATAGGAAAATAATCATTATCCCTAACGCCATAACAAAAAACGACAGGATCATATTAGCTTTCTTTATAAAGCCAATTAATCCGCATATGAAACTTGCTGCACCAATAAATAACTCAATAAAAGCGATGGGATATACCGAGAATAGCTCCATAACCTGTACTCTTGCAAAATTAAAAATAGTTATTAATAGTAAATAGATTATTTGTAGAATAAGACCCAAAAACGGATAAAGCAAATTATAACTCCTTTTCCATATTATGTTTCTAACTATTATACCTAGTTTTTCTATGTATGTGAACAATCTTTTGAAATTATATTGTATTTTTCTCACCAAAAAAGCAAAACTACTGGAGTTTTGCTTTTAATAAAAATATTACTCATTAATATTAAGACGAATTTCCTCCAGCTCCTCTTGGATTTGTCCGATAAGCGAAATACACGAGCCTGTTGCTTGTATCCAGCTTCCGATAACGCCAAATTGTCCATCGTTCTGATTGTCATGCAACACTCGATCACCACTTATAGCCTGCATCGAGTTACCAATACCTTGCAATAAATTACCGGTTATATTCTCTGCTCTTCCATCCTCCGTACTGTCAAAAAACTCATCTGCCAGACCGACAAAGCTGCCTAATGCCTGCAACCAGTTACCGGTTATTATAAGTCGTTGCTCTGTGTCTGTATTTGATGTGCCATAAAGCACCAAACCAGCTATGACCGTTGAGTTGCCAACAGCTTGAATTTCATCTCCTAACTTTTCTAGAGATATTGTTCCTTGACCATCAGCTGACAACGCACTCCCTGACGCTTGCAACACATTGCCAACAAGTCTTAGTTGATAGCTTTGATCTTTATCTAAATGAAATTGGGGAGTACTGCCAATAGCAGCCTGTATTGTCCCAATTGTAGAGAAAAGGGAACCAATAATTTCTTTCCAGTGACCATTCATTTAAATCAGTCCAAACCAAGTTGATTATGTATATTGTATTCTATAATTAGTTTGTTGGACCTGATTTTATTTGTTCCATGTAAAGTAATAGTAATTTCGTTGTGATAGCCGTCTAACTCCCCTTTTAAGCGAAGGAGGATACTTTTTTTAAACAGTTATCATTACTTATGTATAACTCGAAGCCTAAATAGGTCAAAAAAATCCCTACTGAAATACAGGGATTTTTCCGCCTACTTTATAGCAGCTTCTTTCATTTGAGGTTCAAGCTATTCTCATACATGTATTTGTGTGCATATCCAATCTATGCTATTTGTAAAATTTTCATTACCACCACATTGGATAAAAAGGACCAAACCTTCTTATTCCGAAAACAGGAAATCCGAACAGCCCAAAGCCTCCAAACGGAACAAACAAGCGACTATTATCATTGCCACCTTGGCTTGGTACTAACAAATAAACATTTTCATCATCAAAACTGTGCAGAATACCTTGATGAACCTCATCATCCTTTGTCTCTATTTGGACAAATTGAAATAGATGTTTCGTACATTTTTGCTGAAACTTATGATGATGACTCATTTTATGATGGTGCTGACTTGATGAAGATTCTTCATAACCTCTAACATTTTCCATACCCAAATTCCCCCTTAGTTAAACTCAAGGGCATATTATTCAGAGGTATTAAAAAGGTGACCAGAAAAAAATGATTTAACAACATAAAATACTACAGTGCTGGGATGCTTGAATTTATTAATTAATTTAAAGATAACAAAGTTAACCTCTATAGACTTTTAAGGAATACTTCTAACTAAAAAAGGAATTCCTATGTACATAAATTATCATAGAAATCTCAGTCTCAGAATTCCGCTTCATCTATCCCTCTCCTTTTTTGTTCAAAATATTTTCGATATTTATCTTGTATAAACATGTTCTTTTTAGAGAAGATAACAATATTACAAGGAAGGAGGTTATACTTGTGCATAAAGACAATTATATTTTTGGAATAGGAGTTTTAGCTATTCTTCTAACAACCGTGTACACCGCTGTCTTAGCATCTCAATTAATGGCCACGAAACATAAAGTTGATCACCTATATTTTAAAGATAAATTTAGTAATCAAAAATGAGCCTACTTTTTTATAAGTTGGCTTTTTTTATTTGATATTATTAAGCAAGCTAACTTATGGTAAATGGTACAAAGGAATTCTCCTTCTTAGATTTGGGACTTTCCAAGAATAAAAAGTCTTTTGGAGAACCATTAGAGTTTATCCGAAGAAATAGGCTTTCAGTACATGATATCTAAAAAACTTATTGTCCTTATATGCGATACCATCCTCATACGTTTTTTTAATACCTTCTAATAATTGTTCCCTCCATTTTGCATGCATTTTACTCATAGATGAATCTTCAATAAAGGCTAATCCAGAATTAATCGACTTAGCATTTGTATTGCTTAGACCATTTAGAATATCTTTAGATTCATACTTTCTTAATAGCCAATCATCATTAGTCATCATTCTAAGGCTATATGCTTTTTTAATAATCTCTAATTGTTCAGCTTTTGATTTGGGTCACCAGGCGATAGCTTATAAATCAGTTCCCATTTAGTAGTAGAATTTTCGAATGTATTGCTTTGAGCATAATTTGAATTTACTACTTCTCCCTTTTCTAACATTTCACAGAAATCTGGATGAAACGATTTTGTTTAAAAGTATTAATTCAATTGCACTTCGTTTATCAATGCTGGTTTAAATAACAACAATTAGAAAATATCTAACTATTTTTACATAACATATAATGAATCCTACTCAGAAAAAGTAGGGTTTTTCTAAATAAATAACTAAAATAAATTATTATTGTTATAACGGTTTATAATTACTGTCCTTTTCATATCTCCATGCAGCTCTATCATTTTTCTCAACTAGCAAGTTTTTTGAATATACACCGAATTCATTCCAACTTTTTTGAGCTTCTCTAAGAGATTCCACATTTGCTCCGCCAGCAAAATCAGGCTCATCGGATTGTAGCGGATCATCTTCCCACCTACATACAACACAAATCTCCCAGGAATTCAATTCAGACAACGTTTTATATCCACAACAAGGACATGTAAATAGTTTCCTTCCCATATTTCACCTCTATATTTATCTTTTTGCGTTTACCAGTTCGTTATGTATTGCAGTTATAGTATTATCTGCTGTTACTACCTCAAATTCTATTAATTTCGGTTCTTTTGTATTAACTTCTTTTCTTTCAAATACTTGTAGGTCTACTTTGTATTCAGCTACTTCTACTTCGGTAGATATATTAGTTTCAATTAGAAAAACAACACCTTCATTCATTTCTGCTGATGTATTTCTGTTTGACATGAAAGAATAAGTACTATTAAACTAATTAGAACTAAATTTAGGTAATATCATATTCACTTATAATGCACTTATTTACAAATAAAAAAAGCCTTGGTATTAGATATACCAAGGCTTCTTCTACTTAATACATTTCCATGTATTGGTCTCGTTCCCATGGATGCACTTGTGTGCGGAACATATCCCACTCAATCTCTTTAGCTTCTACAAAGTGTACGAAAATATGCTCTCCTAAAGCGTCAATCATTGTTGGATTTTGCTTTAGTTCTGTTAATGCGTCTGCAAGTGTTGATGGCAGGTCAACGATGCCTTCTGCAAGGCGTTCTTCTTTGCTCATGATGTAAATGTTGCGGTCTACTGGTGCTGGCGGAGTCAATTCGTTTTTGATTCCGTCAAGGCCTGCTGCTAGCAAGGCTGCCATTGCTAGGTATGGGTTAGCTGCTGGGTCCACGCTGCGTACTTCAACGCGTGTGCTTAGGCCGCGTGATGCTGGGATACGCATTAATGGTGAACGGTTGCGAGCTGACCATGCTACATAACATGGTGCTTCGTAGCCTGGCACTAAGCGCTTGTAAGAGTTTACAGTCGGGTTAGTGATTGCTGTAAAGCTTGTTGCATGCTTAACAATACCAGCGATGAATTGTAGTGCTGTTTCACTCATTTCAAGCTCTGTGTTTGGATCATAGAATGAGTTTTGACCGTTCTTAAACAGGGAAAGGTTACAGTGCATTCCTGAGCCGTTAACGCCGAACAATGGCTTTGGCATGAATGTTGCGTGCAGTCCGTGTTTGCGTGCAATTGTTTTTACGACTAATTTAAATGTTTGGATTTGGTCACATGCTGTAACTGCATCCGCATATTTGAAATCGATTTCGTGCTGTCCTGGAGCAACTTCATGGTGAGATGCTTCGATTTCAAAGCCCATTTCTTCAAGCTCCAACACGATGTCGCGGCGGCAGTTTTCGCCAAGGTCTGTTGGCGCTAGGTCGAAGTAGCCTCCGTTATCGTTCAATTCAAGGGATGGTTGCCCTTTTTCGTCCAATTTGAACAGGAAGAATTCTGGTTCAGGTCCTAAGTTGAAATCAGTAAAGCCGAGAGCTTCCATTTCTTTAAGAACACGACGCAAGTTGTTACGCGGATCTCCTTCGAATGGTGTGCCATCTGGATTGTAAATATCACAGATAAGTCGTGCAACCTTGCCTTTTTCTGCTGTCCATGGGAAAACAACCCATGTATTCAAATCTGGATATAGGTACATATCAGATTCTTCAATTCTTACAAATCCTTCGATGGAAGAGCCATCAAACATCATTTTGTTGTCGAGGGCTTTATCAAGCTGACTGATTGGAATCTCAACATTCTTGATTGTTCCTAAAATATCCGTAAATTGAAGTCGAATGAATTTTACATTACTTTCTTCTGCAAAACGTTTGATATCCTCTTTTGAATAGTTCTTTGCCACGGCTATTTCCTCCTCTTAAGTCCCTTTAATATCTATCTCTGAAAAAATTGAGATCCTCCCTGTCCCATTGAATTGCGGCCATTATTGTTAAAACGTCCTGCATTCAACAGCTCCTTGCGCAAAAGTTTACGCAAGTCTTCATCTGTAAGCTCTCTGCGAGCCTTTTCTGCTTCTTTCTTTACATCTTCTGTTATAACTTGCTTTTCCTTCACTGAGAAGATTTGTTTAATCCCAGCGAGGTTAACACCTTGATCGATTAGATCCTTAATTTCCAATAGTTTGTCAATATCAGTTAAGGAAAACAGTCTCCTGTTGCCATCCGTTCTTGCTGGAGCAATTAATTCGTGCTCTTCATAGTAGCGAATTTGTCGAGCGGACAGCTCTGTTAACTGCATGACAATACTAATTGGGAATAGAGGCATCGACCGACGAATTTGACTACCAGACATAGCGATTCGGCTCCTTTAGATTGATTATATTTACCCAACTTCATTATAGTTTTGGATAGATTTATTGTCAACAAATGTTACAATTTCTAACCTCTGGATGCAGATTTTTTTATGATAACGTAATCAGCTTTTGTTCCAATAATCTGTCAACTGCCATACATACAGCAATTTTTACGTGAGAATACGTTAATCCGCCTTGTACGTAAGCGACATATGGCGGCCTGATTGGACCGTCTGCAGTTAGCTCAATGCTTGCACCTTGAATAAACGTTCCTGCTGCCATAATGACATCATCTTCATAGCCTGGCATGTAATTTGGATATGGTGTGACATGGGAATTGACTGGTGATGCGTACTGCACAGCCTGGCAGAATGCGACCATCTTTTCCTTATCATCAAATTGCACCGATTGAATCAAGTCTGTGCGTGGCACATTCCATTTCGGCGCAGAATTCATCCCAAGCTTTTCAAGCATAGCTGCAGTAAACACAGCACCCTTTAAGCTTTGTCCGACAACATGTGGTGCAAGGAAAAATCCTTGGTACATTTCCTGCAGACTGTATAGAGATGCTCCAGCCTCCGCTCCAATGCCTGGAGATGTCATCCGATAGGAGCATGCTTCTACGAATTTTTCTTTCCCAACAATATAACCGCCTGTTTTGGCAATACCGCCGCCTGGGTTTTTGATAAGAGATCCTGCCATTAAATCTGCACCAACATGACATGGTTCAAGATCCTCTACGAATTCACCATAGCAATTGTCCACAAATACGACAACATCGCTTTTCAATTCCTTAACAAAATCAATCATTTCCTTTATTTCTGCAATTGTAAAGGATGGTCTTGTTGCATAGCCCTTTGAGCGCTGGATACCAATCATTTTTGTATTGCTCTTAATGCTTGACGCGATTTTTTCGAAATCAGGGCGTCCGTCCTCTTTTAAGGCAACACTATTATAAGAAATGCCGAATTCCTTTAAGGAGCCTGTGCCATTCCCTCTAATTCCGACGATTTCTTCTAGTGTATCGTAAGGTTTTCCCGTAATATACAGAAGCTCATCTCCTGGACGCAGCACTCCGAATAACGCAATGCTGATCGCGTGTGTACCTGAAATGATTTGCGGGCGCACAAGTCCTGACTCTCCGCCGAATACTTCTGCATAAATTCGTTCTAGCGTATCTCTTCCTAAATCATCATATCCATAGCCTGTTGTTGGAATAAAATGAGATTCGCTCACCTTGTTGTTTTGAAAGCTTTTCAGAACGCGAAATTGATTTTCGTCAATTCGTTCATCTATTGTTTTATGAACTTCCTTCACTTGTTCTTCTACCTCTCCGACAAGAACTCGGAGTTTATCACCAAATGTTAATTGATCGTACATAATGTTCTCCTATCGTGTTGCTTTATAAGCTTTCAGCTGTCCGGAAAGGCTTGTGTCATGTAAACAATAGCCTGTGCACGTATACTGCTGTTCTTCCTCTTCGAAAACAAGACTTCTAAGTATACTTTCATTTTTCAGCTGCGCCAGCAGCTTACCATTGCTTGCTGGAACGACAACTTCATAATATTCCATATTCTCAATCATCGTGTCTTCAATTTTTTGTTTTAGTCTCATTCTGTCATCTGCGTTTAAGGCACTGATCTCGATACTGTCAAGCTTGGAGGACGGCACGAAGTCTGCATGCGTAAGATCGCGCTTGTTATAAACGGTGATTTGCGGAATCGCAGGGATTTCCAGGTCTGCAAGCAATTTATGCACCGTTTCCTCATGCTGATAATATTCCTCATTTGACATATCAACAACATGTAACAGCAAATCTGCTTCACGCACTTCCTCTAATGTGGAGCGGAACGCAGCAACGAGCGTTGTTGGCAAGTCTTGGATGAACCCAACCGTATCAGTAATAAGCGCACTGAATCCACTCGGCAAAATGACCTTTCGTGTCATCGGATCAAGTGTCGCAAACAAGATGTTTTCCTCAAAGGAATCTGCTTCTGCCACGCGGTTAAACAGCGTAGATTTACCGGCGTTTGTATAGCCTACAAGCGCAATTTGGAATGTTCTGTTGCGCTTTCTTCTTTCTCTGTATCTGTCACGGTGTTCAACGATAACATTCAATTGGCTTTTAATATCATCGATTCTGCGGCGGATATGACGTCTGTCTGATTCAAGCTTCGTTTCACCAGGACCTCTTGTCCCAATACCAGCACCTAGTCTGGAAAGCTGAAGACCTTGTCCGCCAAGCCTTGGCAGCAAATATTGCAGCTGTGCCAGCTCAACCTGAAGCTTCCCTTCCTTTGAGCGTGCTCTTCCTGCGAAGATATCCAAAATCAATTGTGTTCTGTCTATGATACGTGCTTCGATATTTTTGGAAAGATTGCGCACTTGGCTTGGGGACAGCTCATCATTGAAAATGATGATATCTGCATCCATTTCCTCTGCCAGTACTTCTAATTCTTCCACTTTTCCTTTTCCTATGTATGTTGAAGGATGAATCCTGTCTCGATTTTGTGTGATGGAAGCAACCACTTGACCGTGTGCTGTTTCCGTTAAACTTGCGAGCTCTTCCATGGAGTATTCAAATCTTGCTGTGTCATCTGTCGTTTGACAGCCAACAAGGATTACTTTCTCTGTTGATTCTTTTGTTTCATTCAAAAGAAAACCCTCTTTCTACCCTTTGTCTATATTATAGCAAAAATAACGCTTTCTTCACTATTTCTACAATAATAGTATGCGATTATTTTCTATTAATAATCACGCACTTAGCGACTCGCATTCCTTTACAGTAGCATATTCCATGTGAGAAAAACAGCATTTTTTCCCGTCCTAACAATTCCTATTAAAACATACAGAAAAATACAAAAACTTAACTTATGCAAAAAAACAGGAACACAGAGAAATTTAGTGTTCCTGCCTAATATAAACGTTTAAAAACCATTGTTCATTGTTGGTATTTCCTCATTTTGCTTTGACGTGCTTTCATAAATAAGATCATTGCTTCTTAATGTCATTAACTCGTGTTTGTCATAATTACCTTGCATAAGCAAGCGCATGCTTTGTGCACGTATTGACTTTTCTAAAACATTGCGAATGTATCTGCCGTTTGAAAAACTGCGCATATTTTGCCCTGTACGGACATACGTCAAATGGGACTTTAGCGACTTCTCCGCTTCATGACTTAAAGTATACTCTCGTTCAACAAGCATCCTTTTGCCAATTTCCATCAACTGATCTGTCGAGTAATCAGGAAAATCGATGACTAGTGGAAATCGTGAGTGAAGTCCAGGATTCAGAGATAAAAAGAAATCCATTTCCCTTGAATATCCTGCAAGTATAAGAATAAACTCATGCTGTTTATCTTCCATATGCTTCACAAGTGTATCGATCGCTTCCTTACCGAAATCCTTTTCTCCACCCCTGCCTAATGAGTAGGCTTCATCAATGAACAGGATGCCACCAAGCGCTTTTTTTACTAAGTCTCTCGTCTTTTGGGCTGTATGACCAATATATTCACCAACTAAATCAGCTCGTTCTGCTTCAATTAAATGTCCTTTTGACAATACATTCATCTTTTGAAACAGCTTGCCGATTAAGCGGGCAACTGTTGTTTTGCCTGTGCCGGGATTTCCTTTGAACATCATATGTAGAGCTTGCTTGCCAGCCTTTAAGCCATGCTCCTCCCTTTTTTTGTTCACATATATCCAGGCATATATCTCCTTAATCATTTTTTTCATTTCATCCATGCCTACAAGACTGCTAAGCTCTTCCTCTATTTCTTTCAGTGCGCTATGTTCACTTGTCATTTTTTTCGGGATTGATTCAGCTTCTGGCAGTTCTTTTGGAAGAACCTTCTTTTTCTGCGAGTTGATTACAACACTAATCTGTCCATTATTCTTCATCCGGATCGGATGCTCCAAAAGCCACACCTCCTAACGTGGATATGCCGAATATGACATAAGGCATGTTTGCCTGTTTCTTTTCACTCCATAAATAATGTATATTCACTAACATCTTCAATCATTAGTGAAAATTTTAATTTTACACATATCAAAAAAATGCAAAAAAAAAACTCCAGGCTGTCTGCCTGGAGTTTTTGATTATGCTTGTGTGCCTTCTAAATCAATTTGAACATTCTTTTGCGGAGCAAAAGTGGAAATCGCATGCTTGTAAACTAATTGCTGCTTGCCTTCTGATTCAAATAATACTGTAAAATTGTCGAAACCTTTTATAAGTCCGCGAATTTGGAATCCATTTAATAGGAATACTGTGACACTAGTACCATCTTTGCGTAGTTGATTTAAAAATTGGTCTTGGATATTAACTGATTGCTTCATGAAAATCCTCCTCTTTTCTCTCTGCTATTATGTATTCGATTAATTCTAAAGCATTCCTTCTAAATAGCGGGAAATTTCCTTTATTTTTTTAGAAATGTCATTAGATTTGACACTATCTGTCATATCAAACCATTTTACACTCATTTTATTGCGAAACCAAGTTAATTGCCTTTTCGCATATCTTCTTGAGTTTTGCTTTAACTCTGCAACAGCGTCATCTAATGAAGATCTGCCTTCAAAATATTTATAAATTTCCTTGTAGCCGATTGCTTGAATCGATTGGCAATCCTTTAAGCCGGCATCAAAGAAATGCTTCACCTCTGGGAGAAGTCCTTCCTCCATCATCTTGTCGACTCGGAGGTTTATTCTTTCATATAATAATTCTCGATCCATCGTCAAGCCAATAATGGCTGCGTCATACAGCATTTCCTCACTTTGGTTCTCTTGGAGCTCTGACATTCGATTTCCTGTCACATGGAAAATCTCCAGTGCACGAATAACTCTGCGAACATTATGGTGATGAATGCTTGCCGCTGTTAAGGGATCGATTTGCTCGAGCATTTTATGAACCTCTAATGTGCCTTTTTCATCGGCAAGAGCCTCTAGCGATGCCCGGTAGTCTGGGTCTGCTGTTGGTGCTTCCTGAAATTGATAATCATACAGCACGGATTGAATATAAAGGCCAGTGCCACCAACAATAAACGGCACTTTGCCGCGATTTGTAATATCCTTGATTTTGCTGCGGACTAATGTTTGAAATTCAGCTACAGAAAAGGCCTCATCTGAATCAACAATATCAATTAAATGGTGTGGTATCCCTTCCATTTCATCGTTTGTGATCTTAGCGGTCCCAATATCCATCCCTCTGTAGATCTGCATCGAATCCCCGCTGATAATTTCGCCATTGAATTTTTTTGCTAATTCAATGCTCAGCTTTGTTTTACCAACAGCTGTCGGACCGATTAATACAATAACTTTTTCCTTGTCTATCAAACCATTCAACTGCCTTTTATAACTTTTTAGCACAAGTAATCTTGACTTTTTTTATTGTACCATAAATACATGCTTACGTTTAACATCTAACAATTATTGCCCTCTTTTTCCCGAATTATACACCACTTTCCTTTAATCTGTTTCTATTTCTTTATTCTTATTATCTCTTACAATAATTTCGTAAGGATTGTCTTCTGATATTTCTTTGATTTCACTTGTTTCTAAAAACCTTGTGATGCTTCTTTTTACCTCTCTTGCAATGATTTCAGCATCCTTGTCTTCTTTTAATAAATAAAGTCTAACATCGAACTTCATCACACCGTCGTCTGGTTCTGCAAACATTGCCTTGAATGTATACTTTTCTGAACTTGCCAAGGCAGTATTAATATATTCTACAACATCGCCCCAAATGTAGGCTTGTTCATGATCTTTATATCTGTATTCTTCCACAAATAATTTGCGATCGTCCTTGTACTCATCAAGGATAGCTTGAGTTATATCCTCTGCTTCTTGTTTCTTGCCAATTTCCTCAGGAATCTCAATACTCCATGCATCTGTAGACCAACTAACGAATAGAGGATAAAATAGATTACTATTAACCTCAAATTTATCCATTATTTTTTTGGATAATTGATTATTTATTTTTTCAAGTATCTCATTTGAAATGGCTGTTTCCTCATCCATTTCCACTTCTTCCATTGGTGGACTTTCTTCTGGTATATAAAAGTTAGTTTCCATAAAAAAATCTATATTCCGCTTCTGCATCTCAGCCTCTACCAATGATTTAATCTCTTCCTGCTTGGCTTCGTTGTCTTTCCCTTCTATTTCCAAATAGGCATATTCTGCATTACTATCCACTGAAAAATAGACATCCTGATAGCCTGCATTTGCAATTGCAGCACGTACTTCATCTAATGCTTCTTCCTGCTCTATCGACTCTTTAAATATGTCCATAATATCGATACCAGGATTAACTTCCGCTTTAGCTTTTAATGCTTGGCTGCCTGCTCCGCCAATTAGCAAAACCAATAAAAAGGTTATAATTGGCGCAAATCTCTTGATATGGAAGGGACGCTTAAACTCAGGGGGCTCCTCCATATCTTCTATATAAGCTAAGTCTTTATGCAGCTGCTGTTTTAATTGCTGCAGGTCTGTTCCAGTTTGACCTGAAGTCCACTGCATTAAAGCATCCATCAGCATTTGCTTTGCTTCTTTTTCACTATACCCCATAATCCTTGCACTTTTCTGGATGCTGTAGCCCTTATAGTAGTGCAAAACAAGCAGCAATCGTCCCTGTTTGTCGACTTTGCTTAGACCAGCTGTGAACTTTACTTGCATTGAATTTTTTTGTCTTGCGCTTGGCTGCTTTTCTACTTGTTTAGCGAGCAGCTTTAACAGTCTTCGCTCTGACTTTATTGGAATAATAGCATTTAACGCTTCCTTCTTTGTTTCTTCTATTAATATGGCTGCCTCATTATCGTTATCTGCAACGATGCTGGCAATCCTCTTAAGCTCTTGATTTAAAACACTGATATTCTTGTCTGCCAAGCAACGTCTTCCTTTCTATTATCCCACTGTATATATTGACAACTAGCTTAGAATAGAATTCCAACAATACCATTTTATAGGGTAATAACGGAAAAGTCATTATATTATGACAAGTGAAATGTAAAAAATCTGTTTCCTTTTCATATTTTTTATGTAAAAGGAAACAGAATATGAGATGGCATGGATTATCTGTGCAGCATTTTGTTGAGGGCATGTCTCGCTTTGCTTGCTACTGCCTCTTCGACAAGGATGCGATTGCTCTCGAATCCGTCCTCAAGCGATTCGAGACACCACACTAAATGGGGCAGGTCAATTCGATTCATAGTCAGGCATGCACACATATAAGGATTTAAGCTGATTATATGCTTATCCGGATGATTTTGAATTATTCTGTTGACGAGATTCATTTCGGTTCCCACAGCAAAGGATGTGCCCGGTAAAGCTTGTTCAATCTCTGTAATAATATAATTGGTGGAGCCAGCCATATCTGAAAGGGCAACAACTTCGCGGCTGCATTCGGGATGAACGATAACTTTCATGTCTGGGTGTTTTTTACGGACATTTTCAATATTGGCGGTCGTGAAGTTTTCATGCACAGAACAATGCCCTTTCCATAAAATCACCTTTACCTTATCCAAATCCCCTTCAAATATTAACTCATTTTCAATGGGGTCCCAAATGGCCATATGCTCAAGAGGGATACCGAGGTTAAAGGCGGTATTTCTGCCTAAATGCTGATCTGGGAGAAACAGAAGTCTTTCCTTTTTGGTAAGTGCCCATTCAACCAGCTGTTCTGCATTAGAAGACGTTACGGTCGCACCACCGTGCTCGCCGACAAATGCCTTGATAGCTGCAGTTGAATTAACATATGTTAACGGGATTATCGTACTTCCAAAGGTTTGAGTTAGAACGTCCCAGGCCCGCTTTGTTTCGTATATATCGGCCATATCGGCCATCGAACAGCCTGCCCTCATGTCAGGCAAATATACCTTCTGATCATTGGTTGTCAGAATATCTGCTGTTTCTGCCATAAAATGCACACCGCAAAAAACAATAAATTCTGCTTTTCTGTTTGCGGCAGCAATCTGGGCCAATTGCAGGCTGTCACCTGCTGCGTCCGAAAATTGGAACACCTCATCCTTTTGATAATGGTGACCAAGAATGAATAATCTGTCGCCAAGCCTATCTTTTACTGCTTTTGCTCGCTCCTCAAGTTCGTTCATTTCCATAGTCATATAATGCACAGGAATCTGTCTAACACTTTCTAATAAGTTCACCGTTCCATTCCCCCTCATAATCCCTTTATCTAAAAGCTTGCTTTCACGCTTATATCCAATGCTGTTGCTGAATGGGTGATAAATCCTAATGAAATATAATCGACACCACAATCTTTATAAGCAGGTAAATTTTCGAGTGTGATTCCGCCTGATGCTTCTGTTGTCACCGTTTCAGGAACATGCGGTATCCATTTGGCAATGTCTTCTGGTGAGACGTTATCAAACATGATAACATCTGCCCCTGCTGCTAAAGCATCGTGCATTTGCTCGAATGACTCGGTTTCTACTTCTACTTTCATCATATGGCCTATTGATTTTTTGACTGCCCGAACTGCCTCTGTTATTCCTCCAGCGAAGGAAATATGATTATCCTTAAGCATCACTGCATCATATAATCCAAAGCGATGATTAAATCCGCCTCCGACGGTTACTGCATATTTTTCTAGCATGCGCAGACCTGGTGTTGTTTTTCTTGTATCACAAATTTTTGTATAACCACTGTTTAATGCTTCTACTGCTTTATTTGTTAATGTGGCAATTCCGCTCATTCTCTGGATAAGATTTAAAATAACCCTTTCTCCCTTGAGCAGGTTCTTAATTTCTCCTCTAACAGTGGCAATCGTTTGGCCAGGCTCGATTCTTTCTCCGTCCTCTAAATGGACTCGAACATCTATTTTGCGATCGAGAATAAAAAAGCCTTGCTTGATAATGTCCTTTCCGCAAAAAAGCCCTGTTGATTTAGCAAGGAAGATAATTTCGCCTTCCTGCGAATTTGGAAAAATGCTATCGGATGTGATATCACCACCGCCGATATCTTCGTTAAAAAAACTTTCAAGTTGCTGCCGTAATTTTATTTCGTTCATCACTTGCACCCTCAATCCTTTCCATTTTCAGGAGAACTTTCTGTTTTCTCCAGTTTTCTACTTCTTGGGGAAAATCGCTTCTATAGTGCCCGCCCCTGCTTTCCGTCCGTATAAGGGCCGCTTTTGTGACAAGATAGGCTGTCAGCACCATAAAATACGTTTGCCGCTCTTCCTTTTCAGAACTAGCTGTTTGCACTTCCCATTTTTCCCCATTTAAATAAGACTCTAACCATAATTGATGCTCCTGTAGCATTTTTTCTGTCCTGATGATTCCAACAGAAGCCATTGTTCGTTGTTGTAGCTCCTTGATGCTTGGGAGACTTTTGTATTTCTTTTGTAAATGTATCGGTTTTGCTTCCTGAGTAGTTTCTGATTTTTGCTTGCCTGTTTCATTCAAGTATTTAGCTAGCTCGTTTCCCATATACAAGCCTTCAAGCAAGGAGTTACTTGCAAGCCGGTTTGCCCCATGTAAACCAGTGCAGGCGGCCTCACCAATGGCGTACAATCTATCGACCGACGTTTTCCCGCCAAGATCTGTCTCAATGCCACCCATTAAAAAATGACAGCCGGGAGCAACGGGAATTTTTTTGTTTTGCAGATTAATACCATGCTGTATGCATTTAGCTGTAATACTGGGAAAGCGTTCCGCAAAGTTTTCCACATTTGCAATATCTAAATAGACTGACTCGCCTTTTTTCCAATATTGGTAGATTCTTTGCGCTACGATATGACGTGGTGCCAAGTCTTTATATGGATGAATATTTGCCATAATTGGAACTCCGCTGTCTGTAACTAGAACTGCTCCTTCGCCTCTGACTGCCTCTGAAATTAGTCCTACTGTTTTTCCGTCAACATACAGCAATGTTGGATGAAATTGAACAAATTCCATGTTGATGATATTAGCTCCTGCCAAATAAGCAAGTGCGATGCCATCACCAGTGATTGTAGCTGCGTTGGAAGTATATTCATAGATTTGCCCGCATCCTCCTGTGGCGATAATTATATGATTGGCGATAATTCGTTTTTTTGTACCGTCTGCCATTATAGCTTTTGCGCCAATGCAGCTGCCTTTGTCTGAAAGGATGAGTTCATACACAAACACGCCTTCTTTGATTGTCACATGAGCAGGCATTGTGGCCACAAGGAACTCTATCACTTTTTTTCCTGTTTCATCACCGCCACTATGTACAATACGATTCTCTGAATGTGCTCCTTCCATACCAAGACTCCAGTTACCGTTTTTCTCTTGATCAAATGCACATCCTGCTGCTGCCAAATCATGTAAGAGGACAGGAGCCATTTTAGTGACGGTTTTAACAGCACAAATATCGTTATGAAATCGGCCTGCTTCTATTGTGTCAAGGGCATGCTGTTCATAGCTGTCTTTAGCGCTGATGCTTGCTGCAATGCCACCTTGAGCCAAATAAGAATTACTGGTTACAAGACTCATCTTTGTGAGAATCATCACATTTAAATGAGAAGCAAGCTGTCGTGCCAGCTGTAAACTGGCGATACCACTGCCGATTATCAATACATCTGTTTTCATTATTCACCCTCCTGATTTTACAGGTGTCTTGACACTTATATTTACATAGTTTTAAACTAATGACAAGTGTTTTTTTAGATTCCAAGTGATTTGGTGTAGAAAGGGTGAGTAAATGATTTATTTAGATTATGCAGCGTCATGTCCTCTTGATTCTGATGCTGGCAAGATGTACTTGGAGGTTTCAGCGGACTATTACGGGAACAGCAGCAGTCTTCACGATATCGGAGGAAAGGCAAAAGATTTACTGGAAAGCTGTCGCGGGGAAATGGCACGATTGCTTGGGGTGGAAAAAAGCGGCGTATACTTTACAAGTGGCGGAACGGAAAGTAATTTTCTTGCCATAACAGCACTCCTCTCTGCCAATAAAAGTTCTGACAAACATATTATAACTACAGCAAGTGAGCATTCATCCATTCATGGAACAATAAAAAGATTAGAAAGGGACGGGTATTCGGTAACCTATTTGCCGCTTGGTGCTAACGGAATGATTGATATCAATGTGCTTGAAACATGTATAAAACCGGAAACGGTGCTGGTATCCATACAACATGTTAATGCTGAGATCGGCGCCATTCAGCATATTGAAAAAATTGGCACAATGTTAAAAGAAAAAGGTATTTATTTTCATAGTGATATGGTGCAAAGCTTTGGAAAGCTTGATATTGCTGCCATTTCTGCCAAGGTAGATTCCCTCTCTATATCAAGCCATAAATTCTACGGTCCTAAGGGAGTTGGGTTAACTTATATTTCTCCTACAATTCCATGGACCGGCTTTCTTCCTGGCACAACACATGAAAATGGCTTCAGGGCGGGAACGGTGAATATTGCCGGTATCGCCGCAATGTGTGTAGCTGCCCAAAAAGCAGTGCAAAGATTGGCAATTGATCAAGCTCATTATCTATCATTACGAGAAATCGTCATCGAATCGGCCTGGTCTACCGATAACTTAATCGTTTTTCAATGCGGCAACCAGCTCCCAGCCGTTGTTGGCATGCGGATTCGCGGGATTGAAGGACAGTGGACGATGCTTGAATGTAATCGCAAAGGCTTTGCAATTTCAACTGGAAGTGCTTGTCAAACAGGACAGCAGGCTCCTTCGAAAACGATGAAGGCTTTAGGATTATCTGACGAGGAAGCGAAGGAATTTGTGCGTGTTTCTTTTGGAAGAGCAACAACTATAGCTAATGTGAAAGCCTTTATGGAAACAGTCGTCTCCCTTGCAAATGAACGTAATGCCTTAAAGAAGTAAAAATGGAGGGTCGCATGTATAATGCGTACCCCTCCTATTTTTCCAATGCTTGCCAATATACCTTCCAGCAAGCCTCCAGCTTTTCTTCGGCTTTTTTTTCGGTATGATCGTATACGAGTTCCACCATAATACTCATTAAAATACCCGTGTAGGCAATCGTAAGCGTTTTTTCATCTAAGCCTGTAATCACGTCTTCAGCAAGCCATTTTATAAAGGCTTGTTCAAGCATGTTCTCCTGAAGTACCTCGACCTCAACGACCTCTTCGACAATCGCATCATATAAATGACTCGGTGGAAAGAAGCTCATTCTTAGCCAGAATTTCAAGCTCTGGTTTTCTTCGAACAGTCTTTTCACTGCCACTAAGTATTCATATAAAAAAGTCTCTGGTCCAAGATTTGCAGATTCGCTAAAATAGGCCTTTTTCGTTTGGATCTCAACTGCCTTTGCTTCTCTTAGCACCTCTAAAAACAAGGCATCCTTGCTGCTGAAATGGGAATAAATAGAGGATTTTTTTATGCCGACCTCCTCTGCAATCATCGCAAGTGATGCCCCTTCATAGCCTGATTGCGTAAAATGCTTGATGGCCGCTTTTTTTAAATCTTCTTTTGTCATCTTTACTCATTTCCTCCTTTATCCGATAAGCTTTAAGCCAATTGCAGCAGCTAATATAAGTCCAATAAAAAAGAGCCTTTTTGCATCCTTCGGTTCGCCATATATAAACATTCCAAGTAAAGCGGACCCAACCGTTCCGATTCCCGTCCATACACCATAGGCTGTGCCCATCGGAATGGTATTCATGGCATATGACAGCAGGGAAAAGCTGCAGGCAAACCCGATAATTAACAAAAGAATAGCATCCCATTTTTTCATGGCTGCCCGCTTCATGTTAACAACCCCGAACACTTCAAATAACCCTGCACCAACTAACGCTAACCATGCCATTATGAGCCCTCCTCTGCTGAACTGCTTTCATCTGTGACGACTTTCAAGCCGATAACTCCTACAAGCAATACGATAACAAGTAACAGCTTTAAAAGCTGGAATGGTTCTCCGAAAAACAGCATTTCTGCTATAACTGTTCCAATTGTACCAAGTCCTGTAAATACTGCGTAGACTGTTCCAACTGGCAAAACCTTTGTTGCATATATTAGCACAGCGAAGCTGATTATAATAGCAATAGCTGTACCAGCCCACTCTAGGGCAGTATCAGCATGCTTTAAGCCTGACACCCAAGCAACCTCCATTAAGCCTGCGGCAAGAACCATCATCCAATGTCGATTCATTGCTGTTCCTCCTTCGAATTAACTACCGACCGTTCGTTAGTTATTATTTCATGAAAAATATATTAAGTCAACTACCATCCCTTTTCTAAAATTATTATAAAGAAAAAAAGCAGCGGTTTTCAAACATATATGTTTGAAAGCCACTGCTTTATAATATTTAATAGGTTGGCCATCCACTCGAATCCCAATACAAATCATTAATGAGCATTGTCGGCATTCCATTGTTCAATGCATCATACGAATGGCGAACGATTAGATTATTGTTCAAAATATCTGAATGACCTGGGCCTTTCCAGCGATCATTGCCTGTATCGAATATCGTGCCGCCGCCATTAAGCATATTGACACCATTCTTATCTAAATAAGGTCCAGTAATAGACGTAGACCTGCCAACAGCCATTTTGTATGTGCTGTTAACACCTTGACAGCAGCTGTCAAAGGACACAAATAAATAGTAGTAGCCATTGCGATAAACTATGTTAGGCGCTTCAACTGCTCCATTATTATTCGGCCTTGCAGCAATGGAGTACAAGCTGCCTGTCGGCTTCATTGTTGTCTTATCAAGACGCGTCAGCTTAATACCGCTCCAAAATGACCCAAAGGACAGCCATGGATTGCCGTCCTTGTCAATGACAAGGTCACCGTCAATCGCATTATAGTTATTGGAAGATACAGAGCGTGTGACAAGCCCATCATCTCGCCATTGTCCGGAAGTAATACTAGAGGTTGATAGAAGTCCGATCAAAGATGTATTGGAGCCGAAGGATGAAACAGAGTAGTAGAGCCAGTACCTGCCATTATAGTAGCTTATGTCTGGTGCCCATTGGTTTTTTTCATAATTAGGCACATAGTTGGCCCACCATGAGGGAGCAGTCGGAAAAATCGTTGGTGCTTGATACCAGTTTGTTCCATTATCACTTCTCAGTACCCTTATCCCATTTGGGCTTCCCGTTCCAAATGTGTACCATGTGTTGCCTTCTTTAATAATGGAAGGATCATGGATTTGCAAGTCCCCTGTCAAACTCCAAAAGCTGGCAGATGCTGAACTGCTGATAGACAAACAGGCCACAAGAGCAAGTAAAGCTATTTTCAGCTTAAAGCCCTTTCCTTTTCTTTTCATCGTTATCCCCTCATTTCTTAATTTTAAAAGGCTGAAAAAACGATAATGAAACCTCCCTTCTGAGAAAGTATTTCTAACAATTATATATTCTTCTTCATTCAATGAAAACCCTTTCATAAATACACTTAAAATGAATAGGAATGATAACTTTTTTCAAAAAAGATACTGCTCCGTAACAAGGTTATCTATCTTTTATAGCTCACACTTTATCCTGCATAATTAAAAACAATTCCTCCCTGCATACATCCTCTTGCAACGAACAAGCTATTCCTATAACACACTTATGGAGGACATTATTATGCTTATTAAAATAAATCAACATATCGAAAATATCCAGAAGCACAGCACAGCCTTTCATGGGATAGACGACCTGGAACCGCTCATTAAGGAAGCTGCTAAGGCTAAATATGTCTTGCTTGGTGAAGCGACACACGGGACAGCAGAATTTTATTCCTTACGTGCTGAAATCACCAAAAAGCTGATTCAGGAACACGGCTTTTCGTTTGTTGCTGTTGAAGGCGATTGGCCTTCTTGCTATGAGGTGAATAATTATGTGCAAAATAAGTCACCAGCTGCAAATGCCAAAGAAGTGCTAGCTCATTTTAATCGCTGGCCGACATGGATGTGGGCTAATCAAGAAATCATCCCGTTGCTTGAGTGGCTGAAAAGCTTTAATGAGCATAAAGAAGCTGGCAAAAAAGCTGGTTTTTATGGCTTGGATGTGTACAGTCTTTGGGAATCGATGGAAGCAATTGTTCATTACTTGCAAGAAACGAAGTCTCCTCATGTGGAAAAAGCATTAAAGGCGATGGAATGCTTTGAGCCGTATAATAGAAAAGCCCAAACATACGGGATGTCAGCGGCATTGCTTGGCGAAAGCTGTCGGGCAGAAATTCTGGAGCTGCTGCAGTCCATTCAGCAGGCTAACAACAAGAGCGGTGAATCTAACGCAGAAGAGCAGCTTAGTCTGGAGATTAATGCCTTAGTATCGAAAAATGCGGAGAATTATTATAAAACAATGATTACAGATGATCAGGAATCATGGAATATTCGAGATCATCATATGGTCGAAGTATTATCCCATATCAGCAGTTTCTATGGCAGTCAAGTAAAAGGGATAATATGGGAGCATAACACTCATATTGGTGATGCTAGAGCAACAACAATGGAGCAGGAAGGCTTAGTGAATGTTGGCCAAATCACTCGCGAAAAATATGGGATGGACAATATCTTTTCTGTTGGTTTTGGCACATATAGTGGTACGGTGATTGCCGGAGACAAATGGGGAGCACCTTATGAAAAAATGACACTACCGAAAGCTAAGCGTGGCAGCTGGGAGGAGATGCTTCATCGGGCAGGGTCCCACGATAAATATTTGATTTTTACTAAGGAGAACAAAACACTGTTCGAAGAGCGGGTCGGCCATCGAGCTGTTGGAGTTGTATATCATCCTGAATATGAACAATATGGAAACTATGTTCCGTCTAGCATGTCTGAAAGATATGATAGCTTTATTTATGTGGACAAATCTACTGCTCTTTCGCCACTGCCTGTTGAAATAAAAAGGGAATAACTTGTTTTCACCATTAAAAAGGGAGTAGACATATGCTACTCCCTTTTAAAACGCTGATTATTTTCTTCTTATAAATGTTAACACGATTGCAATTACAGAAATAATGATCGCTGCAATCGATAAAACGTTGCTTGTTGAAGAGCCTGCATTGTCTTCATCGCTGTCAGCTGACTCATCTGTGTCAGCATCATGGTCAGATGTATGGCCATGGCTGTCTGTTGCTGCTGTTGCCTTAGTGATCTCTGTTACAGAATGTGGAAGATCCGCATCGGCATCACCAGTCCACTCGACAATGCTTCCATCTGTGTAATATTGGAATGCATCCCAAATTACTTCACCTGCATCTGCAGGATTTTGAGCAGTAAAGCTGAAAAGACGGTATTCACCTGGTTTGATTGCCGCATCATCATTTTCTGCTTCCCATGTTACAGTTGTTACTTTATCATCACTATTCTTTTCAGTAGTTACCTTCCAGCCATCAACAGGCTGATACATTTTAAAGTCTACATTGTCTGCAATCTTAATGGATACTTTATTTGTGTTAACTTCCTTTTCAACAGGGATTTTAACCGTATATGTTTCCCATGCCTCTGTTGTGGATGTTGACGGGTTAACAGTTACGTGAGCGCTCGCTGGAAGAGCAATCAAAAATACTGCTGCAAATGTAACTAAAAATGCTGTAATTCTTTTCTTCATATGTATCATGCTTTTAACTCCTTTTTGTTCTTTTTTTCACATATGTTTATAACACTATGTAAATAGGAATAACCTTCTTTATCATAACAGATGTGTTAAGCGCTTTACATTTAAATTTGTGGCAAATTTGTGAACATGTAATAATAGCCAGTTTTGCCGTTTTTTCTTTTTTTAAAACATACGGTGGATAATGCATCACCGTTACATTTTCTATAAGTCACATAATAGACACAACTTAAGCTTTTGATACATTGTACGAAAAAAAAAACGAAGCTTGTAGTTACTTCCTCCATACTGTAACAGGTTATTCAAATTTAACCGGCACAAAAATTACTTCTACTTGGCTATGAGAATGAAGCGACCAATTCCATTATTCTTGACCTGTCCTTCCACAGCTGCCTATACTTAACCCCATTCCCCCTCATATTGTAACGATAAAAGGAGGGGAATTTTATGTTTCATAGTAAAAGACTACATGGAGGTGCTCCAGTTATTACTGCCCCCACTGTGGGAGGAGTGCATGTCGCACCTGTTGTCGGTCATGGAGCTGCAACATTAACTGGATTTGTTGCTCCATCTGTAGGCTTTAGTGCAGGAAACCCAACTATCATCTATCCATATAAGCAGTTTCCAGCCTACATGAACCCAAATCAATACCCAAATCAATATTATCATAATTATCCTTACAATCCTTATTATCCACCTTATTATTAATTTGCTGTCAAACTAAAAAAAGCATTTCGCAAATTGCGAAATGCTTTTTTAATTAAACGATAGATGTTGGTTCTTGCTGCTTTGTCTTTTTCCAACCAAGCATCATTAATACAAGACCACCAACGGAAACGACAAGACCTGCAATGCTAAGTGCTAATTCTAACACACTCTTATTTTCCGCACCTGCACCTGGACCATTCATACCATTCATTGCTGGCATATTACCTTGTGCCTGACTTGGATCAAATCCAGATTCAGCAGTTGTTGAAGAATTGTCTGTGCTCTCCGTGCTTTGCATCGTATCACTCGTTGAACTTGTTGAACTATCCGATGATCCATTCATCTCCATGCTTGGCGCTTGTCCACTCATCTGCCCCATATCTGGTGCAGAGCCAGCGCTAAAGTAAGATGTGACTCCTAAGATTGATTGTGCTAGTAATAAAAGCATTGCTGCAATAATTGCGATAGATTGGAATTTTTTCATTTTATCTCTCTCCTAATTCGTAATGTAGGTTCATTATGAATTAGGAAGCTTAAGTTTTTCTTAACTTTTATTAATGGTTTTATTTTCTTTGTAGCTGCCATTGAATTCCACGAATAAAATCTATAATATCTTCCTGCCAATAAAATTGGCACTCACACTTTCCTGCCCAATTTCTCTGGCCCAAATGGACAGCTGACCAATATGATGGATTTCGTGAACGATGCAGTGATTGATAATTTCCGCTCTTGAGCAGGCTTCATCTCGCCATGGAACTTTGATTTTTTCTGACGGATTTTTGGCAAGTACTACGTTCAGCAACGCTCGAACCTTAGCTGTCACCTTGTTGGATAAGGTCCTTACCTTTTCAAGGCTATTGTACTCAAGTATTGTATATTCTACTGTTTCCTTTCCTTCAAGGGCGAGCAACCAGCTGTACTCTACATCGATAATATGCACGAGTGTTGCTAGTATCCCCTGCACGCCTCCTGTTCGCTTGGCAAACAGCTCCTGCTCAGGAATGGACTCACACCATTTCAGCCACTCATCTCTTACTTGCCAGTTATATTCAAATAACGATTGCATCAAAATCTCCCTTCAAGTATTTATGGTCTATCAACAGGTATCCAAATTTCAGAATAGAAATCCGCGCTGTGTGGATCTCCTTCTCCGTACACTTCTAACTGCGGGGAAGCAACTTGCACATAGCCGCTTGTCGGGAACCATTCTCCATAAATTTTTTTCCATGTTTGCTGCATGCTGTCAGGCATTGCTCCATGCACTTCAAATATCGCCCATTTTGATTCCGGTATTGTGATGATATCAAAGCCTGGCGCAGCTTTTTTTGTGGAGGCTGCTGCAATCCAATAATCCATATCCTTGTTTTCGCTGGTTGTTTCTGTGCATATACCGAGAATCCCTTTAATTTGGCCGTTATTCCATTCTGCTAATGTTTCTGTTGAACCATCACCATTTGCCTCATTCCAAAAAAGCGGTATTTCTTGAAAGTTCTCTTCTTCCTTATAAGAAAAGGACCTCTTCTTGCCTATTGCTTGAAAACCTTCCATTTCGACAATTTTCACATTCATTGGTTCTGCTCCCTTCAAGAGAATTTGGATTGTAAAAGGATTATAGATAGTCAGCTTTCCCTTTCCATTGCGGATGTCACTCGGTGTTGTCCCATGCTGTTTTCGGAAAGCTTTTGTAAATGCTTCTGGTGATTCATAGCCGTATTTGAAGGCAGCATCCATTACCCGCAGCTCTTTATTCATCAATTCCTGCCCTGCACAAGACAAACGTCTCCTCCGTATATATTCACCAAGTGTTGTGTCAGTCAAAACAGAGAACGTTCGTTGAAAATGGAAAGAGGAAAGACAAGCCTGCTTGGCAATTATTGAAGTCTCCAATTTCTCGTCTAGATGTTCTTCTATATATTGAAGTGCCTTTTGCAAACCTTCAAGCCACGTCACTCCTATCACATCCTTCCTAACAGTATAGCTGCAATCATATTTGTTCGCCTGTCATTTCTTGCTCGATTAAAACCAGATGTGTTCAACAAAGCTTTCTTGATTGTCTCCCCTATTTCCTTCTTCATCATGTTAATATTTTAGAGAAAATAAAAACAGTCCCCATAATTTGGACTGTTGTGATGAAACTTTATCCCCTATGCGCTGCCTCCGTCTCCTCCACATCCGCTGTCTGAGCTGAATGATGAACCACAATCATGATTTGAGTGGTGGCTGTGACCGCCATCATGATATCCATTTCCAGGTAAATCCCATGGTGTGTAGCTCGCATGTGTTGATTTGGAAATTTTAGATGCTTTTGTTCCCTTTGAGAAAAGCGATGCGATAAACAGAATCCCAACTAATATAATGACAATATACATATACCTCAGCCTCCTTTATACTATTTACGACTTATCATTCATTTTGGTTTCATTTTTTTACAGAAATTTCACCATAAATGTAAAAAGCTGCCGGTATATATCGGCAGCTTTCGTTGTTATTCATTATTGGTTACTTTTGCTTTTACTTTTTTTTGCTTCTGGATGAAAAAAATTACGACTGTCACTGCAAGGATAATTAGGACAATAAGAATTGGGTTTATATCGGTAGACAGAAAACCATATGGTATTAAGGATAATACAAAAAAGTACAAAAAGTTGCCTGCAGCTGTTCCTGCCACAAATCCTTTTAAGGAGATGGTTGTTACTGCAGCCAATATATTTAGTATGCTTGTAGGGAAAAATGGTAAAACCCTCGCATAAAACACATACTGTCCACCTTTATTTTCAATTTTCCGCAGCGCCTCACCATGTGCTTTCTTTTGGACGAAATCCTGTAACCAATAACGGACGGCTACAAATACAATGATTGCCGCGACAATACTGGAGATCCAGCTCCACATAAACCCATAAAAAAAGCCGAAGGCATAATAATTTATTGTTATCACAAGAATTAACGGAATTACTGTAAAGCTATTTTGTATAACCATTATAATTAAGCTCAGGATAAGTGCATAAATTTCGTTATTCCGATAATAAGCTGTGAATTCCTTCAATTCTCCATTTCTTATTGCATGAAATATTTCTAGCTCGTATAACAAGAAACTGACCAAAACAACTGTTCCAACAAAAGAAAGTAATTTCCATATTTTTTTTATAGCGATCACCTTTTTTCCTATATATATGGCAGGCTTTTTTTACGAGGAACCATTCATAAGCCTATTTAATTTTTATCCTCTATTCACAACTGCTTTCCTTTATACCTGCTAAACATGTAAAAATAAACATAGCTTTTCCACGGTTTATTTAGGTTTTAGTCGATTTCCATTACATTTTGATTAAATTTGTCAAATATGCAAGAAATGGTATTTTCTGAGGAGTATAATAGATTTAATCCACAAAGGAGGTTTATCTATGGCTATTTTATTAGATACAAATTTAGGCCAGAAAGATACAGAGCTTTATATAACCCACACAGAGGATGGACGAGTTATTGTAGCGATTCCGACAATCCATTGGTCTGCAGAGTTAAATACAAGCGATGATGACATGCTGAAAAATGAATACATCCAAGCATCCCTCCATTACCATATGTATGAAGGGGACATCACGAGCTTGGCTGACAAGATATTAGAGCATACTGCAAAATGCTAACATATTTTTTTCATTTACACCACCTCCTAATTTACTGACTAACAAATCCCTTTTTCCTTTGGACGAATCGTTGGACTTCTGCTACTCTAGGATATGATTATTCTTTAAAGGAGTTTTGCATGTGAGTTATATTTTTAAAAGCGAAAGGCTGGGCTTCCGATTATTGACTGTTGAGGATAGTGAAAACTGTGCATTATTTTGGGGCAGTGATGAGGTCATGGCCTATACTGGCGGAAGCATTGCTACAGAACTACTTCCGCAAGTCATTGATTTCTATGCTCAATCACAGCAGGATTACGGCATTACAGTTTATGGCGTAGAGGATATTTCGTCAGGCGAGCTCATCGGTGCAGCAGGATTTGATATTGACTCTGCGGTTGATGATATTGAGCTGGTTTTTCATTTCATAAAGGACGCTTGGGGCAAGGGCTTTGCTTCTGAAGCTGCTGTTGCCTGCATTCGTTACGCAGCGGAAGTTTATCAGCCGAAAAGTATCATTGCTTCCAGTAGTGTCGAAAACAAAAAAGCATTAAATATACTTGGTAAGATTGGGTTTGCTTATTTGGGAATTCATTATTTGGAAGATACTGCTCAAGACGAAGCCCTCTTTCAGCTTGTTTTATAAACAATAAATCAGATCATTTGCTTTCCATAAACAGAAAGCAAATGGGTTATAACAGAAATTAGTTGAATATTACGAACTCTTTACTGTTTTGTAACACTGCTCCTGTTTTCTTGACTGTCCACATTCATCTGCACTACAATGTGTAGTGTGAGGTGCAGCAATCATGAAAATAAATAAATTTAAAGTTCATGAAAAAGGTTTAAATCGTTTTTTTGGCCCATTGGAAGCTAGAATAATGGATTTGCTCTGGGAAAATGAGGAGCTTTCCATAAAAAGTGTGCAGACGCATTTAGAAACAGACAAAGCTGTTAGCTTTAATACTGTTATGACTGTTATGAACCGCTTAGCAGATAAAGGCATACTTAACAAACGCCATGTTGGCAGAAGCTTTCTTTACTCCCCGAAGTTGTCGCGGGAAGACTTCCTCAATACACAGTCAAAGGAGCTAACATATGAGCTTATGGATGAGTTTGGGTCAAGTGTTGTCGTCAACCATATGCTTGATGCATTGCAGAATGTTGATGAAGGTTTAGTGGCAAAACTGGAACAAAAAATAAAAGATTGGAAAAAGGATCGATAAGAATGACGAAAAATCATGCTAATTACCTGTTGCTGATCAGCGTTTTGATAAGCGGCAGTATCCTCCTTCAGATGATATGGTATATTTATTCGCTCACAAGCAATTTTGACATTCGCTTTAACCTGTTCCAAGCTTGCCAGCAGCTGTTCGAAATGTTTGGAGTTCCTTTCTTGGAATATATCCTACTTGCATTTGTCACCTTTACACTTCTCCATTTGGTATGGTTTTGCATGATACAAATAAAGAAACTGCTTAACCTAAGAACAAAAGTAACTAGTCTGACATGCAGCGAGATGAGTCGTGAATGGAATAGTCGTTTTCAAACAAACCGCATCCATGTTATTCAGTGCGAACAGCCTTTTGCGATTACTGTTGGATTTACTAAGCCGCAAATTGTGCTGACAACTGGTTTATGGGATATTCTATATGACGAAGAAATTGAGTCTGTTATTTATCACGAATTCCATCACTCCTACCAGTTTGACCCTATGAAAACCTTTATGATGGAGCTTTTCGCAAAGGTGCTTTGGTTCCTGCCTATCCTTAAATGGCTGGCTCAGCAATTTTCAATCGTACGGGAAGTGCTTGCTGACAATTACGCAATCGAAAAAAGTGGACAGAGATTGCATATATCAAGTGCACTGTTAAAAATGATTAACAGTAAACAAGTGCACCATCCCGTAAGCTTCGTTTCGTTTGCAGATGGCTCTGTTAACTACCGTATTCAAAATATGATTGAGCCTAATACAAGCAATAAAATAAAATGGCCACTAGTTAGTAGTGCTGCCTCCCTATCGATTTTTACGCTGCTGAGTTTAGTTTTCTCAAAACTGCTGCATTACTAATTTTTTTTACACTCTTACACTACATATTGTAGTGTAAATAACCTGGCTAAATATACACACTGCGTTTGTAGTGTTTTATATACACTACTTAATTAAAGGAGGAAATCATTTATGAAATTTACACATATCGGTATTGTTGTTATTCGCGTTGTTCTAGGTGTGATATTTTTTGCACATGGGTTATCTAAATTTCAGGGAGGAATTGAAAATACTGCTGGGTTCTTCACTAGTTTAGGCCTGCCAGGATTCTCTGCCTATCTTGTCGCTGGAATTGAACTCATTGGTGGTGCTCTTATTATCCTTGGACTCGCAACGAGAATTATTGCTGCATTGTTTGCTGCTATTATGGTTGTTGCGATTGCGACAGTCAGCCTGCAAAACGGCTTAGTGGGCGGATTTGAATTTGATCTATCATTGCTTGCAATGTCTCTATTATTAGTATTAAATAAAGAACAGGCATATTCTGTAGATAATGTTATACTATCAAGTAGGAAGAAAGAACAGAATGTTTAAAAAGCTTTTTAAATAAAAGGAGAAGTCATTGTGGCAAAAACGAAAAATCAGAAACAAAAAAAAGCAAAATCAACTGGAAATAAGCCTTCTAAATTTATTTATTGGATCATCGGCATCGTTGTCGTCTGCATTGCGGGGCTTGTCATTTTAGCAAATCTGCCTGAAAAAGGGTTCGATTTCGACTATGAAAATCAACCTGTATTAGGAGAAGAATCTGCTGATGTCAGTATCGTAGAATTCGGAGATTACCGCTGTCCTGTTTGTAAAAACTTTAATGAATCCTTTTTCCCTGTTGTAAAGGAAAACTTGATTGACACAGGTAAAGCGAAATTCTATTACATGAATTATCCATTTATACATGCTGATTCCACTACTTCGGCACTGTTTGCCGAAACGGTTTACAGCGAACTAGGCAACGATATCTTTTGGAAGTTCCATGATTCTATTTTCGCTAATCAGCCTGATAACGAAACAGAAGAGACATATACTGAAGATTTCTTGAAAGAGCGACTAAAGGATGCTGGAGCGTCGGATGAAGAGATTACAAAGGTGACAGAAGCGTTCCAAAAGCAAACAGCGAAAGACTCTTTGCAACAAGATTTAGACTATGTTAATCAATTAAACATCACTGGAACTCCAACCATCTATGTTAACGGTGTTAAATTCGAAGGCACAAGCTATGACGAATTATTGGATATGGTGAATGAAGCAGCTGAAAAGTAATATTACTAGAGAGTACATACATATGTACTCTCTGTTTTTATGTACCTACTATTTTCTTGCATCCATTTGTCTGTATTTGATATACCCCGCCCCCTTCCATTCTCGCTATTATTTCATTTTGAAAGTAAACACCAGTCTTTTCGTCAATACCATATACATTGGCGGTTGGATGTTTTGCTTTAATTGCTTGTAAATGGCTTGTTTCGTTCCATTCAGAAAAATGAACAGCAAAATATGTATCATATAGCAAGCCAATGCCATTCCTTTCAGCATATCGCTGCTCCTTGTTATCTTTACTAGAAATAATACATTTTTGCGGACTTATCAATGCGCCTGCTGAAAAACCTGCAACTGGTACTCCCTGCACGTACGCTTCCTTTATTGCTGCTCCTATATTAGTATCAGCGATATACTCTGCATAGCGGCTCGTGTCTCCGCCGCAAATAATTATGCCTCCACTGTCTTTAATCGTTTTTATTACTTGTTCCTCTGTAGTACTTGGGAGTGGTAAATAATAAAACGTTCCAGCACCATATTTTTTTAGTTCATCTGTATAGGCAGGCATATAGGAAAGCCAGTCATCCCGGTCAACTAGCAGGATTGCAATCGCTCCCCTTTTTGTCTGTTCCATAAACTGCTGTGCCAGTGTTGAAGTAAATGGCGGCCCGCTCCCAAAAGCATAAAAATGACGTGCCAACTAATCTCCCTCTTTCCCCTGTAGTCATCGTCTTTATTTCAAGCCTCCGCTCAATATGATGAAACGAAAGCTGTAACCGATGCACCTAAGCCTATTTCTATGTTATTTTTCTTATTCTCTTATAGTCTTCCAAATATCTCCTTATTGTAGCACAGCATTTTTTCCACGTAAAAAAAACCCTTCTCTTAATGAGAAAGGTTTCATTTGCTTTCTTATTCACCTAAGTCAACATTGTGATAGACTTGGCGAACATCCTCTAAATCTTCAATCGCGTCGATCATCTTTTCGAATTTCGCTTGTGATTCTTCATCAAGTGTTACATCGTTTTGAGCAAGCATTGTTAATTCGGCTACAGTAAATTCTGTAACACCAGCACTTTTGAATGCTTCTTGTACTGCATGGAATTGGTCTGGCTCAGCATAAACAATCACAGTGTCGTCTTCAGCAATAATGTCACGAACATCAACATCTGCTTCCATCAACAATTCCAATACGTCTTCTTCTGATTTGCCCTCAATACCAATAACGGCTGTTGCATCAAACATATAAGCAACTGATCCACTGACACCCATGTTTCCGCCGTTTTTCCCGAATGCAGCACGAACATCTGAAGCTGTTCTGTTTACATTGTTTGTAAGTGCATCAACAATTACCATTGAACCATTCGGACCGAATCCTTCATAGCGAAGCTCATCATACGTTTCTTCTGATCCGCCCTTCGCCTTTTCAATAGCACGATCAATGATATTCTTTGGTACACTGTACGTTTTAGCGCGTTCTAAAACAACCTTTAATGCTTGGTTTGATTCTGGATCTGGCTCCCCTTGTTTTGCAGCCACATAAATCTCACGGCCAAACTTAGCGTATATACGGCTTGTGTTTGCATCCTTTGATGCTTTTTTTTCTTTAATATTATTCCATTTACGACCCATTTTGAACACTCTCTTTCTGATTTATCCATCATTATCTATTATAGATAACAACTGGCCGGCTCTTCAATGCCTGTTAACGTAATTTTATTTTGACCTTTTCTTTTAAGCAATGCTTAAGACGAATAATATTATACCGTAAATATGAAATTTGTTCATCTTTCTGGAACTAGGATTATCGATTTCTGATAAATTTACTAAAGTAACAGCATTCTTCATTCCTTTTAACAGGAATAAATGGTACAGTTAAGTGACAACTGAAAAGGAGCAATAGACAATTATGATAGAAGTAAAAGTATCTCCAATAAGTGATGGGGAATTCAACAGAGGTGTTTTCGCTACAGAAGATATCAAAAAAGGCGAGCTTATTCATAAAGCTCCTGTTATTTCATATCCGAACGAACAGCACGAGCATATTGAAAAAACGCTGCTAGCTGATTATGCATTTGAATATGGCATAAATCATACTGCCATTCTTCTTGGCTATGGCATGCTGTTTAACCATGCTTATGAACCAAATGCTGTATATGATATTAATTTTGATGAACATACATTTGATTTTTATGCCTATAAGGATATTAAAGCAGGCGAAGAAATCTTAATTAACTATAATGGCGATGTGGATGATAAAGAACTGCTTTGGTTTGACAAAGACGAATAAAAAAACAGACCTTCATTAAAGATGAAGGTCTGTTTTTTTTTTAACGGCCGTCCACAATCTCTTTAAAGATTTCATAGGAGCGAATTTGCTTTTTCTCATCATAAATATAAGAAACGGCCATGATTTCATTCACATCGTATTTTTCCTGGAAGCTTTCTAGCTGTTCTTTCACAGAATTTTTGCTGCCGATGAATGACATGCTGGACATGGAGGTTGCCATTTCTTTTTCCATCATGCCCCAAATTGCCTCCATGCTGTCAACTGGTGGACTTAAAGGTGTACGTGTTCCTCTAACAACATTCAAGAAAAATTGCTGCATCGTAGTTGCTTCCCTTTTTGCGTCTTCATCTGTTTCTGCCGCAATGACATTTAAGCAGACAATCATATTCGGTTCAGCCAAATATTGAGATGGCTTAAATCTTCGTTTGTATATAGAGATAGCCTCTTCCATTTGCCCTGGTGCAAAATGAGCAGCAAATACATATGGCAGACCTAGCTGTGCTGCAAGATAAGCAGAGTCTGTTGATGAACCAAGAATATAAAGCGGTATGTTTTTGTTAGCTCCTGGGTATGCACGAACATAGCCCTGCTCTTCCTCTGGTCCAAAATACGTCAGCAATGCCTGCACATCATCCGGGAAGGTGTAGACCGTATCATGCTGTGCTCTTCTTAAGGCACTGGCTGTTTTCATATCTGTTCCCGGCGCCCGTCCAAGCCCCAAGTCCAGTCGGTCAGGATACAGGACAGCCATTGTTCCAAACTGCTCTGCCACAACAAGTGGTGAATGGTTCGGAAGCATAATGCCGCCAGATCCAACCTTGATTTTATTTGTGTGCTCTAATGTATGTTTTATTAAGATAGAAGTTGCCGAGCTCACTAATGTCGGAGAGTTATGATGCTCTGCAATCCAATAGCGTGAGTAGCCCATATCTTCTGTTGCTTGTGCTAAAGTCACCATTGCATCAATGGCTTCTTTTTCTCCCTGTCCAAGGCGAATTGGTGCCAAATTTAAGACAGAGACAGGTATATTTATGTTAGACATGTCAAAAGTCCTTTCTTACAGTAGATTCTCTATTATAGTAACAATAAGCGTAACTGAAACAAACTTATTTGCTCATCTAAAGAATTTACCAAAATAAAAAGGGAGAAGCTGTTCTCCCTCATGGACCTTCTATGATAATCGACTGCTTTGCTTCATCCATTCTCGCAAACACTTTATGACATAAACTATAATGCAGCCAAGCAGCAGTGCTGAAAATAATGATGCCTGTAAATGGCATATAAAAAAGCACAACACTCACCATTCCGAATACCGCAAGAATTACTACAGTTATATGAATATTCATCATGGAAAGGAGCAGAGAATTTTTGAAAGCCGTCTTTGTTGGCAATTTATAATGGGCGATCATCGGAAAAATATAAAATAAAGTGGTCAAAAAGAGGACACTGACCAATAAAACAGGCACCGTCATCACTATTTTCATCAGTGATTGATCTTGATTTAAATAAAAATAGTTAAAAAACAGCACAGCAAGCAAAACTGCCATAATAGCACCGATTGCTATGCTCTGCCTGAAATTTTCTTTGAAATAATGAAAATAGTTGCGGACAACACTTGTATCTCCGTTGATTTTCCATTGCCTGATCACACTGTACATCGCACTGGTTGCTGGTGCAATTGTAAAAAGAGGCAGGCATGACAGCAGCCAAAAAATATTCAGAATAAAGAGATTGGAAAGTTTATCTATAACATTATAAAACTTACTGTCGATAATATTCACTAGCAACAGCCTCTTTCCTACATTTAATTTAGATTGATTCTCCCGCAATAAATCTGTATGAAAGCTCCGTATTCTCGTTGTTTATGTAACTGCCCTTTTCGATTTTATGAACAAGGCTTTCCACCGCCTTATCCCCTATCGCCTCGACAGGATATTCAATCGTTGTTAGAGCGGGGGTAACGTACTTCAATACATCGATATTATCAAAGCCCATTATTCCTACATCAAGAGGAATGGTATAGCCTTTTGTTTTCAAAAAGCGCATAACTTCTAATGCATATAAATCACAAGAACAAATGATTGCCGTCCGCTCTCTTTGCCGGAAGTTTATCTTTTCCAAGTAATCGAGATAATCATTATGCCTAATAATCTCTGCCTCTTTCAAATCGTTAAAGGCTAATGCTTCTAAAAAGCCCTGGAGCCTTTCTTCCTGTGTGTAAATATTCGTTATGCCCTTATACTTCAATGGTGGCGATATGTAGATGAACTGCTTATAGCCCTTATCAATAATGTGGCTGACACCATTTTTCATTGCAGCCCTTTCAGGTATGCCAACATATTCCCAATCTTCGGACAGGAAATTGAAAATAGTGATGATTGGAATCGAAAATCCGTGGAGATATTCTTCAAACTCATGTCCTTTATTAACGGAAAAAAGAATAATTCCATCCACCTTATGATTTGCCAAATATTCAATGCATTGCTTTTCATTCTCCATATCCTTATCTGTTAAAGCAATATACAAAAAATAGCCGTATTCCCTCGCTTTGAGCTCGACTGCTGTTAAAAGCTGTGCATATGAACGGTTATAAAGATCAAACAGCACAATCCCAAGTGTCATCGTTCTTCCTTTTACTAAGCTCCTTGCTGTAAAGTCTGGACGGTATTTCAAATCCTTTGATGCCTGCAGTACCTTTTGTTTTGTTTTTTCTTTAATGCCAGGGCGATTGTTCAGCGCACGGTCTACCGTGCCTGATGATACCCCACAATATTTTGCGATATCCTTGATAGTGACCCTCATAATGCCTCCATATTAGCTGTTATTGCAAGCTTTTTTTGCCAGCATCCTCTGATGGAATGCTGGCAAAATTGGAAACTTTGCAAATAGTTTTATTTATATGATTCTATTATACATATAATGTTATTCCATTTCTTCCTATAATAGGAATGTTCTTTACGCTAATCGTTGCACTTTGCTGCTGACACTAGCTCGTGGAAATGGACATTTCAATCTTGCTATCACTCTTTCTATAACTATCCAAGGATAAAATATCAGCCTTTCACAGAACCTATCATAACCCCTTTTTCAAAGTATTTTTGAATGAATGGGTAAATAATCAAGATCGGCAATGTCGAAACAATGATGACTCCATACTTGATTTGGTCTGCATATTTCTGTGCGTACCCGCCAGCAGCCCCACCTGCACCTGCACCTTCGGCAAATACTTGGTTGGATAAAAGAATATCTCTTAGCACAATTTGCAATGGCTGCAGGCTATAATCTCTGATATAAATCAAGCCGGTGAAGAAATCATTCCAATGTCCAACTAAATAGTATAAGCCGACAACAGAAATGACTGCTTTTGATAAGGGCAAGGCAATTTTTCCGAAGAATTGAAAATGTGTACACCCGTCCATTTGTGCTGCCTCAAACAGCTCTTTCGGCAAGGAGCTTTCAAAAAAGGTTCTTGTTATAATTAAGTTAAATACATTCACAGAAAACGGAAGAATGAACACCCACATATTATTGATTAAGCTTAGCTCCTTCATTAACAAGTATGTTGGGATAAGTCCGCCATTAAAAAACATTGTAACAACAAAGATGAACATTAAAAATCGTCTTGCCTTAAAATCCTGCCTTGAAAGCACATACGCTGCCGGCAGCGTAAGCAATAGATTAACAAATGTTCCTAATACGGTATAAATAATTGTATTTTTATAGCCGACCCATATTCTTGAATCATTAAATATCTCTTTATAGCCGAACAAGCTGAAGCCTTTCGGATACAGCGTCACTTGCCCTGTTGACACTAAGGTCGAATCACTGACAGAGGCGATGACGACAAAATATAACGGGTATGCGACCAATAAGAAGATAAATAAACATAATATGAAAATGAATGTATCAAAAACAATGTCGCTTTTGGTTTTACCTTTTGTGCTGAAAATCTTCATGACTTCCCTCCTTCTTTTGCAGGCATAAATAATCGCCTACCATAAGCTAATATTAGAAAACCTTTTGGCTATATAATTCATTGCGATCAGGAAGACGAAATTGATCATTGTATTAAAAAGGCCGATGGCAGCAGAATAGCTGAACTGATTTGAGATAATCCCGATTTTATACACATATGTCGCGATGACTTCAGAGACTGGAAGATTAAGAGGATTTTGCATTAAAAAGATTTTTTCAAATCCGGTATTAAGGATATTCCCCATACTTAAAATAAATAGGATAATCATCGTTGGCACAATCGCCGGCAGGTCAACATAGCGAATCGTTTGCCATCTGCTTGCACCGTCGATTTTTGCAGAATCATAGAGCTGCGGGTCCACACTTGCTAATGCTGCTAAATAAATGATGCTGTTCCAGCCTGCATGCTGCCAAATATCTGATAGCACATAAACAGGAACAAATGCCTTCTCTGACGCCAATAGGTTTATATCCCAGCCGAAGGAATGCATAATATGCCCAACAACGCCTGAATTAGGCGACAAAAGAACATTAAGCAAGCCCACCATAACTACTAAGGAAATGAAATGAGGCAAATAAACGGTCGTTTGGATCGCTTTTTTCCAACGCTTCCAAATGACTTGATTTATGATTATTGCCAGAATGATTGGTGCAGGGAAGCCAAGTATAATGGTCGCAAGGCTGATTACCACAGTGTTTTTCATTAAATCAGCAAACATATAGCTGTTAATGAACTCCTTAAAGTAATGAAGCCCAACCCACTCACCGCCTGTAATTCCCTTTGTGAAGTCATATTCTCTAAATGCTAACTGCACACCATACATCGGGATATAATTAAAGATGATAATAATAACAATCGCTGGCAGGATCATAATCCATAATTGGTAATCCCGTTTCAAGCTTTGTAAAACATTTCTTTTTTTTG
Source organism: Niallia circulans (assembly GCF_007273535.1). NCBI lineage: Bacteria > Bacillati > Bacillota > Bacilli > Caryophanales > Bacillaceae > Niallia > Niallia circulans. Next base: position 3,250,959 of record NZ_RIBP01000004.1, read on the forward strand.
CAGGCTTCGTTGTCATCTCTGGGACTGCTTTTTTTGCTTGAGGATTGATTAAGGCCACAAAGCTACCTCCCTTTTAAAAGGATGCCGTTTTAGGATTATGCTTAAATGGCATCCTTCGTCATTTGTTGTTACTTATTGGTTCTTTTTGTAGTCATCATAATATTTCTGCATGATTTTGATATTTTCCGGCAAGCCTGTTTTTTCGGCATTCTCTAAATAAGCATCCCACTCTTTATCAACACCGCCTTTAGTAATCCATTGCGAGTATTTCGCTAAGGCAAGGTTCATTAAGTTAGTGTTATTTAAGCTAAGCTTCGAATTGTCTTCTTTGCTGTACTTAATGAACATACTCGGAAGAACGTCATTTTCCACATCAATGGCATCTAACGCTTCTTGCAGTGGCTCTGTTTGTTTGCCGACAGACTGCATATCCGTTCCAAGCTCTAGCTTCAAATCGTCTGCTACATACATTGGTCCGTTATCGGCCCATGTTGTTGTCCATTTCCATGTTCCTGGATCCATGTTTTCATCTTTTGGCGGCAATACTTTGTAGCTGCCATCTGCATTTTCTTCAATATTTGTGCCGATGGAGCCAAACAGCACCTGCATGCTCACCTTTGGATCATATAATTCATTGATGAATTCTAATGCAGCTTCTTTATTTTGGGACTGTGCAGATAATGTAATCATATTGACACCATAGTTTAAGCCATTATAGTCATAATCCCATGAAACTTGGACATCATCTCCAGCTGTTACTTGCAGTGGTGCCATGGAAGCATATTGTGGCGCCACCTCATTGCCGAATCTGTCTGTCACTTCCCAGCCAAATGTATAGCCGACCTTCGCTGTGTCTTTATCACCTCTGGCTAATGACTGGTATTTCGTGTAGTCCTGTGTAAATACTTCTTTATTAATCAAGCCCTCTGCATAGCATTTATGCAGAAACTCGACAAGCTCTTTATAGCGATCATCTGTTAGGAAGTTTTTGACCTGCCCATCCTCCACATAGTAGCCTGAACCACTCGCATCTGTCAGTGTGATGCCAAAGCTTCCTAACAGGACGGTTGGCTGGAAGAAGCCAAAGCCGATTGTGCCAGTTGGTGAAAAGTCCATTGGAATTTCGTCATTTTTGTCTCCGTTTCCGTTTGCATCCTCATCCTTGAATGCTTTAAGAACTGTATATAATTCATCCCAGTTTGTCGGCATTTTCAAGCCAAGATTATCAAGCCAGTCTTGGTTGATGAATTGTCTTGTAGCTGTTCCAGGCCAAAATCTCTGATATTTAGGCAGCCCGTATATTTGGCCGTCAAGCTGTGTCGCAATTGCTTTTGTTTCCGGCTTTGCATCAAACATCGCCTTGACATTTGGCAGGCTTGAATCCACATCATCAGCCAAATCCTCAAACAAGCCTGGAAATTGCACATAATCTGCATCTGTAATGGCATTAGGGCCAATAATTAAATCAGGTACATCACCACCAGCAAGCAAGGCCCCTTTCTTCTGATCCCAATCTGCCGAAACTTCCTGCCACTTAATATCAATCCCAAGCCGGTCCTCTATCTCTTTGAGCCATTCAATTTTGTTCACATCCTGTGTTAATGGGTGCTTTGTTATAAGTGCAGTAAGCTGCGGCTTCCCATCCTTTGTGACGGCTGCCTTTTCCTCTTTGTCTGAACAGCCTGCTAAAACAAGAGCGGCGAGTGATGCTGCCAGAAAACCATAACCTAATCTTTTCATCTTGTTTTCCCCCAATAGAAAATTTTTTCGTCACTAAAACTACCGCTTTCTTAATGTTTTACCTCCTTTTATGAAAATAGCTTTAAAAGTTTATGTAATTGTGAACGTACACGAAAAAGTCCATGTGCGTTCAGCAGATACAACAAATAGTGATAGCGTTTACATTATTCTAAAAAAATAAGGATGAAATAATAGTGAAGGAACTGTGTACGTACACGAAAAAAACTAAAAAAAGGAGAGGCAGTAATTGAGTAAAATTCCTAGATGAGCATTTGTTGTAGGTAAGGTTTTTATTGTTTAAATGCAAGTTAATGATAACGCTTTCTTTTTGGTTCGTCAATAAGACTCTCTCTTCAAATTTCCGCTGTTTTTGGCAAAAAGGCAGGTTTTTTTTACATTATTGCTCTTTTCTATTTTCATTCCTGTCGAAGATTCGCCTGTATCAACGAATCATGCGATATTTTAATTATTTAAAGGCATTATAGGGACAGCTTAAGCTAAAGTGGTAAGCTACAAGTCCCTAAAAATAAAAAAAGTTTTAGCGTCCTCATTAAAGCGCTAAAACTTCGCCTCGTTCTCTAATCCTTTTATAATAAATTCAACATGATCCTCTGCCGAGTTTTTTACTTCCTCATAGCCCTTTACACTGCCATGATAATGAGAAATAAAGCCATGCAGTGATATAAAGGCAGACATAATAGCACTTGCTTTTAAAAGACTCTTCGAGTGTGTCTGTATGGCGATTGTAAACTGTTCGTAGCAATGATTGGCAGCTTCACGAGATAAACCGCCCATTCCCTTTCTCCCCTGCATAAACATCATCTCATATTGGCTTTGATTGTTTAACCCGAATTCCAGGAACGAAAGCATCAGTCGCTGCTGCTTTTGTTTATCCTGCTCCTGTTCTTCACCCAAAATTTCTTCGATACGTTTATTTAATGCGAAAAAACCTTCATCAACAATAGCATGAAAGAGCGCTGCTTTATTTTTAAAATGATAATAAATTGCCCCATGACTACACTCAAGCTCTTTAGCTATGCTGCGCATGGAAAGTTCTTGATATCCTTTTTCTATGAATAATTCCCTTGCTTTATATACAATGCTGTCTCTTGTTAATTCTTGTCTTCCTGCTTTTCTCGGTGACATAGGTGGCTCCTTTAATTGACCATAGGTAAATATTATAGCATGCATCTGACGTTTTACACTATGTAAAATAGATAACATCACTTCGTTGTTGTAAACCTTCTAATCGCACATCTTTTTTTGTTTTCTTTTTGGTTGCTTTGGATGCATAAAATTTAATTATTTGCCACTTTTTCTATTGTCCGCATGTTTTTTTTCGCTTTCCTAATATTACAAATAGGACTTTTTTTTCGAACCCTTCTTGATTACGAACGTTTGTTCTGATATATTAAACACTATAAGGAGATGATTTTCATGATACGAGACAGAGGGGCCATTAAGTGGACGGCAATGATGCTACCAGAGCATGTGCACAGCATTAAAGAAGCACTGAAGGAAGACAAAAAAATAACGCAGCCCATCCTGGATGAGGATCAAATTCGTGAAATGGAACTGCTCATTTTAGAAAGCATGGAATATGGCTGGGTGCTTGAATGCGAAATGTTTAAAAACGGTGAGATTCGCCGTATCAGCGGCCATGTTGTGCATATTGACCATCTGAAACAGGAAATTCGCATACAGGATACTAAAGATAGTCTACATACTATTCCTTTTCGCAGCTTAGTAAACATTCAAAAAGACTAAACAAGGAGGTGCTGCATGATGTTCGACTATTCTCAATTTCCAGACCGTTCCATTCTTTGTGTAGACATGAAAAGCTTTTACGCAAGCATTATCGCCGTCCATGAAGGCTTGGACCCTCTCACATGCCATCTTGCTGTCGTCGGCAATACGGATCGAACAGGCAGTGTTGTCCTTGCAGCATCTCCCGCTATGAAGCGTGATTTTAAAATTAAAACAGGATCCAGGCTTTTTGAGATCCCAGACGATCCGAGAATTAGCATTCACAATCCGAAAATGGGTTTGTTTGTCCGTGTCTCAACAGAAATAACCAAGCTGTTCTTCCGGTATGTCCCCCCATCAGCCGTCCACACCTATTCTGTCGATGAAAGTTTTCTTGATGTGAGCGGTCTTGAGAAGGTTTGGGGCACACCAGAGGAAATAGCAGCCCAAATCCAACGGGATATTCTTCTAGACATCGGCTTACCCTCCACAATCGGCATTGGTCCAAACATGCTGATGGCAAAGCTGTGCCTCGACTTGGCTGCCAAAAAAACAGCCAACGGCATCGCAAGCTGGTCGTATGATGATATTCCCGCAAAGCTGTGGCCCCTTTCTCCATTGCGGGAAATGTGGGGAATCGGCCGACAAGTGGAAAAAACACTGCACAGCATGGGAATATTTTCTGTCGGCCAGCTTGCTCGCTACGACCTGTCCCTTTTGGAGAAAAAATTCGGGATAATGGGCAACCAGCTATATCACCATGCATGGGGAATTGACTTATCCGAAGTCGGTGCACCAATTATACAGGGGCAGATCAGCTACGGAAAAAGCCAAATACTGCTGCGCGATTATAAGGACGAGAAGGAAATTAAATCAGTCATCCTTGAAATGTGCGAGGAGGTTGCCAAAAGAGCTAGAGCCCATCATCACGCAGGCAGAACAATCAGCTTTGGCCTCTCCTACAGCAAAGATGAATTCGGCGGCGGCTTCCATCGGTCGAGAACGATTGAGAACCCAACAAATATTACGATGGATATTTACCGTGTCTGTCTCGAATTAATGCGCGAGAATTATCATGGGCAAACAGTTCGGCAAATCTCTTTGTCTATAGGAAAACTAGAAAGAGATGATGAGGTTCAGCTCGATTTATTTGATACAAATAGCTGGAAAAAAAGAAAAATTGGCTATGTAGTTGATGGCATCCGCAACCGTTACGGTTCCGCCTCCCTGCTTCGTGCTGTTTCGTACACTTCTGGCGGCACTGCTAGACATCGCGCCAAGCTTCTTGGCGGCCATAAAAAATAAAGGATTTGCCAATTTTCTTATCGAATATACTTACAGATTACGAAAAAGCAATCGAAAGGAGAATCTCCATGTTTCTTAAAAAGATAACCCTCCTTAAAGATGATATACCGCAACAAAACAGCTACCCCTTTTCCATTCCAGCCATTAAAGGCTTGCGGGAACTAGAATTGACAAATAAAGTGACGTTCTTTATTGGCGAGAACGGTTCAGGGAAATCAACACTGCTTGAGGCTATTGCCGATAAATGCGGGTTTCATACGGCAGGAGGAGGAAAAAATAATTATTACGAAGTCCATTCCTCCCAGTCTGATTTAGGTAACCATATTCGGTTATCTTGGATGCCTAAAATTACAAACGGTTTTTTTCTGCGCGCTGAATCCTTTTATCATTTTGCCACACTTCAGGATGAGCTGGAAAAGGACCCATTCACAAAATCAAACTATCGGGCATACGGTGGTAAATCACTGCTGCAGCAATCACACGGTGAATCCTTTTTATCCCTATTTCAGCATCGATTCAATGGGCAAGCGATTTATTTGCTGGACGAACCAGAAGCAGCCCTCTCTCCGCAAAGACAATTAACATTCATCCGTCTCCTGCATGATTTGGCGGAATATGAGGATTGCCAGTTTATCATTGCCACACACTCCCCTATCCTGTTAGGCTATCCGAATGCTTCCATTTTGAACTTTGATGGTGGCGAAATAACTGAAATACAGTACGAGCAAACAGATAATTATCGACTCACGAAATATTTTTTGCAGCATCGGGAAAAAATGTTGGATGAGCTGCTAAGAGATGATTAAAAATACTTGAAATTACCCATGAAGGATATTCTTCTCGGAATAGGAAAAGATAAGAATATCTTCATTTACAAGGAGTCAAGTATGATCGGTTTGCTAGCTGCCATTATTATTTTTAATACAATTGCCTATTTTTCCATAAAGCGTTTAACTGGAAACCAAATCTTGCATATATGGTTATTTACAGTAGTGCTTCAGCTTATTTTTGATGTGTATATCGATTTAAAATACCACGGCTATTGGTATCTTTCCAAGGATATTGACTTGTTGGCAATCCCGCAGATTTTATTATTGGTACCGCCGGTTAATCTTATTTTTCTGAATTATTATCCATTCAAAAAAAAGCGCAAAACAAAAGTAATATATATCGCCATATGGGTGTGTGCGATTGTCCTTTACGAGCTAGTGACGTTAATTCCAGAGCCTTGGGGCTATTTTCATTATGGGTGGTGGCGAATCTGGTACTCCATTTTGCTTGATCCATTTTTGTTTATCATTTTAATTAAATATTATCGATTTATTTGCCGTCTGGAGGCAAAAGCAGATAAGCATGCACCAACATAAAAATGAGTCATTATTACCATATCGAAAAAAAAACAAAAATTACACAAACGAAAAAACCGATAAAAAAGACCTATTTTTACAATAAACCAACTGGGATATTCCTTGACAATTTTTTGAATAATGATATAAAATTTACTTGGGCAAATTTTACGAAAGTAAAAGACGCAAAGCCACGGGCCTAAAGCAAAAGCAATGGCAGCCGGGTTGCAGATAAAGAATGTGAGGCTTTTATTTGTTATGGAGAGGTTAAGAAAACTCTGCCGCTAAAAGCCTATAAAAAACGACACATTTCCTGTCTAATTTGCCTTAATAAATTAGAAAAGAGGAAAAGTATGTTTTATCCAACAGTTTTGAATGAAAAAACAAGTCTTCGCCATATCGTAAAGGATAGGCAATATTGCATGTGCGGTTCCAAGTATAACCCATATGCTACGCTTGAAAAACGAGATTTTAAACGCATTGAATTCAAACAAGAACACGAAATATCATGTCCGAGCTGCAAAAGGATGTCACATTAACAAAGTGCAAAGATAGTAATACAGATAATCCAGAAAGGGAGCTGAAAAAATCAGCTCCCTTTCTTCTATTTTCAAAAAAAAAAAGCATCTTAGCGGATGCCATTAACATTCATATACTCTCTAAAGCTAACAAGTAAGTCTCTTTCTTCATTGTGCAATTCATAGCTTTTCATTCTCAGCTTGTTTAATTCCTGGTGTAAGCTTTTATTTGCTGAATCACGTTGGAGCTGTTTCATGATTAAAATGGACTTAGCCTTCGCTTCAGATTGCGCTTTAGCTAATACCTTCATTTCATTGATAAAAGAATTCTCTTTTAATATAGTAAACACCTCCTAATTTAGTTAATTCGACACATCCAGCTCTTTTCCTTTTTTTCAACAGAAGCAAAATAAAACACTTTAGTACTTTAAACCCAAAAACATTTTATTAAGACAGGAAAAATATACCTTATTCTCTGTTATAGTTAAAGCTACAATAAAAGTAGACAAACCTAGACATACTCAAAAATCTTTTTGAGGAGGATTTCTATGATTAAATCTTTTATATGCTATTTTCGCAGGTACCACAAATTTGATTATTACAATGACAAGTGCAAAACTTGCGGGAAGCTTAGAAAACGTCCTTAAAAGTATCGAGCCTTTATTGAGCTCTTTTTTTTTTGCAAAACTCCCCACTATTTTGTTACATGATGTTTACGCAGACAAGCAGTAGGGAAAGAATGGATTGTATCAATACTACAGGAGGTGTTAGTATGTCTTCCTTGAAACTCCTTAGTGATAAATCCTTGCTATTTGCCTATAGACATGCACAGCGTTTAAATCTAGACATGGAATTTATTACAATGCTAAAACAGGAAATAACCAAACGAAAGCTAATTCATATTGTCTTTAACAAAAACACAAAAATTCTCTATAATCAACATAATAAAGAGGATAGATAAATAAATGCAATTGCATTTTTAGATTCAATATCTATACAAGATATATTTTGTAAAAGCAGAATAAAAATATGTTAATTCCTCATACTATTATTAGGACTTGTAGCTCAAAGATAGAGCAACCGAGTTGTTCCAACCGAGAAGCAGCTTGTGTATCTTGCGGGTTCAAATCCCGCCAAGTCCGATTTGCTTCTATTTGTAGAAGTATCTTATAAAAAACGCCTTCTTTTTAAAAAAGGCGTTTTTTTAATACTATATTTTACCATTGCCCGGGAAATTCACAAATCTTTGCTGACCTATTTTATTAAAATGGTCTGTACTTGATTTGGCTTAATACAAATAGATATTGTATTTGTGTCCATTGCTAAAGGACAAATAATATTTTCGTTTAATTGACACAAAAAGATATCCTTATATTTTGTCTTTAAGATAAAGGAAGATTCAACCTCCTTTTCAGTCGGATTGTATAAACGTAAAATCAAGCCTTCTTCCTTTTCGGCCTTTTTTAATGTACTTAGCACATTAGCGCTGTTTGTGTCTTGAAGCAAACTAAAGCTGAGTGGCGTTTGCTTCACTGCTGTGTTTAACTTCATCGCATTATACGGTATTTTATTATATGTTTGTATTCGTGATCTATATTCTTTAGCTAGTTTCCCTGTGTTTTGTGCGCCTTTTTTTGTAGAGACAGCAAACTCTACATTAAGCTGACCAATCATTTGAGAATCAGGAGTAGAAAGCTTTATTCCAGATGGCCTGCCGGGCCTGCGCACTAAATTCTCTTTCCCAAGATAGCCAACACTACGTAACAACGTAAGTGCAATAGTATCAGACTCTGCTCCTACGATTTCATATTCACGAATACTGTTTGTTAAGGTACTCACTGTGTAATAATCATTGCATAAGCTGACGTATGACAGCATCGGATAAATAGCGTCAGGACGCTCATCCCACCCTTCTTCCTCCCAGTACTGGATGGCTGGATCAAGTACACTTCTTTTAATTGAACCAAATTGATTATCAGAAACAGAAACAGCAGCTGCGATTTTACTTGGAATGTAAGTGCGTAATCGATAATCCTTTGCGTTGTTATGAATAGCACCAGCCACATTAATTATCGGCTTGTCAAAAGGAATTGTTATGTTCCACTTAATTTCTGAAATAACACTGTTCCTGTTATCTTCCCTATCCTGTAAATCTTTTGGCAAAGGAAGTTTGACCTTTATATATATTTGCGCTTCATAGCTGTTTTCCATAATTACAAACGAAGCACTAGCATTCTTATGAATGTTAGGCTCCTCATTTAACACGGGAGAAAAATCGTATTCGTCCCCGTCATCGCCAGATGTTTCAAGCAGCAACACATTTTCGAGCTTGAGCCCAATCTCCTTATCAAAAATCGTTAATGTTCCATTTGCATTAACTTTTATGTGATAATAGTCGGTTTCAATCCAGTCCTTTTCCGTAATGGCTGCTTCCATTTCATTCTCCTGCGGTACAATAAAAAACGCCTTGTACCCCATTGCGGGAATAGCTGCCTTAAACTGGATATGGTATTGCCAAAAGGGTTCATAATTCTCATAATGAACGAGCTGCCGGTCAACCAAACCAGGATCTAAGCGGACTTTTTCAACAAGCTCAAATGGAATTTCAGACCCGTTCGCATCTTCAAGAATAAAAGCTGTTTGCTTTGTTGTAACAACAGCATTTATCGTGTCCACTCTTTCATAGGAAAGCAAATTAAATGCTGTCACGATATCCTCTTTTCGGTCTGTCGCAATGGCATCTGAAATCTTCCGTTTGTAAAAATCAATCAGCCTGTCGATCTTCTCCTCTGCAAGCACAAAGCGATTCATTATTTCTTGATGAACCTTATCTGAACAGCAGCAGCCGATACTGTCATGGGCATGGTTTTTGAGCACTTCTTTCCAAATTAATTCAATTAAACCATGATGGTATTCAAATCCCAATGAATAAGCAATCGCTGCTAAAGGTTCCAAAATATCAACGATTTTATTTTCTATCCTCGTGTTTGCTGCTTTAATATCCATCCGGCTTGAAAATATACTTCGATGGACGCGCATGTATTTGCCATCAAGCATTTCCCCTCGAACAGTCGGCAGCGAAGAAGACAAAGCTGCAAAACTGTCCATATAGCTGCTTAACAAAAATTCTCTGTCAGGATACAGTCTTTTTAATGTCTCCATAACTTCGAAAATATTCTGTTGAATAGGCATTTGATCATGGCCGTTCGGCAAAATAACATTGCCATTTGTACTGCCCTTATCTAAGACAGGAAAATATTTTTTCATTCTCGTTTGAAGTGCTTCCTCCTCTTCCGGTAAATATTTTCCAATGGCATACCCTAGTGGAAGAAGCTGTACAAGCACTCTTGAGCCTTCATCACTTTCCCAATAAAATTCAGTCTTGTCTGTGCCAAGCCGTTCAGAGGCACCTCTCCAGAAAATAAAGTGCTTAATATCAAACCCATTTAAAATTTGCGGCAATTGCGCTGATTGCCCAAAGGAATCAGGCAAATAACCGATTTTCATCGCCTCACCAAAAGCTTCGCAATCCTTACTTCCGTATAACAAATTACGTACAATCGATTCTCCTCCAACAATCATTTCATCTGTTTGTGTATACCACGGTCCAATTAATAGCTTGCCTGTTTGGACAAGCTTTTTTATTCTGTCTTTTGCTTGCGGCTTAACGGCCAGATAGTCCTCGAGTATAGCAGTTTGCCCGTCTAATAAGAAGCATGGATAATCCGGATTTCCCTCAAGCACCTCAAAGATTTCTTCCATATTGTTTACAAGCAGGATACGAGATTCCTCTGTTGAAAAATACCATTCTCGATCCCAGTGCATATGCGGTATAATATGTACTTTTTTCATCTGTTCCTCCAATTAACACGCCTTATTTTCGATGGCATTGCTTTTCTCACTCAGAATCTTTCTTTTTCTGCTTATAATTAAAAGAATGGTTGAAATACATGCCCCCAGACATGCAGCGCCAAGCCATATAAATGCAGCTATCCAAATCGTTTTTCCCTGCAGTAAAGCTAAGGAAAAGATACCGGCGCCAGGAACATTTAATCCAATATGACTACTTGCGACAATTGCCCCTGTTACGGCAGATCCTGCTATGAGCGATGGAATAACACGCAAAGGATCATTAATCATAAACGGAATGGCTCCTTCTGTAATACCTGCTAAGCCTAACAGCCATGTCTGTTTGCCAACCTCACGTTCCTGTTGGTTAAAGTATTGTTTTCCAATGATGGTAGCTGCTGTTACGGCAAAGGCAGACACCATTTTAACGGATGCAAAAGCAGCATACGGAATAAAATTGCCGCTCGCCATTGCGCCAATACAGAATGTGTAGGCGGCTTTGTTAACAGGACCACCTAAGTCAAAGGAAACCATTGCCCCAATAAGCGCTCCTAAAATAATCGCATTAGCACCAGAAAGATCTTCTAACCATGTGTTAAGCCCATCATTAAGCCATGCTAACGGTTCGCCAACCAAAAACAGCATGATGGCTCCTACAATTAGTGTTCCTGCAACTGGATACACCCAAAAGCTAACAAAGCCTGAAAGCACTCCATTTGTTTTTATGTTTTGCTTGAAAAATTTGAGGAGAAAGCCTACCATAAATCCGCCCAGCATGCCACCAAGAAAGCCGCTGCCAATTAAATTAGCTGCTATTCCTGCCGCAAAGCCTGGCGCAAGTCCTGGTTTATCTGCAATGGAATAGGCCATGTATGCAGATAAAACAGGGATCATCAGCTGACCAAGCATACCGCCTCCTAGCTGCCTTAACAGCCAAAGCCAGGAGCCTTCCTCTGCATATACATCCTGAAGACCGAAGGCTTGTGAGATTAACACAGCTGCTGCCAATGTCATGCCACCTGCCACAATGATAGGGATGATATTGGAAATACCTGTAAGGATGGAGTCCTTGACTTCCATCTTAAATGGCTTATGCTCGTGATTAACATCGTCCTCTGGCCGCGGAACAGTATTATTTAATTTTTTCGGATATGTTTCTGCTGCGTCTAGTGCCTGTTTAAGGAGCGAAGCTGCGTTTCTTATAGGTGCAGCAACACTTGTCTTTACTTTGGGCAAGTGACTGTAGCGCTGTTCGTCCTTAATGGCAACATCATTCGCAAATATTACGGCATCTGCAAGTTGGAGCTGTGTTAATGTATGCTTATCTTCTATCCCATTTGCTCCCTGTTTTTCCACCAAAACGTTCACTCCGAGCGCTTTGCCTGCCTTCATTAAAGCTTCTGCAGCCATATAGGTATGGGCCATTCCGGCAGGACATGCTGTTACCGCAAGTATTGTTTTGTTTCCTGTCTCTGCTTCCATACCACTATCCTTACTTGTATTATCCAATTGTCTCCATAATTCTTCTGCATTCGCTGCAGTCAATAAGCGGTTTTTATAATCCTCCTCGCATAAGCGTTTCATAAACTCGGAAAGAATGGTTAAATGGGTGGAGCCTGCTTGATCTTCCGGTATCGCCAGCATAATAACAAGCTTAACCTCATTATCTGGATTAACACTTTCCCAATCGGCAATATGCGTTTTAACTGTCGCAATTGCAAATGCTGCTTCTTTAACAGCTGTTGATTTCCCATGGGGAATGGCTATACCTCCATCAAGGCCAGTCGGTGACTGCTTCTCCCGCTCAAGCACAGACTGCAAAAAGGCTTGCTCGGAATAAAGTTTACCTTCGCTGTTAAGCTGACTCGCCAAAAACTTAATAGCCTGATGCTTTGTTTCAAAATGCGTATCTGTCGTAATTAGGCTTAAGGATGTTAAAGCTCTTAAGTTCACATTAGCAACCTCCTTTATAGTAATCGCTTTCATTTATGGTTTTATCGTAACAAAAAAACAAGAAGCTAAAACTAATCTTCTTGTTTTTACACAAAATAAACTGGAATGATAGATATATGTGTATTTTTCACTTGAAAGTGTCCCAGTAATGCTCAGACAATGCCTGCAATACAATCATTAGCGGTGTTTTGTCCGTAATATTATAGCCATTTTTTAATCTTCTAGGAGAATAGCAATATAAGTTATAATCAGCTAATTTCTGCAATGAGTTTTGTTTAAAATGGGTGAGTGATACCGTTTGTATCCCTTTCTTCTTCGCAAACTCAGCTATTTCCAAAACAAGCGGTGTTTCACCTGACAGGCTTATTAATAGAAGTACATCTTGTTTTGTCATCCTACTTAGCATATGGTAAATTTCGTGCCTATGACTCAAATAATCAGAGCTTTTTCCGACTACTCTCAAATTTCTTACCATCATCCCGCAAAAATCAGCAGAGTCACCGGCACCATAAAACAAGATGTTTTTAGCTGAGCCAAGCTTCTTTACTATTTTCTCTAAAAGTGGTCGGTCAATCAGATCGTATGTTTTTTTGATAAAGGAAAGCGAATGGTGCTGCACAGATAATTCACCTGCCTGCAGTTCGTCCCTCATACTGTTTTTCAGATGTGAAAAGCTTTCATAGCCAAGCTTTTTGGAGAGCCTTGTTATCGTATTAGGAACCGTGTACAACGCATTCGCAGAAGTTTGAATGGAATCAGTCGTAAAGTCCTTTTTATGCTGCAATATGTACTCAATAATTTGATCGTCGGTATCGTTGAGCTTATATTCAAACATTTGCACACGCTCTTCAAAGTTCATCCAGCCATCACCCCTCCATTCTTAAGAATACCGGTTTACACTTGTTCTATGCTTCGGTTCCAAATCATATGATGAGCGCCATCTCCCCAATAATCCTTTAACAAATAGTCAGGTTCGCCGAGTTTTTTCGTCCAGATCTTTTGGGCAATTTTATAGCCGCTGTCTAAACAATAGTGATGGATTTCTGCTGTTTCCAAAGTACGGATAATGGCGTTAAGAAGCATTGTGCCAATCCCTTTATTCTGGTAATGAGGATGAACAAATGCAGTACCAACCTCCATATAACCGGCTAATACCCCATTTGTTTCCCTTACAATAAGGGAGCTTGCTGGTCCATAGGCAATGCAGCCAAGCAGGTTTCCACTCAGACTATCCACGGCAATTAAAAAATGTCTCACAACCCCGCCGCTCGCAAAATCAGCTAACAGATGCTCCCGCTTTTCCTTACATTCCTGCTCATAATCTTCAGTAAGTTTCTCTAAACCATTTATGCTAAATGTATCTTCCAAAACAAGATCAAAAAAAGCAAAAAGTTCTTCCTTGTCCGAAACTTGCGGCCTTCTTATTTCCACCGAAAGCATATAACCCCTCCATAAACTCCATGTTTGTTCTAGTGTAATACTTTTTCAGTTATATATAAATAGAAGAAAAACAAGACAGTTTCACTTCCTAAAAATAGCTTGTTTATTTTTACAAATAATGTAATGTTGAAATTAACAAGCTGTTAGAAATGACTTTAGGCGTCTTCGTTTTGTTGGTGGAAAATTGCTTGCTGCCCTGAATAATGCATGGACACACGGGGTAAAAAGCGGAAATACTTATGAATAGGATGGTAGAAAAATAATGACAACTCCATGGTATTTAAAGGAAAAGGTACTGTTTAGCATTTGCTTTTTAGTTCCACCAATAGCATATATGATTGTTATCGGAAATAAGAAGAAACTAGAAAGAAAACGCTACTTAGAGTATTTAACATTAGCAACAATAATGGTTAGCATATGGCTATTAAAGTTTACTCCTGGCCCTATCCGCCTTAGCGTCTTAATGACCATCATCCTCATACTCCTATATCGCTGCATAAAAAAGACAAAGAAGTAATAAAGACCCTAGGCCTCTTCTTTTCTTTGTCTTCTTTCATATGTATGCTTACGGTTCAGATATCCCCATTGCTAATGTAAGCAATAAAACAAAAATCGTCATGAAAACAAACAGAACCGAATTTCCCAAAATACTAATAATGACAACAGGTTTAATTTTCGTCCTTATTCCTATTACCATCGCAACAATAAACCCAATATCAATCAAAAAGTAAATGACAATAACTACCCATAAGTTTATGTTTTGAATTACTCTTGACAGCACAAGAACTAGAAATGCAGCAATAATTAAAGCAACGGTTAAAACTAAAGGATTTATTTTCGATGTGTTTTTTTCGTTCAAAATCGTATCCCCTCTCCTCTTATATGTAATTTTATCAAAAAAATGTATATTTCCCCATATGGAATGTTAAAATCACTAGTTTTTCTTTTAAGGAGGTATGTGCAGATTGTCCTTAATGAATGAAAATTCACTGAAGATCATCTTAATTAATACCGTGATTATATGTTTAAGCCAACTTTTATTCATGTACACCAAATTATCCATTTTGCCTTTTCAACTTGGCTTCACTGTATTAATTTTTTTACCTATAAATATCGTAATAAAATTAAGTAAAATGAAAGTCGATTTTTATCAACACTGGGTTAGTGTATACGTAGGATTTTTTTGTTCCACTGTTATTTTTTACATCTTAAAAGCTTTATTAGTAAATAAACCAAGTGATTCTCCCCCTGGCGAACCTTACTTTGATTTATTTTTAATTGTTTTCATTTATGGATTTTTACAACTGTTGATTTTCATTTTTTTAAATGGTATTACCTATATTATTAATGTATTTACAAATAAAAAGTGGACTTAAAAGATAAAATCCTAAAACTGAAGCTGATAACAGATGCATGCACTATAAGCATCTGTTCTATTATCCTCAGTTTTACATTTTCCACCGAACTAGATACATATATACGCAAATAAACTAAATGCAACTCCCTTCTAGCTTAATCTATTAAAATAACGTTTACCGCAATTATGTACAGGGTACATATTAATATAACAAGTTAAAAGGAGTTGCATAATCATGGCAGAAAACAAACACAGTATTGCGGATAAAGTAAAAAGTGGTGTATCTAAAGTAAAAGGTGAAGTGAAAGACCAGATTGGCAACGCAAAAGGCGATAAGAGTATGCAAGCTGATGGTAAAAAGGATAAAGCAAAGGGTAAATTACAGGAAACAACAGGTAAATTCAAAGAAGATTCCGACCATAAGTATTAAAAAAATAGCTGCCGTTTGGCAGCTATTTTTTTATTCGCGACTATCTCTTTAGGGTGTTCACTTCGTTCAATAGGAAATCGCCAAACACCTCTTTATATTAACTAATAATCTCTAAAAACCATAATTATATTAAAAACACTATTTTTTCCCAGTTAAATATTGTATAATCTCCTATAATAAATGCGATGAAAAGAAGAGTAAGTGTGCAAAAGCATAACAGAGAACTCCAGTTGCTGAGAAGGGAGGATGTAATGGCACACCGAACCAAGTCTTAGAGCAGCATATAGGATATTTCGTTTTACTATTGATTATATGCCGGTATTCTCCCGTTAAAGAGTTAGAGTATAGACAATCCATAATTAATTTGGCTCTGCAGTACTCGAAAAGGTTTCTGTGGTAACACAGAAATAAATTGGGGTGGCACCACGAACTTCTACTATATACGAAGTCTCGTCCTCAAGGATTTTTTCTTGGAGGTGAGATTTATTTTGTTTGTAAAACGTATAAGGAGGAGTCACTACAATGGAATGGAAAAACCCCCTTTTATTGTTAGTTGGAATCGGAATTTCTAATATAGGTGCATGGGTTTACTTAATTGCCTTAAACTTACTCATACTAGATATGACGAACTCACCATTGGCCGTATCAATCCTTTATATACTATTGCCTATCGCCACCTTATGTACAAACTTTTGGTCAGGAACTTTTATTGACAGATTTAATAAACGAAAGCTAATGATGTTTCTTAACTTCATTAGAGCAATATTTATCTTCACATTATCTTTTTTTGAGTCACTTTTTCTGATTTACATAGTAGTCTTTATCATTAATATAGCTAACACTATCTTTGAACCAACTTCCATGGTGTATATGACCAAGTTAGTTTCAAAAACACATAGGCAAAAATTTAATGCTTTTAGAAATTTCATTAACTCCTGTGGGTTTATACTTGGGCCTTCTATTGCGGGTGTTCTGTTTATTATTGGCACACCAAACCTTGCGATCCAAATCAATTCTATTTCATTAATCATATCCGCCATTGTCATTCTGCTTCTGCCGAATGTAGAGATTAAGGGAAAGGACATTGTCTTACAAAGGATCAATTTAACAGTAATTCTAAACGACTGGAAAAGCATATTTGCATTCAGTAAAACGAATATATATGTAACACTTGTATATATTTTGTTTAGTATGCTTACAGTGTTTATGACAGCATTGGATTCGTTAGAGGCTGCCTTTGCAACAGAAGTATTATCCTTATCTAATAGCTCCTATGGATTCCTTGTCAGTATTGCAGGCGGTGGAATTATTGCCGGTTCCATAGTAAATGCGTTATTTGCCAACAAATTAAAACTAAATATTCTAATTGGATTTGGCGCTTTTTTTACACCTATCGGCTACATCATTTTTGCGTTTTCAACTGACTTTATTTGGGCATCAATCGGCTTCTTCATGTTAACTTTTTGCCTGTCATTCGCCAATATCGGATTTTTAACCTTCTATCAAAACAACGTTCCCGTTGATATTATGGGGAGGTTCTCCAGTATATTAGGAATGCTTGAAGCTGGGTTCATAATAGTATTCACACTGACAATCGGTTTAGCTACAAAGCTGTTTGACATTCGTTCTATCTATATCGTTGGATCTCTTGCTTTCTTCGGGTTGGGGTTCATGATTCTTTTTATTGTAGCTGTTAAGTCGAAAAGACATTATTATGAACTAGTGTGAGAATATAACCAATTTCTTGTAATTAAATCCAAAATTTTCTTTATCATAAACAGGAAGAACTTCCTTATAGAAAGGTTTAAAGTAAAAAAGCAGAAAACATGCAAAGTAAAATTGCATGTTTTCTGCTTTTTATTAACTTCATCCTCTATAAACACTTGCACAGGTTCCGGCTGCTGGTTCATAAAAGCAATGTTGTTTAAATTGACCAGTAAAAGGTTGATTGTACCATGTTTGAGGACAATCACCACTTGGATTAAAGTACCATAAAGCAAATTTCGCTGGATGATTTCTCCAAAATTTTAAATTTTGCAGTGCTAATCTTCTTTCTGACTCTCTTGCCCTTTGATAAAATACATTGCCTTTTTGTACTGCTTCAAACGAGTAATTTCCCCCTTGTACTTGAAAAATGACTTGTTCGATGGTTCTTAAGTCTTTAAAGTCTGTACAATCGGCTACAAGACGATTTACAATTACATTTCCAACATAAAGCATCCCTTGGTTTCCTTCACCCTCAGCTTCTGCTCGCATCATTCTCGCCATTAAGTCAATGTCAGCATCTCTATATGCAACTCTTGCCATTTTTCCACCTCCATAATATTGTATGAAAAAAAAGCTAGGCCATATGCCCTTGTTTATAAATTTTCCATTAAATACTTATTTTTTATCTCTTCAGCTATAAAAAATTCTTCGTTAGGCATTAATCATTTGATACTATTTGCTTCCATATATAAATTAAGTGAATACTTTAAATTATTTTGAAATCAGAATACTACATTCTTGAACGAAAAAAAGATTAATTCTATAATATTTAGGAAAGCGAACTTTTGGTAATTTAGGGGGATTTAATATGAGTCAAAATAAAGTAGCTATTATTACAGGTGGCGGAAGCGGATTAGGTCAAGCTGTAGCATTAAAATTAGCAGATTCTGGTGCATCCATAACAGTGGTGGACATTTCCGAAAAAGCCGGAAAAGATACAGTAAGCTTAATTGAAGAAAAAGGAGCAAAAGCACTCTTTGTTCAGGCAGATGTTAGCAAGGCAGAAGATGTAAAAAATTACGTAGATAAAACAGTTGAGGAATTCGGCAAAATTGATATGTTTTACAATAATGCAGGAATTTCTGGCCCAGGTGTTAAATTCCTGGATAATACAATCGAACAAATTCAACAAGTAGTTGGGATTAATTTATTAGGTGCATTATACGGTATTAAATATGTAACAGAAGTAATGCTTGAAAACGGTGGAGGTTCCATTGTTAATACATCGTCAACTGCTGGAGTTGTAGGACAAGCTACTGTAGGTACTTATTCTGCAACAAAGCACGGCATTGTCGGCATAACGAAAACGATTGCTGCTGAATATGCAGAGCAAGGGATCCGTTGTAACGCAATCGCACCTGGAACAATCGAAACGCCGATGGTGAAAGAATATCGCCAAAAAAATCCTGAAAATGTAAAAGCGGTTGTAGAAGCTATTCCGCAAAAACGTCTTGGCGAACCGGAAGAAGTGGCAGAACTAGTTACATTCTTATTAGGTAATAAAGCGAAATATATTAACGGTACAGTAGTATCTATAGACGGCGGTTTTACATCTATCTAAATCTCAACTGACAAAAAGAAGCAAGGAATTCATCTTTGCTTCTTATGTCAACTTCAAACAAATCCTTTTATGTAGAAGCGT
This sequence comes from Niallia circulans, assembly GCF_007273535.1. Lineage (NCBI taxonomy): Bacteria > Bacillati > Bacillota > Bacilli > Caryophanales > Bacillaceae > Niallia > Niallia circulans. The sequence continues at coordinate 3,270,052 of NZ_RIBP01000004.1, forward strand.
TTATATTTTTTAGTTGTTTATTTAAATTCCAACGCTCTGGCTTTTCTTCTTCCATCTTGTATCCACTCGTTTCGGTAAGATTCAAATGAATAGCCCAATTCAGTATCATCATAGCCAGGTTGAAATCCGCAACAACGGCAAATAAGGCTAACATTAGGGATTCCGTTTTTATAAAGAGGTTCTCGCAATCTGTCAAAACCACAAACTGAGCAAACGTAAAATTTTTTCCTCTTAAAAAATATCATTATACACCTACTAAAGATTAATTTATCCCATTTTCCCTATTCCGCAAAACCACCATGATTGTAACATACATATAGCTGTCGGGCAGAAATAGTGCCAAGTTTGTATTAAAAATTTAAACATAAATAAAAGGGCTCTCCTTAAATGAAAGGAAAGCCATATTATTTACTACAATACTTCGCGAACATTATTCTTCTGGCTTAACAACCATAAGCTAAAAAACTTTCTAATTATTGAAGTAGTGTCCTTGTTTAAGATCTAATAGTAGATTAGGTTGCACAGGCTGCCAACCTAAGAGTTCCTGAGTTTTTGTGCTTGTTCTAGGAATATCAAGAGCAGCAAGGGTGCCAAGAAAACCAAAGTGTTCAGCTGCCTCCTCCTGTGAAATGCTTGCGATAGGAACATTAAGTTGTTTACCGATTACCGTGGCGATATCACGAAACGGCACTTCTTCATCTGCTACTCCGTCTATATAGGAACCGGCTGGTGCCTTTTCTAATGCGAGACGGTAAAGATGTGCAGCATCAAGTCGATGAATAGCAGTCCAACGATTGGAACCGTCGCCAACAAAGGCAGAAGCTCCCTTCGCGCGAGCAAGATTAATCAGATTTGGCACAAAGCCCTTATCCCCCTTGCCGTGCACGGATGGAGCAAGCGAAACAACCGACGCCCGCACGCCATGCTTCGAAAGCGCCATCACTGCATTGTCCGAAGCCGCTCCATTTGCATGTGCTGTCGTTATAAACGGTTTGCCAGACCCTTTAAGCGCCTCGCCTATCGTCTCAATTACAGTTAAATCGGTTGCGAGCGAAGCTTGAAAGTCCGAAAAGTCGTGGTTAAACGCTAAATGGATTACGCCATCCGCAGCAGCGACACCGATGCGAAGGCTGTCAAGGTCATGAAGATCTCCTCGATGTACTTCGGCCCCTGCCTCTGTTAGTAGCGCCGCTCCCTTGTCTGATCTTGTTAGTCCAATTACCTTATGACCAGCATGAATGAGTTCCTGCACTACCGCAGAACCGATATAGCCTGTTGCTCCTGTTACAAAAATACGCATGATGATATCCTCCTAAAGTTGTGATGTTGCTTGAATAATTGTAGTATAAACATTAGAGTACACTATAAGGCAAGTCATATTTAGGAGAGTTATCCATGAAAATTCAAGAATTAGCTAAACAGACTGGTTTGACAGCTTACACCATTCGTTTTTATGAAAAGGAAGGGTTGTTCGACACTCGACATGTCCGGCGGGATGATAATAACTATCGCAACTATACAGACGAGGCTATAGAACGTCTTAAACTCATAAAGAAGTTTCAAGGCGTGGGTTGCTCTATTTCTGAGTTAAAGGAAATCTTATTGGATGTAGATACAAATACTCGTACTAATGAGCAAGTGATAGAATGGATTTGCCAAAAGATATCTGAAATTGAACGTAAGAGAATAGAGTATAAACAAATGCTTGATACGCTTAATATCATGCTGGAATACAGATTGGCATTGAAAAATGACCCAGAAAGGGCCCATACCTTATTAAAAGAACACCATTTTGATTGAAGTCTGGCGGTAGCTAAGTAATTTTCTAAAAAAAGATGGCTCCAATAGGAAGGAGCCATCTTAATTGCTTTATTTTTCAATTGTTCAACTGCTCTTCTACTAAACTAGCAACGAGTATATAGCGCTTAGGAGCATCTCCAATATAATTGAAAGGGTAACAAGTTGTAACTGTCAGCGTTGCTTTTGGCTTCGGCACAATAACAGTACGATCATCTTTATCCACTATCCTGACGCGCATCACTTTATACGAAAATTCTCCAGCAACTGTCTTTACAGTCAATAGGTCCCCTTTGCCGACTTCACCAAGCTTTCTAAAAACAGTATCCCTATGGCCCGAAAGCACTGAATTGTCGTCTTCACCAGGCATAACACTACCTGCAAAATGGCCAACACCCTTCTCGAGCTCCTCTTCGTTTGTTCCGTGAATAATCGGAAGAGTTGCTTCAAGCTTTGGAATATAGAGATCACCCATATAGTCACCAACCTTTGGCGTTTCAACATAAAGAGGGGCTTGTTTTTTTGTCTCAGCTGCCAAAGCTTTGGTTTCCTTCTCGTTTTTTTCCGGCATTACATCTGCCTGTGTTTGTCCTGTTTTATAAAGGAAATATCCTTTTAAGAAAGGATGGTAATTGGAGCTGGCAAACCAAACTCCAATTAAGATGACAGTCGCAGACAATGAAAGAAGAAGCCATTGTTTTCGCTTACTTACTCTTCTATTTTTATTGGCTGCCTGCATGTTTTAAAGTCCTCTCATCCAAACACGTCTGAACACAAGTACCCCCACAAGCGCAATCATAAGTCCAACTATTGAGTTTTGCACATAGTCTGATGCCGTGTTAGGTAGCTTCCCGCCTTTTACAGTTTGTTCCACAGCTTTAGTTGCTGTTTTTACTGGTGTTACATCCGTGTCTTTCATAAATTGTAACGCCTCTTGCAGGTCTTTACCTAACTCTTTAATAAGCTTAGAACCAAACATTTCATGAGTAAGAACGATATCCGCAAGATTTTGTCCTTTTTTATTGTTAAGCTGAATAAGTAAGTCGGCACCATTTGTTGACGTTAACGCCATTAAGCTTTGTATAGTTATTGCCTTTGTTGCACCATCTTTCATAAGGGAATAGTTAGCATCAACCTGTAACAAATTCAGTAATTGATTCGAAATATCCAACAGATCTGCAATTTGTTCAGCTGTCAACTCTCTCGCAGATTCGAAATCATCAAACTCTATCATTCTGTCACTTAATGCAGTTAATTGTTTTTTAAGATTAGGATTTTCACTATCTATTTCCTTAAAATGTTCTAATAGCCTTTCCACCTCGTTAGCTGTCAATGGCAAGGATTGAAACAAGCCCTTGGTTCTTTCCTCCAAGTCTGCTTTACTATTCACATAATAAGCAACAGACTCCCGAAGGTCTTCAATTGTTACAAATTCATCAAGATAAATTTCAAACCGCTGCATGTACTTCTCTAATTCTGCTTTAGAAGAAAATCCATAATCATCCAATAGTTCTTGGAGATTGTCATCGTTGATGGGTGTGCCATCAACTGGCATTTCTAAATAGTAACCGACATACTCATATAGACTTTCAGCGAAGAAGGGGAATTCTATATCAAGTACGTCCTGTCCCTTTTCTATATCACCAAATTCAGTTAAAAGCTCATTTAATTCAACTCTTGTTATGCCATAGTCTGTCAAAAGTGGCCTAATAGATTCCTCTGTTAAAGGTGTACCTAAATAAATGACAGAATCATAATCATCCAAAGACCCTCCTTTACTCTCTAAATAATCCAAATAATCTTGTTTTCCCCAGCCAATTTCAGCTAGAAATGCCTCGAATTCTGAATCACCGGCTCCCATGGCAAACGAGGCCACAGGCTGGAGACTTAATGCCAATATAATAGCTGTAAAGAAACTAAGTAAACGCTTCATCGATTTCCCCCTACTACATTTTTTGTATTTCCAATTTATTATAATAGAGGTAAAAACAAACAGAAATAATAATAAGAATCACACTGTAAATATTTAGAAAAACACAATATTTCTTTACGAAAAGAAAACAGAAAAGAGATTGCACTTAATTTTTTATGAGTTAGTAGATTTCCAGTATACAAAAAAGGTGATCCCGAACTTGGATCACCATGGTTAAAACAGTAATATTATTCTTATTTTGACTTACTTTATAAAGGGTTTCTTTTAGGTTGCTAATTAGTAATGAGAAAGCTTAAAGAAGATTAATTACCAAAAAGTATGTTTATTAGCTTTTCTTTCTAACTAATTCATATCCACTTAACTCAATTGCATAACGAACTCCTTGTTGCAATGTTGCGAAAGTTTTGACATCTGAAGCTCTATAGTTTGAGTTCAAAATTTTCATTGCTAGATTGGAGGAAATGCCAACTATAAAACATTCAGCCCCTATCAAGCGGCAAGCTTGGATTAATTTTTGTATACCATAAATTAAAAACTCATCAATATTATGAATACCCGTCACATCGATTAAAAGGTAGCTTGCCTTTTGTCGAGAAATCTCAATTAATGCATCTTCAAGTAAATCAGAGGCTCTTTGCTCAGAGTACTTGCCGATTAAAGGAACAACAAGAATCCCTTCTAAAATCGGTATAATAGGTGATGATAATTCTTTCACTAAATTAGATAGTTCTTCCGTATGTTCGTTTACTTTTTCCTCCAACGCTTGAATACTCTGTTGTTCTTTTTGACGTGCAAAATCGTGAATATTTTTTTGAGGAGTAATACTCGAAGGAAAAATTTCAATTAATTCCTTATATCCCTCTTCCGTTTCTTCACTATTTTTGACTTCATACCACATATCGCGTCCAACAAATCCTCCGAAAATACCCGCCCAAAAACTCGGTATAAAAGTCGATACATGATTTTCATAGGAATCTTTAAAAATTCTTTTTTCCCAGCTGTTTGTTATTTGAATGACAATTTTACTTTTATCTTTAGCATAATCTATTATCTCAAAATTCCCCCAACCTGCTGTTTTATAAATCTCTGAGTAATCATGGAGAATTTCTTCAATATTGTTACTTTCTTGATAATAGGAGCATACTAAATGACCCATCCGATATCCGGTTGCTTCATAAACAGTTTTCGAAGCATCTTTTCCAGAAACGTCATCAATTGTTTTTAAGAAAAGTTCAATTGCGGTATCCCACATTAAAAGTGTTGATTCACCTTGTAAATTTAATAATCCTTTTTTATAATCCCAGGTTAAATCTTTACTTTTTACTTTTGCTTTATATGTATGCTGTTCCATCCATAAAACACCTCTTTGATTCAAATTTTCCCCTACAATATTTTCAAATAATTCTAGGATAAAATACCCAAACAAAACAAAAATAAACCTAATTAAAGCCTTTTTTCATTTTAGAATTAAACTTCTTCATACAAAGGTTGGGGCTGCTTTATTGACACGTCTTTTCAGATGAAATAATAAAAAAAGACCATATATCTCTATAGTCCTTCATTACTTCAAATTCATTATTCCTCCAGCCCAACGCCCCAACCGTCAATTTCTCCATCTAACGGATGAACCAAGTCCCGTAGTTTGTTCTGTATCTCAACAATACCTTCATAAGTAAGCATCATGTCATTAAAGCAGTAAACTGTCCACATTTCTTCTTCTTCATCATGATCCAATTCACAGCGATACCCTTCCGTCTTCAACACTTCAAGAACTTGTATGCCAGAAATCTCATTTGGAACATCAATAACAAATTCCACTGTCTGTTCTACACTAAAATCACAGCCATATTTATCGAGTGCATGCAGTACATCTCCATCTTCATCTCTTGGAAACTTTCGTTTTTTAAAGAACATCGTAAATTGACCTCTTTTCTAGTAATTTATAATATATGTTTATAGCTATCATATCATTATTTACTTAGGTGAATTAGCCTTAATGTAATTATATTCTAATTACTCGAAGGTCGTAGTAAATTTGCTGCTATCTAAACAAGTGAATTATTTAATAAGGATACCCCCTATTAAACCAAATAAATATTTTTCAATCGTGGGGTCTTTGTTTATATGTTTAGAATCATAAAGTTAAAGAAGAGAAATCGCAAAATCCCACACTAAAAATTCTATATTTAATCCATAATAAAAGAATGATAGATTTAATATACTAAATTAACCATTTATTATGGAGGCGTTATGATGAATAAAAGCATTTTATATATTCTTTTAACAGCTATTTTAACAGCCTTAATCGTTATAATTATCGGGATATTTCAATTGGCTGATGCATTAGAAGCTGTAAGCCATTCAATTGATGCTTTAAGAGTAAAGATTCCTGAATGATGTTTTTGCTAATCCGCTGCATATACCAAAAAGTATGAATACTTTAAATTATGTTATCTTGCTTGTTCCATAAGAAAGTGGGTTTCCTAGTTCTGATTGGAAAGCCACCTTTCGTATGTAATTCCTCTTCCAAAGAAAGGAGTAATTTTGTGCCATAACCTTTACCTTGAATTCGATTATTTATACAAAGTTCTGCTAAGTAAAAAGTTAATCCTGCATAAGATTTTTTACTATTACCTGCAATGAATCCTATTAGATTACCTTTTACATACAGCAAAAAACCAAGGAACTTAGGTGTATGAAGTAAATCAGTAAGTCTTTCCTTAGCTGATGAATATGTCCACGTTTCATTCCAAGGCTCGCTATTAAATACAGAAATATAAAGTTCTATACATTGCTCTAATGTATCTTCTGTTATAAAAACAAACAAGACTGCAAATAAACAAAGACTTAGAAGGATTCTTACACTAACAGGTGTAGATGTAGTTAAATCTTTACTAAGAAAAAAACACACAATTAACACAGCAGCAAATTACCTTTCACCATCCTAATTATTTTCATCTTAACAACCCCTTCTCTCTTCGCTTAAAAACTCCAATAAATTTCGCCTCACTAACAAATGTTGACCCTAATAGAAGCCCACCACCAATTACTTGAATAATAGTCATTTGTTCCTGAAGAATAATTGCAGAAATGATAATTGCCACAAAAGGATCAACGTAACTTAGCATGGCTATACTTTGCCCGCTTAATTTTTCCATGCCAGCGAAAAACAACCAAAACCCAATCCCTGTATTGATAATTCCTAACATCAGAATAAAAGGTATTGATGAGCCTGTTATTTTTAGAATATTATTAAATCCTTCCGTCAGGAAAACATATGGCATTAACATGAAAGTTGTTATGCCTAGCTGAATAATAGTCAGCTCTAACCTCCCCATATTTTTGATAAACTTATTAACAAGCAATAACGCAGCATAAAATACAGCAGCAATAACTCCAAAGAAAAGTCCAAGTAAATCATCTGCAGCTGATGTGCTTATGCCTTTGCCGATAATCAAAAACATGCCTATAATTGCTACGGCAATACATATAAATTTCTTTCTAGACAGTTTTTCACGAAGGATAAATGGTGAAAGTATCATAACAAATACGGGTGCAAAATAATAACCTATAGTCGCATTTGCGATGGTCGTATGATCATATGATTGATAAAGAAAAATCCAGTTTCCTCCCAATGCAATTCCTGAAATAAACAAACATAAAGCATTTGCTTTCATCAAACTCCATGATAGCTTTTTCTTTGTTATTACGAGAATAATAAGTAAGAACAAACATCCCAAAAAACTACTAAATAATGCCCTTTCACTTGCAGTTAGGTCAATGTATCGAACGACTAAACCAATTGTTCCGAAAATAATCATGGATAATATAAATAAAATTTTAGATTTCATAACTGCCTCCTACTAATATGCTTATAACATAAATGTACCTATTTTTATTTTGTATTAGTTAAGAACCACTCATATAAAACAGCTGGATTGGCCAATCCCTTTTACCTTGATTTTTTTATAAAAAAATCATAGCATACGAATAGGTATTACAAAATTGAATGTTTTTCATGTTTTGCATAACAAAATGGAATACCTTGGAGGAAAACTTATTATGAACATCCAAAAATATTTGGCATTTGTAAAAGCAGCCGAATTCCAAAGTTTCACAAAAGCTGCTGATGCATTAAATTATACACAGTCTGGCATCAGTCGAATGATTAGTGATTTAGAGTCAGAATGGGGAGTCACCTTATTTGAACGTGGTCGAACTGGTATAAGTTTGACGTCTGATGGCTTACAGTTATTTCCTCATTTAAAGCGAATCTGCCTTGAACAAGAAAATATCATAATGCAGGTAGAGGACTTACACAATATTCAATCTGGAATTATTCGGATTGGCACGTTTTCAAGTGTGGCAACCCATTGGCTTCCTATTATGATTAAAGCTTTTAAGAACGACTATCCGAAAATTGATTTTGAATTACTGTTAGGGGATTATACAGAAATAGAAAACTGGATTGTAGAAGGACGTGTTGACCTTGGATTTTTAAGACTTCCAACAAATGCGGACATTGAAACAATTTATTTGGAGCAAGATCGTTTGCTGGTGGTTATTCCTGAAGATCATCACCTTGCTAAATGCGAAAAGTTTCCAATTAGTGAATTAGCGAACAATCCATTTATGCTATTGGAAAAGGGCGCAAAAGCAGAGATTTCTGAAATATTTGAGATGCACGAGCTATCACCACAAGTCCAATTAACAACATGGGATGATTATGCCATTATGTCTATGGTCGAGAATGGATTAGGAATCTCTATTTTACCTGAATTGATATTACAGCGTATCCCTTACCGAATTATAGCCAAAGAGCTGGAAGTTCCTGCATTTCGTACTATTGGAATCGCTATGCGAGACAAAAAATCCCTGTCACTTGCCTCAAAAAGATTTTTAGATTATTTATCTTGTAGGAAACAAGATTGACACACAAAAAGATTTTACAAACACCAGTTTTTTTTCTAACTATTGTTGAATCATCTTTCATGAAAAATAAAGAAACTAATCAAGGAAGAAAATTGATTAGTTCTTTTTTACGCGTACATTACCAGTCTAATTCATTGAGGAATGCTAGGATATCACTATGTAATACGACCTTATCTGGCCCTAATGTCATTAAATGCTTGGAATTAGAATAGCCTTTTATATTTTTATCAGAGGAGGATATATTGGAATATATATAATTAGCACTGTCTTTATATAGCGGGTCATCCAACAATCCATACAATATAGAGATTGGCTGATTCATCTTATTCAAATTCCCCATAATCAAATCAATGTATTCCTTGAATTCAGATAAGTTATTAGTTGAGCTTGCTTCTAACTTATTTAACTCCTCCGAGATTTGTAGCTTCTCTTTCCCCTGCAGCTGCTTTACATACTTTGCATAATTTAATACTCGTTTTTTTAATGAACTAACCTCAGTCTTATACGGGACAGACATTGTAACTATACCTGTAACATGCTTTTCTTGGCCGACCTTTAAGGCCAAGAGCCCGCCTAAAGACACCCCAATAACAGCAATATCCTGATATCCTTCATTTATTAAAAAGTTGTAGCCCTCTTCTGCGCTTTCCCACCAATCATTTGGATTAGTTGTCATTAATTGCTCTGCTGTAGAACCATGACCTTTATATAAAGGAGCATAACAAGTATAATTTTCTCTATTAAGGTAGCTCCCAAGCTTTTTCATATCAACCGTATTACTTGTGAAAGAGTGCAATAATAATACTGCTTTTGAACCACCTTTATAGAAGAAAGACTTTGGTTCACTAATTCTTACCATTTTTGATTACCACCTTATTCTATAATTTTCAATAAGTATCCGTACGATACAAATACACATAATGGTTTCCAAATGTTTTTTTGAATAATTAGCAACTAAAAAAACAATGCTAATAAAAAAAGTGAGGACAAATCCATTATGTCATTTAAAAGTCAAAAATTCCTTAATATTTGTATGGTAGTACTATCTTGGGTATCAGTAGCTTTGATTGGTCCTAATAATATAAAAAGATTTTTCCCGGCAACAATGATCATTAGTATAATAGAAATTTTAAACGGTTTACTAGGAAAAAAAAGGAAATGGTGGGTTTTTTATAATAAACCCAACTCTTTCTTAAATGGTGAATTTTCTTATAATATCGGCCCATTCATCTTAACATCCTTTTTAACGCTAAAGCTTGGATATGGAAGTTTCAAAAAATTCATGCTCCTAAGTGCTTTAGTACACGCTTTCTTTGTATTCCCTTTTACGTATTTCGCTAAAAGGATAAAATTATTTTCTTTAGTACGTATTAACTCTATCCAATTTTTCTTTTACTTTATACTGAAGGCACCTTTATTATATTTAATTCAGTTTCTTTTTGAAAGGAAAGGAAAAGCGCTGTAAATATTCTTACGGATATGCAAAATAGATAAGATTTAGTTTAAGGTAGAAATCTAATCCAAAAAAACCTCCTCTGTTTTTTAGAGGAGGTTTTGGTGTAAATGACGACAGCGCGAGTTATCCTAATAACCCATATTTCTCAAAGCTATTATAAATACCGTTTTCATCTACCGTTTCTGTAATATCATCTGCCACACTTTTTACTATTTCATGTGCGTTTCCCATTGCTATCCCATGCTGAACAAATTGTAACATCTCAATATCGTTAAAGCTGTCGCCATATGCAAAGGCATTTTCTTTCGTAATATTTAAACGTGTTAATACCTTTTCAATAGCTGTTGCCTTGTTAATACCAAGAAGTGATATTTCTCCGCTGTTACTGCCAAAGACAGGGACAGTGCTTGGAATAACTGTATACCTTGCTTCAAACTCTTTCATCACGGAATCAATTGGGGTTGTTGAATCAAGGAAGATAATTTTATTAATATCCTCCCTTATTAACTCCTCCCCTTCAATTAATGCTTCATAAAATGGCATTATTCCCTTTTCTATTTCCTTAAGAAATTCTGGGTTATTAGCTTTCAACTTAGCAATAAAACCAAAGACATTTTGTTTGCATTTTTCACTGGCAAACAATCCAGTATTTGTTTCTAAATAAAAGTCTATTCCCTTTTCATAGAAGAAATCTAAAATTTGCTGGGCGTCTGTTTTCTTAAATTTCTCATGGAATAATGCTTCTTTTTCTACTTCAATATAACAACCTGCGCCGCCAATTAATCCATCGAAGCCAACACTTAATATGTCATCAAATATTTCTCCTCTTGATCTTCCTGTACATAAATAGATAATATGTCCATTCTCTCGCGCTTTTCGCACGGCTAATTTAGCAGATTCCGGTATCATCCCTTTTTCATTGACTAACGTACCATCAATATCCAAAAAAATTATTTTTTGCATCAGTATACACTCCTATAATAAACAAAACTAAGCACAAAAAAATTCAGTTTATTTTCAAGTTTTTGATTATATGTTAATTATATAAAAAAGAGCTGCTGAAAACTGGTCTGTTATAGACCAACTTAGCACACGATAATATAAATTTACTGGTTTATTGAATTGATAAATGTAGTTTTCAGCTAATAAATTAGACATCAGAAAGGCTCACCTTAAACTAAAGGCAAGCCATCATCGTTGAAAATTATTTGATTACAGTTCTGCTTCCTTTACAATATACTCAGCCAATATATCCTTTAACCAACCAACAAAATTTTTACTTGCTCCAAAATCAATGTTGATAATACTCTCAGCACTTCCTGAAGTAATACATCTCACCTTATTTTCTCCATCGAAATTTTCTAAGATAGCTGTTAGTGTTGCCCTTCCAGATGTACGAAAATAATATCTTTCAAAAATAAATGTACATGTTTGTTTTCCTTCGTCTCCAACTATATGATTTTCCCAATATATTAAATCGTCCATTATATTTGGGGAATTAAGAATAATATCAGCTGCTTCAAATGGTGATACGGATGTTTTAAATTCTATCGGTTTTTGCATATTAACCCCTCTTTCGGATTCTCTTTCTATTATTTACGAGTGTTCCAATAAAAGGTTTCATTTCTTCTAATTGTAGCTCCTCTATATTTTACTGCTTTCAACTCTTTCAAGAAGTTTTACTTATATATCTTTTCACAAAAACTGCTTAAGAGGGTTATGTTTTCTACTCCATCAAACTGGCCAAATCAGGCTGTAGTTTGTTTCGTAAAACAAACAGCATAATAGCACCAACAAGAAATGCGACTGCATCTGCAACCACAAGCGACCAGACTACCCCTTCAAAGCCGTACATAGAATTTGCAATAAATAATACAGGAATTAGCGTAATCCCTTGAATAATCGACATAATAAATGCAGCTGTTCCTTGTGCAGTTGCTTGGAAAATCCCAGTAAATAAGGCCGTCATTCCTGTAATGAACAAGGATAAAAACGTTACATGTAAGATGTAGCTGCCCATTTCAATTAGTTGTGCATTAGTTGTAAATAATCCAATCAAGTGGTCAGAAATAAAGTAGACGATGATGCCAAACAAGACTGCTAGGGTTACGATTGCTTTTATTGTAAATGAAATAGTCGTCTTCATACGTAATTTATTCGCTGTAAATGCAAAGGCAATTAACGGCACGACTCCTTCACATAAGCCCATCACTATAAACTCAGGGAACTGAAGTAATCGTGATGAAATTCCGTAAGCAGCTACAGCATGTTCTCCATAATCAACAAGAAAATGGTTAAAAATAAGCGACATGGCACCTAAAAAGATGCTCATAATAAAGATAGGAACTCCAATTTTTAATACATTGCTCAAAATCTCCTTCGAAGCCTTGAACCATTTAAGAGAGATTGTTAAGAATTGGCTTTTTGTTCCCATATGATAAGCGTAGTACAAACTTGCAGCAATGTTAGAAATAATGGTGGCAGCTGCAACGCCAATCACGTCCCAATGGAACACGAAGATTACTAAAGCATCAAGAATTATATTTAAAACAACACTTAGAATCATGCCAATCATGGATGTTATTGCTGAACCCTCTGAGCGGACAATATTTTCAAGTGTGAAAAACAATATAACGAATGGTGAACCAATAAGCATAACTGTCACATATTCCTTTGTAAATCCAAAGGAATCTGACATTGCTCCCAAGCCATGAACGATTGGATCAATCAACGGGAGGCCAATAAGCATTACGATAAGTCCAAGAACTAAACTGCTGTAAAAGGCGAATGAAGACACATGCTTAACGTCATTATACTTTTTCTCGCCGAGTAAGCGGGAGATAAATGTGCCGCTGCCCATACCAACCAAATTGCCAAGCGCCATAATAATGGCGAATAATGGCAAGGTTAATGCAAGGGCAGTTAACATCGCCGTATTATGAAGTGTACCAAGGAAATAGGCATTTAAAATGGAATAAATAACATTCATGGATGAACCGATCATCATCGGAACAGCAAAATGAGCTACAGCCTTTGCGACCGGTGCTTTTTCAAAATAATAGAGATTTTCTGTTTCCATATTATATCACTGCTTTCTAATTGTGTTTTCAATCATTGATTTTTCGACAACTACTACCCTTTCAAATAAACACGCTTTGTTACGTCTATTACCTAACAGTGTAAGGTTGCCTCTTACAGTGTTAGATGATATCATGATTTTATAAGCGTGTAAAGCATAAACTTACACTGTTAGATTAAAGGGTGATTAATAATGAAAAAACAACAGCCGCAGATTTCAGAAGAGAGCATTTTAACTGCCTCGTGGGAGCTTCTTGGCGAGGATGGCATCGAAAAATTAAGTATGAGAAAATTGGCCAATAGACTTGGCATACAGGCCCCTTCTTTGTATTGGTATTTCAAAAGCAAACAAAATCTCTACCAGCGTCTAGCAAACACTGTATCCAAAGTAATTCTGGAGGAGTTTCACTGTGATGGAGACTGGAAAGAGCAACTGACCGAGCTTGCGATAACAACAAGAAGCGTACTCAGCCGCTATCCATGCTCAACCCAGCTCATGATGATGACACTTCCTCACGAACCAGACATTATCCGCTTCACTAACCGCATGCTGCTTTGCGTGGAGTCGACACCACTTGAGCAAGAACAGAAAATGCAGGTCGTGACAACACTTGTAAACTATGTTTTCTACTTCGTACTTGACGACTATCAGCATGAGCGCAATGTCTCCGCTATGCTTAAGGAACAGGAAACACTCCCAGGTGATGAGTTAATACGCCTTCTCGACACGATGAGTGAACAAGATGCAGGATTGTTCAAAAGAATGTTCACAGGCGGTCTGTTCGAAATGATGGGAACAGACGCAGCCTTTGATTTTGGATTGAAGGTAATCATTTTGGGAATTGAGCAAGTGATACTTGAACAGCAAAAGTAATAGAAAAAACCGCTCATCAGGATAATGATGGGCGGTTTCACTTGCTAAATATAAAATAAAATGAACTATTAATAATAGATAAAACTTGCAATGATATAATAAACATACATGATAAAGCTTATGGTGACTAAGCTGAGTGAACATATACTTATAAGCTTTTGACGTCCTGCCTTTTTACTCATACGATTTAGTACAATTACTAAACCTAGAATAACTAATTGTGTAATAATGGATATATAATAATACTCTTTTAAAGATTGTCCTCCTCCTCCTCCGATGTACATGCCTGTACCTACTAAAAGGATGCCAATTAGACCATATACCCCAACGATATTTTCTATAGTTTTATTATTATATTTAACTGTGTCAACAGAAATAAATGTTATTGTTAACACTGAAAAGCTTATGATGACTTCAAATAAAATAACTAATATTAACAATTGGTTATCTCCTATCATGAGTTTGAAATACAGCGTCCTGTTTTTCTCTTTTTGATTTTAAATAATTGATATATAGTATATCGTCACAATTTGATAACTTTTACTATTTATTTAATACGCAAATAATAATGACCAAAAATAGCCTTTAAAATTCATCTCTCTTTATTCTTGCTGTGTGTCCAAACGAATCGTTTCGTCTTTGTATATAGCCTTTCCATCCTTTGATTTTCGGTAAACTGCAATTAGTGCTACATGGTCATCTTTCCAATTAACTTCAAAGTTAGCAACCGTTGCTAACTGAAACATATGATAATCCAAATATTCCTCTAGCTTATTACCATACTCACCGTAATAAATACGAAAAGACGAATTTCCATAGACTATTTTATTATCCTTTTTGTCTAAATATTGAGATCGAATTTCCTGTAGTTCAACAATATGTACTTGGTTTGGAGATATGCTTGTTAGTATCGAACTTGCTATGTCTGGATACGAATCCGAAGTGGCTCTTTTATTTTTTTCTATTGTTGCTGAGACAAAGATAATGACCAACATCCCCATTATGATGATTACATAAATAAATGAGTTTACCTTTTTTACTTGTCTGCTCCTCATTCTAAACTCCTAAGTAGTTAAACTTATTATGGAATATATTAACACATAAGTACAAAGAAATTCTAGGTATCAAAAGGAAGAATGTTCTACATTGTTTTCACTACACTTCAAAGCAGATTCTATCGATAGCTATAAAAAAAGAAAAAGAGGCTGGGACAAAACTAAAGATAACCTTTCTAAACACGAATAATAAAATTACATCTTAATTTGAAAAATGAACCAAGTGACTAAATAGAATATGGGTTTAAAATTAGTTCGTTTCATTGCGCTGCAGCCACTCGCTTTCCGCGGGGAGGAAGCTGAGCCTCCTCGTCTTCGCCTGCGGGGTCTCTGCCTTTCCTCTATTTCCCGCAGGAGTCGAGTGACCTCCGCTCCACTCCACTAAGATTTCTAATCATTTGTATTAAAACTAAAGAAACCAAAAAACCGAACCATTTAATCAACTAATGATTAAATGGTTCGGTTTTTACATAGATTCACATACTTATGTCCCAGCCTCTTTTTCAATAACAAACTATTTTTATTCCATTTCAAAATCCTTAATATCAGCTACAGGGTGCAGCACAGCTGTTGGATTAAATACTGACAGCTCTACTTCATTTTCCACTTTTCTAACCCAGTCATGGTCAGCTAATGCTCCTTTTCCGAGTGCTATCAAATCAGCATCTCCACTTTTTAACATGTTTATAGCATTTTCAACATTCTCTAACTGTCCATTAGCGATGATTGGCAACAAACTATATTTTTTCGCTAAGGAAACTAATGTTTCTTCGCCTTCAGCAAAGGCTGGTTGCAGCGCATCATACTCTGTTACGTGAATATAATCTAACCCTGATTGACCTAAAGAAGTAAAAATAATGTTTGCATCTTCCTTTTTTCCTGACCACTTATAGAAATAATCATTTACTTTTGATTGAGAAATTCGCATACCTACTATAAAATCACTGCCTACTGCTTTTGTTACTTCTCTAGAAATTTCGACGAGAAACCTTACACGATTTTCAGTGCTTCCTCCATATTCATCAGTACGTTGATTTGTATACTCTGTAAGAAAGCTATCTAATAGATAGCCATTGGCTCCATGTAATTCAACGCCATCAAATCCTACAGATTCCGCCCGTTTAGCAGCTTCTACAAAATTGTTTTTTACAGCATTCATTTCTGCTTTTGTTATTTCTCTTGGAACAGTGAACTTCCCTTCTCCAAGATAGAATGTAAGTTGTTCTCCTTTAGGCTGGATTGCTGATGGAGCAATTTTTTTCTCGGTAAAACGATTACCTTGTGAAAGTGGTCCAGTATGCTGTAATTGCATAAAGATTTTTCCTCCTTCAGCATGGACAGCATCTACAACCTTTTTCCATGCTTGTGCTTGTCCTTCAAAAGCAATCCCAGGTTGATTGCGATAAGTCTGACTATTCTGATCATCAATATATGTTCCTTCTGTAATAATAAGGCCAAATCCGCCTTTTGCGAATGAACGATAGTACTTTATCATTTTATCCGTTATATAGCCCTCCTCTGTAGCACTAATACGTGTCATTGGTGCTACACCAACTCGATTATTTATCACTGTATTATTGATTTTATAAGAATGGAATAAGATATTTTTACCCATATTAATTACCTCCTGTTATGTTTCGTATTTGACAACCTCTCAAAATTTAGCTTAAATGAACAGTACAGTTTAGTAAAACGAATATATTCGATAAGATAGTTCAAAAATATTGAACTAATTTAGGAGATGGTAGTTTGGAACTACGACATTTAGTTACATTTAAAACGATTGTTGAAAAGAACGGCTTTAATAAGGCGGCTGAACACTTGGGTTATGCTCAATCCTCGATTACTACCCATATTAAAGAACTAGAAAAAGTATTAGAAAGTCCACTTTTTGACCGATTGGGAAAAAAAGTAATCTTAACACAATTTGGTCAACAGTTTCTTCCTTATGCCACTCAAATAATTGAACTTTATAATCAGGCACTAAGTATTGACAAAGAACCTCAAGGAGAATTAACAATTGGCATATCTGAATCATTAACAATTTGCCGAATTCCTGTCATTCTGCTTGAATTCAAGCAGAAATACCCAAAGGTAAGCCTTCACGTTAAATCATTAGAAAACTATGATGTGGCAAAAAGCCTTCAAAGTGGTGACATTGATTTAGCGTTAGTTTTAGAAAAGGAGAATTGGAAACAGGAGGAATTGTATATAGAAGAATTAGTACGGGAGAAAATGATGTTTATCAGTCCTATTAGTAAAAGTAATAATGGAATAAATACAGCATTATATTCCGATTTAAAATGCAGTTATAAATCTGTATTTGACGAGTACATTTTATTAAATAAACTAGTCATAAAGGACAGTTTAGAATTCCAAAGTATCGAAGCTATCAAACACTGTGTAAAAACTGGGTTAGGCGTATCGCTTGTTCCATTTTTTTCTGTAAAGGAAGAACTAAAAAGCAGCATATTTACAGGCGAGGAGGTTTCAGAAGGTCAAAGCTCTTTAGCGACTTATTTAACCTATCACAGAGATAAATGGTTGTCCCCATCGATAACAAGCATGATTCGTCTTGTACAGAAGCATGCATTAACGTGGGAATAAATATGGGAGGTGCTCATAAAGCACCTCCCTTTTAATATGTGTGATTGGTCCATTAGGGAAAATGCAATCGCCTATAGGAATAAAGGGAGTATTATCAAAATTTATATATCCTCCTGTGCCTGACTGAACATCACTGTTATTTATAAAAATACTTTTCAACATGATTCTACCAATAAAAACCGCTTTTTTTGATACCCAGTCACCAATGATCAACTATAAAGCGAATCAGCATCCTTGGAATAAATGTTATAATGTTCCAAATCCCTTCAAGTACTATTTCAAACAAACTCTCTTTAAAAAAATCTTTAAATTTGTTTGGTTTTCTTTTTCTATATTTCATCTTTGAACTTCCCTTGCTTATTTGGTTTTTTCTCTGAAAAAGATTTTCCCTATCATGATTATCGACAAATTCCGGGTAGATTGAACGGTAAAAGAGGTTAACTTTTTTGCTTTTTGATTAAATCAATTATGTAAAATAGCTGAGTTATAATAAATGAACCAAAGAAAATGCAAAGTATCCCAATAACTGTATCCACTTCACCCACTGAGTCTATCCCAATCATTAGAGGAATTAAAAAACCTAATAACACTAAACCTAATAATATGCTAAGTATAAAAATACTTATGTACCGTTTCATACCTTCCCTCCCAGTTGTTTTTAGTATATACGATTAAAAAATGTGTAAGTTTCATTTAATAGAATAAACGATAATAGAACAACCAAACTTTCTCTTTCACGTACTAAGCTATGCAAAAAAGACCTTAGCTGAACTAAGGTCTAATAAAAATGCTGGTATCATTTATTCTTTAAATAATCTTGGTAATTTTTATTCCCTCCAGAAAGATTATAAACATCTTGAAAACCAAATTGGCGCAACACATTTTGAGCTGCATTGCCAGTGACTCCACTATTACAATAGATTACTGTTGGGAGTTTAGGATCAAGCTCTTTGCATTTTTCACGCAGGTCAGCTAGTGGTATATTAAGTGCGGTTTCGACTTTTGAAACATTGTATTGTTTTAGCGCTCTTGTATCTATTACTTGGATTGCTTCACCTTTTTCGATTCTCTCTGAAAGGTCTTTCGGTGTAATCAGCTTATTTCTTTTTTCAATCGCATTTTGTAAGGCCATTCCGGTATACATGACAGGATCTTTTGCTGTGCTGAATGGTGGTGCATAGGCGAGATCAAGGTGAAACAGGTCCTCTGCTTTTGCTTTAAAAGTTATGGCTGTAACAAAAACATCTATTCTTTTATCAACGCCTTCTTCTCCTACGATTTGCACACCGAGGATTCGGCCTGTTTTTCTATCTGCAATTGCTTTAATGACTATTTCCTTTCCGCCAAGATACTCTGCTTTAGCTGGTTTGATATTATGAAGAACTTCAATATCAAACCCTTCTGCCAATGCTTCTGTTTCATTCATCCCCGTTTGACCAATAGCCAAATCAAACACTCTTAAGATGCCTGTCCCTAATATACCTCTGTGCTCTAAAGTCCCGCCTGTGATAACATCTCCAGCGATTCTTCCCATTTTGTTTGCTGTGCTTCCTAACGGGCGATAAATAGGTTTTCCTGTTATAACAGAGTAGCTTTCTGCAACATCTCCAACAGCGTATATATTAGGAAGATTCGTTTGCATTTTGCTATTAACGGCAATAGCTCCCGTATCGCCAATTGTTACACCTATTTCCTTAGCTAATTGTGTATTTGGACGTACACCAACAGCTAATATAACCATATCTGCTTCGATCACTTTTCCTGACTTTGTTTGTATATCCATCTTCCTGATAGTCGTTACTTCATCATTTAAAATAAGGTTAACTCCCTTTGTTGTTAAGTGCTTCTCAACACGGGATGCAATATCCTGATCGAGATGTGCCATTATATGATGACTGCGTTGAACTATCGTTACTTCTAACCCACGCTGAGTCAGCTGCTCTGCCATTTCCAGACCTATATATCCACCACCAATGATGGTTACCTTCTTTGGTTGATTTCCCTTCATATATTGATCAATGGCTGCAGTATGTTGAATTGTACGAACTTGGAAAACATGCTTTTGATCAGCTCCAGCAATATCAGGTGTTATCGGTGAAGCGCCTGTTGCAAATACTAATACGTCATATGTATCTTCCTTCACTTCATCTGTATCTAAATTTTTCACTTTTACTATTCGTTGCTTATCATCAATCTGGGTTACTTCATGTCTCGTAAAAATATCGACGTTATAGCGTTTTTTGAATGATGCAGCACTTCTTGGTGTTAACGTATCTAAATCAGCTACTTCGCCACCAAGGAAATACGGAATGCCGCAACTAGAATAGGAAATATCATAGTCAGCATTATAAAGAGTGATTTCAGCTGTTTCATCGTTTCGTCTTGCTTTTGCTGCTACAGATGTACCTGCTGCTACAGAACCAATAATAATTATTTTCATAATATGAACCTCCAATATAGAATCAATATTTGACTATGTTAGAAAAGAAAGCCATAAATATAAACCGATCAACGTAATCAAAAGGGTTGGTATGGTTAGGATGATACCTGTTTTGAAATACGTTCCCCATGAGATTTTCATTCCTTTTTGGGATAAAACATGGAGCCATAATAATGTAGCAAGTGAACCAATCGGTGTAATTTTCGGTCCTAAATCGGAACCAATAACATTCGCATATATTAACCCTTCTTTAATTACTCCAGAAGTGTTAGTATTTGCGATTGCTAATGCATCTATCAATACTGTTGGCAAGTTATTCATAATGGATGAAATAACAGCAGCGATGAAGCCCATACTGAGTGTAGCGACAAATAATCCTTGGTCTGCTGCTGCTTGAATAATATTTGCTAGTAAATCGGTTAACCCTACATTTCGAAGTCCATAGATGACAACATACATGCCAATCGAAAAGAAAACAATTGCCCATGGTGCCCCTTTGATTACTTGCTTAATAGACACCGCCGGACTCTTTCTTGCAAACAGCAGAAATGCGATTGCAATAACACAAGCAACGAATGAGACTGGAATAGAAAGAAACTCACTCGCAAAATAACCAATCAGCAATACTGCTAAGATAACCCAAGATATTTGAAACATTTTTTTGTCTTTTAACGCACTCACAGGGCTTTTCAAATGGCTAACATCATATACCTTTGGAATTGCCTGGCGGAAGTACAAATAAAGGACAAGAATGCTTGCGACGATTGAAAAGATTGTTGGAATGATCATTCTTGAAGCATATTCAACAAATCCAATCTCAAAGAAATCGGCAGACACGATGTTAACTAGGTTGCTAACAACTAAAGGTAATGAAGTTGTATCTGCGATAAATCCACTTGCGATGATAAATGGAAACACCATTTTTTCATCTAATTTCAATGCCCGCACCATTGCCAGCACAATTGGTGTCAGGATAAGTGCTGCGCCATCATTAGCAAAAAGTGCGGCAACGATTGCACCTAAAACAGATACGTAAATAAACATCTTTATCCCGTTTCCACCAGCAATCCTTGCCATATGTAATGCAGCCCATTCAAAAAAGCCTATTTCATCTAAAACCAATGAAATAATGATAATTGCAATAAATGCCAAAGTAGCATTCCAGACAATCCCTGTTACGTCGACAACATCATGGAAATCCACCACTCCTGCAAGCAGAGCAAGTATCGCTCCGCCACAGGCAGACCAACCAATCGAAAGGTTTTTCGGTTGCCAGATAACGAATGTTAGGGTTAATAAAAAAATAATGATAGCTAAAAAAGTTTGTAGCAAGGCTATTACCCTCCGTTAATTACATATAATTCTTAATCCATTGTTTTCTAACCAAATAAATTTATCGCGCTCACTTGGAACATGCTTTAATACATCTTGTACCAAAAGGAAATACTCACTTTCCTTATTTAACGAGTAAACTACCCATTGCCCTTTTCTTTGTTCTTTTACAAGTCCAATATCGCGAAGCTTGCGGAGATGCTGGCTGATTGCCGGCTGTGACATTTGAAATATTTCCACAAATTCACATACACAGCATTCCTGTTCAGCCAGCATATTGACCATAGATAATCTAGTTTTATCCCCTAACAGCTTTAATACATTCGCAGTCTCTTTTAATTCTAGCGTATTAGCTTGGCTCATAATGAACGACCACCACCTTATTTATGTTAGTTTCGTATATAAGTATATGCTTATATGTGAATATTGCATAGCGTTAATTTCATTTGAATCTTTATTAACCCTTTTCCCGATTTCTCAGCCATTCAAATCCTAAACCCTTCTTTAATAGCTAATTTAGACCAATATTAAGAATGATTCGGACGCGATTTTAAAAATAGCAGTATTCCCGAAATATGGCTTTATGTTATTATGAATAAGCAAATCTAATTTGAAGGTGATCGCTTGAGCGAAGAAAAATATAACGGATATGATACAACGATAGTTTATGATTATAAGGAGTACCCTGATGTTAAAAGCGGACGGTGTGATAATTGCGACAATGCTCAATTCAAGAGCTCTGTTAAGGATTTCATTTTCATCCGTGAATGCCGTCAATGTGGTATGAAGAAAAGTATTTGACCCTTATTGGGTCTTTTTTATTTAGTTGGCTAAACGCAAATCAATTACAATTCATCTTCGTTTTTAATTTACACTAAATTACACTAGTGTAAAAGTTCCCTTCTATAAAAGAAACAAACCAAAACCAAATTATAGAAAAAAAACCAAAAAATTATTAAAGATATTTTTTCTTTATCCGATATATACATAGTGAAAATATTTTTCAGGGAGGTTTTACCATGTTTAAAAAGTTGTTTGTAGCTAGCATACTTATTATAGCTTTTTTATCGCTATCATATAGCATTCATTCATTTGCAAACGAGGAAAATAAAGCACTTATAAATTATTCAGGGGGATTACTAGATTCTAAAACCGGTTATAGTGCTGTAAGTTCAAGTTCAAATTCAAAAAAAGATGAAATTATCACCGTTACTGATAATGATGAATCTACATATCAAACTTTATTACGTTATGATGGTGGTGCATCTAGAATGGATCATTTTATCTACCCCTTAACTGTGCCATCCAAAATTGGGTATATTCGGTTAAAAACAGATAATACTGAAAGTCGAGTTAACGTATATCTGTTAAACAACTCAGGAACAGTCCTTAAAGTTTTAACTGTACCTTCAGAAACAAAAGATGGTTCATTAATTAAACTGCCTGAGGATTTTAATTTAGTTGACGTATCTAAAGTTGCCTTACATAATATATCTAATACTGATGTTAACATCATGGAATTTAATGTTTACCCTTCTAATTATACTGAAGAACCATCCACTGATGAACCATCCACTGATGAACCATCTACTGATGAACCATCCACTGATGAACCATCTACTGATGAACCATCTACTGATGAACCATCTACAGATGAACCATCTACTGAGAGTAAAACTGTACATCTTAGAATTCAAATGGTCGATGGACTTGAAAGAGAATATTTTCTTTCAACTAAGGAAGCCGATAATTTTGAAAATTGGCTTGAAAAAAGATTAAATGATGAGGGTACTGCCATCTACACTTTCAAAACTAAAGAACTTCCAAGAACTGAAAATTTAGTTTACGATAAAATTGTCTACTATGAGTTAACAGAACTATAATGCACATATCTCAGACCTCCTAAATTATTGGGAGGTTTTTATTTTAGTTGGATTTATGTTTACCGTTCCTCAAAAAAAGGGTAGTGTAGTGTAACATTGGTCAATTAAAAAATATAATATTTTCCATGATGGAATTCAAAATAAATCTTAATTATTTTCTTACTTAGTTACACAATTTATTTTGGAATTGGATGTGGAGTATTAGTTGGTTAAAAATATAAAAGAATCTCACTTAATGAAAGGCCTATACTTAGATACATATCAAACAATTGAAAGTTTACTAAGGTTATGTGCAGATGAACTGAGTCTTGAGGAACCCTCCGAATTCTCCAAAACTTATATATCATTAAATTTCACTGAAGTTATAAGTATTTTCAGAAGTGATGTACAAATTAAATAGTGTTTTATTTTATAATTCTAAAAGATGTAATTGCAATCATTAAAAAAATCCAAAGTTACGTATGTTAATATGCTCTATATTTGCTAATTTGCAGCTAATTGTAACGATAATTTAAAATATAAATTAATAATTATGTAAGCTTAATAATGAAAAGACTGTTTTTATTATTCATTTTATAATGAGCTAATATAGCTAAGGGTGAAATTTGCTACCAAGTATATTGTGGTGCATAAAGACATTGTAGACAAAGATAAATTATTAAATTCGGTTCATTTATGATTGCTTCACACTCATTGTATATGACGTGAGTAAATAGTAATCAACAATAATGATGAGTGATCAATTAGCCACTCATCATTATTGTTACAACTGATAAAATCTTCTCGTTATCATAAATACATGAAAAGGTATGCAATTCACTACTTAAATCCACTATAGGATTATGATGTTGAGATAAACTACAATAACCCCTTCCCCACCGCTACATAACCCTCTTAAACATCTTCTCCATCTCATAAGAAGAGTAAATTTTAACTTTTATTTCATTTCATAACATCTCATAGTTATTATGAATTCAACATTTTTTTATTTACCTATTCATTCTTTTTCATAGCTTTTTAAACAATCGGGGGCAATTTTGGGGCATACACTTCCTAATATGGTTCACATTTATACAACGTTTATAGATGGCTGCAAAACTTTTTATATAAGTGAACTATTCGAATAATACTATTTAAAACACTCTAAAATTGTTTGTTTATTTATTCTAAAATAAAGAGATTATTTACAACTGGTTTAATAATTCTCTTCTTCATACCTTATTTTATGTTTCGGATAATTTTCCCAAAAAATAGAATACAAACTTTTTTCTTGGTAATGGAACCTCAATTTATCTATAGAGTTTCTTATATGAATATTCGGAATTATAATTTGTGGAACATTATATTCTGGTAATCCACACCTATTAAACTGAGAGTTATTATTAATTTGAATTGGGACGTCACGATAATTTTTAAATTTTGCTTCTCCTCTACCGTATTGGTCAATTTCAGTACCTGAGTAAATATACAACTGAGGCATAATACCAGAATTTTCCATACCTTTAATTAATTGATTTATAACTTCACAAGTATTCATTAACTCCTCTGAAGTTGGAAACTCATTTATCGGTCTGTTATGTTTAATTCGGTTCCTAACATTACTAATGTTATTCGTTTCTAATATAACAGTTACATCTCTTAAAAAATCAATTAATTTCTTTATCTCAGATTCATTAATATTAAGCATAGTTATCTTATATTCAAATGGAAACTTATAAATATCTGTCTTCATATGGTAATAGGGATATTCTGATAGTGGTCGTTTATAGTTTTCTTTTTCAGCAAGATATTTTTCACATAGTTCCGCCAATACTGTAAAACCCTTAATTAGAGGATACAATGTATTTTTCCCTTCTCCATCTAACACTAAGAAATCTGAATCACTAATAGAGTATTCATAAGAATTAATACTCTCTACCATAAAAGTCCTAGCGCTATCTAAATTAAATACAAAATTTGTATCTAAATAGTGATCAGACAATAATGACCATGTAATAAAAGATAAACTATAGTCTAAAATCTCCTCTAATGAAACAAAATAATTTACTCCAGCACTTCTTATCACTTCCCTATCCTCTTCACTTACGATGTCATTAACTTTTATTGTTTTTTGAAATTGATTATGACGCTTCCAAAAAACACTTAAATATTCAGGAAAGTTCATGGAATTAAAACCTAATTTCCAAAGTATTTTATTAATTACAAAGTCTTCTTTTAAAGGAGAGTAAGGAAATTCAAAATCACCATACTTTAAATACTTAAATGTTTTAAGTACATAATCAGGATTATCAAAAATCAAATTCATTAATATTCTTTTTGGATCTTCACTTAATAAATATTTTTCTATTTTCTCTTCGAAATTATCACCATGTATATTTCTTAATTTCCAATTTAACCTCTCTAAATTATTAGAGTCTGTATATAACATTGTAATTAAGTTTTTGAGTCTTATTAGGGCGGTGTTAATTTCAGTATAACCATTTTTAACTACACACCTTATACCAAATTTAGAACATTCTGTTGTAATTTTAAATGACCTTTTAAAATTCCTTCGAAAATGAGGTCTCCTTATCTCAGTGGCTGGTATATGTATTTTATTTTCATAAATTAATTTTTCTAGTGATTCTACAATATCCAAATCCTTACACAAAAAAATTAATTGTAAGCACTCAGCATGTTGAAGTTTAGAAGAAATCTTCTCACCATTCCCCTGCCAATATCTTCTAAACTCATTATCTGTTGGAAAATAGGTTCTTAAATTTCTAAAATTATCAATTAGATAACCTAATAATACCTGTAGTTCCTCTAATGCAAATGTCCCCAATAAAACTATTAACTCATCTAAATTATTATCGTCAAACTGGTTTGTAGCTCTTAAACGGGATACCTTTGGTATGGTATTTGTTTCCGGGTGATTTCGCAGGTGCTCCCTTATTTTTCTTTCATAAGTTGAAATATTGCTAACTATTGTTGATAGTTCTGTAATATGCAGAACCTGACATGATGAGTCAGAACAGTGGTGTACTGGTACAGGTCTTAAGGGCATAAAATTCCTATTTTCTTGGGAAATTAACAATCCAAAAGGACCTGAAATTAAATTATCTACTTGGAAAACTCCGTTTTGACTACCCTTTAAAAGGGTTATAGTTTCTTTATAATTAAGCCTATCTAATTGATTGTAGAGATCATAAAATTTGTCATACAACTCTCTTCCAAATATATAAGGAAATAATAATCTTTCTCTTTTTATTTCTTCGTGCGCAGATTTTAATAGTTTATCTATATCGGTATTATTAATATCTATTGTTTGAATAGATCCTACTAGTGCTGCTAATTTCATCTCTGTTTTGACACCGGATTTTTCTATTTCCTCATTAAATAATTCTTTTATGACTTTTTCCCCAAGTGGGCTTAAACAAATAGCTTCTCCAAATAGAGAATTAGGTTTGTAGTTATTATTTAAAATACTTTGCATAAGGAATGTTTTAATTATATTTATTATTCTCAAATTTTCTGTATTTATAGGCTCTTTTTTTTCAAGTACATTTTGTTCAGTATTTTCTTCTAACAACTTATTGCTACTCATGAAAACAGACCTCCCCTTTAATATTTCTAATTTTATATATTCATAATATACCATTTTTGTTAGAAAATATAATAGAGCTAGAACTTAAATTTAGGAGCAAAAATACAGAAAAAGACTATGAGTTTTTATGTTTAAAATCATGATACCTGCGTGCGGAACATGACTTCTCTCTTTACCCCACTTCATAACGTATAAAAATCACATGATATTCTTAAGTTTTAACTCTGTATTTCTTATTTTGTTTCATATCTTTTTACCAATCGGGGGCATATTTGGGGCACAATTGGGGGCATATTTCTAATTAAAAAAATTGATACCTTATTTTACTAATGCCCCCGATTGTTTAAGTACATCTTTTCACAAACTTAAGGTTAAATAAAATAGATATTAACACCTCATTGATTTAATGTTAATCGATAATGTTGTAAATAAAATCGGAACTACCAGGACTTAATTGGACTAACGAAGTAGCAATCAATAACAATCTTTTGTATTTGCTTGCTCATATCATCAATTTTTATCAAGGATTATCAGCCGTTAATACAGTATGTGCAGTTTCTTGACAGTATCTGTGCCATCACCACCCATTACTTAACTAATATTAATAAACTTATCTATCATTTGGATAGAATATCCACTATAATACTGATAATGGAAAATAACTATCAGAATATACCTATGTATAAAGACTGGCTTTTTTAACAATTATGATTACACCTTGATATATTACCTGATATTATAATTCGAAATATCATTTTCACCTTATAGTTTCTTATTAATTTTATGTAAAGTTCTTTTTTATAGAAAAAGATATTTATATTTAGAAATCAACATGGATAAATTAGGAGGATATATGGAATACTTTGTATTTAAGCTAAATTTAGAACCTAAAACATTACAGATTTATGATTATGAATCAAATCGAGAGCAAGTAATTGCTAAGATTATTCCTAAAGGGTTAGGTGAAATATTCAATACTTATGAAATAATTGATGACTCATTAATCAAATATTCAGATGAAATAGATATAAGTGAGGTTGCTAATTCATTAGAATACAATAAACTAATTGAACTAAACAGAAATATAATAAATATGTATGAAGAAATTGTTAATCGTTACAAAAAAGGAGAAGGCATAAATTATTCTGTTGAATATCTTGAGCATAGAGAATTGCTAAATAAATATATAAACGATTTAATATTAAAATACCCATTTTTAAAGGGGGCTTTGGAATCCAAAGAGAACGTCTTTATGGTAGATTCATTTTCTAAAATAAAAATGGCGGTTACATACATACAAAGAGCAAAAAAAATTGAGTATTTTATAAAGCATTTTTCTAAAAAGGAATCAAAAACAGAATTTATATATGATAAACAAAAAGAATTCATTTATATTTCAACAAAAGATGCTACTCCAAAAACTGTAGAAGACTATGTAGAAATACTACAAGATAAAATAAATAATTTTTCTTCTGATTCTAACATTGGACGTGTAACAATAAACCCAGTATATGAAAAATTCGAATTTACTGGGTTGTATTCTGAAATCACAATTGAATTAGTTTATCCAAATGGCGCAGCAAGAGATAGATCAAGAGCTATTGAAGCTGCAAGTGCAGCAAGAGAAATTAGAAAATTGGAAGCTTCAAAAAATGAAAAAATTGATATATCTACGTTAAACGATTACTATCAAGAAGATGGGGAAAAAGGATATATAAAATCTATAACTTCTAAAGGAAAAAAAATCATTACCAGTGTAATTAAGAAAATGGTTTTATAGATAAACGAGGTGAATTAATGAATAAAAACAATAACATTGAAATAGAAGATAATCCATTTAAAGTCATGTGGAATGTTCGCAAAGAGATTTTAAGTAAGGCTTTTTTAATAGTATGGCTAATTCTATTCTTTATTTTAATTCTTTTCTATATTCTTTCTTATAAATTTACAATTATTAAAATGGAGGCATTTTCACTATCTGATTTTCTTACTCCTGGCATTACTGGCTTGTCTTTTACCTTAGCATTAATAACTGCAACAACGAGAATATTTTCTAAAGATAAACTAGTTGATATATACTTTTATACTGATGAAGCTAATCCTAATAAAGGCTACCTGTTTTATAGAACAATTGCACCTTATATTTGGACATCAACTATTTGGTTAATAGTTACCATTGGATCCTTATTTTCGAAATTATTCATATTCAATTTTCTGCCTATTTTTCATGACATTTTAAAGTTAATATTTTCTGCCTTTGTCTTAATGGGCATTATGAGTTTATGGTCTCTTTTAATAGCCCATATTCAAGATGTCTCATTAGAAACAGAACGTGAAATTAAAGAGCAAATAAAAAATGAAGATCATCAATGACTGATCTTTCATATTATGAATTGTTGATTTTCTTACAACTTTAATTCGCAACTCAATATTCAGCATCATACATAGACTAAGTTAGGAAGGGTAACAGTAGACACTAAAAGGACCACACATATTAGAACATATCTAGTACGTGTGGTTCTTTTTGTATGAATTTCACATAACTCACTCCCAATGAAGATATCATTATTAATTCTGCTTAAATTCCACATAATCCTTCTTTCACTAAGCTGCCATGATTGTTCCATAAGGATGGATTTGCATCTACTAAAGGAATGTTGCTCCTGTTTCTATCAGAGCAAAGAAGAAACATTTCCTTAGTGAATTTAGCCCTATTCACTTTATCTGTATTTCTTTACATGTGTTATTTACAACACCAACTATTACGTTGCCTACATCTTATTACCATCAATGTCTAACAGTCTCAAAAACCGTTTAAAACGCATTTTAAAAAAGGTTCTTCTAATTACAAACACTTCCATATTACAATAAATAAAAAACAACTGTACTCTTAGAGACAGTTGTTTTTTTCTTTATTTAAAATATTTAACAGCATCATCATAACCTTTTCTTACTGGTATCTTGTCATCTTCTCCATCAAATTGAGCTTTAAATTTACCTTTTTTGGCATTACTAATAAAAGTGGTTACAGCAGATACAGCATCACCAGCTCTTAATAAGTCATTTTTACTAAATAATAATTCTCCAGTATAGCTATAATTATAATTACCAATATACGCTGCATTTACTACTTTATATCCACTATAAAAGTACCCATTTATTTTATTGTCCCAAGGTTTATAACCAGAAACAACTTTGTAATCCCAAGAACCACCAGGCTGTACTTTTGCAACAAACCAACTTGCAGTTGCATTATATGCATTAACTGAGTTTCCACCTGAATACTTTTGAGCAGTTAAATTATCTTTATAAATTTTCTCAAACTGTTTTCTGTTATTTTCAACTAATGATTGAATATTTTTTTTGGGATAGCCACCATCTACAACTCGAAGAACTCCAAATTTCGGGCTTTTCTCAATCACAGTTATCTCAGAATTTTCATCTTCAATAACAACTTGTGGAGCTTCTGTTTCCAAATTCTCTAAAATTTCTTCTTGTGTAGCAAACTCTATTTGGAAATCTTCGTTAAAATTCATTACTCCTTCAGTTATACCATCATTTAATTGACCCATTTCAACTAAATATTGATTAAATAATTCACCAGAAACATTCAAATCCTCGGCATTTGCATTTATCACAATTTGCCCATTATCATTTAAGCTTGCATAACCATTTTTAACAACTTCAGTATGTAGCTGTTGAGTAGTTTTATTTATACTGTCTCCATTAGATTGTGCAAAAGCATTTTGTGCAAATGATAAACTTCCTATTAATAATGCTGTAACTATAGATCCCTTAACAAAATTTTTATACATTTAATCCCTCTTTTTCTATTTTTCTACTAACAGTACAAAATAATACCATATATTTTTTGTAAAATCTATAAAAAAAAGGAATCTTTAGTAGATTCCCCAATTAATGGTTATTATATGTATCTCTTTCTATATTTAATTTAATACCTTCTATAATTACAGTCTTATTATCCAACCAATTAATTTCTGCTTCTTTATTAAGTACATTAGAATATATAGTTTTTGATTTTTTATTTTCTATGTTTACAACCACAGCTCTTACAGTTTTATAATCCATGAAATATGCTGAAATATTATAAAGTTTAATTTCATGTTTCTCATCTGGCGAAACAACCGTTTTATTTATAAAACCTTTTGGTAAGAACTCCAGATTATACTTATAGTTTATAAAATAACCTGATACCAATACTATCCCTATTAGTATAGAAATGGCATTCTTCTTAGGAAAAAGCCTATTGCTGCTTAGCAAATAGACTACAATTCTTACTAAGAATATTATTAATAAAATTAATGTGATAATAAATATTAAAATAGTTGCTAATGAAAGAAAATTAAAAAGAGAATTATTCATATTCACACCCTCAAAAAATTTATAATGTTGTAATACCTACCAAATTACTTTCCATACTTTCAAATAATGTATTTATTATATTATAGTTTACTACTAATAAGTTAATATTCTTTCCAATAAATTGGTTCCCAACCAATTTATTTCCGATTTTTGTGAATTTCATTGAAATTTAGATTAAAATAATTCATTATTATCCTATCTTTTATAAGGTCTATCTTATATTAATTCATAAAATAAAAAAATTTTAAAACTATTGTCCCCGTTAGTTTAACAATCAAAGATAGTTATTTGCAGTTCATTTATTTAACAGTAAGGTTATCCGTCCTAAACCAATGAACGTTTGTACAACAAATCGAAGAATTTATTATCTTTATGGTTGTTTACTCAATAGCAAATAAGGAAAGACAGCCCTCCCATCAAATAAACGCTCCACTAATGTTATTCATTTGTCAAAACTAATATTCACTCTATTACATTCACTCCATTACTCCCCTATACAATGGTCCTTCTTGTTACACTTCTTGTAAATTCTGAATAAAAAAAGCCTTTCTCAAAGAGAAGGCTTATTTTTTTGGTCCTGTACCTTTTGTCTTCCTGATTTCTGCCAGTTCTACTTTCAGTTTTAAAACCTCTTCACGCACAAATAGGTTCTCTCTAGGCAAAACCTTAATTGGCACCAATCTGCCGCTTTCCTTTAACTGGCCCATTCGTTGCTTGCTGACATCTAACAGTTCGCGTGTTTCAGCTGCTCCGAGGATTTCCGTAGAAAAGAAATCCTCTAAAGCTTTACGGCCTCTTAAATTGAATTCCATGTCATTTTCTCCTTAAATCTTTAACAATGATGATAAAGGTGTACAGTGTAATCACTGTCGCAACAATTGTTACAAAAGTATTTGGGAATATTATACGTGTTGTAATCGCTGCGGCACTTGCTAAGATCCAAGACGTGATCCAAATTTGTTTTTTAGTCATATTGTACGCTAGAATGAGTTATAATGTTTGTAAAGGAAGTTGAATGAGAACCACCTCACTCAACCCCTTACTTGATTAGTCTTCTTTGTTCTTGTTCTTATCGTTAGCGTCTTTGGACTGTTGCATAATCCACGCTATTGTTACGATATTGGTTAGAATGGAGAAGACTTTAAACATTATCTCTAATACCTCTAGCATTTCCTCACCTCCTTATATTTATATAATATAATAACACTTGACCAAAGACAAGTGTTTTGATAAAAAAATGGTATATTTCCAATTTTTTTCTAATAAAATAGTAGGATGCTCTGCAAGCAGAACATCCTAATTTCGATTACTGTACTTTAATTGACTGACCTACCTTTAATTCTTTAGGGTTTATTTTTGGGTTGAGTTTTGTCAATGAACCATGCTTTAATTTTAACTCTTCCTCAATACTCCAAAAAGTATCTCCCTTTTTAATCTTATAAGTATCATCCTTCTCTCCAAATTGCAGTTTATCTCCAATCTGGAGTTTTTTCTCATTTACACTTGGATTCCACTTTCTAAGTTGTTCAACAGTTGTGTTTTCTTTTTGCGCGATACTCCAGAACGTATCTCCTTTTTTTATTGTATAGGTATCACTGGATTCGGAAGTTTTATTTGTATTTGTTTCAGCCTTTACAGGTTCCGCTTTTTCTAATTTCAATGTTTTTGCTAAACCATCCACATGCCCTTGAGCAACAGCATCCAAGAATTTCTCATTTTTTAGACACTTAGCGTCTGCAGCACGGTCAATAAATAAATTCTCTGTCAAAATGGCTGGCATATTAGTCTGGCGCAAAACAGCATAATCAGCAGCTTTTTTTCCACGAACAGTTACCCCAAAAGATTTAATAGCATTGACAATTTCGCCATGAATGCAGCTTTGATGTTTGCCAGTGGCAGATGAAGCTGCTGTTTTTGAATAACGAAAATCTTCATAACCAGTTCCACCACCTGCGTTAATGTGAACGGATAGGAAGAAGTCAGCTCCCCATTTATTCGCATCAACTGCACGCTGTGTTAAAGTTGGGTACGTGTCACCTGTTCGGCTCAATTTCACAGAAACATTCTTGTAGCCATCTAGCAACAATGCCTGGATTTTCTTAGCGATTTTTAAAGTTAAGTCTTTTTCTTTTAAACCATTTCCAATTGCGCCTGGATCGCTTCCACCGTGTCCTGGATCAATAAAGATTTTTGTCATGATAATTCATCCCCCATTAATTTAAATTTAAAAAGAGCAGCCAATAGACTGCTCTTACTTCGCATTTGTTAGGTTATTTGCTTTCAATACTTCTTTTTGTTGATGTCCTTTTGCTGTTACATAGTTGTTCTTAAACCAAGCAATTAATGCCACAACTGCTGTAAGAATAAAGCTGCCCACATAGTAAATCATTTCAATTAAGCTAGATACTTGGTCATTGCTAAAAGGAAGGGCTTCTTTACCGAATACCGCCAATCCCTGGTTAGCAAATGCAAGTAAAAGAAGCACTGTTCGAATAACAGTGCCTTTGTCCAATTTCTTCAATGTTTCTAACATCTTAAATCACTCCTTAGAATCGTTGTTTGTTTCTTCTGGAATTATTACTCTGGAATTTGCCCTTTGTATCTTTGATTTAATTTCACTTGATACGGACTCAATAGCCCAATTAGGAATTAATTTATCCCATCCTGCTCTGGTGAAATTGGCTGTCATTGAATTTAATGTGTGGTACAGCAAACCTCCCCAAAATAAAAAGAAAACGATATTCGGTGTTCTAAATATGTTATCCATTAACACACCGAATACAGGCAATAACAGCATAACAAGCGTTCTTGCTAATCCTTGCAGACCATAAACGCTGGCATACGTTCCGTCTTTCTTAGATGCAACGGAACCACTAATCCAATCGAAGGCAATAACCAAAATCAAAGCTGACATACACATTAAGTTGTAAGTTGTTCCCCCATATAGCCAACTCAAAAAACCACCAACTCCACTCGCTAAAAATGCTGCGGCACCGATTTTTACGTTAAATAATTCGCCAATGTTAAATATCTCTTTATACGAAAACACTGCTATCCTCTCCCTTATTTATAAAAAATAGCGCTACTTTAAGCAGCGCTTTGTTCCCCACTATTCAGTTTCTGTTGGTTGCTCTGCTGTTTCTTCAGTTGGTGTTGTCTCAATAGGAGCGTCATCAACTGGCTGCTCTGCAGGTATTTCCTCAACCGTTTCAACTGGTTGTTCTACTATTGGATCTTCAATACCTAATTCCTTTTTAACATCTGGTCTGAATGCTTCTGGAACTGCGTTAATATCCATGAATTTAAGTCGTACAGCTGTTACAAACATATTATGCACTTGTGTTTCCTCCTTTTAGGGCTTTAATTTCGTCTTGCAAAGATGCGTTTTGCATCATAACTAAAGAAAGCATGTTTGCCGTGGCATTCATGCTTTCCATCATTATTGCAACTAAATTTCCCATTACCTCAATACTTGAGCTTTTCTTCAATTCTTCCACTTCTTGCTCAAATTGCTCTCTGGTCTTGCCAAGTTTCTGGAGTGCTATTTCTAATAATTCATCTGAAATTTTTTCCATTTTATAGACCTCCTGCTTTCAGTCTTTTCATCATGTCATAAATAAGCTGTGCATTAATGGTTATTTCTCTTCGGTTGTCTTCTGTTGCTTTGATGTTATCGTCTAACGCTGTACGGATGCTATTTGCAAAGGTTGCAGAAGCTACTACTGGGTTAGATGTAAACTGATTTCGATCATATATTAAGTAACTTATCGTATATTCTGCTGTAGCATCAATGTCTGCTGTGCGTTTTGATGCGTATACTTTTCCTCGTGTATTTGCTGCTGATCCACCGATATTCCAGCCAGAATCCAGATTAGCATTCTTATAAACTGCTAATATATTCAAAGTCCTATATTTTAGCCATGTGTTTGCAGCTCCAAACAATGCGTTAATATACGATGTACCATCAACTCCAGAATTATGCATAGCTGTGACCTTTTCTCTTACAACCACCCCAGAACCTACTTCTATTTGCGTCAATCCATTAACGGTAATGGCACCCTCATATTTACACTCTAAAACAACTGGAGTTGCAAGCACGTAAGAAAGTATATAAGGTGTATAACCTGTAGCTTTATTTGCTGCCACATAAGTAACGGTTTGAGTCGGCGCATCTGTTCCGTCTACTATTGACTTCCAGGCAGTCGGCTTTCCGTTCGAATCCACTGTTTTGACTTTCCATCCGTTAAAGTAAGCTTTTACTTCGTCGTTCGTTGGTGCATAGGTTGAAAGGGTTAAACCCATTTCATCATATGGCGTTGTTAAGTAGATATCCCCTGTTGCATTTAGTCCATTGTACGTATCTGCGTCATTAACAACAGAATTTACTGTCATAAGTTTTCCGTTGTACTTCGTTAAAATGCTGCTCCTTGAGACTGGAAGGTTTGAAGCAAGTGCAAAAATTTTCGCTGTAACGTTGCCGTTCTGTGATGAATGGTATAACCATGTTTTAGAACCATCTAAAGCAATATCCTTTTCGATAATCTTACGCACCATTGTCTTACCATCTTGATCGTATAGTAAATCTTTTGCTGTTCCAATTGCTCCTAGTTTTGTTTCCGCAAATAAGTACGAAGGGTTACGTGGTACAAATGGTTTAACGTTCCCGCCAGTTGTAAGAATTACATTATAGAAAGTCATTTTAGCGACTACGGTACCGTTAGTGGCTCGGATACGTGCATAAGCTGCATTTGCTGGCATACGCCAAGCACCTCGCCCGTTATTTACTAGCTCTTTTCCGTCCTTATCATAAATATGAGTTGTATAATAACCGCTGATATGGTCACATTCCCCGTAAAGAGTATAAATTTCATTCGGTATTACAGGAATGTTAGGACTCCAGGAATGAGCATACTGACCTGTAGGATCTATAGAAAACTTGTACGGCTCCAATAATACAGAATTTTGATTTGTTAAACTCCATTCTGAAAAAGGCGGTACTAAGTTATCTCCTTCGGCCATTACGTATGGATTTTGGATGTGCTGTACACCTTCTACCATAGGGTAACGGCGAATTACTTCGTCTTCGCTCCAAGTAACCAGAGCAGCGTCGTAATGCTCTTTTGTTACTTCGTATAATGGAACACGCGGAGCATGTAGAATTGCCGTTACTTTTAATTCAATTTGCAATTCGATATAGTCTGTAACAATCGTTGAAATAGTTACACCGTCACTTGCGTCTGCATACGCAACCAAGTGATAAAAACCGTTAGCATCAATAAGTTTTGGGACTTCACTAGATAACTGGAAATTAGTAACAGCAGAAATTGCACTTGTTGTATTGGTTTTTTTCTGCCCCCAAGCATCATCAGCCCATTTGTTGGAATCAGCATACCATAAGTTAACAGTGGCTTTGTTTCCTGCTGGTCCAGAACCATAACCATGCCAATACCATGTAAACTTATTAATGTTCTCTTTTGCCCACTGTATTTTTTGGGCTAAAGTGTTACCAGGTATTCGCCCTAAACTCTTTTCTATTTCTTCAATGATATTAAAAGAAAATAGTTGTTGTGAAATGCTTGTATTTCCAACTACTGAGCTTTGTGAAATCACACCGCCATCTAACGTTTTTAGTCTATCAACATTCGCTTGTACGTTTTCATAATTAAATGCAGATGGTACTTGAATCGTTGGAAACTGTCCTTGCATAGACTTGTGTGGATTTTCGAGAGTGCTATTATAAATTTTCCCCTCAAAGTTTGCTATCCTTGTTAAGTTGACACTACCGCTCAGTCCAGTAAACTTTTGAATACCTTTAAATCCTGTTCCGTTTACGGCAAACCACGTTTTTTTGTCAGCTTGTAGATAGTACTTTCCAGCCTCTAGTACACTATTTTGCAACGGGATAAGTGTCCGCCCTTCCATTTGTAAGGATATTGGAGCATTTACATCCCCGTTTAACATCTGCAGTCCCTGTGAAATAGCTTGTGTTTGTCTACTTGAGCCTTCTAACTTTTGATGAGCAAGCTCAATTCCAGCATCCATTTTGTTCAGATTATTTGCACTTACTGGAGTGCCTTGTTGAAGTATCTTAGTGCCATCAAGAATATGGTCTTTCCATCCGACCTTTGTATAATTTTGTGCCATTTATGTTCACTTCCTTAAAGTTTTTTCAATGTATAACGGAAAGCCACCAAAACGCCATTAATTGACTTTTTATCTACGCTGTCTGGCTGATCGTCAAACACTTCGCCATCTACGTCAACCAATTGCCATTTCGTTATTGCTCCTGCAATGGAATCGTCTAAATACAGGTAAAAGGTGATTTGGTCCCCATCTTGATCTATTTTAAATAGTGGTATTTTGTATGTAACATTACCAATTACATACTGACCTTCTTTTACTAAGTTTTTAAAAAAGTTTTTAGTCTTGTTATGGGCTGTTGTTGTCAACGTCATTTTCATTCTCCCTCCCCAGCATAAAATTGACCAGTAAGCTTATAATTGCGTGTAGTTGTATTCTCATCGTCCGTTACTTCTAGGAATGAGGACACGGAGCGTGTATATTGTTCAAATACCTCTTTTGAACCAACAAGGAAATTCATCTTTAAATCCTCCTTAGTTGCCATGTACTCGACCAAGGAAGTGTCTTTTGTCATTCCAATTTCAATACTCTGCAGATATTCCTTTTGGATTTTCTCCAATTCTGCTTT
This sequence comes from Niallia circulans, assembly GCF_007273535.1. Lineage (NCBI taxonomy): Bacteria > Bacillati > Bacillota > Bacilli > Caryophanales > Bacillaceae > Niallia > Niallia circulans. Next base: position 3,308,117 of record NZ_RIBP01000004.1, read on the forward strand.
ACTACCTAAAAAGAATTGACCTGTTCTTGCTAATTCCTCTTGAACAGAAGTGTAATTCTCGCTGTCAATTGTTAGACTGCTTTCAACGGAAACATGGATATCTCCCTCAAACATCTCAGTACTGCCAGTCCTAAACTTACCTACCATCAGAGAATCATTAGCCATCAAAAACTCAATGTTAGAGTAATTTGTTGGAGCACTTTCTAATTGGATGATGCTTTCGAATTCCTTTTTAATCAGTTCCACTCTTTGCTCACTATTCGCAAAGAATCCTGGATAACGATAGGTGGTATCCACTTTATAAAAGTCTTCTCTTTGCATGGTTATGGTTCCGCCATCTATAAATCTTCCTAATGTGGAGACTTCAGGCCATTGCCCACAAAGTAAAGCACCAGTAAATGGATGGATTTCAATGTTGTTATTGCCTTCCACTGCTTGAACAGGAACATCATTTTTCCAATTAAAAAACACACGCTCGAAACGTGTGCTTTGTCGTTTAACGGTATTTACCATTCGAAACAGCTTTACAATGTCTTGCTCATTCTTTAAGTATTCGTTTGCATAGATATGGAAATGGTACGGATCTCCTCCATATTCAAACCACTCTCTTACTTTTCCCTTCGGAAAGAATGGAGCGATAACATCCTCAATGGCTGCCACCGTTCCTTTTGTTTTATGAATAGATTCGGAGTTTGCGATGATTAACCGTTTTTGTTCATTGGTCATATTCACATCGTAAAATTCCGCAGCTTCTTCGAAAGCCACAAAATCTAATAAATGATCTGGTATCCCCTCAAACATTTGAACTAATTGAGTTTGCGAATAAACCTTTTGAAAAATAGGCGTTAATGCATATGCCAGAGCAGCAATATTTTTATCCTTTTTCAAGCTATCTGAAAGCAAATCACCAATTTCAAAGTTATCTAGTGTCTTAATCATCCACCAGACCTCCATAATTGGCACTCACGGCGTTTGAATGAGCTACTTGAGTCTTATTTAGCACAATAAACTGTGATGGGCTACTGGCAGTCACGCGGACCCCACCAGCTGCTTTCACTCTGGTGACTAATTCACTTGCATCTATTCCTCTACCAAGCTTACTTTTCTGCCATGTAATATAGTCCTCAATAGCTGCGTTTATCTGAGCCTTTATGGTTGTTTCTACGCTTGCTTTAGACCTTGAAATATAAAAGTCTAGTTGAATATCGTAACGAACGATTTCAGGCGATTCGATGCGTATCACATCTGTTAATGGACGGATGGTTCTCCCGTTCAATTTTTCCTCCAAAGCAGTGATAATAGCTTCTGAAGGTAATGCTCCATTTTCTAATAAAGGAACCACTGTAACAACGCTTGCAGATGGAGAATAAACGGCTACGTCTACTATTTCGGAGCTTACGGATTTAGCATGATAAATATAAGCGTCTTCTGGTCCTGCTGTACTATATTGAGAGTTTGATTGCCGTATCCTTTCAGCATAAGCATCGTTTTCCTCCCAATCTAACCCTCCATCCGATTTCGTAATATTATAGGCTTTTGTTACCCATGGTAAATTATCATTATCTACAATATTCGTAATCTGATTAGGAAGATAACCATTCCCGACTTCCCCTAATTCGGAGCATGTCATGGGTATATCAATGTATGTTAATCCTGTTGATACCTTGTAATCTGTTGTACTCGCAAACTCTAAATCTGCCACTGCCATCCTGGTTCCACTTGGAATCGTAAAAGTTTCCACCGGATTACATTCAAATCGAATAATTGTTTCAGCTGCTCGTGGTTCTAATCGAGAAACTCCTTTTTTTACACCTAAATGATCTAGGTAGTTATCCTCTGCAAATGCTAATAAATTCATTTTTCCCGTGAAATCAATATTATTTGATAGCATAGTAGCCATAAACACCATTGATTTTATAAAATTCCTTCTTGGATCTGTTTCGTCTAAAGATGTTCCAGTTGCATTCTCAAATCGAGCAACTGCAATGCTTTCCATTTCCTCTGGATCGACTTCGATAAAATCAACATCAGGTAACCCAAATCTAGCCATTATCAAACACCACTTTCACAAAGGGATAGATACTGGCATTCTCTGAATCTTCCTGAAAGGTGACTTCTTCCACTGTCAAACCTTCAATGTTATTTTGAAGGAGTTCCACTACATCCGCTGTATATTGAACTTTTGATGCTTCGCTCAATTCATCAATTGGAGGCAGCCATCCGGCTTCACGGTTCATAAAACAAGTCCCTTTCATCGTAGCCAATAGAAAGGATGCGTTTTGCAATTTAGCTTTTGTGCCAGTAGCTCCAAAGTCGATACTGCCAAATGGTGATATTTGATGGGTGCTCATGCTCATCATCCTTTCTTCAATGATGTATATTTTGAAACGGCACTGCAGTATTTGCCACCGCCAAGATCATACCAAGGTATATCGGTTGTTTTTACTCCGTACACTTTGAATTTTTGCCCTTTACGAAGAACCTTTAAAATTTTCCCTTTAAGGCTTCTGGAAGCCCTACAGTTCAGCATTCCTACTTTAATAGTTATGGTTCCATATACTTTCTTTGTAGATGCCGCTGTTTTCTTTTTAGCTGGTTTTGGCTTCGGCTTTTGGATGCTGACCGCCTTAATATCCTTGGCATATTCTTTAATGCTCACATCCACTTTAATGCTGATAATTCTTCCCTTTCCATCAATCAGTGGCTCCCCTTCGTTTATGGAGGAGATATACCAATAATTTTTAGAAATGGATTTTGTTCCAATAATAAAAGCTCCGGTCTTTCCACTATCTCGAAAGGACCGGAGCTTTTCTACTGCTGCTGTTGGATCTACTCCTAAACTTCTGCTAAGAGTCAGGGAGAAGGATGCGGACTCTTGACCAGGGCCGATAAATTCAGAAATCGGCTTTCCTTTTACTTCGTGCTCGCTCCACCTTGCATCCCCACTTCTTGAAAAAGTATCAAAGGTTAAAACCTTTTTGGTCGATACTTCAAAAGTGATACCGCCAAAACTTCCGATTTTAGCCACGGTTTCACCACCCTTTATATTGCTCCTAAAACATATCCGTTACCTTTCCCTAAGAAACAAACAACATAGTCTCCTTCTTTTGGAAGCCAATTGTCCCCTCTTGTAAGGATAATCAATTCTCTTGTAACGGTTCCGTTATCATCACGTAAAACTTTTGCTGTATTTCTACTTGGATAAACAGCTGATATTCTACCTTCAATTAAGTTCATCAGTATCCCACCAAGCATTTCCTTAAGTTTAATGTTGTTTCGGAGGTATCTCCGGTCTTTCCTGAAAGAGAAGTGATGATATACTTTCCGTCCAGATTGCTAAAACCCTTTATAGTAACAGTTTGGCCAGCATACAAGTTCATAATGCCAGCAATTGTAATGGTAACTGTTGTTGCCTCTTTATTCGCTTCACGCAATTTCTTTTTTGCTAATCGAAGGGCAGCAGCGTCCGAATTCACTTCTTCGTTCACCAGTAAAACTCTGCCCGTTTTTGGAGGTTTAGAAGGTGTGAACGTTTGTTTATACGTTCTTTTCTTCTGCGTATCCGTATAGGTAACTTTACAGGATTTATAACTGCCGTTTAAGGTGTCTTTATAATTCCACTTCTTAACTAGTTGATCTGTACGATTAATGGTTGCGACAGTATCCAGCGATTCTAATTGTTCCTCATCAATGACATATACTTTTTTATTGGCCAATTTTAATGCCAACCCATTTTCATTGCAGAGTCGATAAAGAAATGCTCCATCTGACTCGTATTCTTGGTCCAATCTGTCAAAGCTCGGATTGTCTGCAGCATCATAATAAATACCTAACCCATTCTTTTTCGCTACATCTGTCAGTACTTTCTTTAACGTCGTATTCTCCCATGATCTAGACTTTTTTTCTCCTTTTAGAGAAGACTCTTGAGGGATGGACGTTGATTTAATACTGACCGTTGTAGGAGGGCCACCTCCACTTGATTCGTCTATTTCGTAATATCCTAAATCTCGTTTACTCGTACTTTGGTTTCCCCAACCAGAAGGAATAATTAAAACCGCTTCAATGGCAGCTCCCTTTTCAGGCATCCAATTACCTAACCAAATTCTATCCTTGTCTGCTAAATTAATAGTTAAATCATCAGCAGAACCAGTGAAATTATCAGTAAAAGAAAGACCTGTGACAAATGGATCAATATCTGCTGTGAATTTGTTGCCATTATATTTAAGGTCATAGCTGATACGTCTTCCATCTGTCATTAAGAATCCTCCTCACTTGCAAATGCTAATGTTTCTTCCTCTTCTGTATCATCGTCCAAATCTTCTTCTAACCATGCTGGACGTTGGTATTCATATACATCCTCTAATTCAAATTCAGGAATGGTTATTTCAATGCCACTTGTGAATAGAAGGACTAACCGATATTGAGGATTAGCAATAAGAAGCAATGGGAAGAGATATTCACTTCCCATTTGCTCCAATGCTATTTTATCCCAAGTATCTCCACTAACTGTTACATAAGTACTCATGATAATCTCTTCCGATCTTTGTCATTCTCGTATTCCTCAAGCACACTGATAATCAATTCTTTGAAATTCACTTTATCGTCTCTCAACGCTTTTGCAATTACTTCGCGAATATCTCCTGTTCCGTTATTACCTACGCTGATCTGTGGAGCATAATGTACTTCAATAGAAGGACCTCCACTACCAACCGAAACAACACCAGAATTGTCGTTGCTAAAACTCATAAAGCTTCTTAGTAATCCGTCTAACATGGACTTACTTGAAGTGTTTGAGTTTATTTGGGTTGCACCTGGCAGTTTTAACAATTCTGGACCGCGTTCGCCAGCCCAATAATAATCAGTGTTTGGAGTAGTTCCACCTTGATAATAACCTTTATATCCTCCGCCGCTTGCCATTGAAGCAATACCAGGAGTGTTGAAGATGGAACCATATCTTGCTTGCGTGTAGCGAATCGACGCTACAGCATTATGGATTGGATTCCAAATATCATTCATTCCGGAAAGCTTATAAGCGTTAAACGTAGGATCAATGGTTTGCAATAAGCCCTTGGATGGTGTTCCTCTTTTTGCATTGGAATCCCATAAGTTAATGGCTCGTGGATTTCCTCCTGATTCTTTCATGGCCATTGTTTGCAATGGTCCTAACCAGGACATCGGAACACCTGTAATGCTAATCGCAGCTGTAAGCCACTTTGTCACATCACCAGACGCTGCAGAACCTCCACCGCTCCAATCACCAAAGCCAGCAATCTTCTCTTTCACAAACTCAACAGCTTTTTCTTTAACCAGTTTGAATGTTCCCTGACTAACATCATTTAAGACTCCAGAAAGGGTAGGAGCAACTACTCCAAATTGTTCTAAGACTTTATCCATCAGTTTGGACGGTTCGGAAACATAGCTCCAAACATCTAAAGCAGCGTCTTTTATGTCAGAACCTTTTTCTTTTGTCCAATCCCATGCTGCAGAACCTTTTTCTTTTGTCCAATCCCATGCTGCAGAACCTTTTTCTTTAACCCAACTCATTCCTTGTTGCAATGGATTTTGAACATTCCCTGACTTATAAGCCGGTATATTGTAGGTGTTCATAATTTGCTGTGTTTCTCTATGGGGAATAACTTGCGTCCCTTTTGGTAAGTTCATAAGTGTATCCGTGCCAGGACTCATTCCAACAAATCCTGTTGGAGTGCGGAATAATTCTGGACCGCCACCATCACCCAAAATAGCCAAGCCCCCTGGATGATATCCAGTACCTTGTGCATATTGAGGTACTTCCCATTGATTTAAAGAAACTTCTACTCCGACCTTATCCAGCACCCAATTAATCCCTTTTATAATTCCGTTGACGATACCACCAATAGCATTCATTGTTGCATTTGCCATTGACTTGATACCATCTATTAATCCATTAAGGATTGCTTTTCCGGTATCATATAGGTTTATCGCTTTAAAGAAACCAATAATGTTATTCATGATTGTCTCTGCTGTTTGTTTTATGTTTTTCCACGCTCCAGACCAATCTCCTTGCAGAAGAGAAACAGCGGTTTTTACAATTCCGGTGACAAGAGTCAGCGAATTATTAATAGCCGTTGATATTAGTGGAAACACAAACTGGACAATTTGTAATAAAAATTGAATCGCTGGAACAACAATATTAGTTAAAAGCAAGGCAACTCCTTGAAGAATCAAGGTTATTGCTGGAATGACCAACTGGATCACACCTAATATTAACGGGAACACCATTTGGACAATTTGCAGCAAGAATTGAATCGCTGGAACCACTATGTTAGTTAAAAAGAAAGATACTCCCTCAAGCAATAAGGTGATAATTGGAATTACAGACTGGATAATTCCCAATATTAATGGGAAAGCCATTTGAACCACTTGAAGTATTAAAGGTAAGGCAACTTGTGCAATCAACATTATGACGGGTACTAAAGAACCGATTAAATTAATCGCTAATGGTAAAACAGCTTGAATAATCGCAAGTATTAAAGGAAAAATCAACTGTGCTCCCTGTAATAGCAGTGGAAGAACAGAATTAGCAATATCCGTGATTACTGGAATCAATAAACCTATTAAGCTTACAATTAACGGCATGCTTGATTGAATTAGTGATACGATTAACGGCAAAATGGACGTTACAGCACCTAATAACAAAGGCAACACAATACTAGCAATCTCCGATGTTAGCGAAAACCACGTAGTAAATAGGTTAACCAGGACAGGCAGTAAAGTCGTTACTCCATCAATCACCATAGGAACCAAAGATGTTGCAAAACTGGAAAATAAGCTTCCGAATTCTTGGAATAGTTGACCAAATGCTCCACCTAATTCCGCAAAAGCAGGACCTAATGGGACAAAACTTTCCACTATAATCTGGCCTGTTTTTTGAAATTCAGGTCCTAATGTAGCAAAAGAAGTAGTTATTTCTGAAATAGCTGGCATGAGCATGGATAACAAAGTCTGACCAATAATACCTAATATAGGAATAACCGGTGCAACCGCGCTTTTTATGGACTCAAATGCATCAATAAAAGTCCCCTTAATTAGTTCCCATGAACCTACAAGGGAATTACGTACGTCATCATTTGATTTTATAAGTTTATATAAAAAAGCACCTATAGAAATGACACTGGCAATCACCCAACCTACAGGACCAGTTACTCCTAAGAAGGATAATCCTAGTCGCCCGATTAACGGTGAAAGGGTTGCGATAGTATTTCCGATTGTGGAAAAGGAGCCCGTTATATAATCTGCTACCGTTTTAGCAGGACCTTGTAAACCATTGAACCAGTCTGCAGCTGCGCTTGCTTTTGAGCCAATATAGTTAATGGTTTCATCATATGCTGAACGAATGGCAGCAAATGTAGAGACTGTGAAATCCAAAAACCCTTGCCATAATTGTGGTGCCAATGCAGTTACATACGAAACGCTTGAGGAAACAATTCCCCGTACACTTGCAAAGGCGCTGTCCACTTTATTTCTAAAGGTATCGGACATTTTATAAGCAGCAATAAAAGCAACTACTAATCCAGCTAGGGCAGCAGCCACCAATATAAATGGATTAGCCAACATTGCTCCATTTAAAGCAATCATAGATGCTCTAATTGCAGCAATAACACCTTTTACTCCACCACCCGAAATTGTATAAGCAATCATGGCAGCACGATGAGCATGGTATAAAGCAATACTTACTGTTTGAATAGCGTTATAAGCAACTTGCCCTGCTGCTATTCCCACTAGAGTACCTTTATACACTAAGAATGCTGTAGACAATCCTAGAATGATTGGTGTAACAGTAACCATAATGGATTTGAAACTTTGAATGGTTCCTGAAAGATCATCCGCTAAATAATTAGAAAAACTATTTAGGTATGGAAGCACTCTATCCGCTATCGGAATGACAAATTCTGTTTCAAATTGTCTTCCTATCCCTTGAATGGCTTTGCCGATGGTGTCATATTTAATTTCCCCGACTTCTTCCATCGTCTTTTTCGTCATATCGAAGGAATCTTGTACGTTTCCAAGTGATAACAGAGTTTTCATTTCAAGATCTTCTGCTTGTGTACCAAAGAGCGCAACAGCCATTTGTGATTGTAAGCTTGTATCTCCTATTTCAGAGATTTTTTGGATAACCTGTTGCATGGCATCTTTGCCTTCTAAAGCACCTGAAGAAAGGGCGTCCAGAAATTGTCCGGCACCTCCAATTGTCCATTCAATGCTCTTATAGGCTTTTTCGGAGGCTGCACCGGAACTTTGTAAGTCTTTTACTAGTGCAGCAGCGTTTTCCCTCCCCACCTGACTTGCAAGCTCCATAAATTGCTTGGTTGCTGTTCCTCCGTTTTGGAGTTTATCCATGTAATCGTCGAAACCATTTGATCTAAATAGGTAACTTAACGCATCTGATGTTGCTGTACTTCCATCTTTTATCCGAATACCGAATTCTTTTACAACGTCGCCCACTTTATCAAGATTAAAAGCGCCATTTTCTAATCCGGCATTGAAGACGTCGAACATCTCATTTGCATCATAACCAAGGGTTTTGAAGTACACGGAATATTCATTTGCACTGTCCAGAAGCTCCTGCGACTTATTAAGTCCCTGTTGCGCCCCTTGAGCTAAAAGATTATAGGACTGTTCGGCAGTAATACCAAAGTTTTTCATCATGGTGTCACTGGCTTTTATGGACTCCGTAACATCCTCTCCAAATACATCCCTATATTGAATGGCATATTTGGTTGCTGTTTCTAAGGATTTCCCTGATAGATCGGTGACGGATTTAACTTCTTGAATGGCAGCAGCTAAATCATTCCAATCCTCTCCAAGATTATTGTTATAGAGATTCTTGGATATCTCTTTTATTTCTTTCATTTCATCAGCCGTTGCACCTGTGCCGGCTTGAACTTGCTTCATAGCATTGTAATACTCATCAGAAGCAACAACAGCTGCACCTAAACCGACGGCAACGGCTCCAATTGCTGAACCACCAAGTATTGCTGCTTTGGATGATAGGCTCATGCCAGTTTGAAGATTTTCTGTGCTGTGACTTAGTGCATTTGTATTTGCTTCCGTATTACTAAGCGCTGAATTGGCAGTATTAAAAGCTTGGTGGAACGAAGGATTTATCTGTCCACCAAGCTGGAAGGCTATTTGAAAGGCTTGAGCATTATTCATTTGTCATCTAACACCTCTTTAACATCTTCTATTTCTCTTAAAAGATTTAAGAAAGTAAGGTTTCGGAAGTATGTTTTAGGTGTTTTGGTTGCTATTCCTAGCTTGATGAAGACTTTATTTAAGGTTTTACGGTCATAATTTTTCTTGTACTTTCCATCTTGAAAGCTTATTACTCCGCTGCGTTCAAAAAACTTGTCACCGTTCTTTTAACTTTTAAACTGTCTTTTGCAGGCAGTTGGAAAAAGAACTCTTGTGGCTTACCAGTTGCTTTAGAAGCAAGGAAAAACAAATATGTCATGCTCATTTCTGGAACCATAGAAGGCTTATTTACACGCAATAGCATATTTTCTGCATCGTCTAAATCCTGACCTGTTAAATTTTCTACACCACTTACATCAACCTGTGTAAATGTTTCTCCGTCAAAAGAAAAAGGCTTGTTAAATTTAACAATGCCTTTTTCGTTGGATTCTGTAGTAGTTGATGCTGTGTTATTTGTTGTTTTTTCTAATTGTGTCATTTTAATTTCCTCTTTTCTTAGATTAATTTATTAATTGCTGATAATTGGTCGACTCCGTTTACTTTGTAAACAGAATTTAATTTATCCAATTCTAATGTTGTTTTCCCATCAATTTCCACCTTGATATAAAATACCTCAAGAGTGTTCTTGGATTCCATCGTTGAATTTAGAGATAATTTACCAAGGTCAAGTGCTTTCGACATGTATTTTATGGTGATTTTCACTTGGTAATACGATATTGCAGCAGAGTTAGAGTCAACTTGTTGAACAGCACCTCTTAGACTTAACGATCTACCTGCATAAGCAGCAAAGTTGAACGTCTTATCTAATAGCGATCTCCAAGGTATCTCAATAGACATGCTTCCAAAATGCCCTATGTTTGGAGTTTCAAGCTCCCCCAATATTCCTGCGCCGCTTACTGTAGAAGTCATTGATTCTAAGTTAGGCAGCGTAATCTCTCCAGATACTCCTAGCAATTTTGTCTTGTCATCATATACATTAAAATTAGCAACTTTAGCTGGTATTATCATGCTTACGCACCTCCAAATAGACTATTAGTCATGAATGTTGGATCAAATTCAAGAGTATTTACAATTTGTTCTGCTGGCGTATAACCACCAATTTTTGTAAGGAATGTAATTTTCCCATTTAAGATATCCGTTTGAGGATTATCTTCCTCCCTAAACTCAATGCTTGCGCCAGCAATATAACCTGCAGCTACTAATCCATTTGCTCGAATATTCTCGCTATCCACAATGCCCTCAATTAATCGAGTACTTGTTAAATCATCAATTTCATTCCAGAAAGTAAGCACAAAGCTATTTCCCCACCAGTTCATTAGTCTTCTTAAGTTAATGAATCGGTCTTTAGGATCGGTCGTGCCTGGATAAGCTGCGGTATTGTTACCCCAAACTTTCCATCCACCCCAATTTATGAAGGTAACAATTCCTTGTCCATTTAAATAGTTAGCTTGAACTGGATCAAGATAAACTTCTGTTCCATTCGCTAGGCAAGCACCACTAATAGCAATTGATTTGTTAGATGGTGATTCTGCTGGAACATCCTCTGTTGTTGCGTCCAACGCTTTCAAAGAAGCAGCATAAATGGAACTTGCATGTAAAATCCTTGTTCCAATTTTTGTTTTTGGCCATAATACGGAACTCTTTGCATTTGTATAGCCATTGTCATTTTTCCAAGTTGGTACATCTTCATATTTTGTAACGGTTGTAGTATCAATATCTGCTGCAACATCGGCATTAAAACTTCCATTGATTTTTTGTACTTTTGCCACCATTACCGCATAAACATCTGGATATTGTGAAAAGCCAGGAGCGATTAATAGACCTGGGACAACACCTAATCTTGGATAAACTTGTTGGACCAATTCAAGCCCTTTATATTTACCTGCAGCACTGTCATATCCACCAATAACATCTGCTTTCGTTACTTTCGAAGCATCCACTTTGTCATATGTTACTTTTGCAGCAGTTGCAACACCAATAGTGCCACTTGTTAAAACAGTAATTGCCGGTTTATCAGCTGCATTAAAGCTGATAGTATAATCCTTGTCTTTTTCAAATGTTTTTGTGCCATCAGAACTTTTAAGTCTTACTGTGCTTAACAAAACACCTTCATCATTAATGATAGCTGCTCCCTTTGCAATCGTTAGTGCTGCATCTGTAACAACCGTTTTATGGACTGTTGGATCAAGAACATTAATAAATACAACAGGGCCAACAGAAGCTAACTGCAGGGCTGCGAACATAGCTTCACAAAGTGTGTATTTACTGAAGTTTTCGCTATAACCAAGTTTGGATTTTGCCTCTCCGAAATTGTTGGCCAAGATAGGCACGTTAGTAACAGCGAATGGATCTGCTGAAAAGTGAACTGGTGCAATTCCGGCGGCAATTAAAACGCCCCCTATATTCTGCACAGGAGGCGTTACGGATGTACTATTTTCTTTTATATTAATTCCATGTTCATAAGCCATTAATTAAAAGCCTCCTTGGTAAAATTGCAACGTCTTTTCATACATCACTTGTTCTTTTGTTCCCTTTACTCCTAAATTAGCGTTTGCCTGTGATAAATCACTAACCGGCACGATTAATTCCTGAATAAAAGGGCATTTCTCTATTTCTGCTTTTACTTGAACAGGAAATCCATCTGTAAAAGTAGAATATTGCGGCAGGGTATTACCAGGAATACTTGGACCAACATAAATAAGCGTCTGAACTGTTTCTGCCTTTCTTAACTCATGAACATCTACATTGGCAACTTCCGGTGTAGAAACTAGCTCTTTTACTTGTGGAACTTCTTCCTTTACTACATTGGATTGCTTTGCTTCTTCAATCTCTGCGCCAGATGTAATTATTTCCTCAACTTCAGCTTTTTTTCGAGTCGTCATATTAACTTGTTCACTTCCTCGTCTAGTATTTGTATTGCTTCTTCAAATTCCAATAACATAGCTCCGAAATAAAACGGATGTGTATCCTCGTCATGTACTTTCCACCTCGGAGGAGCCGGTAAAGAATACTGTTTTTTCATTTGACGATTCTTTGTTAAATCCATTGCTAATTTTCTCAGAATTGCTCGTACATCTTTATATCCGCTTCTGTCTTCGGAATCGTCATAAACCCCTACAATGACATTCACTGTAATAACTTGGGGAGTATCCCAACCTTCCTGGACCCCTTCGAATAATTGCACAACGATTGCCGGATAAAAAGAAAGACTGTTATCTTCTTCAGCAAACTCGTCATGTGGATTTTCGTTTCGTTTGGGTATCGGTAAATGTTGCTCGTACACTTTTACTGGAACCTTTTCTCCGTTTTGACCTTTGAAAAAAACTCCCTTAAATACCTTTTCGAAACGCTTGATTAACTCGGTCTGTAATGTCTCTGGTATCATGTTAATCCTGTCCTATCCCTATGGCTCTGTTAATCTCATAATCTACTCGACTTAGAAATGTTTCATAGCCAGTACGATTAATTTTGTTGCGAACCTCTTCATTACCAATCATTTGTGGAACTGAAGGGCCCATTACTCTGGTAACAGGTAACCGTTTCTTTCCTTCCCTTTTAAACACCTTAATTCCATTGATGTTTACAACGAACGGGCCTTTTACAGCTCTTAAGCTGCTTCCCTTTTTAACAGCAATTTTGATTGGCTTTTTCCGTCTTGGTTGTACGGTTTTAGGTGATACTTTGAAACGATCAATGGGAATTACTTGACCTCTTGAAGTGACAATGGCGGACAAAGTTGACTTGGACGCTCTTGTTTTATTCAAGGTGTTTCGAACATCACCAGCTTTTATGTTGTATTCTTGCCTTACTTCTCTTGTAATACTTGCAGCCACGGTGGTCATTGCCCTATTTAATGCTTTTGTTATGACATCTGGAGCCTTCTTTTGAAACGTTCCTAGTCGATTCTGGACATTGTGTAATAAGGTGTGGTCAATATTGACTGTTACAGGCATTATTGATTCCTCCCTACCGTTATGACATACATTTCATCTTCACTTGAAACACTTATAATACGGAATTTCCTTTCTCCTAGCTGTATTTGTTGATTAGCTATAGGTCTGAAATTCAGCTCCGTTTTTGGAACATAGAAAAGGATTTCTGCATTTGCAAGTCCTTCTCCACCATTTCCAAACTGCTTTTTTATAAGTTGTTCTGGATCTCTAATAATAGTGACTTCTTTCCCCTCAATTAGCAGCTTTTCTGCAAACTCATTTGCATTGAAAAAGGTATCACTTATATCTTTAGCAAGGAAATCTTTAAAATTACTCATTAAAGTCAACAGGAAGTGCTAATACTTCCTCTGCTTTGCCTTCTGCAATGATTAAAGCAATAAGATCATCTTTTTTCTGGTCGATTGCTGGAACTAAAATACCTACTTCCATAGCAGCCTCCTTTAAGATGTCCTTATTGAATTTGTTATACAAAAGCTTATGAATATCCTTGCTGTTTTCTTCAGAATCAACCAATTCTGAATCAATAGGAGGTGCTACTGGCTCCCCTTCTTTTCCATCGTTAAGGTCAACTACTTCTTTTTCCTCAATAAAAAAAGCAGCTCCGCAGTTTACTAAACGCTTTGCTACTTCTTCTGGAATATTTGCTTGTTCACCTGGATAAAATCTTTTTCCGTTATAACGACTTTTTAATTTAAATTGAATTGTCATTATTACACCACCTGTGCAACGAACCACTCATCCGCATCGTTTGGCTTTGGAACAGGACGGCTTGCTAAACGAATCATTCTAGCCTCTGCATTTACATCAGCCCATGATCTAGGAATGATTTTTCCATCATACGTAATAAATTGTTCTGAGCTTTCCATTTGAGTAATGGCACCATACAAAGTTTCTCCAAGGTTTGCTCTTGCAAGAACTACTGTATTCGCCGGAATAAATGGTTTCATCACATTATCATCATCTACATACCAGGAATCATATGTGTAAATATCCAAGTTAAGCTCTGCAATTCGGCCAATGTAACTTACACCTTCGCCTCTATAAACAGGCTTATATTCGATATTGTTCATGTTTCTAATATCCATTAGCTTTTGAATATTAGCATCATTACGGAATGCCTTTAATGCATCTCTACCCATGATTACCATATCAACATTGACATCAGTTTTTTGCGTGATTTCAAGTTTCCAGTTTTCTAAGTCTTCGTAAATATTGCCTCCTTGTCCCCAGCGATCGGAACCTTCTAAAATTTCCTTATTAGTAAAATTAAAGTCCAGCTCCTGAGTTACAAAGTCCTTATCACTTCGGTCAATAAAACCTTTCATGACTACTTTTCCGTTAAGTAATGCTTGCGCTGACATCCATTCTTGTCTTCTGGTAATCATAGCTGTAAGTTCTTTAATGTCTTTCCCCAAAAGTTCCACTTGTCTTTGCTGTGGTGTTTTACTGCTGACAATATTTTCTCCTAATCCTCTAATGACAAGATCATCTACTGTTATAATCCTTTGAGGCGCAATTTTAGGAGCAAGATATCTTTCTGTTTTATATCCTTCTCTGGTCATTGTAATACCGCCGACTCGTGGAGCAACAAACGGTGCCATTTTTCTTTTTCCTTTTGTAAAATCCAGTAATACTTCTTCTGTTACAAACGTTTCTCCGTCTGGAAAAAATGTATTTTTCAAGAAGCTTGTTGGAGCAATCATTTTTTGAATTGCCGGCAACATAGTTATTGTTTGATATAATTTTAAATTCACTTTAAATCCTCCAATTTTATAGGTTTTCTGTTAGATAGATACCTAGTGTTCTAAGTGTTTTTTCATGTTTAGCAGCTGTATCTGTTCCCCCAAAAATTAAAGCTTTGCGATTAAAAAGACCAGAACTATAGGCTGTATTAGCTACTGCGATAGTTGTATCAACATCGTCAGTTAAAATGCAATCTGCAGACTCCATTCCTCCAGTTTTAGTGCTGTCTACCTTAACAGCTAATCCAGTTGCTGTTTCAATAGCTAAAACTGTTCCACGAAGCAAAACTCCTTGTCCAGCCTTAAGCTGAACTGATTTCTTATTAACTGGAACGGTTGTACCAGCAAATAAATTATCAAATTCAACTTCTCCAATAACTTCATTCATTTTCATGATTGCAGAGCACCTCCTAATTGATTCGTTAACTCATTTTCTTGTTCATCTTTTGTGCCATTAAGTACGGAAAGTAACGCATTAGTATCTGCAGCTGTTCCATTATTGGATGCTGGTGCATCGCCACCAGGAATGTCATTAATTATTTGAGCATCTTTTTGAACATTGTTTAAATAATTAGTTCCTCTTTCTTTTTCTGCTTTAATAATTTGGACCGCAAGAGCACTTGCTTCGATTTTCTCTTCAAATTTTGCTTTATTTATTAAAGCTTCATTACCTGGCATTTGAAGTTCCTCAATCTCCTTAATTCGATTGTTTTCTGCTGTGATTCCCTCTTCAAATCCAATGTTTTTTACTTGGTTGAATAGTTCGGGATGATCGTTTTTCAACGTTTCCAAATTCATAACTTTTGGTTCCTCCTGAATTTCAGTGTTTTGAGTAGATTTAGTAGCATTTAATACCATGTTACTTGGTATTTCCGGCTGCCTTCCTGAACCCATTTGATTTCTAATTGTATCTATGACCTCTTGTGGCAACATACCTCCATCTGCAGCTACAGATGCAACAATGCTTGTACTAGAATTTTCAAACATAATTTCATCAATTAAATGCAAATCTAGTGCCTGTTTTGGCTTTAACCATGTTTCTTCGTCCATTAGGGCCAAAAGCTCATCATATGATTTTCCGCTTTTCAGGTTATACGCACTGGCTATTGTTTCGTTTACTGTTTTTAAAAAATCAGCAGCCTTATTCATATCTCTATAATCACCTTGTGCCCTCATGGCTGAGTTATGAATCATTAATTGCGCTGTAGGTGCCATTAGAACTTTATCACCAGCCATAGCAATAACTGACGCTGCACTTGCTGCTAATCCCAATATCTTTACTGTTACATTGTTCGGATGTGCTTTAAGCAAGGCGTATATTTCAGATGCATCAAAGACCGAACCGCCACCGCTATTTATTTCTACTGTTACCTCATCACTATCTACAATGCTTTCTAAAGCATCATTGATTTTTTTAGGGCTAGTTGCTTCAATTCCGAACCAATCATAAATCCACTGGTCATTGCTTGAAATTATTGGACCTCTTACGCTAATTTTCACTCTTCCACCTCCTTCTCGTCCTCAGTTTTTTTGGTTGGTTCTGATTCTTCCTCTTGAATTAAGCCAGCTTCTTTTCTTGCTTTCTCTTCCAACGATCTTAACTGATTATTCTTGAAGAAGTTTCCATTACCCATAGCAACGGTTTCCTGAGAACGTGTAGAGAATCCATTTGCCACCCGCTTCTCTGCTGCGTTCACCTCCTTCAAAGGATCTAATTGCCCTTGAGATGGTCCATTCCATTCCGCTCCGCAATATGCCTTTCTTGCCATCGGATCAGTAAAGAAGCCAGGTGCATATATTCTTCCTTTTGCTATTCCTTCTGCCAGAAACTCCTCATAAGTAGGCTGGCAAAATCCATTTGCAAGCCAATCTCGTCGCATTTTAAACATCTTCCATGCTTCTAACAGCGCCCCTCTTGATGCTGAATAAGAAGATGTAAAGTTCTTTAGAAGCAATTCATAAGGAATTTCTAATGCTGCTCCTATCTGTCTGCATATAGAAGTGACAAACCCATCATAATTTGGGTTTGGTCTGCCTGGATTAGACTCTTGAATCTTTTCATTTTCACCTAAAAAATGGACACTCCCATTACCTAGTTCGATAGTGGAATTGTCCTCTTCGTCAATCATATCCTCTGAATCTAAAGGGCTAAAGGTGTTATCACCTTTTCCGGTTTCCGTTGTAACAAATACCGAATACATACCGTTAATAACAGCAGCCATTAATTCAGCTTCGGAATATCTGGCTAATTGCTTTAAACTTTCAATGACAGGAGCAAGCACTGGAACGCCTCGTCTCTGCTCTGGTCTTTCACTTTCCATCAAATGAATAACATTTATTCTTCCAGAAGCAGCACCAAATTTCGGTATTCTGTTCCATTTATTGATTGCCGCAGTGGATGAATAAGGATGCTTATCCGCTATATGATAAGCAACTACTTCTCCCATGCCGTTTATTTCTACGCCATTAATAATCTTATCGTCCTTAGCAATGGCATCATATGGAGTACAAACTCTATCTGCTTCTATAAGTTTTATTCGCAAGTCATAGGGCATTCCGGTTCTTGGCATCATAGGAAGGAGCGCCACGCAATCCCCACTCATTAACCAAGAAAGAAAGGCAAGTTGTTGTAATTCATAAAAGTTATTCATTCTTTGAGCATCACAATTAATGGAGTCTGCCCATAAAGCGAACTCTCTTTCCACTTTGGTTTCCCACGCATCTGCATCTTCAACTGTCATATTTAAGTAATCAGCATCTATTTGTGCGTTTAGCCTTAATCCTGCTCCAACAACGTTTGTACGCATTGTTTTTAAAGCGCCTGTTGCAATTGGAGCACCCATATATAAATCTCTGGAACGTTCTCTTAAAGTATCAATGTTGTACTCAATGTCCTCTATTACCGAACCAGTGCTTGTCAACCATCCTTGCAAAGCTTTCTTTTTTGCACTGGCACCATGGTTGTCATATCCACTATTGATGATTTCTATTTTCTTTTTGGCATGCATTCGATTTAGTCCGGCTTTTGGGCTAAAAAAGGATATTGTTTTATCTAAAAAATTCATAAGCTATCACCCTTTATAAATCTCTTGGCATAAACCTCATGGCCCTTCTGCCTTTTCCTTTTGAACTTGCTTCTAATTTCACAATTTCATTTTTCCAATAAATAACCGATTTTCTTATTTCCGTTAAATTAGCTCTTGTTAATGACCTTGTACCGATACTATAACTTTGACCTGTAGTTACTGCTGATTCCGCAGAAAGCCAATCGTAATACATCTTTCTGGCAATTTCTAAATCGGTCATTCCTTCCATTATTGCACCCCTTTAGACACTGTTCTCCGTTTTCGTTTCTTACTCGTGCCTGTATTTCCGGCAGCATATTCTTTTTCCAAGTCAGGATTAATGATTTCTAAAGCAGCTGTATTATAAACTCTTAAATCCAATGGCTCATTTCGTGCTCTAACTTTCTTCCAAACTTGATACGGAACTCCTTGCTCATACCTTGTTACCAGTTTTTCAGCTGTTAGTCCTTTAAAGTAGTCTGCGTTATATCCTCTTCCTTTTGGAAAATGACAATAGTTAGGACCGAAGTCTTCCATCTGAAGACTGGACATCACTCTTGATTTACCTTCATTAACTCCTAAATGTACTAGCAAAGTTTTGGAAGGTTTCTGTCTACTTGTACCAGCAACTAAAGGATCATACTCGCCTTTTCCTGTCGATTTCCCTTTAATGGCATAAACCCTTCTGGCTTCTCTTTGCTTGGTAAACTTGTAAACTTCTTGAGTGTAGTGTCCACCACTATCCATACAGGTACACATAATTGCAAACTGTTTTCCGTTTGCCTTGCTCCAAGTTCTTGATAAAAAAGTATCTAGCTCGTTCCATATATCCTGTTGTTTCAAATCACCATAAATTACTTGATACTGGATTCCCCAGGATTCCTTCCCTTTTCCCCATCCAACCACTTCAATTTCAAAACGATCGTCTTGCGTGTCAACTGAAGCAGTTAGAATTTTCACATCGTCTGGAACTTCTACATCTTCCCCATAATCTTCAGCACGTTTCATTAAATCGTCGTCTTCGAGCTGCTGCCCTTCTTCCTCCCATGTTTCACCTAAACTCGTATTCACCCAAACTTTCATTGCTTCTGGACCTTTCTCCTTCGCTTTAAGAAAGTCATCCACAATTTCTTTCCATTTCCTCCACGGGCTTAATAATTCGTTTAAGTGAAAACCTCTGTAATTAGCCTCTGGTTCATTCGCAATCCAAAAACCGATTTGCCTTTTCCATTCATATTCTGAATGCATCGCTCCACATTCTTTACAAGCGTGTGTTATAGGGCTGCTTAAATCATTCTTATCAAACACAATTTGTGCCCAACTTAACGGCTGCAGTCCTTCACATGATGGACAAGGTAAGTGATAATATTCTTTCGTGCTAAATTCAAATTCAGCCTCAATTCGGGAACTGCCTTTATTTGTTGGAGTAGAAACAAAGACCTTTTTTCGGTTAAGAAAGTTATTCGTTCGCTTTTCAGCAAGAGATAGTGGATCTCCCTCTGCACCAGCAGAAACAGGAAAACGGTCCACTTCGTCCGCTAAGAATATTCGAATAGAACGACCAGCCAAATCACCAGGAGCATTTGCACCAACCAAAGCTATATAACCGCCAGGAAAAGACTTTTCTAACGTTGTGTTTCCACCATTCCTTGTTTTTACGTCTGCAACTTTTCCCCTTATAGCCGGAGTGTCTCTAATCATTGGAGCTAACCGTTGCTTAGAAAAGCTTTTTGCCAATTTTTCTGTAGGTTGCATAATTAAGATTGGGGATGGATCTTGATCTATATGATAACCCGTCATATTCAGAAGGAATTCTGTTTTCCCTACCTGTGCTGATGACATTATCACAACTTTTTCACAATCAGGATCACTAATGGAGTCCATAATCCCTCTTTGATAAGGTGCTCTGTCTGTTCTCCATTGTCCTGGTTCTGCAGATCCTTCACTTGATAATTTTCTGTATGCATCCGCCCATTGGCTAACTGTTAATTCTGGAGGAGGTTCTAATATGTCT
The DNA here is from genome assembly GCF_007273535.1 of Niallia circulans. Lineage (NCBI taxonomy): Bacteria > Bacillati > Bacillota > Bacilli > Caryophanales > Bacillaceae > Niallia > Niallia circulans. The sequence continues at coordinate 3,328,125 of NZ_RIBP01000004.1, forward strand.
GAAGCCAATTGTTGAAAGAGCGCTAGTGTCTTTTTATAATCTGAGCTGGTTGACACGGTGATCACTCATTTCGTCATCTTCGTCCTCGTCCTCTCCATTCAAGAACATCTTATCTTTACTAATTTCATAAAATACGCTCGGATCATAATCTTTTAATTCCGTTAGTAATTCAATAACAGAATTCTTCAGTAGATCTTTAATCACTTGAAGATCTTCGACCATAATTAATTGAGGAGCCATTTTGGATGGAAGAGAAAGTGTCTTTTGCCTAAAAGCTATAAGCATATCGTTCATAATTCTTTTCACATCTTCTGAACGATGTAGCTCTCCTTTTATAATTTGGACTTCTAATTGTGTCTTTTCTTTTTTTGCTCTTGTCCACAGTGCCATTTCTTCTTCTTTATCTATTTTAGAATCACTTGGTAAAGCTTTGGAAATTTGATATTCAATAAATTTATTAATGGATTGTGGCAAATCATAATAACCTCTGCTAAGACGAACCAAGGCTCCATCGTCCGCAAATTGTTGAATTCTTCGCTTAGATACACCTAGTATTTCGCTAATTTCTGCTGTTGTTACTACTTTTGCAATTTCACCTGATTCCTTACGTGGCAAGGCTTCTCTCCTCCTTCCAAAATTATTTCCCAAGATTTTCGAATGAGAAAACGAAATCGACTATTTTGGCCAGAAACTAGAACCGTTTTTGGCTCGTCAGCACCCGCTAAAGAACTCAGATGCCAGAAGAACCTAAGGTTTTTGTAAATTATTGGTAAAAATATGAAATGTGGCAAAAACACTGGTATATCAATGTTTGTCGGCACTTTTCAGTGCTAAATTGGTTGGTTCAGAATTTTACTTCTCACTTATAGGTGGCAAATGGATGACAGAATTTCTCCAATGCATCATATCTATGTAATTGTGTTGCATTCAAAAAAAGGGCGTGAGCCCTTGATAACACTGGTTAAAATAAAAAATTTATTTATTTACGCACAAACCCTAAAATTTTGTTGTATTAGCCGTTTTTCGAAGAAAAAAAGGACAAAGCGAAATGGATTTTATAAATTGGCTATGTTAATGGTTAAGGTTGATTTTTCGTGAGGTTGTTTTTGTTTGTGAAATGTTACACTTAAACTAATATGGCAGGTTAGTTTAAGTGTATTTATTCACAGACTAGAAGTATTACGAAACTTTATAAGAATGGGACAATCGCCGTCTCCACAATGGACAAGGAATCATATCTTTATAGTAGGTGATAAACCTCCTACTCATTAAAAACTTCCTTAAAGGTGTACCTTCCCTGGGTACATCTATTTTATTTTTTATTACAGGTTCTTATAAGTGTTTGTAAAAGAAACGAGCTATAAATGTACTGTAACAAAAGTAAGTCATATGAATATGATATATAGACATAATATCACCTGTCCCAATAAGATAGGTTTTAACGAAGACAATTGTAGGGATTGTCTTCGTTTTTTGCCTTTAGATACTTAAAACTAATAGCCCGTACCAATTATTTGAACTAGCATATAATATTTATGTAACTTCCCCTTTTATATTATTTACTTTTCTACCCTTCTTTCTAGAAGGGTTTTTTACCTAAATAGTTAAGGTGTACCTTTAAAGTACACCTTAGCTGGAGAGAGTTATGGCTATATGAATGGTATGTGGAAGAAAGAACGAAAAACATGTTAGTAAAAAATTTCAGAATATATAAAGGGTATTTAAGCTAGGGTTATTCCTTGGAAAACAAACTCCCACCAACTATTATTTCCTTCCCAAATTTCCTCATTAGGCAGCTCAATAGTACATACATTATTGATATTCCAGTCTACTTCTAGTAATTCCTTAACATGGGTATGGTTGACAACCAGGATAGAGAATTCATTTTTTACCATTCGAGAAAGTATATTTTCTAACTCCATTATATCTGTTGTGGTAGCGTTCGTTCTAATAAATAATAAACGTTGTGAGGTAGTAAGCATAGTCATAAACCGATTGATACGATTGAAATACTTTTCTTGAACCTGTGGTAGGCTTGGAAGATCTGTTAATGTATTAACATCTGTTTTAAAATCGTGATTAAAGGATACGTAATTTACGGAATCCACAACCAGGACATCCTCGGTAGATGCGTACTGTGGAATGACTAAATTACTCAGGTTTAAAAAATTAGCAAAGTTAGTATTTATTAATGCGTTTACATTTTTTAATTTTGGCGTTCCTACCCAATCAAAAGGACCTGCAATTAGTCTTAAGTTATATTTTCTTAATTTTAAAGCAGGAATACAATTCTCCCCTAGGCTAAATATAGCATTATATGGACCTTTAATTTCATCTAATTTCATTGAATCTTCCCCTTAACTAAAATATAAACATACATCTTTGTATAGTAGATGTATGTTATTAAAAAGGGCATGGACGTATGTTTAATTTGATAAAAAAAGGCATGACTATCTTCCGAATTTTTTTGTTATTAAGAAATACTAATTACTTGGACAAGAGCCGTGCTTTATTTTCTTATAAAGAATACTTTATTAATGTGGTGTGGAAGTCACAAAGTTTCTGTAAGGTCGGGGGACCAGTTTTCTTTCCAAACTTTCTTCTTTTAGCAGGGGTGTACCTTCAATAGGTGCACCCGTTTCAGCTTAAAAAGATTAAACAAAGTGTAAAAAACCTTACTCGGCTGAATAAGGTTTTTTACACTTTGTGATTAATGAAGGGTAATACATTATATGCAGCTATTTTATAATTTTCTACAGATTAAAAGCATGAAATGTGAATTTTACCGTTATAAAGTACCTTCTGGCCAAATTCAATAGAACATCATCCTTAAAATTAATATTCCATCAAAAAAACACCAACAATTTATTGAAATGTACAGGAGGATGTAGCCTTTTTACAGTAAATATTACTTAGATTAAATAAAGTTTAGAATAGCATAAATACTATAGGTAATATATGAGTAATTTGACTTGTATACACTAGGAATTTATAAATAAGGCTGAAATATACCTTTAACTAATAATATAATAATGAAACAGAAAAAAAGTTTTATGCAAAAGAAACTGAATCCATATCAGATGGAAAAGATTCGCTAAAATATATAATTCTACATTGAGACATAACAAAAGAATGTTAAAGTACAAGGAGTTCTATTCAAAATGAGAAAAGGTTTAAATGATTATCAATTATACGAAAATTTCAATGAACTTGCTGCAGACATTCTTGCCTTAGCAAAAAATATAATCCCGGGGGGATATTTCTTTCTAAGTGCTTTTACGGATAAAGAGCAGCACATTCTAAAAGTTGCTAAAAATAAGGAAAACATCCAAATTAATGAAGGATCACGAATTCCACTACAATCCGCAGTTTGTACTAGGATTAATTTTTCTAAAGGAAGTCCTTTGGTTTATACAGATATTGGTAAAGAAAATAGCTTAGGGGGATTAAAAAAAACTTATCAAGCAACCAATGTAAATGCTTATTTAGGAGTGCCTGTAATTCTAAGAAATGGAGAAGTTTTTGGGACGCTATGTGCAGTTCAAGAGAGAGCTACTACTTTTAATGGAGATAGCATCAAGTTAATTGAAAAATTAGCGAAAATGTTTTCGTACTATTTAGAGTTAGAAAGTATGGCTTATAGAGATCATTTAACTGGTTGTTATAACAGATACTCTTTAGAAAAGTTTTTTCAACTACACACAAGAGAGGAAGGGGTAGTTCTTTTTTTAGACTTAGATGGTTTTAAGAACATTAACGATAAGTTAGGACACGAAACAGGTGATTTTGTCTTAAAGGAAGTTTCACTAAGGATAGAAGAAGCAATTCGGAACAGCACATTAAGAGGAGCTGTATTTCGTTTAGGTGGAGATGAATTTGTAATTAATCTCATTGGTCCTATTAGTAAAGAAAGGATAGATGATATAGCCACTAATCTTATCCGTAGTTTATCATCTTGGGATTTCCATACGAATGATTTTTACTTATCAACAAGTATTGGTATAGCTCCTTATATAAAAGAGGACCATTCACTGACAGAGTTACTAAAAAAAGCAGATAATGCTTTGTATAGAGCAAAATCAAGTGGGAAAAATACATATCAATATTTTTGAGTTTTTTAGCATGTTGTTTTTTCAATTACATATGTTATCTATATGTAATAATAAAATTAATACGACTTGCTCAAAAAAAGTCCCTTTTTTAGGGGCTTTTTTTGATGGATAAAAAAACAGATATTTAGGACATATATACAAGACACAATAGTTGTTAGCTTCTGAGAATATGGGATGAGTTGCTGGTTGTAGCTCATTTTTATTTATGGAACTAATAGGGCAACATTCCTGTAATAAATGAAAACTGCTTATGGTAGAAACAGGGCAGTATAGTGAAATAGGAATGGGAAACTTGAGGGAAGAAAAAAATAAAACATCCATGAAACATGGATGTTTACTTAATCCTATAAAGGAGACATTTTTCTCTAACAAGGAATATTGATTTTGTATTAGGATCCAATATTTCTAATAACCCATTTTCATGATTAAAAAAACAAAAGTGTATTTTACTTTTGTATATAACTTTTTGTCCAAATGATATTTCACCATTTTGAAATTGCTTGTTAGTTGTTGGCATGTTTCTAATATGTCTGAGTCCTCCCTTCCAAGTATAAGGGAAGGTGACTAAGAAAAGTCTGAAAGGACCCCATATATAGTATGTTACTATATGATAAACATAACATGGGATATGCCCGTAAGTAAATCAAGTTGTACTTATCGATTGATAAGAATAGTTCTATACGATGGCATAATATTGGCAGCACTTCTGTAATAAAGAAAACTTTCTAGTGTAACAATCGAGGCAGGATAGTGTAAGAGGAGATAGACCACTGAAGACAATACGGTAGCTTAAAACATAAAAAGAAGCCATTTACGACTCCTTCGGTTTGTTTTTCAGATATTTAACTATGTCGAAAAACACTTTAAGTACGAATATGAGTATAACTACTCCAATAGCCCAAGTATCTGCATTAAAAATTAAGATACATAAGATAGTAAAAATAGCATAACAACCTATTTTAAAAACTAAATTCACGAGTTCGGATACAAACATAAATAAGTCACCCTTTAGAATTTTACTTTAAAGTTAATACGATAGAGAATCAAAAAAGTTTCAAAGGTCTCGTTATAGTCAACAGCTCATTAATTTAAGCTAATAACCATATAAATGGAGATCGAAAGTATTGGTATTTTAACAATAGTGTACAAATTCATTATATATAAACTGTTTATAGGATAAGTTTGTGAAGAAATGTACTTAAACAATAGGGGGCTTGAGTAAAAAAGTTACAAAAGTAAAATGAGCTTGGAGATACATTCTCCAGCTCATTTTACTTTTTTGTATTTAAAATCACCCTTCACCTTTAACATAGCCTATAAATTTAAATCCATCATCGTTTTGTCCAAGTAATCTTTCTCTAATCCGATGTAAATGTAAGTAGTTATTTCCTTATCATGATTAAATATCTTTTGAAGTGCAGCTATATTTCCATTTCTTTTATAATGCATATAACCGAAGGTTTTTCTCATGGTATGTGTTCCACAATTCTTTTTAAATCCACATGAGACAGCCGCTTCTTTAATAATCTTATAAGCTGTACTCCTATCTATTGCTCGTCCCTTTTTCTTTTTATCTTTCTTCCTACTCAAGAACAAATACTCATCATCGGGTTTCCCCTTTATGTAAGCTTTTAATGCTGACCTCAGTGATCTATTGATTGGTACTTCTTTTATTTTCTCTGTCTTCATTTCCACAATACTTATTTCTTCTCCTCTTACGTCTCCAACCTTTAGCTTTAAGATGTCACCTATACGCATGCCAGTGTTAATCCCTAACACGAATAGGACATAATCCCTTTCGTTTCTTTCTTTTAGAAATCCCTTCATATCCTCAATGATTTGCTTGTCTCTAATTGGATGAACCTTCTTCATGCTGTTTCCTCACCCTTTTCTTCATTAAGTATTTTGGCCACTTTCTTATTTGCTCTTGATATTAGAGATTGCACACTGCTTCTGGATATATTTAAAAACTTGGCTATTTCATATTGAGAATGTCCTTTACTCTTTAAAAGCAAGACTTCTAATTCTCTCTTGCTTAATGAAGCTGTAGCCTTATCTAAAATAATTCTTTCAGAAGGAGTAATCACATTTTCCTTTGGTTCTGTTTCCCATGTGAATTCAGGTTGTTTACTTCGGAAATATCTTTGCATACGTAATGGATCTACAGGCTTTGTATTTTGATAAACAGATCTTCTTTCAATTCCTCTGTTCGATCCTGGAGCATGTCCGTTTTTTAACCAAGAAAGAGCATACTCCAAATTTCCTTGAATTAATGAATAGGGAGCATCTTCTCCTTCCAGCTGCTGCCATCGCTCCTTAATTTCTGCTTTTCTTTTCTTTGATAGTCGAAAAGACTTTCCTGGCAATTTACTCTCTTTGATTATTTCTTTTAGTTGTTTTTTTTCATCTTTGAATTCCTTTCTTTGCTCTTTCACTAAAGAAAGCGTTTCTTGATATTGTTTAATTAATTCTTCATTGGACAATTCTCTGTATTCCCAATTCTCTACTAAGGACAATTCCACCTGATTTTCCCCCTTATTCCCAACAGAAAATATGCAGTTTTTTATACAGTCGTTTTGGGAAATACACACTAATCCCAAAGGGAAAATGGCTTTATATCAACAATGTATAAAGATTATTTCCCGTGTTTATTTCCTGTTTTTAAGAACCCTTATATATCAAGGGTTTTGATGATAGCTTGTTTACATAAGAAATGTTATCTAAAGCAAATTCCTTGTTTAACTGCATAGATATACTTTTTGAATTCAATCTGTTCCACGTATCCTTTTTGTTTCTTCTTCCATTAAATGTGAAGTGTATTTGCTTCTAGGATGAACAGTCGTTGGTCCAGTCCTTTTGTCTTGGCGGTATTTACTTACTCCCCATTTCAATTGGAAAATCATTTTTCGTTTTTGTTTTTGTATTTGGTTTCTTTGTTGCTTGCTCTTATGTAGCATTAGGCGGACAACTCCTTATGACAGCTTTTTCACTGTTAGTGATACTCTTGATAAATAAAAAAGGACACCGATAAGACAACAATTGAATGTTGTTTTACCAGTGTCCTCACGCTTTCGGTCTTGGACTTATTGAATTAATAATTTCGTACCAAACTTTACCTTTTATTGGTACTAACTTTACATTAAACTAGAAACATAGGTTAAATGAAAATGATTATATTAGTTCACTTTCCCTGAAGTGAATCCGACGGCTTTTCCCATCAACCGTTTCTATAATCGTTTCTCCATGACGTACAGCTTCACAGTAGGAAGCTGTACCCTTGTTACCGTCCAATACAAGAACTTTAACTTTCCCAGGTTCTATAATTTCTTGAATGGACATATCTGGATTAATAATAATTTCTTTAGTTCTTTTCACATTGAACACTCCATTTTTGGTATAATGATGGTAGGTTCAAACAACGTATGGTCGGGCACAAGCTCGGCTTTTTTTCTTTTTAGGAGATATGTTTGAGTAATATTCAATTGAAAGATATCATGATCTTCTTCACAAGAATTAGAGCAAAACAAATAATTCTTACCCTTTGCATCAAACGTTTTACCACAGCAGCTACATTGACTATATAGCATGGTTTATTCTCCGGAATAACTCATCAAGCGCTCGATGCCGATAGTCATTTGAATATCTAGCTAAATAGTAAAGCTGGCCTAAGGTTAATACAATCATATAATCTGTTCCACCGTCACTTTTCTAGCCTGTTTAATCTTTTCCCTAATATGCAATAGTTCCAATTCTGCAAGTGATCCTTCGTATAGTTGTCTACCATCTCCTAATTTAGTAACTTCAAAATATAACAACTCACTAATAACAAACTCTTTTCTTTCTTCTTTAATCAATTGACTTTCCAAAATAACAACTCCTAGCTTCTTAGATTTTTAATCTCTTCTTGCAAATCCAACAACAATACTTTTTCCTCTTCTATAGACATAGCAGCTTCTATATTTTGCGTGTTACCAAACCATTCAGGGATTTTTTCAGTCCTAACATGCTTTCGATTGTTACCACTTGTTCTTTGCTTAGTTTGCTGCTCCTTGTACTTTTGAATAAAAGCATCAGCTTGTTGTACCGAATAAATATTTTTATCTGCCCAGTTACGCAGGATACTTTCTACGTAAGCAAATGACTTAGCACCACGTTCAACTGCAATCTCCATTGCTTTTAGTACCAATTCAGTATTTAGATCACCACACCAATGCATAATCTTTTGTGATATATGACTGCCAATTGTTCCAAATCCATTTTGCTCATAAAAATTAAATGGGTTATCTTCAGGCTGGCTTTCTTTTTCTTCTTCAAAATTATCTGAAGTAATTTCTGTAGTAGTCTCTGAAGTAATCTCTGGTATTGCTCTTTCTTTTTCGCCCTTTCCAGATTCCTTTTCGACCTTTCTATTTTCTTTTACACCCTTTGAATTTTCTTTTTCACTTATCGTATTATCTTTAAGAAAATACGTATTTTCCTTTTCGCTAAATACTACTGGTAATGGATAACCTTCTAAGCTGTATCCTAAATTATATAAATCCAATTGTATTTTAAGGATATTAACACGGTATTGTAGTGTACGATCCATTTTTAATTTTGGATTTCGTCTTTCATCTAGCCAGCCATTAGCAACAAGTACTTTTAAATATTCTCTCATGGCTTTTGGCTTAACATTTATCATCGTCTCAACAGACAAATCTTCTGCTTTCTTATAAATCCAACCAGAACTTTCTAATATATTGACTGATAATTCTTCTATATTCTTAACATCATCAGAATACTTTTGTAATCTGGCCATTTCTTCTTTGATAAATACCTCTGCATCTTCTTTTCGTTCAGACCAATAAATCATTTGATTTAGAACAATAGCAAGCTTAAAATCTCCTGTAAGCTCAACTAGTTCTTCCTTTATAATTACCTTTTTTGTTTTGCTAGACACTATATCTGCTCCCCTCTCAATTTCCATATATAACCAAATCACCTATCAAAACTCGCATATATAAATTTGGATTTGCTGAGAATCTACCTGTACTGATATTTCTCTTTTCAAATCGTTGGCTTGGGCTTTTACTTCACTTATACTTAGACCGAAAAGTATCGCTTGATATATTTCTTGGAACGTTTCTTTTACTACAAAATCAACCTGATAAAGCATAATTCCCTCCCCTTTATTAAAATCGGTGCGCACCGTAATAGTTAGAAAGAACATTTATAGAATTATCCTTCTAGCCATTACGACAAGCCCGATAAGTACTTGTCAATCTGAACTTTTTATATGTTGGAGTGTTTGTAAAGTAAATTTTTTATGCAGTTCTTGATTTTTTGAATTTAGGACCATTCAGTTGTTGAAAATTTTTGCGTATTTCTTCAAAGATATCTCCATAAATTCGATATTTTTTAGATTCTTTCATCTGCTTAGAGTTACTCAAAAACTTCCCATATTTATGTAGAGATTGCGAAACTAGAATCATTTCCATCCCGTCTAATTCCACTGGGTTATTCTTTTGTAATATTTTATTAAAAGCAATATCAAATAACTTTTTATTCATACCTAGTAAAGTCGAGCGATTATAATTCATAGCTATTATTACCATTTCTTTTTGATCTTCAAAGAGAAAGATTGATTGTTTCATAATGTCCTCCTATTAACGTTCTGTAATCCATTGCAATAAAAACTGCTTAGCATTATCTGCAGGAAAATACCACTTGTTTCCGACTTTATATTTAGGGAATCTTGGATCAAAGAAAAATTCTTTTTGAATAGTATTCCAACACATGCAAGTTCTTCTTTTTAATTCATTGGCATCCCAATAAACTAGTTCAGCATCAACCTCTGATATTTTCTCTTTTAATTTCTCCATATACATTTGTTTAACTTCATTTTGATCAATTTGAATACTTAGCATTTTTTTCTCCCTCACTACTTATTAAATTTTCTAATCTTCATTGTTACATTCCAAGCACGAAAAATATCTTTCATAGAAAATCGGTACTCTTTACAAACACAAGCAACTAAATTAATCATGCTTGCTGCAGCATCTAAAACTTCCATAAGTACTTTTTTCATTTCTTCTCTTTCATCATCTGTTCGAACACTCGCTGGTTTTACCCAGCACACACTATTAAGCTGTTCCAATGCCTCAGTTGTTTCTTTTCTAACTAAGTAATGCATACTAGCAGGATGCCGATCTATGTAATCACCGTCAAGGTATGGAATACTAACTACACCACTAGCTGCTTCCCAAGTTTCAAAATAAAACTGTGGATCATCTACAGATAGTGTTACTTCCGGATAAAGTTCTTTAGGTAATTTTCTGGCGCCTGTTTCATATTTGGCAATCGCTTCTCGGCTGTAATTTACATCGGCTGCTAAATCTTCCTGCGTCATGCCTTGGCGTTTTCTTGCTTTCGATAATAAGTCGCCAATTGCCATCTCATTTCCCCCTATTAAATTTTTAAAATCATGCTTTAAAATGTCTTTAAAAGTCATTAGCAGCAACTTGGTTGAGAATAATACTATTAATATTTCTTCTTTTTGGTTAATTTCTAGGAATTCTGGTTTTTGAAAAAAAATTATAATTTTGTCACATTATTTATTTAGAATTGTGACTAAGAAAATATTAGAATTATTGAATATAACAAACCCAAACCCAACATTTTGTTGTGATATTAATCAAAAAAAATTTCATTAGCATCTTTCTTAAATAGTTCTGAAATAGCGAGTGCAATATTTAAACTGGGTGTCCTTACTCCCTGTTCTATCATTCCGTAGTAACTCTCTGTTATTTTAATTCCATGCATCTTCTCTAGTAAGAATACAACTTCTTTTTGAACTAAGTCTTTTTCTTTACGAAGATTTATTAATATATTTCTTTTCTTATTCATATTTACCCTCCCAACTTCTTGTTGTCTTTATAATAACCCAACATTTTGTTGAGTGTCAATATATAGCACAATTTTTTGTTGTTTGTTTAAAAAAAGTTTTTATACCCAACTCATAGTTGTATAATTAATTAATAATGAAACATTGGAAGGACTGTTTTAATGGCTAGTTTAAAAGAAAGATTAAAAGAACTAAGAAAAATACATAAACTGACCCAATCTAATGTTGCAGAATTCTTAGGTATTTCAGAAAGTGCATATGGCTACTACGAACAGGGTAGAAACGAACCATCTTTAGCATCTTTAAAAATCCTTGCGGATAAATACAATGTAAATACATCTTATCTATTAGGTGAAACAGATTTTCCTTCTAAAGATATAGCTAAGGTTATCCTAGCAGGAGAAGAAATTACTTTAACTGCTGAAGAATATAAAGTATTTGAAGAATTAAAGAGACACCCTATCCTCTTTCACGATTTAGCGAAAGATCCTAAGAAGAAAATAAAAGAACTGATTAAACTTCAAAAAGCAAGAAATATATTATTTGCTGACGATGAAGAGGAAAATGAAGAAAACGGATTTGGAGAATTAGAAGATTAGCACGATCTTAAGATTAATGATCGTGTTACTTTTTAACCTAAACATAGTAATAACTGACTATTAAATTAACTTTTTATGGACAATCGTTCTTATATAAGAATATTTAGTTCATCATAACAATTTAACAACATGTGATTATGAGGTAATGAAAATGCATATTTCAGAGAAAAAAATAGATGATTGGGAGCAACGGGCAAACAAGGTCCTTTCACATTTTAGTTATCAACATACAGATGAAATTGATTTATATGATATCTGTTGGAGATATGGCATTGTTATTAAGCCCCTTGATCAGAACTATTTAGCAGACACCGAAGAATATACCTCTATTAAACATTTAAAATCATTTTCTATTCCAAAGAAAAGTGGTCGTCGTGGCACAATCTACATTGTCCCCCACTTAGATCCAATTGAAAAAAGAATGCTGTTAGCAGAAGAATTTTGCCATATCTACTCCCATTACTCTTCTCAGCTAATGTCGGACAATCTAACATTAGATAAGCAAGAAAGCCAGGCAAAGAGAATGGCAGCATATCTACTCATGCCCCACCGCTTCCTAAAAGACATCTATAGAACTGCAGTCAATGAACCAGTATTAATAAGCGATATTGCCGATTACTTTCTTGTGACAGAAGAATTTGCACACTATCGATTGTCATTGATTTATAACCATAAGGTGGATGGGTTTGTACAAATTCGTGAAAGATTGTGGAGTTTAGAAATGTTGAATTAAAATCTGGAAGGAGAATAAGACACATGTCGATAACCACTTACAGGAATAATGTCAAAAGATCTAAAGAAAAATTAATTAATTTAAGAAAAAAATTAGTAAAAGAGCAAGACGCTGAAGGTAAGGCTACAAAGGAAGTTATTAGTATACAAAAGTCACTTAAAACAACTAAATCATCATCCACTATAAAAACTAAGTTAACCAAGCTAGATAGATTAAACACAACTATTCATAAAGCACGTGATGAACAAAGAAAAATTAATAAAAACATATCAGATGAAGAAAAACGTCTATTAAGATACGAAGAACAATTATTTAAAGAAGAACAAAGAGAGCTTAAAAAATCAATGTCTGAAATTAATAAATATAATCATGAAAGAGATAATTATCAAACAGAATTGTTCGAAGAATTAGATAGATATAAAAATGCTATCTCTCTCCATACAAAAGAATTACAAGAGAATACGTCAATAGAAGAACAATTTGACGTATTCATATCCCATGCTAGTGACGATAAAGAAGAATTTGTAAAGCCTCTTGCTGAATTGTTAGTAGAGTCTGGTCTATCTGTTTGGTATGACGAGTACAAACTTACTTGGGGCAAATCTAATAGACAAACTATAGATAACGGGTTAGCAAAATGTCGATTTGGCATTGTCGTTTTATCAGAATCATTTTTCAAAAAAGGATGGACTAATTACGAACTAAATGGCTTAGTGACAAGAATGGTAACTGAAGGAAGAGACTTAATATTACCTATCTGGCATCGAGTCGGATTTGACGAAGTAAAGGAGTATAGTTCTTCTTTAGCTGATATATCCGCACTTAGAACTGATAATCTAAATATTGAAGAAATTAGAGATATATTAGTAGAAATGCTTGTTCCTGAATTTGAAGAAACATATATTGAACAAGAAGAAGTAAATAAATTAATTTAGTCATCCCTACTGGAAATTTTTAGCGTGTACCAGAATTAACCCTTGTTAAAAGAACTGCTCTTTTACTAGGGCTTTTTTTTACTTTACAAACAGAACATTTGTTCTTATTATAATAAAGTACCAATTTCTCTATTCATATGTTCCGCGAGACTCTTTAGCATTTTACTTATCAATTATTCAAGGTGGTGAAAAAATTGGCTAGTTTCAGAAAACGTGGTTCCACATGGGAATACAGAATAAGATTTACTGATCCACAAACTGGAAAAAGAAAAGAAAAAGTTAAAGCTGGTTTCAAAACAAAAAAAGAAGCCCAAATTGTTGCTGCTCAAATAGAGCAAGAAATTTTCCTAGGTAATAACCCTATTCTAAAAAAAAATGAATTTAGTGTGAAAGATTGGCTTGAAGAATGGTTAAAAATCTATGGCGGAATGTGCCATGAAAGTACTCTTATAGCAAGAAAAAATTATATTAACAAATCAATTATCCCTGAAATAGGATTCTACCAGCTGAACCAGTTAAAAAGAGTAGAATATCAGAAATTCATTAATCAATTAAGTGAAAGGTATGCTAAAAAGACAGTACAAACTATACATTCAATCTTTTGTACAGCTATTAATAAGGCAGTAGAGTTAGAATACATCCAGTTTAATAAATTTCAGAATATCCAGATACAAAAAGATCATAGTATTGAAAAGAGAAACTATCTAACTAGAGATGAAGTTAGTCGTTTTTTAATAACAGCAAAAAATTGCCCTAATCATCATTATCTAATTGCCTCCCTTCTTTTAAGAACTGGTATTAGGAAAGGTGAATTATTAGGGCTATTATGGGAAGATGTAAATTTGAAAGAAAAAACAATTAGCATCACTAAATCAAGGAGTAACTATGGGGTTAAGGAGCCTAAAACTCCCTCTAGTTATAGAACCATTTCAATCGATAATACCTTAGTGGAAGAAATCAAGGAGTATCAAACTTGGCAGGAAAAGAATAAAGAAAAACATGGTATTAATTACGTGCAAACTAATTATGTCATAACAACGTGGAATGGCACTCCAATGGGAACATTTGGAGTTAACAAAGTAATTAGCACAATTGTAGATAAAGCAAATTTACCGAAAATTAGCCCACATGGATTGCGCCATACCCATGCTATTATGATGTTAGAGAGTGGCAACGATATAAAAATAGTGAGTGACCGCCTTGGCCACTCATCCTTAAATATTACAACAGATGTCTACCTACATATTACGAAAAAACATGAAAAAGAAAGTATTTTACGACTTGAATCCTACCTTAAAGATTAAAATATGGGGGCAAATTGGGGGCAAATCAATATTCACCCCCGTAAAACCCCGCTACATCACGCGCTTAAACATCTTCTCCATCTCATAAGAAGAATAATGCACAATAATCGGACGGCCATGAGGGCATGTAAATGGGTCTGATGTGTGGCGCAGCTCTTCAAGCAAGCTTTCGATTTCGTCATTGCGAAGGTGGCGATTTGCTTTTATGGACCCTTTACAGCTCATCATGATGGCTGCTTCTTCACGCAGCAGCTTGATGTCGACCTTTTTCATTGATAGGACTTGTTCGATCATTTCTTCGATTGTTTCTGTTTCTTCGTCCTTTGGGAACCATTGTGGATGGGAGCGGACGAGATAGCTTTGTTGGCCGAATGGTTCAAGGAAGACGCCGACCTTTTCGAGCTCTGCTTTGTTTTCTTCGATTTTCATCCATTCGTCTAATGAATATTCCAGCGTTAACGGAATTAGCAGCTCCTGAAGCTCGTTATGAACCTCGCCGACCTTATCTCGGTAAAACTCATATTTAATTCGTTCCTGGGCGGCATGCTGGTCGATAATATACAAACCTCTTTCGTTTTGCGCGAAGATATACGTGCCATGCATTTGCCCAATTGGGTATAATGGCGGGACACGGTTTTCTGCGGCTACATCCTCGAGCACTTCCTCTTCCCATGTCTCCTCATTTTGTTCTGCTTCTGGCCCTGGCATTTGTGCGTAATTATCCGGACTATTGAAAATTTGAATAGCCGGCTCATTTCGTACAAACACTTCAGGCTCCTCTGTCACTGCAGGCACAGCTACGTCGTCAAATATCGGCGGCTCTTTCGTAAATGCTGGGAAAGCAAAGGACTGTGCCGTTTGTGATACCTCTTGTCTGGCTTCTTTCACTTGATCAAAGGATAGAAATGTTTGTTCATCCTTGGGTGCTTTTGCTTTTTCGCGGATAAAGCCAGCCGGAATCAATTCCTTCTTCTTGAAAGCTGCTTTTATGCTTTCACTCACCAATTCATTTAACTCCTGCTCCTTGCTGAAGCGAACCTCCATTTTAGATGGGTGAACATTGACATCGACAAGCATCGGGTCCATTTCCACATTTAAGAGCACGATCGGGAACCTGCCGATTGGCAGCAATGTGTGGTAGCCATCTTGAATACTGCGAACAAGCGAGTAGTTCTTTATGAACCTGCCATTAATCATTGTTGAGATATAATTGCGCGAGGCTCTTGTGATTTCCGGCAATGCCATGAATCCTGTTAAAGTAAAGTCCAATGATTTCCCTGTGATTGGAATCATTTTTTTGGCGATATTTAAGCCATAAATACTAGCTAAAACCTGTCTCACATCGCCATTTCCGTTCGTATGAAGGAGCTTTCTGTCATTATGGATGAGTCGAAAGCTGATTTCAGGATGTGATAATGCGAGCCTGTTGACAATGTCCGTTATATTGCCGAGCTCTGTATGAATGGACTTCATATATTTCAGCCGCGCAGGTGTATTAAAGAACAAATTGGACACAGTGATTTCTGTTCCTTTTCGGCTCGGGGCGCTTTCGTGTTTCTTTAAGTGTCCGCCTTCAAGTTCAACCGTTGTTCCCTTTTCACCAGTTGATGTAGTCAGCTGCACATGGGAGACAGAGGCGATACTTGGCAGTGCCTCGCCTCTAAATCCTAGTGTGCGGATACGAAACAGATCATTTTCGTCCTTAATCTTGCTTGTCGCATGACGAGAAAAGGCTGTGAGTACATCCTCCTCGTCAATTCCTGCACCGTTATCGAGAATACGTATGCTTTGCAGTCCCGCTTCCTCAATAAAAATTTCGATATTTGTGCTTTTCGCATCAATGCTGTTTTCTACTAATTCTTTAACAACAGAGGCTGGCCTTTCAACTACTTCTCCTGCAGCAATTTTATTGGAAAGTGCGTCATCCAGTTGAAATATCTTTGCCATTTTCCTCACCTCTTCTTTTATTTGCACTTAGTCATTTTTTATTTTTTTATGCAGCTCATACAGCGTATTTAAGGCTTGCATTGGTGTCATATCTAAAATGTCGATTGATTTAATCTTTTGCAGAATTTGTTTTTCCTTACCTGCCAATGGCTTAGCCGCTGGTGTTTTACCTTCATCAAAGAACGACAGCTGGGCATCTGACTCCACCTCGACAATCGGTGCGTTCTCCTTCACTATTGCTCTCTGCTTGGCCACGTGCTTGTGTTCCTCTTTTTGCTCAAGGGATGTAAGCAGCTCTTGTGCTCTGTCAATCAGTTCTTTAGGCAGCTCTGCCAATTGCGCAACATGAATTCCGTAACTTTTGTCTGCCGCGCCTTCTTTAATTTTATGAAGGAATACAACCTTGCCGTTTTGCTCCATTGCGCTGACATGGACGTTTTTAAGGCGGCCAAGCTCTTCATCTAAAACAGTCAGCTCGTGATAGTGGGTGGAGAATAATGTTTTCGCGCCAACAATGTCATGGATATGCTCAATAATTGCCTGAGCAAGGGCCATTCCATCATATGTGCTTGTCCCTCTTCCAATTTCATCAAACAAGATAAGACTGTCCTTTGTCGCATGAAGAAGGGCATTTCGTGCCTCCAGCATCTCTACCATAAAGGTGCTTTGTCCAGAAATCAAATCATCTGCCGCACCGATTCTTGTAAAGACCTGGTCGAAAATTGGCAAAGTTGCTTCCTCTGCCGGCACATAGCAGCCGATTTGAGCAAGGATGCTAGTTAGTGCGACCTGCCTCATATACGTACTTTTACCGGACATATTTGGACCAGTTATAAGCAGCAGCTCTCTATCTCTGTCCATTAAACAGCCATTGGCAACATAGCTTTGAGAGTTCATGACCTTTTCCACTACAGGATGGCGTCCATTTTGGATAGAAAGTATCCTTTCAGACGAAAAGGCTGGTTTAACATAACGGCGCTCCTCACTAACCGTTGCAAAGCACTGAAGCACATCAAGCGCACTGACTGTTTTGGCTAGAATCTGCAGTCTTGGAATAAAGTCTTTAACCGTTTCGCGAATGATGGTGAAAATATCATATTCTAACTCGACGATTTTTTCTTCTGCCTGCAGAATAAGGCTTTCCTTCTCCTTCAACTCAGGCGTAATATAGCGTTCAGCATTCGCTAATGTTTGCTTCCGTTCATATTGGCCTTCCTCAAGTAAATGAACATTTGCTCTTGTTACTTCAATATAGTAGCCAAATATACGGTTATAGCCAATTTTCAGCGATTTTATGCCTGTTTTTTCCCGTTCTTGTCTCTCAAGCTGAGCAATCCAGGTTTTTCCGTTACGGCTCGCATCACGGTACCTGTCCAGCTCTTCATTATAGCCGTCTAAGATGATATTGCCTTCCTTAACAGACAAAGGCGGATTTTCCACAATCGCAGTTTCAAGTAAGTCTGTCACCTCTTCACACGGATCCAATTCGAGTGCGAGTCTGCTTGCCTCATCTGTTCCAAGCTGTGCTATTAGCTCTTGGATTGCTGGAACTTGCTGCAGTGATTTTTTTAATTGCACAAGATCACGGGCATTGACGTTACCGAAAGCAACACGACCAGCAAGTCTTTCGAGGTCATACACTTCCTTCAGCTTTTCACGAAGATCCATTCTTTCAAAATAATGGCTTATCATCGTCTCAACCATATTTTGCCTTTCAGCAATTTTCTCCTTGTTTAACAGAGGACGGTCGATCCATTGCTTTAATAGCCTGCCTCCCATTGCTGTTTTTGTTTCATCTAACAGCCACAGTAAAGAGCCTTTTTTCCCTTTTGAGCGAATCGTCTCCGTCAGCTCTAAATTTCGTTTCGAGAAATAATCGATTTTCATAAAGTCATCAATGACATAAACAGCAACAGGCTGTAAATGATCAAGATTTCTTTTTTGCGTTCTGTAAAGGTAAGCAAACAATCTTCCTATAACAAGGCGCAGCTCTTCATCGAGCACATCTGCTAACAAGGCTGCATATTGCTCTAGCCCTTGCGCGTCCTTTTCATAGGAAACAGTCAATGCTGTCCGCTCCTGCAGACGCTTTTTGCTCTCTTCCGGGAAATCAGGGCTAATGATCACCTCTTTAGCTCCTGATAAAGACAGTTCATTCAAAGTGGATTCAAACCCGAGCGTTTTCGTTGCTTTGCATTCTCCTGTAGATAGGTCACTATAGGCAAATCCATATGAGTTGTTACCCAATATGGTAATTGTAGCAATATAGTTATTTTCCTTATCGGAAAGGTTTCTTCCTTCCATCATCGTTCCAGGGGTAATCAGCTGAACGACTTCTCTGCGGACAACTCCCTTTGCCTGCTTCGGGTCCTCTGTCTGTTCACAGATTGCCACCTTGTAGCCGCGCTCAACAAGCTGCTCAATATAGTTCTTCGCAGAATGGTGGGGAACACCGCACATCGGAATTCGTTCACTTCCCCCGCCTTCTCTGCTCGTTAGCGTGATTTCTAATTCCTGTGATGCTTTTATTGCATCATCAAAGAACATTTCGTAAAAATCGCCTAAACGAAAAAATAAAAAGGCATCCTGATAATCTGCCTTTACTTGTAAGTATTGTTGTATCATGGGCGTATACGTCGTCATAAAATCCTCCAAAAGCATAACTCATTTTCAATTTATTATTCTACCATTATAGCATAATGGACCAGTATGTATCAGGTGGTTCCTTCTGCCAGAAAAAAATGGTTTGCAGGCATCCGCAAACCATCTCCTATATGTGAAAAAATAAGAACTAGGATGTCACTCCTAGTTCTATTCTTCTTCAGATCCTACAAGGAAATCAGGATTCAAATCCTCAAACTCTTCATCCTCAACATCCAAGCCCCATACATCATCGCCATCGTGTTCTTTGTGCTCAGGGAATACTTCTACAACTATCTTTGTTTCCCCGATAACTTCCACTAGGAATTCTCTTTCAACATGGACGATGATTTTGTTGCCATTTGGTGAAATGACTGCTTCAATGCAGTTTGGCTGTTGAAGAACTCGTGCAATTACATCGTGATCATCAAGGCAATCAGGATCACGGTATTTCAATTTCACGGTATCTGTATATTCAACTCGTTCTGTCACGACTTCTGTTTGTGTGTTGTCGTTATAGGAATACCAAACGTTGATATCGTAGTAGCCGCAAATCTCTACTGTCTTTCCAATCTTTTCCGCTTCGTACGTATGGTTGATGATCCAGCACCCTAAAATGCTGGAAGGGCTGTTGTCTGGGCAGATCGTATGGTTGGATTTTGTAAATTTACGTCCTTTCGCAACGACTGCCTTTGTAATAATCTCTCTATATTCTCCCATTTTCGAGCGAAACCTCCTCATTCATTTTCATTTCATCCTATGCGGGATAGGAGACTAGTGTGCGATAATTTTTGAAGCATACAAATTAAAGCTTAAGCCTAATTCATTGTATGAAAATGACGGGCAAATGTGCCGAACTTAGCGAGATTTTCTAGACAAACAACATGAATTCTTCTTGAAGGCAATTAAGAACGATTTTAATCTTAGCCTGCTTGATAAACCGGCAATTTGTTTGCAGCAGCTTCTGGCACTCCTTCTTACAGGACTTGCGCTAACCGAATCATATCTCTACACTTAATGCCGTTTTCGATTATTTCGTCTTCATAATCTGCAAAAAAATCAAATTCCACCCCAACAATACGGAAACCGCATTTTTGATAAAAGGCAAGCTGGTCCACGCTCGAATTGCCTGTGCCAACCTCAATTTTCTTAAATCCCTCAAGCCTTGCCCTGCGAGTGGCATCCTTTACAAGCAGTTTCCCGATTCCTCTATTTTGCAGAGTGTCTTCCACTGCAATATTTACTAATTCTACTGTGCCTGGTTTTGTCGGCAGCAACACGTATACACCTTGTAATTTAGAATCATCCTCAGCAACATAACAATTCCCTCTTCTTAAGTAATCATTTATATGCTCATGCGAAGGATCTGCTGACAAAAGCAGCTTTATAGGTGCAGTTTCTCCTAAAAGTTTGCGTATTTTCATTTCCATGCTCTCCCTTTCCAAGTACTTATGTACTTTAATTTTAAAGGAACCTCGTGATATAAAGCCCAAAAGTTTTTTGGACTTCGAAAAATAGAAGCAATTCAAAAATCAAAGTTATTTAAATTAAATGTTTCGTACAATTATAAAGATTACATTCCCATTTGCTGTTAATTAACTTTAATGAGGTTAGTGATGTATTTTTAAGGGATTGTTCGTACACAGCTTTTGGTGTCAATTCAAGTATGATGGCATTTAGCAGAGCACCATGACTGACTATCAAGGTGTTTTGTTCGACGGGTGCGATCTTCTCCTGTAAAAAGGATTGTGTGCGTGCTTTAACACTTGCGCTGCTTTCAATACCTAAATCCTGCTCACGCCAGTTCCTTCCCCATCTTGCTATTCTTTCCGCTTCTGTCGTTCCTTCAATCAATCCGCCATTTGTTTCACGTAATCGTTCGTCTAATACTAATTTAATTTGCAGCTTGTTTGAGATAATTTCGGCTGTTTGCCTTGCTCGTGTTAAATCACTTGAATAAATAATTCCCCAATTGCCTGGACGAAGTCGTTCTGCAAGCAGCTTAGCGCCTTTAAGCCCTTCTTCGTCTAAAGGAATATCTGAGCTTCCTTGTGCTCTTCCCTCTTTATTCCAAGCCGTGCTTCCATGTCTTATTAAGCCTAATTCCATTTGCTTTTCCCCTTTTCCTTTTAAAATTCAGCAACTACATGGCTCACAATTTCAAGAGCCCGTAATATCATTCATTACTCTGCTTTTCAAAGCAGAGTAGACCAGTCTTATTCATTGCACCTTCCTTCCCTCCAAAATATTGTCTCCTTTAATTCGTCACAACGTTACATAACTCCTGTTAATCCCTCCAATAAAATGCCACATAAAAGGATAAAAATAGAAATATTTGTTCATTCTATACTTAGTAGAAAAAGGAGGAATTTATGTGGAACAAACACTTTATGACAAAGTAGGCGGAGAAGCTGCGATTGCAAAGGTAGTTGATTATTTTTACAATGAGTTGGTATTAAAGGATGAGTCAGTTAGTCATTTTTTTGAGCACACAAATATGGAAAAACAGCGTAGCCACCAAACAAAATTTATTAGTTTTGCATTAGGGGGGCCGAAGCAATATCCCGGTAAAGCCATGGCAAAAGCGCATGAGGGAATGAATATCCAGCCGGAGCATTTTCAGGCGATCGTTAAACACCTGCATGCAGCACTTGCACATGCAGGTGTTGGTGAACAGGATATCCAAACTGCCTTAGAGAAGGTCGGCACATTAAAGGATGATATTCTTTACAAATAAAAACACACAAGAAGGAACATTCCTTCTTGTGTGTTTTTATTATTTAGGTTTAGCCAAATCATCACGATTAACCGCATGTGGCGGTTCTTCCATCCAGCCATTTTCCATCATGATTTTGGCGCCGCTCGTAACGAACATCATGATGTTCATAAGGGACTTTGAGTACATCAGACCGATATCATGCCGGCCATTAACAGCAAGCGAATTTCCAAATGCTCTGATTTTCATGGAAAACATGTCCACTTTATGAAAGGTCATTAATTTATCAGAAAAAGGCGCAAATGTTGATGTTGTTACAAGATGGTCTAAAAATGCTGGTGATGGCAGGTTTTCCTTGTGAAGATGGTCCATATATCGTTCTAGGTTTCTATGCGTCAACTCTTTCCCTCTTACAAAGAGGCTTTTCACCTTTTCCTGCCTTGCCACCTGGCTAAAGCCTAAAATGAGTGCCTTACTCGTTACATTGTTTTCAATATTATCATAAAGATGGGCAATTTCCATTGCGTGCAACGGTCTGATCTTCCCAATGAAGCCGTTAAGAAAAGTCTCAGTTGCAAATTCCGGTCTTTCTGCTATCGGGATATACGGCGGCTTCATAATAAGGCCCTTTTTCATTTGGATGGATTTGATTTGTTCAATCAGGGCAATCGTTGCATCCATGCAATAAATGAAAAATTCCCTAACATCCTTACGATAGACGATTGGGATTGCAATTTGATATATGCTCAACCCGGCCTTTGCCGCATACTTTAGATAGTGAACATAGAATTGATCCTCGTATAATCTTGGTGCATTTATATTGACATCTTTTTCTGTAAAGCCGATTGGATGAGGAATATTCTCTTTGTCGAATATTCCTTTAGTAGTATCCAAAAATACCGTCGACAATTTTATGGCATCCTGCAGGAGTGCTTTAATTTCTTGATCCTCACAATGCTGCAAATAATACCTTAATATACATAAGGACATGCTGTTTCCCATATAAGTTGCCCACAGCTTTGCCATTTCGGTTGATGTTAGCCTTTCGCCAGAACTGGATTTATGTGCGCCTATTTTAATCGGTTTGATTGTATTCAAGGCATTTTCCTCCACGAATCATTTTGCTTATTTTTAACGTGAAGGATTTAGTTTATACAATGGAATAATCTAGCACAATAAAATTAAAGCAAACCTACCATTTGCAAACCGTGAACGATGCCGTCGTCTTCCACTGACTTTGTCACATATTTTGCAGCAGCCTTAATATGGTCCTCAGCATTGCCCATTGCCACACTATTATGGATAGCTGTCAGCATTTCCATATCATTTTCGCCATCACCAAATGCATATTGATTGCTTTTTGCAATGCCAAGCTTTTCGGTCATTTTTGCTATGCCTCTTGCCTTTGATCCACCCTTTGGAAGAACGTCGACAGACAACGGATGCCATCTGACAAAATCAAAATCCTCAAAAATTTGCTCATACTGCTTCTCTTCACCCTCTTGACAGAACAGAAGGGACTGGAAGAGGTCTCTGTCTTTATAGTAAAGCGGATCATGTGTTGGGAAGCGGCCGATTTTAAGTGTTTGGATGCTTTCTTGGATAAAAGCATGCTCCACAACATTTGCTTTCATATCCTCGTGGTCCATATATACAATAGGATGGTCATTAAGAAGCGCCGTTTCTGCCAGTCTTTCTAACGCAAGAATATTTAATGGATTTTTATAAATGACTTCTCCTTTGAAAACAACATATTGTCCGTTGTAGCTGACATAAGAATCAATCTCTAATTCCTTGCGCAAATCCTCATACATGAATGGCGCTCTGCCTGTTGCTATCGCTACTTCATGGCCGTTCTTCTTTAATTGAAAGACAGCTTCTTTCGCAGACTGTGGAAGTTGCTTTTCGTGTGTTAGTAAAGTTCCATCTATATCAAAAAAAATAATACTTTTCTCTTTCATTTCATTCCCTGCTTTCCATAAGTTGATTTTCCTGCTGCCAAACAAGTTGTTATTTCTTTATAAAAATAAGCCCTTTATTTTAACAGCTCTCATTTGAACTAAGTTTATGTTATGAAACGCATTTCAGGTCAATAATGAAATGCTTTATCATATGTAACCGAATTACTCTCCAATTAATTTTTTATTTTTTTCTAATGCTTTATACAAAAAATAGCAGGTTACGGAACATAATATTGCAAGCAATCCGATGAACCCATAACCAAATTTCAACCCAATAACAGCACTGTCTGCAGCACCAAACTTACTTGCGATAATTCTTGCAGCGTCAATTATGAGTCCTATCAAAAAGTTGCCGATAACGCTTGCGATTCCCATCAATGTAACAGTAAAGGTGATTGCTGTACCCGTCTTTTTCGGATAACGTTTTGCAAGCAACGCCATTATTGTTGGATAAACGATAGCAATACCTATGCCAGATATAGCATATAACAATGCACCCTTTTCACCAATTAGAATGGCCAAGAGCGTACAAATGCCTGAGAAGCCTGAAAATATCATGATTGATAAAGCAAAGCCGATTTTATCTGTTATAGGCCCAAGCAAAAGCCTCGCAAACATAAAGAATAGAAAAAACAATGACAGCATATTGGACGCCTTCTTCAAATCCCAATCATATGCCTGCACTAAAAAGTTTATGAGCCAGCCTCCTACCGCCATTTCTGACACAACTCCTAACGAAAGGACAGCGACAATTAGCCATGCAACCCGATCTTTCAACAGTGCTTTAAAGGAAGCGGTTTCTCCGTCTTCGTGTTCTTCTGCCGGAAACTTACTAAAAAGCGACGGGATAATTGGCAGTAAGGACAATGCTAAGAAAAGAACGTACATACCGCGCCAGCCAAGCGCTCCTGTTCCTACCTGCCAATCCATAACAGATGCAGCAAATATTGGAGCAACAGTGGAACTTAATCCATAAAAGAAATGGGAAATGTTAAGCATTGTACCTGTGTTTCTTGTGAAAATACGGGCTGCCATAATTCCAAGAGCGATTTCAAGCATGCCATTGCCTAAGTACAAGATGAAAAAGGAAACAGAAACTGTCTTAAATCCTGCTGATAAGTAAATGAATACACCTGACAATGCCATAATGACAAAGGCGGATGTTCCTGTCCATTTAACACCTATTTTATCAGACATCCAAGAGGTGTAGGAGCATGCTAGGAGATAACCAAATGAGTTTAACGCCAAAAGCAGCCCAATTTGTGTCTGGCTCGCAAGGAAGTCTGACTGAATAAGCGGGATAGCAGGTCCCTTAATATTTTCCGAAAATCCAAATATCAAAAAACCTCCGAATACAATGCTTATAAGCAAATATTGATTCCATTTCGTATTACTCTTCGTGCTTTGCACTATTGCATCTGCACCGCTATGTTTGTTTAAATTCCCCATAATTATTCCCTTTCGATATTTATCCAGGATTTGGTGTTACGAACAGCGTCTTTTCAAGGCAAACCGCTTCACTATTCGATTGATAGATGCCGTAGTTGGCGATACGCTGATAACCGTGTTTTTCATAAAAAGTGACGGCTGCTTGATTAACCTTTCGTGTTTCTACAAGAATGGAAGTAAAGCCTAAAGTTGCAGCTTTCTCCTCTAAAACAATAGGATACTTGATCCAATGCCAGCGTTACTATATTTCGCATACATTCTTTTCAGTTCTGCTGATTCCTGCGCATAAGGACGTAATTCGCCACAGCCGACTGCCACAATACTAGCAGTGCGAGCAACAGCAAACACAGATAAGGGTGACAGAAAATCTTCGACCGAAACGGAGGATGCACCACTGCTTCCCGTGATTCCTGCCAATACTTCTGACAGTTCATCATAAGCTGTTTTGGTTCCACCCCATTCGGATTTTCTTTCTTAACAGTTAATTCCATTTTTCCTCCTAACATATTGACGATGTATTTACTTTTGTTATATTAAGGAAGATTTCAATTCATAACTAGCACCCTCCATATAACGACGAAATTTCCTCCGATTATTAAATTCTTTATAAAGTCCACATATTCCTGCATTCGTCTTATAGAAGAAAACAGACTATTCTAACCTTATGTTTTTGGTAAAAGTACATAAAATTGTTGGATTTTTGCCTGTTAGCTGGCAATCATTATGGTAAACTATATTTTGCAATTCATATTCCTTTAATTGCTACAACTATTAGAAAAAGGAGAAGGAGAACAGACATGCATGAAAAATTAAAAACCATCCCCTCCCTTTCCTCCAATTCGATTTATATGGGATTATTACTAGCTATTGTGGGGGGATTCCTTGATGCTTACACCTTTGTCAGCAGAGATGGTGTGTTTGCTAATGCCCAAACAGGCAATATGGTGCTGCTCGCTGTTAAAGCAGCTAACGGTGAATGGAAAGGGGCACTTTTGTACATTCCTCCTCTTGTTGCATTCGTATTAGGGGTGCTTGTTTCTGAAATTGTGAAAATCCCGCATATACGGCATCTCGTCTACAGCTATCGCCGCTCCATCCTCATTTTAGAATTTTTCGTACTGTTAGTTATCGGCTTTTTGCCAATGAGCGTGCCAAATATGATTGTTACTGTCAGCATTGCATTCGTATCTTCATTGCAAATATCGACATTTAATAAAATTGATAAATGGGCATATAATTCAACCATTGCAACTGGTAATCTCAGGACAGCCACACAAGCTGCATATGCTGCCTTTGTCAGTCATGACAAAGAGGCAAAACGGCAGTTTATTGATTTCGGGGTAATTATAGGATCCTTTTTATTTGGTGCCTTGCTTGGAACATTTTCGACAACCTATATTGGAAAAACATCTATTTGGATTGCAGCAGCTATCCTTATTGTTGCTATTCTTTTATATCACCGTGATAAAGGCTACTATAGAAAAGCATCTCTGCAATAACAAGCTAAAAATAAAGCATTCTTTGCAAAAGGAAAAGCCCGCAGCTGTTAAACCGCGGGCTTTTCCTTTGTCTTGTTCCTACTCTTATAGCGTAAAGCCTAAATATAGTACAATAATAAGAGCGACGACAAACTGAATCCATAAAACGATTGTTTTCTTCCCTTTTTTTGTACGGATTAGAATCATCTCTAGTGAGGCAATTACCCACAATCCTACTAATGTTTTCAATGTGTGCATAACATCAAGACCTGTGTATGTTAGCATCGTTACACCAGTACCAATAATGGCTAAATACATAAGTCTTAATACCATATGCACGATTTTACTGCCCTTTTCCTTGCCACCTTTATACAAAAGTAATGAAATGACAAACAGGATAAGAGCCAACGCCCATGCTGTTATATGTATATGTCCCAATCTTTCCCCCTCCTTTCCCTCTCAAAATAGTAACATAGAATAAAAAAAAATATCCAATAAAACTATCATTTTCGACAAACCTAAGTTTCGCTTGACTGAAACCGCACTCAAACCTTACAAATCCACCATTAAACCACTTTTACATGGCCGTTTTTCTATCTTCCGAGTAACGAAACATCTCAGAAACTCTTGAAATTTTAATTTTAATCATTTAACATAGTGAACGTTGTTTATAAAAAAGCAAGAAGTTTAAACTGATACAATTTTTTCAGCCATTGTAAATGCCACCATGATGTTACACCATTTTCTAGTAATTCTAAACTTTTTATACTTTATGATTTATTGCCTTGTTATTTTCAAGTCAATATTTTTATCGTTTTCGAAATTGCAAGGACTAAAAAAACCTACAGACATTTCATTTTAAAAGTTTAAATATGTGAATGAAAGGCATTCTAAAGACAGACAAACATGTGGTAACATCTGATGAGTTTTCATTTGGCTATAATTTTTTGAAAATTGCTATTCTATTTACGATTTCGCCAACTAAGATCGTGTAGAGGCATTTTCAAGCTATTAACTTTTATATTGATTTAAGTTTTGGAGGTTTTATTGTGTCAACTAAAGTACCATTTTCATTTATCGTTATTATTGGTCTCATGTTGTTTGCATTATTTTTTGGAGCCGGTAATCTTATCTTCCCAGCAATGCTCGGTCAATCAGCAGGCAGTGAAATCTGGTCTGCAAATGCAGGCTTCCTTGTAACAGGTGTAGGTTTGCCGCTTCTTGGTGTTATGGCCTTTGGATTTTCTGGCAAAGAGGATCTGCAATCATTAGCTAGCCGTGTGCATCCAATATTCGGTCTTGTTTTTACAACTGTTTTATATTTGGCAATTGGGCCATTATTTGCAATCCCGCGTACTGGAAATGTTTCCTTTGAAATCGGCGTTAAGCCATTTGTGTCAGAAAGTTCTGTCGGAATTGCACTATTAATTTTTACAGTTATCTTTTTTACTATCACTTGCTTCTTGTCACTGAACCCAGCGAAAATCGTTGATATTGTCGGCCGTTTTTTAACACCAATTAAATTGACGTTCATTGGCATTTTAGTTGTTGTTTCTGTGATTTTCCCAATCGGCAAATTCCAGGCACCATCAGAGAAGTATATGACTAACTCTTTCTTTAACGGTTTCCAAGAAGGATACTTAACAATGGATACACTCGCTTCCTTCGTATTCGGAATTATCATTATTAATGCTATTCGCGAAAAAGGAGCCAAAACAAAAGGACAAATTTTAAAAGTTTGCTTAATGGCAACATTAATTGCCGCTGTCATTCTTGCAGCTATTTATTCAGCTCTTTCCTATATGGGTGCATCAAGTGTAGAAAAGCTTGGACATTTGGATAATGGTGGAGAAGTATTATCGCGTGTTTCTGAATACTATTTCGGAACATACGGCGGAGTTTTATTAGGCTTAATGATTACTGTCGCTTGTTTAACTACAAGTGTTGGCTTAATAACAGCTTGTTCTTCTTATTTCCATAAGCTTTTCCCTGCTATCTCTTATAAAGCAATCGCTATAAGCTTATCAGTATTCAGTGCTATTATTGCAAACGTTGGACTTACTGAGTTGATAGCCATTTCTGTACCTGTTCTAACTATCATTTATCCTTTGGCAATCGTGCTGATTTTCTTAACATTCCTTCATCCCCTATTTAAGGGAAGACCTGGAGTATATCAAGTCAGTCTATTGTTTACCTTTATTATCAGCCTTGTGGACAGCCTCCAAGAAACAGCATTGAAGATTCCTGCTTTAGATTCCTTCTTCGCAAGCTTTCTTCCAATGTACGGCATTGGCTTAGGATGGATTGTCCCAGCAATTATTGGTGGATTAATTGGATACGTATTGAATTATAAGCAAAACAATGCTTTACACAATAATTAATAAATAAACTCGAATGTGGCTGACCTCGTTGTCAGCCACATTTTTTATGAAAAAACAAGCCTGTAATATGTTGCTGAATCGATGTATAGTACAATTTATTAAGAGGAAGGGACTGTTCATATTGTTTTATAAATTAACAAAAGAACAACAGGAAATGATGATTTCCGATATCCAAACATTTTTCTCCCAAGAAAGAGACGAGGAAATTTCCGAATTTGCGGCAGAACGAGTGCTTGATTTTTTCAAGGAAACAATTGCAGCCCATTTTTATAATATGGCAATTTCTGATACGAAGAAGCTAGTAGAAGAGCAATTTATGGCGATTGAGGATGAAATATTAACATTGGAAAAACCAATAAGGAAATGATAAACAAAGCAATGTATGTATAAGGAAAGTGTTTGAAAGCAAACCTTATTTGAAGAAGAAACTACTTTAAAGGGAGATTTCACTTCATGCGTAAAACATTGCTTGCAGTGCTGCTTGCTGCTTTTTTAGGTTAGGTACGATGATGACTGGCTGTAATGAAATTAATCCAGGCACAGATCAGCCTGGCGAGGATGAAGTCGGCGATAATGAAATTAATGATGAAGAATAAGGCATCGATAACAATCGATGCCTTCCAAAAATTGCAGATGTGCAAGCGTGCTTTATAAGCAAGCCTTAACTGCCGTTATTAGCATATTTCAGTTCATATCTCTTTTGTCTAGCAAGCCTGAAAGCTCCTCGATAATTGTGCCTCACTGTATTATTCCATCTGTACCCACAAGTTGAAGCACTTTTATTCATCACTACGGCAACCTCTTCAAAGGCAGCAATTGCTGTACTCCCCTCACGGATATGCCTCAATACTGTTTCAGCAAGCAAAGCATCTTGTTCTCTCGTAAATGTATCTGGCATTTTATCACCTTTGTTCGTCTTGATTAATCTTAATATCGACACGAAACAGTCTAGGTTTAGTGCCATTTTACATTTCTGCCTAAAACTTTTTATCATATGGCAAGGTAATTATGCCTTTAGCTTGGAAAGCTGGATTAATCGTTTTAGCTATTTTTTACCCATTGCCTGTAATCGAATATCGGTTGCTGGACAGGTGTCCAGTTTAGTATTCCTTCAAACGATTGTAGACTAGTAGACATTTATTGTTGCTTAGTACCATTCTCGAAATACTCTTCAAGTGTCCAGTCCTTATCCTGCATCACTTTTGCGGCATCTTTGCCAACATAACGATAGTGCCACGGTTCATATTCATATTGAGTGATGTCTACCTTATCTTTTGGATAGCGCAGGATAAATCCGTATTTATAGGCATTTGCCATTAACCATTTGCCTTCCTTATCCTCGCCAAATTCCTCTGTTAACAGGAAATTTTGCTTCTGTGAAGTGATATCCATCGCTAAGCCACTTTGATGTTCACTTGAGCCAGGAATCGCAACAGCCTGTTCTGCGTTTTCCTCTCCTACATTGGCTACCTCTTGCTTAAATACGGCAGCTTGTCGATCGTAAGAACGGTATCCTGATGATGCATAAAGAATAAGTCCCTCGTCTTTTGCTCCATTAAACATATCAGCTAATGCTTCTGCTGCTTCTTTTCTCATATGGCTTTTTTCGATATCCTCATCTCCAAAAGAAAATGCAACATCAGGTCTAACGAGATCCTTTGGTTCATAATCACTCGGCAAATAATATTCCTTGTTGACAAGTGCTAACATATTTTCTGGATTTTCAAGAACAAAATGCCCATCTTCTTTTTTTACTTTATTTTGGTTTTCTGTGGGGATTGTCCACTCTGTTTTTGGCGCCTCTTCCTTTTCAACAATATCCTGCTGTGAGACAGATTGATTTGAGTTTTCTTTTTGCTGACTATCTTGTTGGGTCGTGCTGCAGCCGCTCAACAATAATGCAATGGCTGACATTGTAATTACTTTCTTCATGTTTTCACCTTTCTCTTGTTGCTTTACAACTTATTTCTATTACCCACTTTTTTATAAAGGGAATATTATCATTATAAATTTGTTTGTACACAATACCATTACAAATGAATAACAAAACTAAAAAAACTAGATTACGCTTAAAAACTTGGATTGTGATAATTGGCATACTATCATAAATACAGCCCTTTTATGTAACAATAAAAGGACTAAACTTATTGGAGGTCATGCCACAATGCCTAAAGATTCAGGCAATATCCATGTTGAGACAGAGTCACATAAAGATGGCTCTAGAGAAGGCGTCATCGCAAATGCTAATGGTGATCAGATGGGAATAAAAACAGATGCTCGCACTAATAAGGCCAATCCTTTTCATGTTGACTCACTTAAAGCAGATGCAAATATGCAGCAATTTAGTAATACGCTAGATGATTCATTTCCGAAGAAATAGAAAACAGGATGCTCAGGCATCCTGTCTCTACCTTAATCCAAATCTTTCCTTTGCAATTGCTGAAAATTCTTCTGTGTTGATGTCTTGCTTGTGTTTTTTTCCGTCTATCCATTCTGTAAAGGAGTCTTGGGATAATACCATGCTTCCTTTATCTGTTAACATGCTAACGAGCGGACCTTTATTAAAGCGGGAATCGGGATGCTCGACAATTGTTTTTTGCATTTCGATCATATCCTTAACGTCATAAAATGCTACGGTTGATTGGAAGGCGTATCCTAGCGTCCATTCCTCACTTTTATCCTTCAGTTTCATAAAGAAGCAATAGTCTCCATACTCAGTCTCTTCTTGCTTTATTTGAAATTGTCCATTATCTGATTGGATAATTTCACCATCAAGCGGCACTGGTTTTAACGGCAGGTTTGCACCAAATCCAGAATCGACAATATAACGTCTCCCATTCTCTTCAAGCAAAATGGCAGCATGTGTGGCACCTGTTTTACTCCAAGTTTTATTTGCAGCATCATAAGTGATTCCTTTAATCATGGTTACTTGAAAACCGTTTTCAAGTAAAAACAAGTAGAGAAGTGGATTCAAATCAAAACAAAGACCACCTTCCTGTCGTCCAATAACCTTTTCCATTAAGTACTTTTCTGAAATAGCTTCTGTTCTTCCCTCAATAATGGCTGTATTTTCAAACGGTACCGTTTTAGCCATTCTTTCAAGAACAAGTTCTAAAGTTTGCAATGTAATAGCTTCATCAAGAGGAAAGCCAACCCGTTCGCGCAAGCGTTTATTGATTTGTTGCATATAATTACACCCTTTCTTCTAATGGCAGGTTTTCTCCTTGCAGTACAAGTACTGTCATGCCTTCCTCACTTCCAGATTCATGGCCTTCTCCTTTTTCCCAAAGAACACCTTCACCTGATTGGATCGTTTGTACTAGCTTATCAGGACCCTTTATCCAGCCTTTCCCTTCCATAACAATAAAGGCTTGAGAAACAGGGGCATTATGGTAACCAACAACTCCACCTGACTCTATATGGATAATCCCAATACTGACAGGTTCATCTGTTCTCATTATTTTTGTGTAATAAGCTGACATAGACTGATAATTGCCAATCTCTTTTCCTGCAAGCTTGTTAAATGAGATTATTTTCTTCATACACTTTCACCTCTTGTCCAGTCTATTATCGCATAGTTTATTTCAATCACGGTAACGGTCTGCTTAACCGATTATATTTAAGATTTTTGTTTATGTTTTTTATAGGCTAATGGAGTCATATGGATTTCCTTGCGAAATTTCTGGATAAAATAGCTAGTGCTGTTAAAACCGACTCTATAGCCGACCTCGGTTATATTCGCATCCTCTTCCTGAAGTAACAGCAGGCTCTTCTGTATGCGATAATGCTCCAAATAGCTGAAAGGAGACCTTTTCAAAATTCTTTTGAAATAGCGGCAGCATTCAGACCGGCTCAATTGACCTGCAGAAGCAATATCCTCAAGGCTTATCTTCTCCTCGTAGTGTTGATGAATCCAATTGAGCATTCGTTTCATTTTTTCATTCTTACTGGCCTCTGTTTTATTAAAAGCCGGCGGTATCCCATGCATCATAAAGCTTTTCCAAGCTTGAGCCAGCTCTGTACTTATATCAATTTCAAAAAAAGGCTGTTTTTCCATTAGCAAACGGTTGATTTTCAAAATCGACTCCAGAATGGTTCTTCCCCATTCCTTGTTGCCATCAATGGAGACATATGGAAGATTGCTCGCTTGTACATAGGGATACACAAACGTGGAAAACAGTTCTTGTGACAAAACAAAAGAAGGTGCTACATTCATGCATATATAGGAAGCAGCTTCTGTCTTTTCTTCCGCCATATGAAGCAAGCCGCTATTAATAAACAGTCCGTTACCTTCTAATAATTGAACTCTTTCCCCATTTACGTGAAATATAGCTTCCCCCTTTTTCATGTATACAAATTGCAGCTCATCATGCCAATGTAGGGGGATATGGCCATGAATATTTTGGTTAATTGTTGTTTCATAGCATGCTATTGGCAAAAGAACGGTAAGATGCTCTGTCAGCTCCCTTAAATTCTGATCAATGGAAAAATGACCTTTCATACTACCACCTCCATATTGTTATATTTTTTCATGCTATTTACGTATTTCCTATCAGATTATTGCTTTATTATAACAATATATTTATATAAGGGTGGAAGAAATATGTTGAACAATGATCGAAAAAAAGGCTTGTTTTTTGTGATTACCGGGGCTGCATTTTGGGGTATTGGCGGTACTGTTGCCCAGAAGCTGTTCCAATCTTATGAGGTAAATGTCGATTGGCTTGTTGTTGTCAGGCTGCTTTTGTCTGGCTGCATCTTGTTGCTATTTAAGCTTTTCAGCAAAAACCGCAGGGAAATTATTAATGTATGGAAGGAGCCAAGCACTGCCATCAGACTTGTTGCATTTTCTGTGTTTGGAATGCTGGCAGTTCAATATACGTATATGGCATCCATCCATCATGGCAATGCGGCAGTTGCTACCTTACTACAGTATTTATCTCCAATCATGATAATGCTGTATTATCTTATCACAAGAAAAATGCGTTTGACTAAGGTGGATGTCTACACGGCAATTCTAGCGTTATCAGGCTGTTTTTTCCTGCTCACAAACGGCACCTTCTCTGAGCTTTCTGTCCCTGTCCCTGCTGTCGTTTGGGGTGTTTTGTCAGGAGTTGCTGCTGCGTTTTACACGTTAAGCGCAGGATCGCTGCTAAAAAAGTTCGACTCTTTAGTAATTGTCGGCTGGGCAATGATTATCGGCGGACTTTGCTTAAATATAGTCGAACCAATTTGGAAAACAGCACCAGCTTCCATAACTGCCTCACAGCTTATTTATTTAGTGTTTGTCATCCTTTTTGGGACAATGATTGCCTTCTGGTTTTACATCAAAAGCCTTGAAACACTCATGCCGAAAGAGGCAAGCTTGTTAGGCAGCATTGAGCCATTAGCAGCCTGTTTAACAACTGTTTTCTGGCTGAATATGCCCTTCGGATTTATCCAATGGGTTGGTGCTGCATGCATCATAAGTGTGGTACTGCTTCTCACCTTAAGTAAACGCCAAGCAGTTCCCTCTGCTTCTGATGATATCCCGATTTGATATAGAAAGAAAAAAGCTGCCGGTTGCTTCGGCAGCTTTCAAATTGCTTGTTTTTCAACATGATACTTATAAAACTTCTTATCTACCTCCATAAGAGGAAATGCTTTTGGTAGCTCTGCCATTTCAATACTAGTAAAGCTGTTTTTCTCATAAAAGCGATGTGCGGCTAAAAATTGTGGCGTTGTTCCTAAAAACACCTCGTTTACAGTACGCTCCTTTGCCCAACTAAGCGCATTCTGCAACAGACGAGTTGCTGTGTTAAAGGCTGAACCGCGATAATCTTTGGCAACAAACATTTTCCTTAAAGCTACTTGGCTATTGCCAATATCAAGTAAAGCAATTGTTCCGACTACCTTGTCCTCCATACACGCTACCCAAAAATTCCCTTTTCCCCGTTGATAAAATGTTTCAATCATCATTAAATCAGGTTGATTTTCTTTTGTTATTGGAATATTGTATTCCGTTTGCTGGATATGTAATATCAAGTCTAATACTTCTGTTTGATATTGCTCGGAATATACTTTCACAATTGGTTCCTTGCTCATCTTGCCACCGCCTATACAGTAATATTTTGTTCGTAATTTATCATCTGTTTTAAAATGGAACTACCGTAATAAATATCTGACTTTTCAGTCTATAATATCAAAAACAATTATTTTTTTCAAATAGAATAATTCTGCTATCATAAGGAAAATTTATTTTTTGGGAGGTGATTTATATGGCAAGAATTGGTGTAGAACAATCGCTAACAAATATTTCTGAGGCTCTTCGTGAAAAAGGGCATGAAATCATTAACCTCCAGCAAGAATCAGACGCACAAGGCTGTGATTGCTGTGTCGTTTCAGGAATCGACTCTAATGTTATGGGCATGCAGGACACACAATTGCAAGGCTCTGTGATTGAGGCAAACGGCCTCTCTGCAGATGAAGTATGTCAGCAGGTAGAACAACGAACAAGCAGATAAAAATGCAAGTCAGTCCGTTTGGTATGGCGGGCTGGCTTCTCTCCTCTATAATCCCCTTAAATATACTTTCCTGTTTGTATGAAGATCGTCATTTTTGGCGATACATTTACTAAAACACGACGATTGCCTATTGTTATTGGAACATGTTGTTTCCGTAAATATTCTATTCAAGATAATGTAGTTTTTTCCGTCCTGTCATATGATGAAAATATATAGTGTGAAGGGAGATGAATGAAATGATTATCTTTTTAATCGGATTAGGCATATTGATTGTGGATGTGTTTTTCTAATTCTCCCAAATCCTAACAGGCTGATAAAAAACATGACCCTTTTGGGTGAAGTTTGCCATCAGCCTGGAACATTCTTCAATTTGCCTTGAAATTATATAATGGTTTAATTACTTGAACAATTTCAATCGTATCATCTGTATGCTTAATAATATCCTCCATCGGTTTATAAGCCATTGGACTTTCATCCAATGTACCTTCATTAACAGAAGTCGTCCAAACATCCTTCATTACGTCTTTAAATTGCTCTAATGACACCAATTCTTTTGCTTTTGTCCTGGACATTAATCTACCCGCACCGTGTGGGGCTGATTCATTCCAGTCCTTATTTCCCTTGCCTATTGCGATGATGCTTCCATCCCTCATATTCATTGGAATAATCACTTTTTCATCTTTTCTCGCAGAGATTGCTCCTTTTCTGAGAATCATCTGTTCCATATCAATGTAATTGTGAATGGTCGTAAAGCTTTCTAAGATGTTCCAGCGCATACGCGAAGTGATTTCCTCCACCATTGCCTTTCTGTTTAATAAAGCATAATGCTGGGCTATCTTCATGTCATTCATATAATGCTCAAAGCTTTTCCCTTGAAGGTAGGCAAGATCCTTTTTGACATATGGTCGTTTCAGCGCCTTTAACGTCTCTTCAATTTCACTTTCCCTTCCTGCTGCTTTCAATTCATCAATCAAGCCTTGTTTCTCCTGATGCAAGCTCAAAAGCTCATTATAAGCCAAGTTTTGATAATGATCGGCAATTTGCTTCCCTAAGTTTCTTGACCCAGAATGAATGACAAGTACAATTTTGTCATCCATTTCGTTCAACTCTACAAAATGATTGCCGCCACCTAATGTACCAACAGATGATTTGGCTCTTTTCAAGCTAAACGGTGCCACAACATTGCGAAATTCTACTCTTTTGGAGTATGGGTGAAATTGACTACTTTCACGTGTAGAAAAACCGCTTGGAATATGCTTTCGGATAACTTCATCCAATTGATCAAAATTCACTTCTGTTTTATTTTTATCGATGACTGCTACTTCCATGCCACATCCAATATCTACACCAACCAAATTTGGAACAATTTTATCTGTTATCGTCATTGTTGTACCGATTGTGCAGCCTGCTCCAGCATGTGTATCTGGCATGATTCGTATTTTCGTTCCCTTTGTAAATTCCTGATCACATAGCTCCAGTATTTGAGACATCGCTGTTTCTTCTACTTTATCTGTATAAACTTTCGCAATATTATATTTTCCTTGGACTTCTAACATAGTGACTCTCCTTTTTTGTATTAGAGGAAGCAATTGCAAACAGATTTCTATTACATCCTTCCATATTTATACTTTACTGCCAATTCGCTCTTTCTAGTATTAATTCCTGCATTATTTTCAAAATGAATGGAAAACCTATACATGGGAAAATTTTTGTTGTAGAAAATTCTTTAGGAGAAATTCATGAAAAACAATACAAAAGCACCACTTACCTCTGCTGAAAAAGCAAATCTCTGGAATTTTTATATGGCGAACACAATGTCTCGCTGTATGTTCCAGCATTTCTTAGCAAATGTAGAAAACAAACAGATTAAGAAAATTATTCAAGACAGTGATTTACTTAGTCAAAGGATAACAGAGCGTGTGAAAAGCTTTTTTCAAGAAGAAAACATTCCATTGCCTGCAGGCTTTTCTGAGCAGGATGTAAACCTGACTGCTCCTCGGCTGTTTTCTGATAGCTTCTACCTTTTGTACATAGACATGATGTATAAGCTTGGATTAATCTTTTACAGCATCACATTACCAAATACAACGAGATTAGATATTCGCCAATTTATAACAGAATCAATGCGTGATGCAGCTAACTATTCCAATCAAGTGACAGAGGTAATGTTAGAAACTGGCATTTATGTGCGACCACCAAATATTCCGACAATGAACACACAAGAAATGGTGGAGCGACAAAGCTTTTTCAATGGCTTTTTTGGTGATAAACGAACATTGACTGGGATTGAAATTTCACAGTTATTTGCAAATATCCAGTTTAATACCATTAAAACAGTCCTTTTACTCGCATTCAGTCAGGTTGCAGAATCAAATGAAATTCGTAGCTACTTTATAAGAGGAAAACATATAAATATTAAACAAAATACTGTTTTTTCTAATGTCTTAAAGCAGGAAGACCTGCCACTGACAATGCCAAGTCAATTTAATGTGACAACAACCAATATACCACCGTTTTCAGATAAGTTGATGCTTTTTCATATCAGCAATTTATCGTCAGCTAAGCTAAGAAACTTCGGCGATTCCATCGCAGTCAGCCCTCGTCATGATTTGGGTTCCATCTATTTCCGGCTTATGGTGGAAACTTCGAACTATGCGGAGGATGGAGGAAACCTTTTAATTGAAAATAATTGGATGGAAAAGCCGCCACATAATGTCGATCGAAACCTGCTTGCTAAGAAAAAGAAATAATGATGCTGCCGCAGTTTGGCAGCATCATTATTTCCAACTACTTACTCTTTGACAATTTCTTATGATAAAGGACATACTTTGCCTCCTATCTAGTATCAATAAACAAATAATAGCCGCCATTGACTTGGCAGCTATTACATGTTTGATTCACAGTCTGACAATACCTAATGTGTGATACTTTTTTAAAATCATTTCCACCATATTAGCCTTATCCTCCTCACAATTTATGATGAGGAGTACTTCTGCAGGAGAGCATGCTGGTTTGTTCCGCTTGCTTTTTTTTATGGATACATCCAAAAATATTCCGACAAGAGCCCCCGCTATCATACCAATTAATCCCCAAATAATAGGACCAAGATACAGAACGAATCCGTAAATTGTCCCTAACAGCATCATAATCATGCTTATACAGGACACTAAAAATAAATTCATGCCATTATTATTATAGGGGTCAATAAAACTATATTCTGTTTTTTCGGGGAAGATAGGTTTTGCTAATATACATTCACGACCGATATGGTTGTTTTCGAGTTCACTTATGGCAAGCTCCAGTTTTAACGAATGTTCAAACAAAGATATGACAGTCATTATTTTTTCTCCAATAGCTTCATCAAGTCTCTTCTGTTAGCCTTATTCCAATAGTTGTTTTCTAGATAGCGCGCTTGCTCGATTTTAAATAGATCATTAAGTGTGAGTGTATGATAATAGCTGTCACATACAGCAAAACAATATAATGAAGGCAAATACAGCGCCCATTGCGGGTCGAGTGCAACTATTGCTTTTAAATAATCTCCATTGCAGGTGTAGTAGAAGCTGCTTAACAGATTTGATTGAAATATAGTAATTAACAGCCAAAAACTTAAGTACAATCCTGTTGTAATATTGCGGATAATTAAATGTCCAAGACCTGGTGTGATGATTGACCAAAAAACTGGAATCCATACACTCATCTTTTGAAGATAATTAATCTCAAATAGACTTAATTGAAAATCAGCTATTGGAGCCTTTTGCCTTGCTGCAAGCTGAGACAGTTGATTAATATCTGTTGCTAATCTATAGGCATCCCATATATTAAAGATATAAACACCGATATAGATAAAAAACCATTTTATGTCAAGGCATTGCTTCGCCATGTCAAACTGGCCAGTACAAGAATAAACAATCGCCAAATTAAGCTTGGTTTCTGTATTAACAACAAACTCAAACAGGAATAAAAAGAAGCCTTTCAACCGTTTCCCTAACATTATATGACCTGCACCGGGCATCGCCATTCCCCACCATAATGGCATATACGGGTTAATTACACGCAAGTAATTACTACCGAAGGGTGTTATTTTTACTTGGGGTCTTCTTAACACATCATGCATCCTACTCACCAGTTTCTCTCGATGTATACTATGTATGATTCTCCAATAAGTCCTTTTTATTCGAGCAGCATCGTTCTTTATATAAAATTGCTCCACCCTGTTTTTCATTAAAACGTATTCTTAATAATCGTTACAGTTTATTTTTGGAAATTTTATAAGTAAAATAACTATATGTCTTATTAACTAATAACAACTATAAATTAAATTACCGAAGTATATATTTATCCAGTATTAGCAAAAATAAAAGTAGCAGGGAGGCATTGTACCAGATGAAAAAAGAAGATGTACTATCAGATGATTTTTTAGAAAAGCTTGTAGAGGAAATCAATGAGCTGTATGGGTGGGATGAAACGGAAACACCTGTTGAGGAATAGCTTATTTGAAAGTCTAAAAAAGGCCATGACAAAATGTTAGTCCTCATTCTATCATGGCAAAATACAATAGTATTAGAGCTACTTCTTTAGGCATTTGGTTATAGCCCTACTATCCTAGTATATCGTTCTTTATTAAGAATGTCTCTTATTTTTTTAAAATTTATTACATTCTATTTCTATCCGTTACTTAAATGGAAGAGTAAATTGCCAGGAAACCCCATACTTATCAATAATCCATCCAAATTTTCTGCTGAAGGAATAATCTCCAAGAGCCATAAGCTCTTGGCCTCCACTAACGAATGCTTGATAATAATGGTCAATTTGCTCCTCTGTTTCACATTCAACATAAATGGAAAATGAGGGTGTAAATCCAAAGTCATGAGAAATGTTGCTGTCTATACACATGAACTCTTGGTTCTTCAATGTGAAGACAGCTTGCATGACGCTTCCTTCCTCTCCAGCTTCGTCCTTCCCGTAACGGATCACATTCTTTATACTTGAGTCTTCTATTATGGTTGTATAAAAATGGATCGCTGCTTCCGCATTTCCTTGAAACATTAAAAATGGGGTTATCTTAGTCATTGGTTTGTGCCCTCCAACCATTAAAATCTTTTTTTATTAAAGAGTACATATACAGGTCGTCCATTTTTCCGCTCGTAAATTCATAGCTTCTCAGCAAGCCTTCACACAAAAACCGATGCTTTTTGAGCAAGCTTTGTGACGACAAGTTGGGCGGTTCAATCAGTGCTTGAATTCTTTCAAGTCCCATATGCTCAAAGCCGTATTGTACGACTACCTTTAAAGCTTCACTTGCCAAGCCCTGTCCCCAATAATTCTTATGCAGCTCATAGCCGATTTCTGTCCGAAAATGACGCTTATCCCAATTCAAAAATCCGCAGCTGCCAAGCACCTTTCCATTTTCTTTTAGTGTAATTCCCCATCTTATGCCCGTTTGCTTCATTCGGATTGACTTATACCATTCGACTTCCTTCCGCACTTCCTCAAGTGACTGAAAAGGCTCCATTCCATAATATTTCATGACATCCTTGTCAGAAAGATACTCGAAAATATCTAATGCATCTTCATTTTGGATTTCTCTTAACAGTAACCGTTCTGTTTGCAGGACAGGAAAATCATTTTGCTTGGAGTACAAATTGTCCCCCTCCATTCCTGAAAATAACCTTATTTATTTAAATCCATAAATATTGGAGCAACCTTACATGGCGAAATCTCAATCCTTTGCCATACATTGCCTGTCACATAAGGTTCTTCCTTAAGCCACTCATCAAGCGCTTCTTTTGATGGATAGTCTACTACCATCATCGAACCAATCATTTTTTCTGTATCATCTAACAGGGCAGCGCCGTATAAATGATTGCCCTCATCAAATCGTTTCTCAACCGACTTTAAATGCTCTGCTCGTGCACCCAATCTCCTTTCCAATGCAAAATCATCCGTACCGTCATATGCTGTTACAACAAACTGCATAATTATTTCCCCTTTTATTCCATAATGTATATTCCCTTATATTGCTTCGACGAAAAAAGCACTTTTCCTTCTGGAAAAGTGCTTTAGCTTACAGATATATATTAGTTGGACAGCTCTTTCAGCTTTTGTGTTAGTTCATTGAATTTAGCATCAAGCACCGCATATTCTTTATCTTGTGGCAACATAAAGCTGAGCCTTCCTAAAATCTCTTGTCTTTCTGTTTCAAGCTTTAGCCTCAGCTCTTTTTTGTCATCTCTTGTAGGTGCATGACTTTGCCATTGTTTGCGAATTCCTGTATCTGTTATCACTAATTGGCTAGTTGTTGTTTTCTCAAGGAAATAGCGATCATGGGACACGATAAGTAACGTTCCATTATATTGAGCCAACGTCTCCTCCAGCTGCTCACGCGAAGCAAGGTCAAGGTGATTGGTAGGTTCATCCAACAGTAAGACGTCCTTATCATCTAGTATATAGGCCATTAACTTGCATTTGACACGCTCCCCCATACTCATTGACTCAATCGGTTCCCTCCATTGAGC
This sequence comes from Niallia circulans, assembly GCF_007273535.1. Lineage (NCBI taxonomy): Bacteria > Bacillati > Bacillota > Bacilli > Caryophanales > Bacillaceae > Niallia > Niallia circulans. The sequence goes on from NZ_RIBP01000004.1 coordinate 3,370,284, forward strand.
TGCCGTGAATCCCAAATGCTTCATTAACGTCTGAACCCTTCCTCTCTCTTCGAAGGTTTCCTTATAAAATAGCTGCTCTGGTGTTGAATCAAGTGGCAAATCAAATACCTCCTGTGATAAATAGCCAATATTGGCTGCAGGTGACATCCAAATATCCCCTTTTCCAACAACACTTCCGGCAATCATTTTCAACAATGTAGACTTACCGCTGCCATTTGCACCTGTCAGGGCAATTCTTTCTCCATGTTTTATCGTAAAATGTACATCCTTAAACAAGGTCCGTTCACCAAATGATTTCGTCAGCCCTTTCACTTCTAAAAACCGTTTGCCAACCTTATTGCTTGCTGTTATGGAAAACTGAACAGAATGCTCCTCTGTAACAGGCTCCACGTTACGCTTTGCGAGTTCCTTTTCTAATCGTTTTTGTTTTGATTTTACTTGAGCATCCATCCGCTTTGCTTTAACACGATAGTATTCTTTCATGCCTTCTTTTTTTGTTGACTGTGCATGAGCTTTTTGTGACCATGTATTCAACTCTTTTATTTGACCTTGAATTTGTTCTGTCAATTTTTGCTGTTTTTCATATTCTCGTTGCTGCACCAACCTTTTCGCATTGCGGGCCTTCATAAAGTCAGAATAATTCCCCTTATGCTCTATAAGCTTCTTATCCTCAATTGCCCAGATTTTTGAGGCAACGGCATCAAGAAAATAGCGGTCGTGGGACACTAAAATTATCGTTCCTTTATATTCCTTTATCTGTTTCTGCAGTAAATCAAGACTTTGGCTGTCAAGGTGATTCGTCGGTTCGTCTAACAGCAGGAGATCAGCTCCAGTCGCAAAGCCTTGTGCAAGCCTGACTTTTAATTTTTCACCGCCGCTTAAATATTCATACGGTAAAACTGGCACAGACCATTTTTCAAGAAGCCTTGTTACATCGACTGATTTGTTTGCAGAGATATGTGTTTTTGCCTCTTGGATGACAATGGCAATATCCAAGCCTTGATTAAGCCACTGTATTTGCCCGTCAGTAGGCTCTACATCCCCGTTTAATAAGTGGAGCAGCGTTGACTTACCAGCACCATTATTGCCGATAATTCCTACGACATCCTCTTCCTGCACTGATGCTGTTACCTTGTCAAACAGGAGCTGATCTGCCACCTCATATTTGATATTATGCAATTTCATTAATTCTTTCATATAATCAATCCCTCATTTCACAGGGAGGACAAAAAAATCCTCCCAAAATAAATTTTGGAAGGATTAGCCGGACATTTTAAGCATCATAAATAAGCTGTCTAAAACAGCTATATAGAAAATGGGCAGACTAATCCTACTTTAGTTTAATTTGCATTATGCATTTCAACTGAAAAAATAAGATTAGTTATCCATCGGCCACCCATCATCCTTTCTGCTTTTGTAATATAAGTGTAGCATAACCTCTTTTTAGGATGCAATGGGCAATTCCGCAAAACAGGATAGGGTCCTCAATTAATAACAGTATTATCAAGCTGTCGTTAATTCTTTTCCCATTCTTCCCGCAGCAAACCCATACGAATCGAATCATAGTATATACCATTATAGTAACGGCATTTTCTTAATCGTGCTTCGAGCTGCATTCCAAGCTTTTTCCCGACCTTCATCATACGCCTATTGCCTGACCAAGTCGTAAAGCCGACTCTTACAAGTGGAAGTGTTTGAAATAGATGGTTTATCCACAGCTTCAGTGCCTTTGTACCATATCCACCGCTCCAAAACTTTGAATCATATATGACGATTCCCATTTCAAGCCAGTTTGATGGCTTATGCTCCCAATAATAGCTGACAGATCCGATAAGCTTTCCATCTGTCTCTATCGCCCAAAAATCATCTTGATAAAGATACTTGTCTTTTTGCTTTTGAAAGTCATTCCACGAAATGGCCTGATGCTCGTAATAAGGAGCATCCCATTTTTTCCAATCCGGACTTTCCTCTTTATATGTCATTTTCCAAAGAGGATAGAGGTCGTTTTTCGTTATCTGTCTAATAAGCACGTTTGCTTCTTTATAAGACACAACACGGCTTGGAGTTTCCCCAAGCAAAATTCTCTCTAAGTCTTGCACACTATTTGCAAGAAATGTGGGACTGAACGCAGTTAATTCTTCTCTTGCACCATATCCATATGTAACAGCTATTGAATCTATGTCCGTGTTATTTGCACCTATTAAATCATACTTCCTGTCACCAATCATAATAAAGTCTTGCAGTGAAAAGTCCTTGTAGAGCTTAAGTATGTATTCAATAATCTCTGTTTTTTCTGACCTTGTCCCATCTTGATTACTTCCGACAATGACATCAAAATAGGAAGTAATGTTAAAATATTCCGCTGTTTTTTCTGCAAATGCTGTCCATTTAGATGTAGCTATCGCAAGAATACAGCCTTGGTCCTTTAATTTTTGGAGCAAGCCTGTCATTTCTGGATAAAGCAAATTTTCATACATGCCAGTCTCTTTATATCTTTCTCTGTAAAAATCTATCCCCTTTTGAATTGTTTCCTCATCAAATCCATAAAAATCAGCAAAAGACACATGCAAAGGTGGGCCAATAAAGCATTCTAAATCATCCAAATCCAGCACTTGTCTATTAAGCATGCTCAACGCATATTGCACCGATTTCGTAATACCAATCTTAGGATCTGAGAGTGTCCCATCTAAATCAAACAATATGACCTTATATGAACTCATAAGGTATCCTCTCCCCTTCTAGTAACCATTCATATATATAAATGTAATAGTAGTAAGAAATTTCAAAAATCTTTTTAAACAACATTTCTGTTTTTAAATTATAATCAATATACAACTCTACTCTTTTCTTCTGTCAACCAGCTCTTTATAGATAAAAACTAGCATCACAAATATAGCTACTGTTAACATGCCATGAAAATCATATCGTAAAACTTCTGCCACATACGGAATTGCGGGAACGACAAAAGCTACTAGTAAGCTTATTAAGACTGCTAAGACAACCTTATTCATGATAAACGACTCCTAAATTTATTATAAGTAAATCTTTAATTCTATCATATTCTCTTTTGGTAATTTGTGTAAATAAAAATTTGCATCTACCGAAATCTGAATAGTGCTTAGTTCATGAAAAATACAAAACGCTGCTTCATTTAACAGCGTTTTTGCACAATTATCCAAGTACTAATGACGCTCTCAAATCATGAATACCGTGCTCCAAATAGGCTTTTAGGCATGTGAGGGTATAGACCCAGCCTTCTTTTTGGTTGAGCAGCTTTTCAACTAGCAGGGGATCATCTTCTTTAAAACCTGATTCTTTCACTTCCATAACTGTTTTCGAGTTATGCTCTTTAAGTGTGATGGAAACGATTGTTTCTTCGTGCTTTTCACCCCATGCGAACACGATTTTCTCCTTTTCTGCTACTTCCATTATACGAATAGCAACTTCTGCCTGATACTCATCGTATCTCAATAGTACTGTGTTTCCTTCTGTCCACTTTTCGGAACTAGAACTAAACCAGTAGTTACCAATCTGTTCTGGATTTATAAGCGCTACAAACACTTTCTCAGCAGGTTTGCTTATTTGCAGCTTAACCGTGACTTCTGTTAACACTTTAACGCCCCCTCCTTGTTTTTAGCTATCATATCATAGGCATAAAGCTAAACCAAACTACCCTTTTAAAGTAAATAAAAGAGAGTACATCATGTCGATGTACTCTTTTCGATTTATTAAAATAATCGTTTTCTCCGTAAGACAATCGCTGTCAGGCAGGACAAAACAAATGAAATTGCTAACGCTACAAAAAAAGCATGCTTATATTCTTGAAATGGTATGTTAACATTCATTCCATAAAAGCTTGCGACTATTGTTGGAAGGGAAAGGACTATTGTAACAGATGTTAAGAATTTCATAACCATGCTGACATTATTCGAAATAATCGACGCAAATGCGTCCATCATACCGCTTAAAATTGACGCATGTGTTTGAGCCATCTCTATCGCCTGCTGATTTTCAATAATAACATCCTCCAGCAAATCTTGATCATCTTCGTACATTTTTAAAAATCTGGTATTCATCATCTTATTCATGACAATATTATTCGATTTAAGTGATGTTGTAAAATAAACAAGACTTTTTTGTAGATGAAGAAGAGAAAACAGCTCCTTGTTTTTCATTGATTGCAGAAGCTGGTCTTCAATTGTGTCAATCTTTTTACTGATTTGTTTAAGATATTTCAAATAAGACGTAGACATGCTATACAGTATTTGGAATGCAAATCTTGTTCTTTTATACGTAAAGAAATCCTTAACTTTTCCTTGGGAAAAAGCATGAAAAATCGGATTATCCTTGAGACAAATTGTCACAAAACAATTTTTGGCAATGATAATTCCTAAAGGAATTGTATCATACGTTGGTTTTTTCTTATCATCAAAGGTTACGGATGGAATGTTGACAATTATTAAAATATCATCGCCATCTTTTTCTATCCTTGAACGTTCCTCTTCATCCAAAGAATCCTTTAAAAATTCAATTGGAATATCAAGCTCTGCTGCAATGTACTGAATCTCCTGCTCTTTTGGAGCAACTAGATTAATCCAGCAGCCGCTCGTAATTTTATTCGTTTCTTTAAGTACTCCTTCTTCGTTAGAAAGATAAATATTTAACATGGTAAAACCTCCTCTTATTGTGAGGAAGTCAAATGCGTTGCCATAAACAAGCTGAATTTTCACTCGTATTCAAAATTAAACGGAATGACTCCTTATTGACTTCCCCCTGTCTCGACTCGGGCTCAGGTTCACTGCAATAATGACTACTCATAAAAATTCAACTCCTTTGGTTTCTGTTTTAAAACACTATTACATTTTACTTGAATTCTTTATTTTTGCAACTAAACTAGCAAACTTTTTGAAAAATTTATAAAACCAATTTATTAGTCTGATTCTTTCCCAAATTAGCAAATCCATATTCCTAATTACCGCCACATCATTGAATGAATTCCAGAGACCTTTTTCCTGTGGCCGTACAATATTATTATTTACTGTCTTTAACAAACGCTATATTTAAAAAGCAATTCCTAAAGAGCAGCCTAACGGAGTCCAAATAAACTGCATGGTTTCTATATATTCAGGTCGTATAAAGAGGTCTAACAAAAAGGAAAACAAAGTTAAGATCATAAACCATTTTATAAATTTAATTGTCCTATTCCTAATTTCCACCTTGCCTGCTTTTTTCCAATAAAAGAAAGATAGTACCAAAAGATATAACACATACAGGAATAAAAATAAAAGATACCCATACAAAACTACATGTGAATTATTTTCCACAAAAACTAGCACCGTTGCTATCACAAACAACACAAATAAGAGCCTATTTAACCAAACAATCTTTTGCACTAACATTTACTCCTTAACCATTTATACTGAAAAATCTCGTATACCTTAAATACAATCTGTCAAAGAAAGTTAATCGTCACTGCCCTCCTCCAGAAACCAGGGAATTTCTGTTTCAAAGTTCAACTGAATTCAGGCTTTGAAAAGCTCTCTGGTACCTGATTATTTTCCTTCGATAAACAAAATGCCAATTTATCGAGCGTATATGTATGATGGTCCTGCCAGTTTGTCATTGTACAAGTTTCACCTGTTAGGATCCTGCCGACAACATGATAAAACCCAATATACTGGTGATTATTATCCGCTTCGGTTGGAAAATGAGAAAGCATAACAGGTTTTTCTGGCATAATGCCTAGTTTCGTAAAAAAGGAAGTTTGTCCATCTTCCAAGCTTAAGACTGTCGATGCAAATTTCGACAATAAGAGCAAGCACATATCTCTATTTCATTACGATAATATTCGGCCGTTTTCTCCACATCGACTTCCAAAAGCCAATTCTTTATTACTATTTTTTTCAACATTACTACCCTCTTTCACTATTTACGATACTAATTACCTATCGAAAACATACAACTTCCGTATATAACTGTAAACATTTCCCTTGAAAAAGAAATTATTGACTAAAAAACCGACCGGACGGTACAATAAATATACATATACATATTGGAGGAGACGCATTATGGAATCAAAAGCAGATATGAAGCGCCATCTCATTATAGAAACAGCAAAAAGGCTTATTCATGAGCAAGGAATTACCAGCCTAACCCTTGACGCTGTTGCTAAAAAGGCAAGCATCAGTAAGGGCGGTCTTCTATATCACTATCCAAGTAAAGAAGCGTTAATGAAGGGAATTGCCATTGCTATTTTTGAAGATTTGGAGAATTGTATGGCAGAATACGCAGAGAAAGATCCAATTGAAGCAGGCAAATGGACTAGAGCTATGATTGAAGTTACGAAGGATGACTTAGAACATAATGCAGAGCTGAACGTTGCCGTAATGGCTTCCTCCTTATTGGACGAAACGGTGGCGGAAAGTATCTCAAACAGCTACCAAAGGGCGTTGACAAAGCTTGATAATGATGGCATTTCTCCTGTCACAGCGTCTGTTATCCGCTTAGCACTTGATGGTCTTTATTATTCACAAATGCTCGGTGTTGCTCCATTGAATAACACAAGGCAGTACGCTGTTCTTGACCAGCTCATGCAGATGACACGTAAGGGGGAGATGTGATGAGTCCGTATTTATTACTGGCAATTTCCATAATTAGTGAAGTATTTGCAAGCTCAATGCTTAAGGCAACGGACGGCTTCAGGAGACTGCTACCGACACTTGGGGTTGCGGCCGGCTATAGTATTGCCTTTTATGCTCTTTCGTTAACATTAAAAACATTGCCGCTTGGAACGGCATATGCCATTTGGGCGGGTGTTGGGACAGCACTAACTGCATTGGCGGGCGCATTATTTTATAAAGAGAGCTTAAACAAAAAGAAAATCCTTGGCCTTTTGCTTGTTATCGGCGGGGTTGTCCTCTTAAATATTGGCGTGGCTCATTAAAGAAAGGAGTTTTTACTATGAAAGGATATGTTTATTTAACCATTTCCATCATTACCGAGGTTTTTGCGACAACGATGCTGAAAATGGCAGAGGGCTTTACTGTGCTCCTCCCTTCCATCGGCGTCATTATTGGCTATGTACTTGCGTTTTATTTTATCTCAAAGGCACTACAATCACTACCATTAAGCCTATCGTATGCTATTTGGTCTGGGGTTGGGACAGCTGCAACAGCATTGATTGGCGTCATTCTTTGGAAGGAACTAATTACCCCTGTCATGCTTTGTGGTATTGTCCTTATTATCGGCGGTGTTTTCTTGTTAAATGGTTCTGAAAAAGGTGAAACAGCCAAAAAGCCAGCAAACTAAGTCTGGCTTTTCGGCTGTTTTTTTAACTAGAAGATTCCCACTTCTCATCTAATTTATCAGCATAAAAGCGTATAGCTTTCTGATAGTTTAATAGTTGTTCATCTGCAGTTGTATCCACCAAACAAGTTAACAGCAGCTTCATTGCTTGATCATGTTCCTTAAGATTGTAAAGGGTCATGGCGTAAAATGCTTGAAAGGCTTTATTTTGTGGAAATTTCTCTATCCCTTGTATAAAGGTATTTCGGGACTTCTCATACTCCCCTAATGTACGATAGGTGCTGCCGAGTCCAAGTAATGCACCCTCCAATTCATTCAGCGGCAATTTCAGCTCGATCGCTTTTTCGTAATAAAACACCGCTTTTCTTTCTTCCCCTAATAAATCAAAGCTCCATGCACATTGATAAAGGATGGAAGCATCATTAGGGAATTGTTGCGCCAAGTCTAAAAGCAAACGGTTTGAGTTGGCATGGTCTCCGCAAGCTCTTGCGTGCAATGCTGCTGATAATTCTTTATCCATCTAATCCCTCTTTCTAATAGATTATTTATACCATTTCAACATAGTCCCTTCTTTCCCTGCCAAAAATGAGAAACATTAGATTAATTCATTATTTTTCACAAATTCCACCTAAACCACTTGGATTAGTGCATTTTTTAAAGTATAATGAATATACAATAATAAGAACATTATAGGTTCCTTGATTTATAGACTATCCATTAGGAGGGATTACCGTGGTAAATCTTAATGAAGCAAAAAGAAGAATCATGATCCAAAAATTAGAGGTGTATGGCAACTATCCGTTTGATGCGTTACACAGCTTTTCTCTTTCTGAATTGAATAAAAGATACCATGAGTGTATGGCAGCAATGCATCCTCATGATGGAACAGGCTCTATTAAATGGAAAAAAAACTAAGATAATTTTTATCATTAAACCAACTTTATAGGTATGAATAATTAGATTTAACAACCAATAACAGATGAATATGCCGATCAGTCAGCCTGAAGGTCCTAATGTATAGTGTTTGCTATACTTAGGGCCTTTTATTTTTTAGCTTGAAGGGTGGTGATAGCTGCTAATCTGCTTTATGTTCTTTATGTTCTTTACGTTCTATTAAAATCGTATTGGAGGATACATAATGTTTTCATTAAAAAAAGCCTATTTTCTACTATCTGTCATTTTATTAACCTTAATCATTTCAGCATGCGGTGCTGCTTCTAACGGTTCTGGAGATGAAGATGGCGAAATTACCGTAAATATTGGTGTACAGCAAAGCATTTGGCCAATCCTGCTCGCTAAGGAAAAGGGCTGGTTCGAGGAAGAGTTCGAAAAGGCTGGTGCTAAGGTCAAGTGGGTCGAATTTCAAAGCGGTCCATCCTACTTTGAATCGATTGCCTCTAATCGCCTCGACTTCGGTCGAGTTGGGAATATACCAGTACTAGCAGGTCAAGGCGGCGGCATTAAATTTGAGGAAATTGCCACAGCAAGCACTGGTGAGCTTAGCGATGCGATCATCGTCCCAGAGAATAGCTCGATAAAAACAGCACAGGATTTGAAGGGCAAAAAAATCGCAGTTGCTAAAGGAAGCAGCGCTTATGGACTTTTATACAGAATGCTTGAAAAGGAAGGCATTAACCCATCAGAGCTAGAAATCATTCAACTTCAGCCAGATGAAGCACAGCCTGCTTTTGAAACCGGCTCTGTTGATGCATGGGCCATTTGGGAACCATATCAATCTGTTCAAGTCGTCAAAAACAAAGCGAAGGTAATCGCAACAGGCAAGGATATCGGCAGCTACAGTCCTGGCTTCCAAATTGTTCGCTCCGAATTTGCGAAAGAGCATCCAGAGCTTGTAGAACTGTATTTAAAAGTAACTGAAAAAGCAACAAGATGGCAAAATGAGCATAAAGAAGAAGCAATAAAAATTTACGCCGACTTAAAAAATACGGATGAAGAAATTATCAGCAGAGTGCTAGAAAATTCCGTACCGGAAAATACAGCTATCAGTGATGATATTATAAAGGAACAACAAGCAACAGCTGACTTGCTGTTAGAGCAAGGCGGTTTAACAAAAAAATTGGATGTAGCCGATGTTGTCAACAATACTTATATCGAAAAAGTGTTGCAGGAATACGATAACTAAAATAGATAGCCCCCCCTTTTCAACTGGGGGGGCTTTGTTGTTTTATATTCTTATTAGATTGCACATAAAACAGCAAGCAGCACCTTTAGCAATCAAATAAAAAGTCATTATACAGCATCACGAAATGGTATTTAGTAGTGAAAAATATGTTCACAGAAAAGGTCCTTTTTATCTGATGAAATGTTATAATATTTAAAATTATTGGAAGTAAATAACAAATAGAAAGGCTGATAAGAATGACATATGTAATTCGAAAAATAAAACAAGAAGATATTACACAAGTTCAAGATGTAGCAAAAACGACTTGGAATGCTACTTATGAAGGAATAATTCCTGAAGGGATACAAAAAAATTTCTTGAAATCAGCTTACAATGACGACAGAATGAAGCAACGATTAGTAAGCTCTACCCTTTATGTAGCTGAAGTAGAAGGGAAAGTTATTGGGTTTGCCAACTTTTCTCCAGTAAGAGAAGATGGTAAAGTGGAGTTAGGAGCCATTTATCTTTATCCAGAGCAGCAAGGGAAAGGTATCGGTACAGCATTGGTGAATGCGGGAATTAAAGATTTAGACGGTGTAAATGAAATTTATATAAATGTCGAAAAGGATAATAAGATCGGTAAGACCTTTTATGAAGCCAAAGGTTTTGAGGTTGTCAAAGAGTTTGATGACGATTTTGATGGTCACATCCTAAAGACAGTAAGAATGGTGTTAAAAGTTTAAAGCTCGCAGGCTGCGAGCTTTTTTGATGCATATAGATACTATTACTCCAAGTGATTTGTTTACAATCCTAAGGCGTACTATCCGAACCCGTTACTAAATAAGGGATACGTTCTCCTTAGCCGCATCTAATCCTAAATTGCTGCGCAGTGTGCCGCCAGCGTATTCTGTTTTGAATAAACCTCTGTTCTGCAGCTCTGGGATAACGAATTCTACGAACCGGGACAAGCCTTCACTCATTTGCTGTGGCATGATGTTAAAGCCGTCTGCTGCTCCATTTTCAAACCATAACTGCAATTCATCAGCAATACTCTCAGGTGTTCCAGCAATGGTGTAGTGCCCTCTGCCGCCAGCTAAACGCAATAACAGCTGTCTGATCGTCAGGTTTTCCTTTTTCGCTAAATCACTGATTAATTTTGTCCTGCTTTGATGGCCCTTAATTGCCTCTAAGTCAGGCAGCTCTGGGAATGGTCCATCTAACGGATAAGTTGTCAAGTCAAAGCCAACTCTGTTGGAAAGCTGTAAAAGACTGTATTCAGGATTAGTAAGCATATGAAGCTCTGTTTCTTTTGCGTTTGCCTCCGCCACTGTATTGGCAATAACAGGGCATATCCCAGGCAGGATTAATACTTTTTCTGGGTCGCGGCCATAGTCACGAACCCTTGATTTTAGCTTTTTATAGAAACTTTTAGCCTCTTCCAATGTTTGCTGTGCCGTAAACACGATTTCTGCATATTTTGCTGCGAAATCAATTCCATCCTTAGAGGAACCTGCTTGAACAATAACCGGTTTTCCTTGTGGAGATCGCGGACTGTTTAAGGGGCCCTTAACAGAAAAGTGGCTGCCTATATGGTTGATTTCATGAACCTTCTCACTTAATGCATAAACCCCTGCCTCCTTATCCTTAACAAGAGAGCCTTCCTCCCAGCTGTCCCAGAGCTTATGTGTCACCTCTAAAAACTCCGTTGCTCGTTTATATCTTTCCTCATGTCCTGCAATCTCTTCAAGACTGAAGTTCCTTGCTTCCTCATCTGTTCCGGATGTAATGACATTCCAGCCTGCCCTCCCATTGCTCAAATGGTCGAGGGAGGAGAAGCTTCTGGCAACATTGTAAGGCTCAGTAAAAGATGTTGAAACTGTTCCAATTAAACCGATGTTTTTAGTAACAGCTGCTAGAGCGGGCAAGAGGATAAGCGGCTCCATCCCTCCTCCGCCGAGCTCACCATACTGAACAGCTTTTTTCGAAACAGAATATCTGTTGGCCATAAAGATTGAATCAAATTTTGCTGCTTCTGCTTTTGCTGCAATTTCCTGATAATAAGCGAAATCTTGAACCCTTTCCACCTCGGAGGATGGATGCCTCCATGCCCCTTCATGATGTCCCATACTTGTTAAAAATAAATTCAACCGCATCTCTCTCGCAGAACGATTAGCCATATTAAGCCACTCCTTTTTCTTTTTTATCCTTTAAAGCTGTCCTGCCATTTGAGCAGTCTTCTTTCAAAAAGCCTAACAAATGAGTCAGACACTTTTCCAAATACAGCGAATATAATAATTCCCACAAATACAACCGTCGTCTGGGAGAACTGTCTTGCATCGGTAATTAGGTAGCCAATCCCTTCACTTGATCCCATAAGCTCTGCTGCTACTAATGCAAGCCATGCAGCACCTAACGCAAGACGGAGACCAAGCAGGATATTCGGCAATGCAGACGGTATAATTAAGTTTGTAATCTGCTTCCATTTGCTGTACTGCAAAACTTTCGCAACCTCAAACATTTTCCCATCGACACTGCGAATGCCAAGAAAAGCATTAACATAAAGGGGAAAAAACGCGCCTTTTGCAATGAGCAGAACCTTTGATACCTCGCCAAAGCCAAACCACAATATAAACAAAGGAATTACTGCTAATGTCGGAATTGTCCGCAGCATTTGCATTGTCGGATCAAGTGTATGTTCCACTTTGTTCGAAAACCCAACCGCCAACCCTGCCAGAAGCCCAAGTGATCCGCCAATTAAAAATCCGGCAATCGCCCGCAGAAAACTGACTTGAAAGTGATACAGCAGATTCCCATTCCTCCATAAATCTATGAAGGCCATAAAGATTTCGCTTGGTCTTGGCAGCAGCGTTTCTGACACAAATCCATAAATCCCGGCTGCCTCCCAAACAGCTATGAGAACTACTGGAAAAATTAAGCCCCTAAGGAAGATAATGAACCTTGAATCAAACTGCTTATTTTTCTTCTTACTATTCTTTGTTTTTTTCACAACTGTTTCTTCGTAAATTAGCTCTGTATTATTACTCAACGTACAGTCCCTCCAATCAGCTCATTATCCTTTTGCTCCGTTTTCTCAAATTCCCGTAATATTTGCTGGCGGTATGCTTGAAACGCCATGTCTGATTTCTTCCTTGGGTATGGTAAATTCACATCGATGGTTCTTTGAATGGACCCTGGTCTGGCATTCATAATCACAACCTTGTTACCTAAATAGATTGCTTCATCAAGATCATGTGTAACAAATAGCATCGTCGTTTTGTTTTCCTGCCATATATTTAAAAGAGCATCCTGCATATGTGTTCTTGTGAAAGCATCTAAAGCACCGAATGGTTCGTCAAGCAAAAGCACCTTCGGATTGCGTAGCAATGCTCTTGCGATTGCTGCTCTTTGGGCCATTCCACCAGAAAGCTCGCGCGGATACGATTTTGCAAAGCCGTCCAATTTCACTAGCTTAATTAACTCCGACACCTGCTTTTTTACGTCTTTATTCTTTAAGGAGAAGTTTGCCGCGATATTCTTTTCAACCGTATGCCATGGAAACAGTCGCGGTTCTTGAAAGATAAAGCCCTTATCAATGCTTGGACCAGCAACTTCCTCTCCATCAATCAGTACAGAGCCAGTTGTATCGATATCAAGGCCAGCGATAATTTTCAACAACGTGCTTTTTCCACATCCGCTTGGACCGATAATTGTAATGAATTCCCCTTTTTCTACCGTTAAATCAATATCCTTTAATGCGTGTGTATCACCGCTTTTCGAGCTGAAACTTTTATTTAAATCATGGACTGCAAGTAATGCCATTGAAAACTTCTCCCTTCTTTGTCTTCAAACATTGAAATTAATATGTACAAAAAAAAGACACGCGCTACCAATAGCAATCGTGTCTTCTCCGGATGACCGGTCGAATGACTTTATGTTATCAGCCTTTTTTAGGATTATCCGCTTGAATTCGGATTTTTTCTTCCCGTTCAATTTGAGCAATCTTTCCAGCATGGAGTGTGATTGTAACAGAACCGTACTCAATTTCCTTTAAAATCGAAATGATATATTTTTCATTTTCGAAAGTCACTTCTGCCATTTTAATAACCCCTTTACGAATTTTTTTCGATTCTTTGCTAGATAAAAAAAGCCGCTTACTCCATTTATCTGGGTAGCGGCCTTCAGTTTTCTGATCAGCACTATTATTCTTTTCTATTTTTCAAGCGTGCAAATTCAATTTCTAAATCTGTTAGTGTTAATTCATACAAATGCTGTTCGCCTTTTTTATAATGCTTAGCAGCTATTAAATAATCAATTATATAATGCTTTCGTCTATCAACCAACTCTCTTAATATACGAGACATTGTCATCTCCCCTTAGTAAACTAGTCGAATACTAATTAATCTAATCTTTTTACTTGGTTTTAGAACAAAATATAATTAACGGTGAATTTTTTCCATATATGTCGCCTTATAGTCTACTGTATCTGGATACTTGATGCCAACACCTGTATTCAAGCAAACTACTTTTTCAGCCTTACCTATCCAGCCTATTTCACGCAGTTTGTCTGCTGCGGCAACTGTTGCTGCGCCTTCTGGACAAATGAACTGTCCCTCTGACTTTGCAATAAGCTGCTGGGCATTTGTGATTTCTTCTTCTGACACTGCTATCGCACGGCCATTTGTCTCATAGATAGCCTCTAAAACAAGGAAATCGCCTAAAGCCTTAGGCACATTTATTCCAAATGCCTTTGTTTCAGAGTTATCCCAAAAGTCAGATTCCTTTTCGCCTTCTTCATACGCTTTAACAATCGGGGCACAGCCTTCTGCCTGGACGGCAACTAAACGTGGGAATGGACCATTAATCCAGCCAAGCTCCTGCATTTCAAGAAACGCCTTATAAATACCGATTAATCCAACGCCACCTCCAGTTGGATAAAGAATAACATCCGGAAGCTCCCAGCCAAATTGTTCAGCAATTTCATACCCCATCGTCTTTTTCCCTTCGATGCGATACGGCTCCTTTAATGTAGATGCATCGAAATAACCGTTTTCTTTTATAAGCTGTGCGGTAATTTTTCCTGCATCACTGATTACTCCATCAACAAGGTATAACTCTCCCCCAGATATACTTACTTCTTTTCTCGTGATTTCCGGGGCATCTAATGGCATTACCACATGTGCACGAATTCCAGCTTTTGCTGAATAAAGGGACCATGCTGCACCTGCATTGCCATTTGTCGGCATTGCCAGTTCCGTTACACCTAGCTCCTTTGCTTTGGAAACACCGACTGCAGCTCCTCTTGCTTTAAAGGAACCTGTTGGGACAAGTCCTTCATCCTTTAAATAAAGCTGCTGGAGCTGTAATTCCTCTCCTGCTCTCTCTAGTGGAAGCAGTGGTGTCATCCCTTCTCCTAATGTTTTTACATTCTTTTCATTAAGCACTGGAAGGACCTCGTGGTATCTCCAAAGGATTTTTCCCTGCCTTGTAAATCGTCCTTATGAATGATATTTTTTAATGATTGCAGCTCATAACGCGCAAGCAGTGGCGAGCCACAGCTACATAGTTGCTGTATTTCTTCGGCAGAATATTGCTGGCTGCATTTCGGGCATTCTAGATTGTTTATGTAGCTATATCTCATACTATCCTCCAAAATTAATTTTTTTAAGATGAAAAAAGAGACCAACAAAATACAGGCCGGAATGGACTCGTAGTTCGCTGAATCTCTAGTGATCTAGTCGATTCTTTTAAATATTTTGCCAAATCTGATAAACCTATGTTAACAGCATCTAAAAGTTGTTGTCAATCATTTTTTAGGGTATTCTGATTGATTTACTTGGAATAATAGTTTAGTCCCATTATTCCGTTTGTATTTTTTCTTTTTCCGCTTGTCTCTTGTTAGGATAGACTGTCGTAACATAATGATAAAACAGTCCAGTAATTGATTGAGTAAATAAAAAAATGGGAAAGGCAAATGGTAAGCTATAATTATTCTGATATGTAATAATATGCAGGACGGTGAACAGCCACTGTGCAAGAACTCCGAAAACAGCCCAGCCTGCTACATAATATCCAAATGTTTTTTTATGTATTTTCAACACTTCATAAAAATACATAAAGGCGTAGCCAAAAGGACCGTATAACGCATAATAAACCAAATCAAATAACTCATAATGGTTTGTGTCATTTTCGCGGTATAAATCCAGTAAGCCTCCCCCTATTGTAAAGTCATACACGATCCCAGTTGATATTCCCCATAATAAACTCATACATGTTATTTCCCTGCGAAGCTTCTTTGGCGAAAACACTACAAATAAATAAGCAACTATTATAAAAAGCAATAAGGAAATTTCATTGATATCAAATTTTCCAATCCAAATCAACGTACCAGCACCTCATTTTCTTTTTCCACTATATATGTTTGATACCACTTATGAATCAATAGCCCGAAAATATGCAGTGCAATATAATAAAGCAAATCATAAAGTATGGACCAGTCTTTAACTGTTGTAACCTTTAACATATGACTAATACTAGTCAAGCCTAATATAACCAATGTTGAAACGATAATGTGCATGAACTTTTTAAGAAGTGAAGCATCTGATTTCCCAAAATTCAATGAAATTAAAACAAATAGCGGGATAATAATGCTCCTTTTAATTAAATAAGCGACAAAATCCCACGTATCATGGGAATAGGTAATGAAACCAAGCTCTTCATAAATAAGCCATGTCCAATTAAGATTCACAATTAATACACATAAAAACAGCACGGTATTTTCTACGACACTAAACTTCTTTTTTTGTACAAAAAAACAAATGATGGAAAACCAGCCTATAAAAAAGTAAATTGCAAACGCCATTTTAACCTCCAATGACTTTTTTTCTAGTATTTCCTTTAAAAGTACACATTATGATACAGATTTTACCGTTCGGCTCGTCTTTTTTTTAAGGACTACACGAATGCCTTACCGTTTTTTCAAATACTTCATTTAATAATAAAGAGTAAATTTAGATTGAAGAAGAGAGGTGTAAAAATGAGGGAGCAGGAACTGCACATTTTTCTTCACATCCCAAAAACAGGCGGATCTACCTTAAACTCCATTTTCACAAGACAATTTTCAGCACAGGAATTGTATGACCATGAGTTTTTTCAAAATAAAATTGTCCCTATTGCTGACCTAACTTCCGAAGATAGGATGCAAATTAATGCGATTGCAGGGCATCTTCTGTATGGAGCTCATGAACAATTTACAAAACCGTACCATTATTTCACGATGCTGCGCCATCCAGTCGACAGAGTTCTTTCGTTATATTCTTACTTAAGAAACTATCCAGGCTATGAAAGACTGCAGAACATGACATTAGAGGAATATGTTCGGACTGAACCAGAGGCCAAAAATGGTCAAACTCTCCTTTTGTGCGGCTACCCATTGCAATATAATGTCAGCCTTGCGAAAAAACGGCTGGAATCATTCGATGTAGTTGGCATTACAGAAAGATTCGATGAATCCTTGTATTTGCTCAAATCGGCCTTTGGTTGGACAGACATCCATTATGAGAAGGTAAACATCACAAAAACAAGGTTAAAGCGTACGGATGTACCATTAGAAACAATTAAGCTGATTGAGGAGCATAACAAGCTCGATATAGAGCTGTATCATTTCGCTAAAGAGCTGCTTCAAAAAAGGCTAAAAAACTTGTCCAAACGGGAAAAAAAGGCCATGAAAAGCTTCGTACAAAAACAAAAAAGCATGAACAAGCAAAGTAAAAAAGCAAAGCCTAATTAATCTAGCTTTGCTTTTTTACTTTCCCGATTTAATCACTATGTTCAGCATAATATGTTATTTACTAACAGAGATCCCTTTCATACCAGTTTTCACTAATATAATTATGTATAACAGGATTGGGAGCATAAACTGCAGCGGCATACTTAATAAATAATGAATTACCCGCAGTCCTTCATATACATGGTCAGCAAAATATCTACTGATAAAAATCGAATAAACAGAGATAATGAACACCATTGGCATAACAAAATAGCGATACGGAAGCTTAAAGATATATTCAAGCCCTTTTAATCCCCCATAAATAAAAACCGAGCTTTTTACAAGAACACCGAGCATAATCATAAACACAGAAATAACATCTATCCTTTCGATAAATTCGCCAATTGAGACAAGTCTTGTCGCAGATAGAAGCGGAAAGTTGGCACGAAGAGCAATATTGCTTCCTAAAGAAGTCGTAATCAAAAAGCTTGTTAATGTTAAAAAAAGCCCGGAAGAAACTACAGAGACAAAATACGTTAACCGGCTATCCTTTAAATTTGTTACTAATGGCAGAATACACATGAAAACAACCATTTCTCCATAAGGTCTTGCCACTTCATACGGAAACATGCTTTTAATGAAAATTCCTATCCCTCGCCCCATTACTGGCTGGATATTTTCCAGTGTAATACTTCTGCTTCCATACAAGAAAATGATCAGTAACAATAAAAAGAAAATGGAATAAGGTATCAACACCTCTGTGGTCCGCCCAAGCACTTCTATACCAAGATATAAAATATAGCCTAGCAAAACGGTTAATGTTAAAGAAATAAATTCAATTGGAGTTATTGGCAAGATTGCAGCTGAGGTTAACTCACTGAAATCTCTTACAATACGGGCGGCAATATAAAAAAAATAAACTGCATAGATAAAGCTGATGAAAACAGCGACAGGTCTGCCAAAGCAATACTCTAAAATTTGATACAAATTTTTGTCTGGCAGCATATAAATAATTTTAAAATAAAAAAACGCAACGATAACGCCTATAAAAGTTGACAACAGGATAACGAGCCAGCTATCTTCTCTTGCCTCTATGCCAATCCCAAAAACTAAAGAGCTCCCTAGGTTAAAGGCTAATATTAATGCAAATAATTGTGTAAGAGAAACTTTTTCTGTTAACATAGCTGCTGCTTCCCTCTTTCCCTACCTTTATCATTCAGCAGAAAGTAATCAAGCCTATAATTCCCATTATTATGTGGGAATATGTATGGCCATTAAGGGAAACTTTATATAAATGGGAAAAGAGGCTGGGGCATAAGTAAGTGAATCTGCATAAAAACCGAACTACTTAATCAACCAATTATTAAATAGTTCGGCTTTTTTGTGTTTTTTAGTTTTAATACACTGATTAGAAAACTTAGTGGAATGGAGCGGAGGTCACTCGACTCCTGCGGGAAATAGAGGAAAGGCTTAGACCCCGCAGGCGAAGACGAGGAGGCTCAGCTTCCTCCCCGCGGAAAGCGAGTGGCTGCAGCGCAATGAAACGAACTAATTTTAAACCCATATACTATTTAGTCACGTGCTTCTTTTTTCAAATTTAGATGTAATTTTATTATTCGTGTTTAGAAAGGTTATCTTTTGTTTTGTCCCAGCCTCTAATTTCAGTATTTTGCTAGAACAGTATATAATTCACGGAGGTCATCTATTACTTGATCTGCTTGAACAAGCTCTGATTCCTGCGCAAAGTCAAAGTTACAGCCAATCGCAAGCAACTCATTTGCTTTTGCTGCTTGAATATCTGACAATCGGTCACCAACTACAGCACCTGAGGTTATATTATATTTCTCGATTACTGCTTTCACTAAATCAGCTTTATCCAATGTATCGATTTGCGCGATACTGAATGTTTCTGTTACCCAATTATCTAAATTGTAGTACTCTGCAATTGCCTTTAAATAGGCGGGCAGCCCATTGCTTGCGATGAAAATAGAGTAGCCGTTCTCCTTCAATAAAGCAAGTATCTGTATTACATATGGATATAATGCGCCTTTACCATTGCGAATATTTTCGACCAATCTCTCCAGAAAATAAGCATCTGTTCCCGCACGGACTTCCTTGCTATGTTGAGGTAATAGAGCCTCCCATACTTGCGGAAGCGGTACTCCCATAATCTCACGGTATTTCTCTATAGGTGTTTTATCATTCCAGAGATTTTTTTCTCTTAAACATTGAAATGCATCCTCAAGTGATAATTCGAGAATAGTATTCGTTTGGAATAACGTCCCGTCCATGTCAAATATAACGGCATCTAGCATGGAAACTCTCCTTTTTTATAAGACTACCAATCAAGAGCAACGGAGAGGACTTAAACGTGCTAGAATATTTACTTAAGCGGCCTGCCTGATACTATATGCCAATGGAGATGCTTTGAATCTTGATATTTTCCTAAGTTAGTAATTACACGGCATGCCCCGTATTCCTCTGTTACCATTTTTTGCTGATTTTGAATAACGCTCAAAAGCTCCAGCAATAAGGGGTGAACACTTTCCTCCAGTGTTAGCAGGGAGGAAATATGCTTTTTCGGTATTGCGACAATATGAACTGGATAAAAAGGCAATGTATGATAATATGCCAACACATTTTCTGTTTCTAACACTTTCTTTACAATCGTTTTGCCACTCAGCACTTCCTCACAATAAAAATCCTCTGTTATCTTTTCAACTCCGTCTTCTTTAAATTTCAACTAGTTTACGAGATGAATATTCTTGATTGGCCAATAAACAATATTTGTCGAGCCGACAACTTTATTTGCTGGAACAAAGCCGATAACCCGGCTGTCAGTGCTATTCCTTCGATTGTCACCAAGGACAAAAAAAGTATTCTTTGGAACACGTTCATGACCTAACAAACTTGTTAATGTAAAGTTTTCCGTTAATAGCACTCCACTCCTGTATAACTTCCGCAGTTCCTGTTTGTTATTTTCCAAATATGGTTCTTCATATGCTTTGCCATTTATATAAAGTGTATCGTTTTTATACTCTATTTTATCCCCAGGCATGCCAATGACTCTTTTTATATAATCCTCCTTTTCATTTGCATGGAATACAATGATATCAAACCGTTTAACCGTTCCCACCTTCGTTACAATCATCCTGTCTCCATTATCTAATGAAGACTTCATTGATTCACCGTCCACAATTATCGGAACAAAGATGAATAACCGGATAACCAGTACTGCAGCAATCGCAAACATGACTGATTTAAGCCATTCGTAGTTTTCATTGTTCAGCAAATTTTTCAACCTATCACTACCTTTTATTCTTCTTTTTACACCTATTATCGTACCATTTAATGGCATTAAATTGAACTAATTAAATTCCACTGTAAAGGAAATAATATACATGATGGCCACAGGAGGTATGATAATGAAAAACTGGAAAATGTATGTACTATTAATAGGACCAATGTTAACATTTTTATTATTTGGAGCAAAATCCTTTAGACGCTTTTTACCAACTGGTATTTTCAGCTCTCTTCTTATCTCGTTAATTAGCGAGTTTTCTAAAACCTATTCATGGTGGAAAGTCAAAAACCCAATCATTCCAGGAATCGCTACAGATATCACCTTTGTATTCGGGCTATTTTTTACATTAAATTTATGGATCTTTAAATTAACTTATGAAAAACTTTGGCTTTATATAATCACGAATATCTTTGCAGACTATTTATTTGCGTACCCGCTATCAGCACTTGCTCAAAAATTTAAAATATATAAACTGATCAACTTGAAAAAAAGCCAGCTTTTTGGACTCAGTTTAATTGTCGCAGCACTGAACTATGTATTTCACCGCTTTATTGTCGAGAAAGGAAAAAAGCAGATAAACTAGGCGCTTATCTGCAATGTATGGTAGGAGTTATTATTGAAGTCATTGCCCTGTTGTCTTATTGAATTCAAAAAGGTGTATACTTGATTTAATATATCATTGGTCGGCCATTTACAGATGGTTATTAAATATAAAGGATATCCGTTTAAGGTATTCTACTTCAGGATGATACCTAAGTTTGCTTAAAGTTCGATTTTTAAATTCTGATAAAACTTATTGAAATGGGCTATGAAGGATGTTTAGAACCCGCATACTTCTTAGTGGAAACACAATCTTTCCCCGCGGACAGCAAGTCGAGAGCACAATGAAACGAATTACTTTCCATCTCAATCTCCCTTGTTTTTTAGGTTAGCATTATGCAAGTTTGCTGCGTCTGCAATAAAAACCTTGAATCAGAAAAGATCCGAAATAGCGACTTATATCCGTAAAACCACATTCATGAAGGAGTTCAACCATTTGCTGATCAGAAATAACCTCTGTGCCCTTACCGAAATTTTCGGCAAAATCTAAAAATTCCTGCTCTGATACACCGTTTGCACACATATACTGCTTCCAAGCAGCCATTTGAATTTCAAAGGATGTACTATTTGAGTCTCCAAAAATAGCAGCAACCAAAAATGGTGCATCAGGGTTTAAGTGGTTTGCAACATTTAGGAGAAACTTGCGTTTATTGTCGATTCCCTTAATAAAATGAAGAACAAGTAAACAGGTTGCACCATCAAACTGTTCAGTGCTTGAAAACTCTTGCCATTCTAGCTGCTGAAAACGAATAGGATTATTTAAATGCTCTGTTCTGCTTTTAGCAAGCTCGAGCATAGGCTTCGAGGAATCCACCGCCATAAATGACCACTTAGTATCAACTCCTAAAGCTAAAAGCTCTTGGCCCCCTCCTGCACCAACAATTAAGATTGATTTTTCCTCCTCCTTATGAAGTGACACTGACATCAATTTGCTTGTAAGCTCATATAAAAGGAAATATCCTGCAATTTTTGTTGATATTTTCTGGCCATATGTAATTACCTTTGGGTTGTGCCAGCTTTTTGCTAACCTGTTTTTCATAACAATTCCTCCTATTACTCACTTAAATGTTTTTATTTACCTTCTGTTTCGTTATGATTACAATAAATGATATTAATAATCATTTTCAGTATAAAATGTAATCTTATCGAATGTAATCCCAAATTAGTGGGATATAAATCATTTAAATTAGAAATGAGGGATTTTATGGCAACGATTTTTTCAGCACAGACAAACTCCATTCAAGAATTCCTGCATAAGTGCCTAGCTGATTTAAAAAAGAGGGTTTACTTTGACGCAGCATGTTTTACGACTGTTGATACGGAAACATTGCTTTCAACAGGCGCTTATACGGATGACCGAATAGAAAACATTCATCCTTTATTATTTGAAAATGAATATTTAAGGCAAGATTATAATCATTTTGAAGATTTATTAACATCAGCTACTCATATTGCATCATTATGCAACGCGACAAATGGTGAACTGCACCAGAGTGACCGATTCCGTGAGATTCTTTCGCCTGCAGGTTTTGCTGATGAATTACGTGCAGTCATTATTCATAAAGGTAAATGCTATGGATTTTTGACATTGCTGCGCTCGAAAAAGGAAACAGTCTTTTCCAATATGGATATAGAAGTGCTAGCTTCGCTTTTACCACCTATTTCCTTCAATCTATATAAGCTTCTTGCCTTTCCCCAGAAGATTGACAGTGACGTTAATTGGGCGAAAAGTGTAATTCTACTAGATGAGGATTTTCACATTACCTCAGCAAATCAGGAAGGCTTTTTACTTGCCGACACGCTTCGGAAAGCCGAAAACATAGAAGCAAATGTATTACCACGTCCGCTTCGAGCTGTCTGCATGAAAGCAAAGGCCTTAAACACAAACAATACAGAGGAAAAGGAAGCAAAGGTATGTTTGCATCCTTCTGCTGGAGAATTCCTGACAATTCATGCGACAGTTTTGCAATCAGAAAAACAGCAATATGCGGTTTCCTGTCAACAAACAACACCACAGGAAATTCTAACGAAAACATCAGGCTATTATGGGCTCACGCTTCGCGAAAAACAACTAATATTCCATCTCCTTCATGGTGATTCCACGAAAGAAATAGCCGCAGCACTGTTTATTTCACCACACACTGTGCAGGATCATTTGAAGTCGATTTTCGAAAAGACGAATACGACGACTAGAGGTGAATTAATATGGGTGCTTCTTAATAAGTATAATTTCTCGATATAAAAAAAGACTTCACTATTGTGAGGTCTTCTTTTATAGCAGTTTACATTTAAACAGTCATTTTCCAGTTTGAAAAAGCCAACCAGTTTTCTTTTTGTTTATAATCTGGCATGATTTTCCCTACAAGACGCCAAAACGAACGATCATGGTTTAAATGGACCATATGACACATTTCGTGAATAACTACATAATCAATTACTTCACGTGGTGCCATTGCCAGCCTCCAATTGAAGGTTAAGCGCAAGTTGGAGTCACAGGTCCCCCAGTTCGTCTTACTATCTGTAATTCGTACAGAACGGGGTTTCGTTTTAAAATTACTTTGATAAATAGCAATACTCTTCTCCACTAAAGACTTACACTGCTGATAATAAAACCGTCTTAATGCTTGTTTGCTTTTTTCATCATTTAACTGCGTCACATATATATACAGTATTTCTTGTTCAAATACAACATAATCCTGACTTATAGTAGCATCTTGAACAATTTTTATAGGATATGAATTGCCCAAATAAAGAAAGCTCTCATTATTTTCATAGTGCTTTTCTTGCGGGCCATTCATTCTAGCCTTAATTTCTGCTAATTTCTCCTGAATAAGTTCCCATCTGTTTTCTAATGCTTGAAGTACTTTTTCATCAGGTGTTTTTTTCGGAGCTTGAACTTCAATTTCCCCATAGCTGTTAATCGATATCCCGATAGAAGTTCGGTTTTTGTATTTTACTTCATATTTGATTGTAGAACCTGAGTAAGTATGAAACATTTCTCATCACCTGCATACACTTTTCTGCACTTATCCTCGATATTGAACCGCCAGTCCTTTTAGGAAGTTTCTAGCAAATTTATCTCCACACTCTTTATAATTTTTATGCCCTTCTTTTCGTAATAAGGCACCTAATTCGCCTTTTGTTACTGTTAATCCTGCGTTTTCAAAAATATCTAACATATCATCAGTAGTTAATGACATGGCTATTTTGACTCTTTTTAACAGGAGGTTATTTATATGCTCCTTTTTTTGA
Organism: Niallia circulans; assembly: GCF_007273535.1. Taxonomy (NCBI): domain Bacteria; kingdom Bacillati; phylum Bacillota; class Bacilli; order Caryophanales; family Bacillaceae; genus Niallia; species Niallia circulans. The sequence continues at coordinate 3,394,632 of NZ_RIBP01000004.1, forward strand.
GAAGATTGAGCTGGTGGATTAGGCATTCCTGGTTTAGGCTCTTGAACTCCCCTTTTGAAAATAATAAGTCCATTTAAAAAGGAGTCAAACATACTTGTTGTACATGTTAACTTGTCGTCATTTTCCTCTTCCTCATCATCAGACTTTGTGAGTATTTCGATCACTTCAGGCACCGTTACGTCAACACCGCCAAGCTTAAAAATCTCAACCATTTCTTTATTCTTAATTTCCAACGCATATCTTAATCGAATCACCATATCTTGAATTTCCATTATGTATAAACTCCTTGTTTTTAATAGTATCTTTCGTAACTAACAGGTACTTAATTTTAGTATAACTAATAATTCTTCGCAACAACCTGCATTAGTTAACTATTGGTTTTGTATGTAATAATTCTGCCTCGCAACGAATTAATGCAAAAATGGCAAGCATGAGTTCAGGATAACTGTTCTCACACCTGCCAACTAACAAAATCAAACAAACGCGAACTTTCTAAAGGTTAATCAATCAATTGTTTCCATATTCTGTTCGAAATTATCAAGCATTGCGCGCACTTCATCAGAAGTGGCTGTGCTCATCAATTGATTCCTTAATTCACCTGCACCTCTAAAGCCTTTCACATATATCTTAAAGAAGCGATGTAGTGCTTTAAATGAACGTGTCTCTAGCTCTTTAGAATATTTATCATGCAAATCAAGATGCAATCTTAAGAGGTTTAGCAATTCCTTACTGCTATGCTCTTGTGGCTCTTTTTCAAAGGCAAATGGATTTTTAAAGATACCGCGCCCAATCATAACGCCATCAATTTCATATTTTTTTGCTAGCTCCAAGCCAGTTTGGTAGTCAGGAATATCCCCATTTATCGTCAACAATGTATTTGGGGCAATTTCGTCACGGAGCTTTTTAATCGCCGGAATCATCTCCCAATGCGCATCTACTTGGCTCATCTCCTTACGTGTACGGAGATGAATCGACAGATTTGCAATATCTTGTTTGAAGATATGTGTCAACCAGTCTTGCCATTCGTCAAGTTCAGTATAACCAAGTCTTGTCTTCACACTAACAGGCAATCCGCCTGCTTTTGCTGCTTGGATGATTTCTGCAGCAACATCTGGACGGAGGATCAGACCGCTCCCCTTCCCCTTAGATGCCACATTAGGTACAGGACAGCCCATATTGATATCGACGCCGCGAAACCCAAGTTCTGCCATACCAATACTCATTTGGCGGAAATTCTCCGGTCTATCTCCCCAAATATGTGCAACCATTGGCTGCTCATCCTCTGTAAATGTCAAACGGCCGCGCACGCTTTGCTTCCCATCTGGGTGACAATAGCTTTCTGTATTTGTAAACTCTGTGAAGAACACATCAGGTCTTGCTGCTTCACTTACTACGTGACGGAAAACAACATCCGTCACCTCTTCCATTGGTGCAAGTACAAAAAATGGTCGTGGAAGGTCACGCCAAAAATTATTTGTCATAATCATATTCAAATCCTCTCAGGTTTGGGCTATTATGTTAGTCTTGTCCCATCTATATTAAAAATCAAACATGTTTTTTCTTATCTTTCACTTATAACATGCTTAAATACTTATAATCAATGAATACGTAATTTTAGATACTATCAACAAATAAAAAACGCTCCTTACGAAGTGTAAGAAACGTTCATTTCACTGTAAATGCATACAGTCAAGTTAATACCGGTGGCCGGGGTCGAACCGGCACTCCAGAGGAACACGATTTTGAGTCGTGCGCGTCTGCCAATTCCGCCACACCGGCATAATTGGAGCGGGTGATGAGAATCGAACTCACGACATCAGCTTGGAAGGCTGAGGTTTTACCATTAAACTACACCCGCAATTTAAGAAATAATGGCGGTCCGGACGGGACTCGAACCCGCGACCTCCTGCGTGACAGGCAGGCATTCTAACCAGCTGAACTACCGGACCAAATATAATTTTAAGTGTGTATGGAGGAGGAAAGGGGATTCGAACCCCTGCGCGGTTTGACCCGCCTGTCGGTTTTCAAGACCGATCCCTTCAGCCGGACTTGGGTATTCCTCCGTTTTTGGTGGAGCCTAGCGGGATCGAACCGCTGACCTCCTGCGTGCAAGGCAGGCGCTCTCCCAGCTGAGCTAAGGCCCCAAAACATAAATCTATATGGCGCGCCCGAAAGGAGTCGAACCCATAACCTTCTGATCCGTAGTCAGACGCTCTATCCAATTGAGCTACGGGCGCGTATTAATTTAATGTATTATAGTAATTCTGGAGCGGAAGACGGGGTTCGAACCCGCGACCCCCACCTTGGCAAGGTGATGTTCTACCACTGAACTACTTCCGCATATTAAAATTAATTTGGTGCGGGTGAAGGGAGTCGAACCCCCACGCCTTGCGGCGCTAGATCCTAAGTCTAGTGCGTCTGCCAATTCCGCCACACCCGCAAATTAATTTATCAATGGTGCCGACGAGAGGACTTGAACCCCCAACCTACTGATTACAAGTCAGTTGCTCTACCAATTGAGCTACATCGGCATATATGGTGGAGGATGACGGGATCGAACCGCCGACCCTCTGCTTGTAAGGCAGATGCTCTCCCAGCTGAGCTAATCCTCCGAATATTGGTGACCCATACGGGATTCGAACCCGTGTTACCGCCGTGAAAGGGCGGTGTCTTAACCGCTTGACCAATGGGCCATATTTTGTTGCTGAATCATCGTTTATTTCGTTTGTTGTATCAGCGACAAGGATTATTATATAAAGTAATACACAAACCGTCAATACATTTTTTAATATTTTTTTATTTTTTTTTATTTTATTGTTCTATAGGCTTTTTCCGTCTTATGATTATAACAAAAAAAGGAGTTGAATTCTAAGCATTCACTCCTTTCATTTCTATCTTATTGTTTGTAAAAAGGTGGAACACGCAGCCAGCCATGCTCATCCAAGTATTGTTTAACAGTCATGCCAGCCATCGTCTTTTTCAAAATGAATTTTGAAAACAACAGACCGACATCTGCCCGAATCGATTCCGTTAGTCCCCTTGCTCCGTAATTAACACCTGCAGCTAAGTTATAGGAAAGAAGATTAGCCATTTCTTCATCATTCAGCTTAGCTCCAGCTGGGATATCTTGAAAGTCCCCAAGTGGTTTTTGAGGCGTAGCCGGTGGCAGTGGAACTCCTTCCTTCTTCAAAAAATCCTGTAATTCATCCCGCATCGGAATATGTATCGTGTCTGTAATATCCTTTATGATAGATTTCAATTTCGGATCTTGCGCTAGATTATAAGATATTTCTTCATTACGAAGTGTCGTTTCTGTTGCTAACAAGTAAAACCACAAATTAGTGACCTCCATAACATTTAGTGGTCTTTTTTCACCATCTAAAAATGGCTCAAATGCATCATGCATGACATCCATTAGTTTCATTAAAAACCCCACCTATCTTAAGATGTTTTTCTTTATTTTTCCGAATTGGCAAAAAAACATGCTATGAAAAGTAAGTTTCTATTACTTTTTCTGCTGTCCTCACAGCTAGTGCCTGTGTTGTAAGGGTCGGATTGACGCCACCAAGTCCATTTACATGCACACTGTTGTCTGCAATATACAGCCTTTTTACTTGATAAGCTTCACAATTGCTATCGACTACGCGGCCAATTCTCATCGTGCTCTCCATATGTATCATAATTCCCGGAGGCCAATTAGAGCGATGCACTTTCTTTGCTCCGGCTTTTTTGAGGATGTCAGCAGCAAGACCTGCCAGCTTTACTTGCTTCCTCTCCGATTTTTTTGTTGCTTTATAACGGATTACTGGGACAAATCCATTTTCGTCAGACAGAAGGGGATCAAGTGTCACACCATTTTGCTCATCGACTTCATCATCTGTTGTTACTAATATACTTAATGACCGGGGGTATTCATCCATCCATTTCCTTAAAAAGGATCCGGCTAGGCCTCCCTCTATATCCCATGGATTCTCCGTCTGTCCATTTTGATTAAAGTAATAACCAGTTTCACTTAAACTGTAGAAGGAAGCAGTTAAACCTGGACTTAATCCGGTTGTCTGCAACGCCCCAAGTCCAGGATAGTCAAGCCTTGCTCCGCAATTATTACCAACAAAAGGTCTTATTTCTCCGCTCCCTAATATAGAAAGCAAGTCCTTTTCATCAAATATTCCGGTGATCCAGTCCATATAATGCGTTACTAAGCCTTTACCTACAAACTGGTTTTTTGGCAAGTTAGAATTCAACCATAGTCTTGGTGTTTCAATGCTTCCACAGGCTAACACAACCGTTGCTGCCCTTAACTCCTCCTGCTCCCCTGTCCAAGTATTCCTTACCTCCACTCCGATAGCACGCAGCTCTGAATCAATTGTTTCTGTCAGGATCTTCACAGCAAATGTGTTTGGCCTTATACATACATTTCCAGTTTTTAAGGCAAGGGGAATATAACTTACATTCGTTGAGCGCTTGGCTATTTTGTCGACAGACGGACCATGAGGGCACCCGTTGACACAGTGCCCAGAAAGTGTGCAGCCTTCCATCCACGAGAGCTGCTCATCGGTGACACCAGAAGAATGAATGATGGTCTTATTCGGGGGAAGAATAGCATTCGGCTGTGGGCGATAACCGGGCTTTTGTACATCTAATACTGGTGTGAAATTCATACCAAGCCTGCTCGCACCATAATAAAATAATTCCTCCTTGGCAGTAACAGCTGCAAATTGAACAGGCAGCTCTGCTTCAACCTTTTCATAATAAGGAACTAGCTCTTTGTAGGAAAACGGCCATTTACCGTCAATTGCCCGTGGATATGCTCTTGGACAATTTGCCGTATAAACTTGGGTGGTGCCTCCAACGCCTGCTGCTTGCCAAATCATTGCCTTTTGTTTAATATTGCGAAACCATTGCGCCTTGCTGCGATCTGCAGGACCCCACCGAAATCTGCCAGTGACAAGATCATTCATATTCATTTCTTCTTTATTCAGTAGCTCCTTGTATAGATGAATATTTAAATCAGTCAAAGAGCTGCTGGATTTTCCGCCTGCATCGAGATTAGGTTGAGGCCATTTTTGATTTCCATACCATGGACCTGCCTCAAGCACGAGCACCTTTAAACCTTTTTCACCTAATTCCTTTGCAATAACTGCGCCACCACCGCCAGATCCAATCACAATAACATCATGCATTTCCCATCAACCCCTCCCCTTTTTAGGCATGAATGCTATAAAACCACGTAAATCGCGATATGCATAGGAAGGGCCTGGATACTGTGTCAGTTGCCACCCAAGAGGAAAGTGCTCTAATCTTCTGTGCTCGGGAGAAAGTGCGGCAGAGCTTCCATAACCATTCCATTCAGAGTAAAACCCAAATAATGTTAACTGCTTTAAAACATCCATCATATTCTTTATCAATCCAAGATTATCCTTGTAAGGCAAACTCAAATGCTTTTTATTAATTTCAAGTCGATCTATTAATGAAATTGCCTTAAGCCTGTCTATTTGTGATAAATAAGTAAAAGGTCCGCCAAAAGGAAAGCCAGACACAGTTAAAGGGTTTATATTTTCACCTGACTGCATTAATGACACAGCACCATTATCAAGCAGTTGTGCTGTCGACTTAGCCATTGATGCAACATTCATTTGCCTCTTTATCTTTGGCGATATGGACTGATCCAGTATCGCTAATATATAGTCGTAAATCCTTAGCTCTAATGCTCCTGGCTCTACTTTGATTGATACATTTTGAAAATAATACGCTGCTGGAATAACAGCCTGTGCAAGTGATTGAAAGGTGGACATTATGTAAAGGTCACTGCTTCCTTTCCTAATCATGGCTAACCCCTTTACACTTTTATTTACTCTGTTAATAGTATTCAGCTTTAATTGTGGCTATGTCGGATATTTGCATGAAAAAAAGCACAAACAACATTGTGTTCATGCTTTTTTTCATGCTTTTAAGCAAATAAAATCATTTAACCGTCCGGCTTTCTAATCGGTCTTTTTTCTTGAAGGTCAGTTTAGTTTCTGACACAACCAACCCAGCTAATGTCAGAAGGATGCCCAATACTGACAGCTTTGTCAGTTGTTCATTTAATACAATCATGGAAGTCACAACTGTAATAACTGGCACCATATAAATATAAACACTCGTTTTAATGGCGCCTAATTTACTGACAGCCTTATTCCACGTTACAAAGCAAAGGGCTGATGCACCCAAGCCGAGAAACAGAAAATTAAATAAATTGACTGGGCCTGTAAACCTGTTGAGTCCAAGCTTAAAGTCAGACAAAAACAGTGCTGGCAGCATCAGGATAAGACCATAAAGAAAGACTCTACGTGTTGTCTGTATGGTATGGTAGCCATAGCTGGAGATTTTTTTCGTTAATACAGAATATGCAGCCCACACAACTGTTGCAGCAATTGCCAAAATATCTCCAAGTGGATTTATTTGGAAATATGCTGTGCCATTGTAGCTGATTAAGAATATCCCCATCATCGCCATGGCAAAGCCGGCAAAGAAATTCACCTTTAATGACTCATCCTTTAAAAACAGCATGGTAAGCAGCGCTGTTGAAAATGGAACCATTCCGCTGATGACCCCGACATTAGAGGCCAAAGTCATTGTTAAGGCAATGTTTTCGAGAAGATAATATAAGGTTACGCCACATAAACCAGCACATACAAATAATAGTTCCTGCTTTAATGGTTGAAGCTTCATCCTGTATGGAAATATAATCAGCAAAACGACAAAACCAATCACAAAGCGAAAGAACAAAATCTCAATTGGAGTAAAGTCAATCAGCAGCAGTTTTGTTGAAATAAACGTAGTTCCCCATATTATAATAGTCACAAGTGCTGCGATATGCCCATTTGATGCATAATTTCTCATAATATAATCCTCTTATTCTAATATATTCAGGCTCTTGCTTTTTCTTTATAAATGTCTCGATATTGGCCTGGTGACAAGCCAATAAATTCTATAAAAAAATTACTAAAATGACTTTGATCAGCAAATCCTATTTCGATTGAAACATCTATCGGCTTCATCCCATGCTCAAGCAGTTTTTTTGCTTGATTAATGCGGACTGTTTGCAAGTATCTATAGGGAGTTATTCCAAGACTGCGGGTAAATGAGCGCAAAAAAGTATACTTGTTCATACTACTTACAGCTGCTAAGTCGTCTAAAGTTAAATGATTTTTATAGTTTTCTTCTATGTATCTGCAAACAGCATCAAGACGGTTATCTGCCGCACTCGTTTTTCTGTCTTCTGGAGCTGAACTCCATTCTTTTATTAAGTATTCCATCAAAAAATAAAAGCTTTCTTCCTTTTCAAGACCATTTTCCTTTTTCATTATCATCTCATGTAATTCCTTTAATAATGATGCATAACTCGTTTTAACAAGTACGGGTGAGGTGAAATAAGGAAGATAATCCTTGCCCATAATTTCCTTGGCCACCATAGCCATTATTTCTGGATTGATATTAAGGCAGCGATAATCTAAAGCACGATGGTCAACTTGTTCACATGCATGGTTATCAAATGGATTAAAAATGATCATATCCCCTTTATTAATCACATATTCCTTATGTTTGCATGTCAATTTTCTTTGTCCGTTCTCTATAAATCCAATTACATAATATTCATGAAAATGATTCGGGAATTTCTGCATGATTCCATTGAAGTGATATGCTTCAATCTGCAGCTTATCATCATACATAACAGCCCTTTTCTCCCTGCTCATTCGTAATTCTCCTTTCCATATTGTGATCATAAAACAAGTGTAGCATAGGTGATTACAGACTATCTTGTATGATATTGACCAATTCAAATAAAAAAGCCTTGCGTTGTAAAAAGCAAAGCGACAAGATTTGTATTATGTTGTTATAGCTGAAATTTCCTCTTAATGATTGAAGCTACTTCAGCAGGACTTTTAGTTGTGTTATTAATCTTTAAATAATTTTCCATTTGCAGCTCCCCTTCTTTCGAATTCAAGCGATACTTTGTAAGGGAGCTTTTAAGCTCGGCTTCCGACCAGTCTACATTTCTTTTTGTCGGTTTATGTTCCAGCCTGTTCGGAGTTTTGTTTCTTAGCAGCCGCTCCTTTACGTCTGCCTCCAATTCAACATAATAAACGGTGCCGCCTTGCTTTTTAAAGATATCACTGATTTTTTCAACATACTCCCAATCCTCTTGGAGATTGAATGCCCATACATAGGTAAAAATTAGTCCATGAAGATTACTCTTTGCAACTGATTCGAAGATTTCCTGGCGAAACAATTGGACAAGGCGATTTCCTTCTGACGTCCCATAGCCAAAAAAATTACTTACTAAATCAATCGACATATGATTATGAAAAAGCTTCAATTCTGTTAATGCTGCTAATTCCTGACCAACAGTCATCTTGCCAACAGCCTGCGGACCGAATATTAAAACAAACTTCATATGTTTCTCCTTTCCCATTCCAATTAATAAGAAAAATCCTCTACTAAATGATAGAGGAGAACTTGGCACTTAACCAAACAATATTTCTTTCTACTTCCATAAACTACGAAAGCAATGTGCCCATCTAGGAAAAATGCAACTTACACAGGCTGTCCTGGAAGGCCCTTTCCCCACACCTGTTTAAATGTGCTGATTCTTTGCATACCAGTGATGAGCGGTCTTGCTTGCATGATCAACGATTGAACTCCTTCAAGTGATAAGGATGCCTCATGAGCGGCTTTATCTGTCCACACTTCATAAACATAGACACTATCAAGCTCTGTGTCTGAAATGTTAATTGTATACAGCTCACAACCTTCAACTGCCTCCATCGAAGAAGCGGCTTCCATTAAAATCGCTGCAAGCATATCTCTATTCTCAGGTTTTGCTGTAAACTTACCGTACAATCCGAATTTATCCATAATATCTTCCTTCTTTCTCCCTAATTTAATTGAAGCCTGACTAGTAAGATAAGCCGTCTTTCTCACATCTTAATCGCTTCACAAGAATATACTGACTGCTTTCCTTTATCGGATGCTCTTTAATAACCCCTGCAATCTCATACCCCTGCTTGCGGTAAAATTCAGGGGCTTGACAACTAAACGTATCAAGTTGAATATGACTGCATTTGTATTCTAGTGCACACTCCTCGATTTTCTGCAGAAGGCTACTTCCACACCCACACCCTCTAATAGATTCATCAACCCATAATGATTCAATTTGCAGGTGATGCCAAAACATAACACCAGTTATACCGCCAACAATTGCATTGTTATCATCTCTAGCAGTAAAACAAATTTTGTTGACAGGATGTTTTATAGTTTCTGGCAATTGTGACAGATTATATTCAACTACTCTCTTCCGAAGAAAATCACTGTTTTCTGAATAATCTTCCCTGCAAATGTTCATTCTCAATTCCTCCCTTCAGCAATTTGTATTGTGCTAACTATTAACTTAAGTTCAATAACGCTTACCAATAACTTAATTTAAGGAGAAAATTCTTAGTTTATTCCTTACTATTAGCCAATACCCTCCTAATCCGGTTCATTAACCAGCTTATAAAGTTTTGAGTAAGGGTTTTCTGCATTTTTTTTAAAAGTTCATTCGTTTGATTTTACATGGAATAATTCTCCGTTTATTCTCTTTATCCCTTCTTACAAAATACAAAAAAACCGAACTTATTAATCAATGTTGATTAATGAGTTCGGTTTTTACACAGATTCTATATACTTATGTCCCAGCCTCTTTGAATTAGCATATTATATCCTTATGACCGAATCTCTTATTCCGCGTTTTACACCAGCTCTGTTGTCCATTCAATCATGTTAAGCTCTTCTATCAGTGCATTTACTCGGTCAATTGTCAGGTTTGCCTCAGGGAATTCTGCTAATTCCTTTAAAGTCTTTGTTCTCATCGCAAAAATACCTGGTGGATTGGCGATTCCTGGGGCATGTTTTTCAAGGACTGCAGCGGAAGATTTTTGCGCAAGCACGTCGATAAGTCTTGATTCATCAGTAAACCTGACTGTTAGTCCGTACTTATTTGCGTATTGGAAATGGTAGCTGCCAGAGCCGACTGTTAAGATAACTGTATCTTCTTGTTCCTTGACAGAATAAATTCCTGTTGAGGCGGCAAGTAGTTTCCCTCCTTCAGTAACAGCTTCTATTTGTGCATATGGCAATGTTATTTCTGCTGTTGTATTTGCAGGAATGACCACTTTCAACTCTATTTTGTCTGCTGTTTTACGCCATTCTGAATGAATTCTGCCATACATAGATTCAAGAACTGCTTTTGCATAGGTTAGATGGATTCCTGCAAACTGCGGTTTAATGCGAATCCGTTTATAAGCAGGCATCCCTTCATCCATATCAAGTCCAGCAACAGCTCTGTACAGCCAATCACCAATAGCACCATAAGCGTAATGATTAAAGGAATTCATGTCATCGCTCCAAAATGAACCGTCTTCTTTTATCCCGTCCCAGTGCTCCCATATTGTTGTTGCACCTTGCTTAACAGAATACAGCCATGAAGGATAGCTCTCCTGCAGCAATAGTCTGACTGCTGTTTCATGATATCCCGCTTTAGATAGAGCAAAACATAGATATGGTGTACCGACAAAACCAGTCGTTAAATGGTAATCGTTTTGCAGGATTAGTTCGTTTAACTCTCGCGCTGTCCGTTCCTTCACCTTACCGTCCACTAAGTCAAACATGAGTGCAAGCACATGTGCTGTTTGTGTTGGAGAAACGAGCCTGCCTGAAGGCGAGACAAATTCAAAGTTAAAAGCCTTAACAATTTTCTCTAGCAATGCTTCATAGTGTTGTGCCTCATCCCATTTGCCAAGCACCTTAGCAGCATCTCTTAAAATTCTAGTTGAATGGGCGTAAAAGGCTGTTGCCACAAAATCCTTCGGAGTTGCTCCGCTGTAGCTACCTGATGGTGCATCGAGGGCGAGCCAATCGCCGAAATTGAAGCCAACCACCCAAAGATATTCGTTTTCTCCTTGCATATGCATATATTCAACCCATGCCTTCATGCTTTCATATTGCTCCTCTAACAACCTTCTGTCTCCATATGCCTTGTAAACCTCCCACGGGATGATAGTCGCTGCATCGCCCCATGCTGCTGCATTTGCCCCGCCAACGACCGCTGGAATTACAAAAGGAACGCCACCGTCTGAATGCTGCTCTGCTTTAAGGTCACGCAGCCATTTCGTGAAAAATGGACCACCGTGATAATTGAATAATGCTGTCTGGATAAACACCTGGGCATCACCTGTCCAACCAAGCCGCTCATCTCGTTGCGGACAATCTGTCGGCACATCAAGAAAATTGCCTCTTTGCCCCCAGACGATATTTTCCTGAAGCTTATTCACGAGCTCGTTAGAACACTCGAATTCACCTGTTGGCTGCATATCAGAATGAATGACTTCACCAATAAAGTTTTCAAGCGGCAGTCCGTTCTCCTGATAAGGGTAGCCTTCAATTTTCACATATCGAAAGCCTTGAAAAGTAAAGTGAGGAGCGTAGCTTTCAAGCCCAGTTCCTTTCGTTATATATTCAACCTGCTGATCTGCTTTGCGCAAATTTCCAAAATAAATATTTCCATCCTTATCAAGCACCTCAGCATGCTTTAAAACGATATGTGTGCCGCTTGTCGCTTTAACTGAAAAGCGGATTCTGCCAACCATGTTTTGCCCCATATCAATGACCGTATCCCCTGATGGTGTGATAAATGTGCTGATAGGCTTGATTAACTCGGTAACTTTTGTTGGCCAATTTTCTTGTGCAACAAGCTGTGATACAGGCATACGCTGCACTGTCGTATGATACCAAGCACTGTCATTAAAACCTGGACAGCTAAAGCCTTCCTGTTCAAGCCTTGCATCGTATCTTTCCCCTTGATAAAGTTCGGAATAAACAACAGGTCCCGTCGCTGCCTTCCATGACGTATCTGTAGGAATAATAATCTCTGTGCCATCCTCATACCTCACATGTAGTTCAAAAAAGGCTGCCCGTCTGTCTCCATATATATGTCGCTTGTTTTCCCATGTTAGATTTCCTTTGTACCAGCCGTCAGCAAGCATGATACCTAAACCGTTAGGACCAGCCTGAAGACTTGATGTCACATCATATGTCTGATATTGAAGGCGTTTATGGTAGCTGGTCCAGCCTGGTGTAAGTAAATCATCCCCAACGCGTTCTCCATTTACATAAAGTTCATACAATCCTAATCCAGTCCCATAAATACGAGCCGAAACAATTTTTGACTGAAGATTAAATTCTTTTCTTAACAGAAACACAGCTTCACTTAATGGATCGATTTCATCCTGTGCTGGTGTAATCCATTGTGCTCTCCAGCTATTTTCATTTAAAAAAGCTGTTTCCCACCAAGCGGTTTCACTCCAAGCCGATTTTCGGTCTTTGTTGTCCCAAATCTTCACCCTGTAGTAGTATCTTGTTTTTCCTTTAAGCTCTGGTCCCCCGTATTCAATATGCAGAGATTCTTGGGAGTAAACGATGCCTGAATCCCACAATAAAGATGTAAAATCCGCCCTATCAGATACATGAATTTGGTAAGTCCTTTGTACTATTCCCCTTTCACTTGATGCAATTTTCCAGCTGATACGAGGCTTTTTTATGTCGAGTCCAAGTGGATTTGTTCGATATTCACATGTTAATGCAGCAACCTTTAAATCTGTCATTCTATCTATTCCTTTCTTTTATAGAGATTTCATTGCACACTTCATACAATTTAATTAGTTTAATCAGTAAGTAAACCTCTAAGTAATTTTTTAGGAAACAATTATTTCATCAATAGGTTCGTCACCTGCTTCGTCTTTTCCTTCCATTTCTGGTATAGGAAGGACAGCTATAGCAGAAAGTATGGAGAATGCTGCAAGAACCAAGAAGAACATTGTATAGCCATCACCGCCGAATGTACTTGCACCGAAAGCAATTAGTACAGGTGCTGCAAAGCTGACTAATGTGGAAGCCATATTTGTAGTCGTATTCATTATTGAAATATCCTTAGCAGCATTTTCCTTTGAAGGCAGAATACGATTAACAAGGGCATTATCAACAGCATTGTACATTCCAAATCCAAAGTTAAAAATGAAGTTTCCGACAATTACCCAGGCCACACTTGTAGAAAAAGCAAAGGCAACAAGGCAAAGTGCTGTTATGAGTGCTGCTCCCATTACAAATGGTTTTTGCTTTTTGACTTTATCTGATAAAAAGCCGCCAAGAATACCCGCTCCCACCATTAGAATAATCGTAGGCGCAGTAAGTCCCATTATTTGAAAAATTTTCGTTTCACTCAAGTGAAACCTAGCGATATAAAATAGTGTCAGCATATTCAATCCAGCATTGGAGAAATTAATGAACAGCTTTGTCAAAAGTGCCCAAGTATAAGCTGGATGCTGCTTAAAGCTTGGATAAAAGCCGCGAATACCAGATGATTTTTTTTCCTTGTTTTCTGTTCTCGCAAAGTGATTATCCTTTATAAGAAGTGCTGCAGCTATGCCTCCAATCAACTGGATAATAATTAAAGTAATCATCTTCTGTTCAAGCGTCGAATCTGCAAACACTCCCATCAGCATTTGACCTGACATAACAAACGCTGGTGCTGAAGCTCCAATTAAGCCTGACACACGACCAAACTTTTCTGGATTTACCTGCTCTGGCACAATGGCATAACAGGATAATGAAACCATGCCATAAAAGAAGTTCGCCAAGCATAACGAGATAATAAACATTGGAATAGTAGCAGCATATGTCAGCAGCACCATCGAAATCGCACCGAGAATGCTGCCCGCTACCATCCAAAATCTTCTTCTTCCCATCCTGATCCTCGTCTTATCTGCAATAACACCACCAAACAATCCAAATACAACAACGGCAATTCCTGTGATGCCTGACGCAGTTCCATATACAGCAGTCGCATTCTCCTGTCCGACAATTCTTATCACAATAAAGGTAGAAAGACCAAATCCTAATAAAACTAATGGCGCTATAGAAGTGCCAACACCCAGCATTGCGGCTACTATTAATCTCTTAAAAGGCGTTTTATTCCAGACAACCGTCTCCATCATTACCCCTCCATAAAATGCATTTCATAAGGCAAACTCTTCCTTGGACGCTGATTTATAACAGTAAACGCTTTCATATCATTCAGTGGCTAATCAGAGAATATTCTTACTTGATTCAAAGATTTATCAACAATAGATATTTTGCATGAATCTACTCCCTAAAGCGTGGGAGCAGATGTTACTTCAATTATTAACAAGGGAGCTGGATTTAGCAATTTGTCCAAGAAAACGCGCACTTTCCTTCACCTTCCGTTTTTGTGTGGTACGGTCTACCTCGATTAACCCAAACTTCTTAGTATAGCCTGAATTCCACTCATAATTATCGAATGTTGACCAATGAAGATAGCCTCTTATATCAATCCCATCCTCCAAACATGACTGCAGGCCTGCTAATCCTTTGCGAATAAATTCGACCCGTCTGCTGTCATTATCTGTGGCAATTCCATGCTCCGTAATAATAATTGGAATAGATATAGACTGAGCTACCTTACGGACTACATTAGACAGTCCTTCTGGATAAAATTCATAGCCCATTTGTGTCAATTCTGCCTCTTTATTTGGCTGGACTTGGCCGTCTGGACCATATACTTCTCTTGTGTAATTTTGCAATCCAAAAAAATCATCCTCTTCTATCATAGGCAAATATTGACTAAAATAACTTTGCCATTTTGCTGCAGCTAGTTCTTCTCCACCTTGAATACTTTGAACATCAGACAACGCCATTGACAGTCCAACTAATGTGTTTGGCTGGACGCTCTTTATCGCTTGACGAGCTTTTTGGTGGGATTGACGAAGAATTTTGAGTGAATGTTCATCAGAAAGCATATGAAAGGTAAAATACTGATCACTCGTTGCACCGCAAAGCTTTGCTGCTTCCTCTCTCCAACCAGGAGCTGTCCACGAATCTCGCTCAATTCCAACTGGCGGAATAAAGCCGATACTAGTAAAAAGCTCTCGAAGCATGACAGGGAGATTCACTTCATTCATCGTCAACACATATGGAATTAAGTCACCAAGCTCTCGAAATACAACTTCGCAATATTTTGCAAAAAAATCAGGAACATCAGGGCTTGCCCACCCGCCAAATTGCATTAACCATTTTGGCGAGGCAAAGTGATGCATTGCAACAAAAGGGGTAATATTGTGTTTATAACATGTTTCAAGGACATCGCGATAATGATTAATTGCCGTTTGGGAATATTGCCCTGGCTCTGGCTCAATTCGCGCCCATTCAATTGAAAACCGAAAAACCTTTAATCCCAGACTGGCCATAAGGGCAATATCTTCTTTATACAGAGTGTAATGATCGATGGCTTTACCTGATTTCTCATTATATGGCGAGCCTTCGACTTGCTCCTCTGCCCAAAAATCACTATTATCATTATTGCCCTCCACTTGATGCCCTGCTGTTGCTGAACCCCAAAGGAATTGCTTCGGAAAATCATAAGTCATTATAAATACCTCCTAATATCTTTTTCCTTGCTTTGTGATTCTAATTGTAGCAAGCGTTTTCATTTGTTTTAATGGCATATACAAAGAAGATGTTTGCTCGATTCAAAGATTTAGGAAGTAATCATAATCATCCTTAAAAAAGAAACATTACTGATTTCTATCCCTGTATTCCTTTGGAGTCTGTTGATATATTTCATTAAATTTTTTGTAGAAAAAAGACACACTCGAATACCCTACCTCTTCAGAAATTTCTGGAATAGGCATAAGAGAATTTGTTAAGTAAAGGGCCGCTTTATTAACCCGTTGGATTTGCAGCAAGTCTGTAAATGACTTTCCAGTTGCTTTTTTCAATATCGCAGAAATATAGTTTGGATGATATTTAAACTGATCAGCCATATCTGTTAGGCTGCATTCCTTGCAGTGACTTTCTATATACTCCAACAAATTTAAAACGATCAAGTCCTTTTCTGTCCTGTTGTTTCTCTCTATGCTTGTTAAGCTGTTGCTGTGGCGGATTAACTCCGTAAACATGATAAATAAATAAGCATCTATCATTCCAGAAGTGAAGGCATCTTCCTCAAAATATTCACACATAATATGCTCCATAATGTCATTAAAGTTAGAGCTTGCTTCAAAAGGAAAATACAGGTACTTATTTGCACTTCGGCTGTCAATCAGAGAATCTACTAAAAATTGAGAAATTATACTTCTGTTTGTGAATCTACTTAAAAAGCTTGAAGACAAGTAATCGTGCTTCAGTTTTATTTCTATAATAATATCTTCTTTTGCTGTTTCCATTACCGTATGGGGAGTATTTTTGTCAATCATGATGATTCCCCCTTCCTGTATATTTATGATATCCTCCTGCATGATAATCTGGCATCTGCCTTGATAAACATAGATCAGCTCAATGTATTGATGAATATGCAATGGTACAAAGGCAGTAGGAGGGCATTGCGAAATAAAGATATTATCTTCAATCGGATTATGGAACGGATCAAAAATCATATTAAACTCGTACAGCGGCTCGCCATTAATGCTTCCAATCGGTTCAACCTGATAGGTGTTTTTTATTTGGTCCCAGTCAGGAGGAGCCATTTTATTATAGCTTTCAAGCTTCAGTCTTAATTCGGCACTATTCATTGCCACACCCCTTTTGTTTTCTTTTGTTTTTTACCTTTTTAATTTATTTAACTTTGTTTTTTATTTGTTTATGCGCTTTCGCTTTTATTTACATCATAAATATAACATATTAGCATTTAAAAATATTTAAAAAAAGATATGCTGACTTTTCCCTTAGCTCTGTCATTCCGGCATTTTTGTTTCCTTAATGATTTGCAGTCACCTCAGTTGTCTGCCAATAAAGCTCATTAAAATACCTAGCAACTTTATATTTAATAAAAAAAACAGCACTGCAAAACAGTACTGTCATTTATACCAATCAGCTTGCTCCATATGAACAAAGGGAATGTCTGTATCAATAAGCCCTTCTACTTTCTCAATCTGTAAATCCTCCCCTTCGAGCCACTTTGCAAAATCGAATTCAATAGGCTTTTGATCACCGCCGAGTGCAAACCACGCTTTTTGAACGGTAGGAAAATAGGCGGAAGTATGGATTGTTCCAGCCCAAGCTCCATACAGCTTGGAGAATATGCCTGAATCACTGTCATTCAACAGCTTAAATGCTGCTTCTCCGTCCGTATTACTAGTTTGATTTTCCTCGATAATTTCCAATCTTCGTTTTGAATCATCCAAAACATGACGATTTTCTTCTGTCATGACATTAAAATGATTTGTGCATGAATAACCTCTTCTTACCTCTACTCGTCTTGGGGAGGTTTCGACGATGAATGGAGTGTCACAGCTTTTGTCAAACAGTACATAGCTAAAGGAATGACGGTGCGGAATTTCTTTCAGCAAAGCAGCTGCTTCTTCAGCAGACCCGCAAAGCTCTAGTATAAGCCTTCCGATCATATTACACACAAAGCCTGTGCCAGGACGTTTTCGATTCATGAAATTATAGCCCATCGTCAAGCCCTTTTCATTCATGCCATCCATTCGGCCTGTTCCTCTTTGGCTTGGCCCGATTATGGCATTTCCCCCGTCTGTCGGCTGAAAGATTGTATACCTGCCATCATAGGTTTTCGGATGATAATCATAATTACGAATTAAATAATCATTCCCGACATAAATGGAACAGCCTGACTTGTCGATATCAAGACGATAGCCGCAGAATTCTAATAGCACCCGTTCCATTGGCCAGCCCAATGCATCACGATAACCTTCAAACTCTTCCCAAATAAGTGGTGCAAACCTCGCAAAAATCTGTTTTGTTTCCTCGACATCTATCGAAAATTTCGGCTTTCTTACCTTCCATTGCTTTTCTCTGTTTTTAACAAGTATCGAATCCTTGAAATACTCGCCTTGTTTCAAGCCAAAATTATAATGCGTTCCCCGAAACTGCAAGACGTCTGCATAAACTTTTTTCATTATGTATCCTCCCATCTGTTCTATTAAATAGGATACTTGTAAAAAGAAGTGATGGAAAGGAATAAGCTAGACAAAAACATGAAAAAACCAGCCCCAACATTATGAGGCTGGCTACTATTTATACTTTAAACTTACTGATCAGTTCTTTTAAGTTTTCTGCTAAATGACTCAATGCCTGTGCAGATGCTGCGATTTCCTCCATTGATGCAAGCTGCTCCTCTGCTGAGGCAGCCACATTTTGCGAATGCATAGATGTTTGCCCAGATATCGTTCGAATATCAGAAACAGTTGCCACAACTCCCTTTGTACCTTCTGCCAGTATTTCAGAGGTTCCCGCCATCTCAGCAATTTGGGCTGTCAAGCTTTCCATAAATTCCATGATCTCTGTAAAGTTTGCTTTTGTCTGCCCGACAATTTCAAGCCCTTCTTGCACATCTAATGTGACTTGCTCCATTGAAGCGTTTGATTGCACCATATCTGCTTGGATTGTTTTAATAAGTGCTGAAATCTGTGCAGACGATTGTTGGGACTGCTCTGCCAGCTTTCTGACTTCATCTGCAACTACGGCAAAGCCCTTTCCATTTTCTCCTGCTCTTGCCGCCTCAATCGCTGCATTTAATGCTAATAAATTCGTCTGGTTAGCAATATCTGTAATGACATTTGTGATTTTCTCAATTTCTTGTGAACGTGAATCAAGATTTTTAATTGCTTCACCAGTTTTCGCAACAGAATGATGGATTTCTGTAATCTTTTGGACTGTTTTATCTACAAAAACCCCACCATTTTTGGCCTTTTCTGTTGCCTTTATGCCAACAGCAGACACAGATTGAGCATTTTGGGCAATAGATTGAATTCCATCTGTCACATCTCCAAGCGCATCAGCGCTGTCTTGTACATTTGTTGCTGATTGGTCTGCACCATTTGCAACCTGCTGGATAGACTCAGTAATCACTTCTGTAGCTCTGCTCGTCTCTTCTGAGCTTGCAGTCAACTCTTCAGAGGAAGATGCAAGCTGCTCAGATGTCGATATCACTTCATTCATCATTACTTTTAAACTGTCGGCCATTTTATTGTAGCTAACAGATAGATTTTTTAACTCATCAGAGGATTCATCAGCAACAGTCGCCGTAAAATCTCCGTTTCCTGCTAGTTCCAATGCAGAAGTAAGCTTTTTGAGTCTTTTTCTAATCGTTCTTGTAAATAAAAAGATGACAACAGAAGCAATGACAATTACCACTATCAGCACAATAATAAACTTTGTTATGAAAGAAGATAAAATACTGTCAATCATTGCTTCTGAAGCACCGACATACATAATTCCAACAACCTCACCAGCAGCATTTTTCAACGGCATATATGCTGTCTGATATTCTTTTCCGACTACTATTGCTTCCCCATAAAAGGATTTTCCATTTGTTAATACTGTGTCAATCACTTCTTGAGAGGCTTGCGTTCCTGTTGCCCGTTTGCCATCTATCATTACATTCGTTGCAATTCTCGTATCATTTAAGAAAAATGTAACTGTATCGTCTGTTTCCTTACCAATCAAATCTACTAACTGGTTATTATCATTTAAAACAGTCTCACCCTTTAAGAGCTTGTCCCCCTCGACAGTCCAATTACCAGGGTATTTACTATCTACATAGTTATAACCAAGCGCGAGGTCACCCTTCGCTTTTTCTATCGCAAATTCCTTTATCCCCTTTGAAATCTCACTATATGCCAAAAAACCGATAACAACGGATAAAACAATTATTACAGCAAACACAATTAAATTAATTTTTGTCCCTAGCTTTAATTTAAGCTTTAACCTCATGCTTCTTCCCATCCCTTAACAGTTTAGCAATTTATTTTGCTAATGGTTGTATCGGTGCAATTATATAAATTTTTATAGCTTTTTGAGGCGATAGAAAAATATTGTTGTATAACAGAGGGAAACACTTCCATAACTTCTATTCATTAGAAAAAAAGACGGAGGATAGCCTATAAATAAGCTTTTCCACCGTCTTAGTGTTTATGCCATTATTTCACCGTTAAGATGACTCGTTGATAATGCTTTAACGCATGAGCGCCATCATCCTGTACTTCTACAATTACATGAAGCGTATCTCCAGATTTCGCATCCTCTGGAACAGTGAAGCTAACCGTATCACTGTCCTTGCCTGTTAGTTCAATCGTATCTGTTGTTTCTCCTTCTGCCAGTTCACGTTGAAGACCAAGCTGAAGACCATCAACAACTTCAGCGATTGTATCTTTTTTGGCTACCTTTGACTCTTCGTACGTATCTGCTTCAAAATATCTCCACCATTTAAAGGATAGCTTGTCACCATCAGGGTCACTAGCATTCGCATGCAACGTTACCTTCTCTCCCTTTTCCACCGTTAAATCTACGCCTTCTGTAACTTCAACTGTTGGATTATGGTTTGCATCCTCATAACTTTCTGCCGTCAGCCAATCTGCGCGTGCTGCAAAGTCGCTTTGAATATCATCGAACCAGCGTGTTAAGGAATACTCTGCTTCATATCTGTTTGCGTACACATTAAAGTCTGTAACAGTGTTTTTATACACCTTGCTGCTGACAGCGTCAAAACGGCCGCCCCAGCCTCCATATGTCGGATTCTCTAAGCTTCTTAATCCGTTGTCAATTAAGTAGAAGAAAGATGGAGAATCACCTTCAGAAATAAAATCATATTTATTATATTGAGGATTTTTCTCTAAATATTCGTCTGTTCCGCGCTGCTCCTCAAAAAGCTCTCCTTCAATCATCTTGCCGTCACCCATTAACGCATACATATCCATTAACGGTCCATGGCCGACAATATTTTCTTTATGCCAAGCACCTGTCAGCTTTGTGTTCAGCTCTTCTGAATGTAATTGCCAAGCGTAAGCGAAATGCCAGAAATTCGAAGTATCATTAATGATGCGGATATCTGGCCAGTTTTTCGCAATATACTTGCTATAACTGTCATCCTGATCCAAAATAATGTAAAGTACAAGCTTATCACTTACTTTTGATTTTACACTTTCCCAATCATCTGACTTGCTGTATTCTTCTTCAATTGATTTCAGTGCACGAGCAGTTGTGTTAGTTCCACCCCATGTCTGTACATATAAATCACTGTCGTCATCATTAAGGAACAGCTCCTTCAAAAACTGGGAACCATCTGTTTCTTCTTCCATTTCACCTACATTGGATATATTGCCAATCTTTGTGATGCTGCGCAGGTAATCCGGTTCTGGGTAGCCATCTGCATGCTTTTCAAGATTTGGATACGCATCCTCATAGGCATCGATCATATTAGTCAGCCACTCTGTACCCGTCCATCTTAATGGCTCAATTCCTTTATCTTTATCACCCGCATAATGATAGACAGAACTCGTTAACACTATTCCTTCTAAATTCATCTCATTTGCATAAAGTAAGTAGCGAAGAACAGAGTTCATATCATCCACTTCACCATCTGTAGTTATCACCGTTCTTGCCTTTTGCTTTTCTGCTGTTTTCGTATCAGTATCTGTTTTTGGTTCACTTGCAGGACCGCTTTCCTCCTTACTACTGTTTGTGCAGCCAGCAAAAATAGCACAAACAAGCAGCAATAACACGATTAATCCTGTTCTTTTCATGTCCTTCATCCCCTCTTTCTGTTTAGTAGGCATGATTTTTGTTAATAAAAAACAAAAAACCTAAACAAGCACATGAAAATCCATGCATTTGTTTAGGTTATGCCCGTTAGGTAACATTCCTGTTTCCCATATGTAATTAAGCGATTACAAGATAATGCTACCAGTTTATTAGAGCGCTTTCATCAAACTATTCTCCTATTTTCTCCAATTTACAATAAGCTTGTATGGGTCAAGCTCCTCCTTTTCATCGGGAACGTACATCTCTCGATCATGATAGGGCAGCTGAAGATTTTCCCATTCTTTATGTGTTTCTGGTTCACCAGGCAGGCATTTTACATAAAGATCATAGCCCTCCCAGTCACTAGTCGATACACAAGCCCTGCCTTCCCCATAATTAAGTGCCATATCAATGGCATTTTTCAGCTTGACCAAAGCCTCCCTGTTGCCGACAATCAAGCTATCATCATGCCAGTACCGCTGCCCATATAGATGCAATAATGGACTAACTATCGTTCCCTCGTTGTATTCTGCCAAGACCATTTCAAACTTAGGAATAAGCGCTTCATGAGCAAGGTCTGTTGCCATTACATCCAAATCAGGACTGCTTAATCCAAAGATTTCTTCCATGTCCTGCAAAAACGGCGTGGCCTCAACAAAAAGAACAACTGCATCTTTAAAGAAGTAGGTACGAATAATAGTATCCTCTTTTTTGTAGGTAGCAAAGGTTAAATTCGGCGAAAGCTCGATCAAATCAACTCGCTTTATCTTTTGCTTTTTTCTTTTTTCCAAATTGCTTGTCAATGCTGTACTTGTATCTATTCCGACAAATAATGTATTTCCACCCATTGTATTTCCGTCCTTTTTTTATGGCTTAATTTGTTGATAATTTTTGAACAAATCTTCCCACCTCTCCATTGGAAATTCAATTACTTTCCCATCCAGTAAAGAGGACAGCACTTCTAAGGATGCATGCCAGCCAGCTATATCTTTAGGCGTATGATCTGTCCAGTTAGGGAAAATTTCGCATAAAACAAGGCTGCTGCCCGCCTTACTTGGAGCTACCTCGAATCGAACACTTCCCTCTCCCCATTCGTATTCAAGGAGAACACCTTCCTTAAAATCCAAGATTTTCATTTCTATGGAAGTATTTGTTCCATCTCTCATATAAAAGCGGATGTTTCCCCCTATACGAAGATCTTCTGCTTCAAGATTATGAAACCATGCTGTTAATTTTTCATTGTCTGTCAATGCAGACCATACTTGCTCCGCGTTATAACGAAAGTTCCGTTTAAATATTGCTGTATATCCTTCCTCCACTTTTTTTATATCTGCAAGCATCTTGTCTTCCTCCTTTCATACTAATGAACAATGCTTCTTTTATTATAAACCGACAAATCTATTTTGAAAGAATATCCATGGAAACAATTAGTATATTTACTCCTTTTTTACACATAATAATCTCGTGCAGATAGGCGCAATCGGACAAGAAAGAGAGAGTACTTCCCTGATGATGAAGGAAAATATATCGTTAAATCAACTGCTTGCTTTAATCATTGGCTTTAATTTGGGAAGTTCTGTCGTACTTGGAATTGGTCTTTTAGGCAAACAGGCAGCATGGATAGTAGTCCTTTCGTCTTCCTTTCTTGGCTTAATCATTGTCTTAGCTTACTATTATATGTCTACATTTTCTCCAGATAAGAATTTATACGAGATAATGGAAACCTGTATTGGCAGACCACTCGCAGTTATTGGCAGTATTATTTATGTCCTATACTTTTTTTATATGGCATGCCGTGTCATCAGAGATTTTATTGAGCTAACCTCGACTGTCATTTTACCAATCACGCCCATAGAGGTGCTAACATTATCGCTAGTATTAATCATTGGCTATATATTATATCTAGGCTTAGAAGTACTTGGGAGAACAACGGAAATATTCACACCTTATTCGATTTTGTTTATCATCCTATTAGCCGTTTTTCTTTATGCAAGTAAAAACTTCTCGTTAGATAAAGTCACGCCAATATTCCCAGATGGTGTTAAACCGTTAATAAAAATTATTTTCCCGTACGAACTTGTCCGTCCATACGGACAAATTATCGCTTTCACTTGTATATTTCCATTAGTAGGAAACTTTAAAAAAGGCAATAAAGTGTTAATTTTTGCTATTGCTTTATCATCCTTTTTTTTGACAATCGCAACATTGTTTGTCAGCCTTTCACTTGGCAGCAATATCGCATCAAGGGCGATATTCCCCTTATTGAGCGCGACTCGGTTAATTTCAATTGGAGAGTTTATTGAACGGATTGATGCCTTTACTGTTTTCATAATTATGCTTGGTATCCTTGTAAAAAGCTCTGTCTTTATTTTTGCAGGGTTAAAGGGACTAGAATATATATGCCATATCCCATACAGGTACTTCATCATGCCTGTTGTGTGTATTATTTCTTTGTTCACTGTGTTTATTGGCAGAGGGATAACAGACCATATTCAAGAAGGGTTTAAAGTAGTGCCATTCCTTTTAAACCTGCCCTTGCAATTTATTGTGCCAGTCATGCTGTTGGTCATATTATTATATAAAAAGGCAACAGGCAAAATAAAAAACTGACAAAACAAAAACAGTGTCTTCCAAAAGAGAAGACACTGTTTTTTTCACATTATATTATAGTTCTGCACCATTTGTTGCAATGACATTTTTATACCAGTCAAAGGATTTTTTCTTTTTCCTTTCTAATGTACCATTGCCATAATCATCTTGGTCCACATAGATAAATCCATAACGCTTAGACATCTCTGACGTTCCTGCACTGATAAGGTCGATACAGCCCCAGCTTGTGTAGCCCATAACATCGACACCGTCTTTGATTGCTTCGCCCATTTGTTCGATGTGTGCACTCAAGTAATCAATGCGATAGTCATCTTGAATAGAACCATCTTCTTCGACTTTATCATAAGCGCCTAATCCGTTTTCAACGATGAACAAAGGAACTTGGTAACGATCGTACATTTTCTTCAATGTAATACGCAAGCCCTTCGGATCGATTTGCCAGCCCCAATCAGATGCTTCTAAATAAGGGTTTGGAATTCCGCTGAAGAAGTTGCCTTTTTCTTTCATCTTATCTGGTGAACCACTTGACACCATTGTCATGTAATAGCTGAACGACAGGAAGTCAACTGGGTGCTGAAGCAAAATTTCTTCGTCTCCTGGCAGCATGTCAATTTTGATGTCATTTTCCTCGAAATAACGGTTCATATAGCTAGGGTAATAGCCGCGAACTTGAACATCTGTGAAGAACAGGTTCTTCTGATCTTCCTCTAATGCCGCAAGCACATCATCTGGACTGCAAGTTTCCGCATATGTTTCCATCCGAGCAAGCATACAGCCAATCAAAGCATCAGGGATGATTTCGTGACATGCTTTAACCGCTCTTGCACTTGCGACAAACTGATGATGAAGTGCTTGGTAAACAGCCTGTTCGCGATTTTCAACGCGGTCAACAAGAATCCCGCTGCCGATATAAGGTGAAATCGTGGAAACGTTAATTTCATTAAATGTCAGCCAATACTTCACTTTGTCTTTATAACGGTTGAAGACAGTTTCAGCGTAATGTACAAAATATTCAACTAAGCGACGGTCTGTCCACCCGTTATACTTTTGCACTAAATTCAGCGGCAGTTCGTAATGAGACAATGTTACAAGCGGCTCAATTCCATGCTTTTGCAGCTCATCAAACACTCTGTCATAAAATGCCAAGCCCTCTTCATTTGGTACTGTTTCATCACCATTCGGGAAAATACGCGGCCAGGAAATCGACATACGAAATGTCTTAAAGCCCATTTCAGCAAACAAAGCAATATCCTCTTTATAACGATGATAGAAATCAATTCCGCGGCGTTTCGGGAAATTGTCTCCGCCCTTGCCAGCAAGCAATTCCTCTAGCTCTGCTTCACTTCTAACATCCATTTCAATTTCGTGACCTCTTTCTTCCTTCGGTACGAACGCTACCATATCAAAAATGGATAATCCTTTTCCGCCTTCATTATAAGCACCCTCTAGCTGATTGGCAGCAGTTGCGCCGCCCCATAAAAACCCTTCAGGAAAATGACTCTTTTTCATATCAATGCCTCCTATTATGTTTATAAATCTATCATACTAGCATTTTTTAAATAAAACTGGTCTGATTAAGACTAGCTTTACAATTAGACATTTACGAAGTGATTCGCTTTATGAAGAAAAGCCATTTTGGAGACATAGTATAAGGTATTTATTCCTACTAGATTGCTGTCAAGTGCTTAAACTGGTCTGGTTGAGACCAGTTAATAGCGATAAAACAGCACATCAAACAGCCTCAATAGTGTATAGCTGCTGACACTTGAGTTTTCTATTTTGCCACATTGAATAATTTCGTCGAAAACGGCTAATTTGCCAAGCTCACCAGAGAAAGTAATCAGCAGTTTTTGACCTTTTGCTGCTTTAAATTTTTCAATAAACGGGAAATACGAAGATAAAATATTACCTTGGATTGATATCGTGATGATTAAATCATCCTCATCCAGTTCTGTTAATGCATCCATCTGCTTAAAAAAGTTAGTGTCACATTCACTTAATTTCCCTAATAGAAGCAGCTTTTTCTGTAGCTCCATTGCTTGTACTTGGTATTTCTCAAATCCTAAAATAATGATTCTGTTTGACTTTTTTATACGCTGAACAATTCGATCTATTTGTTCAGTTGGTATTTGGTCAATAATAGCCAAATTTTCATTTAATTGCATAAACAGCTCATTTGTATGTAATGGTGTATTATTTGCTTCATGAATGGAAGCACCAACTGGAATGTTGACACTGTTGCGCATACTTGAAAAATTGCGAAAACCGATTCTTTTACAAAAACGGTTAATCGTTGATGGCGCCACATGGCAAGCATCTGCGGCACTTTCGAGTGAAAAGCTTTCCAATTCATGAATATGTTCTAAAAGACCTTTTGCGACATGATAATTAATATCTTTGTTCAAGGAATTATTAATATATGCCAACAGCGTATAAATCAGCTGCTCCATTTTTACCACCTCGAATGCAATTCTACCATAATTTCCGCTGTTGCTGAAACTGTAAGTATTTTTGGAGAGTGTTTGGTAACTGCTTATGAGAGCACCGCAATTTTCTCCTTAAAAAAGGAAATGAATAAACTTACTTCCTCTGTTTTTACCTTTGACAATAAATATGTTGACGAAGCTGGTGGCAAAACTTTATCAGGTTTCACTTCCATCAGCTTTTTCGCGTTTAATTCATCCATAACAGTAGTATACGGAAGATAGGATACGCCAAGTCCTTGTTCAATAAAGCGCTTTGTGATTTCCATCTGATTAACCTTCATTGTCCTAATAAACGGATAGCTTCCTTTAACAGTTCTCTGTAAATCCTCCCAGTACTCTGGATGATTATGTGTAATGAGTCTGAATGTCGTTAATACATGCTGTTCACTTAACTTTAAAGATTCATGATATGGTGCGACGAGTATCACTCTGTCCTGATGAAGCGCTTCAACCTGAACAGTGGATTGTATAGGCTTTAGTCTGGATATCCCAATATCTGCCCTCGACATACTTATTTCTTCACCAATTTCATAAGAGCTGACAATATGCACAAGCACCTCGATATCTGGATATTCATCCATAAATTCTCGCAAAATCTTCGGCAGGATGCTGGATGCAATTTGTGGTGCTGCTGCAATGACAAGCTTCCTGACATATCCTTGCTTCCATGATTCAAATCCTTCTAAGCCTTGCTCGTATTGATTGAAAACTTTCTTTGCCACTGGAAGAAAATGATGCCCTGCTTGTGTGAGTACGATTTTTTTGCCTACTCTATCGAACAACTCTATATGCACGGTTTCTTCTAATCTCTTAATATGCTTCGTAATCGCAGGCTGTGTCAAAAAAAGCTCCTCTGAAGCAATTCGGAAATTTTCGTGCTCTGCCGCCACTATAAATGTTTTCAGCCACTTAATATCCATAGTACCTCATTTCTAATAACTAACTGTTATTAATTTTTTCGTTTTTTGTTAATTTTCAGTTTTAATCCTTTTTATTATAATCTAATTACAGGAAATTACATATTACATAAGGAGGATTTACAATGGAGACGGTTAAACAAGATACATGGAATGCAAGCTTATATGATGGAAAACATTCATTCGTATCAAATTATGGAGGAGATCTTATCAGCCTTCTATCCCCTCGTCCAGAAGAAAAGATTTTAGACCTTGGCTGCGGAACCGGTGATCTTGCAAGCAGATTGGCAGGATACGATTGTGAAGTGATTGGTATTGATAATTCACCAAATATGATTGCACAAGCGCAAAAAAAATACCCGCATATTCCGTTCTTTGTAGAGGATGCCACTTCTTTACCCTTTGACTCTCGATTTACTGCGGTCTTTTCTAATGCAGCACTTCATTGGATAAAATCGCCAAAACAAGCTTTAACTAGCATTTATAACAGTTTGCAGCAAGGAGGACGGTTTGTCGCTGAGTTTGGCGGAAAAGGAAATGTGCAAATAATTACAGATACCATTATAGAGGAATATGCAACTCAAGGAATCAGCTTTAATTGGGAAAACTTTCCCTGGTACTTTCCAAGCATCGCAGAGTATACCCAACTTATGGAGGAAGCAGGATTCCGTGTCGTCTTTGCTCAGCATTTTGACAGACCCACTCCATTAGATGGGGAAAATGGATTAAGCAATTGGATAGAAATGTTTGGGGATTCCTTCTTTAAAGGACTTTCAGAAAACAAAAAAGCCATGATTACTCAAAAAGTTTCTAAGAAATTACATCCACAAGTATATAAGGATGGAGCATGGCAAATTGATTATAAACGAATTCGTGTAATTGGCATAAAGGAATAAGCAAAAGCAGAATGCTAGTATGATAGCATTCTGTTTTTTTGTTTACAGGCCGTTTTCAAGCAGTTTATCAAGCCTGCGGAATTGAGATTCTGTTCCTTGAACAAAGCCCATTTCCACTATTTGCTGGATTGCTTCCTCTGAAGCAAAAGCACTTATAAATTGCAATATTGTTTGCTGTCCGTCTGCCTTGAAAGCAGCGGTTATGTGTATTTCTGGCATTCCTGCTTGAGCATTGCCTAATTCATCTGCAAAGGAATCTGTATAGACGATTTCTTCTGGTACTGTTATTTTCTTGTAAACAGCAAAGCCCCATGATTCCTGGCCAAAAAACTCCCCTTGATTTTCATCTGTACAGCGCATGCAATAATGCCAAACACCGCCTGGCTTAAATTCAAAACGAGCATTTGTTGTTTGCCAGCCTTCTGGTCCCCACCATGCTTCTAATAGATGAGCGTCAGAAAACGCCTTAAAAACCGTTTCTTGAGCAGCCTCAAACCTTCTTTCAACAACAAGATTATTGCCTTCTGTGTAATATACTAACTTATCAAACATCTGTTTTTCAGACATGTCACACCTCCAAATAGACTTTGTATGTTTTTAGCTAGATGTCGTTATCCGTAATTCTAAACTTAAAAGAATATCTACTGCTACATTCTAGCAATTCCCGCAGAAATCCTTCTTCATTCACACGATAAATATAGTGCACCATAATAAAAAAGCAATCGTGCACTTGCAGCCTTAATATCACTTTCATTACGCTGACTCCTTTAAGAATCATTTAGCTGCCTCTTAACATCATTTGCAAAAAAGCACTGATTATGTAGACAACAAAAAGACAATTCCTTGCTCTAGACTGCTGAATGAATAATAAAAATAAGCTTTTCTGCCGTATAGTCCCTTAATACTTCCGACCTTTTCTTATCCTTTTCTTTTTTTCTTACCAAAAGGCTGACAGCTGCATTTATTCCTTTTTTCTTTCGACTGAACTTGCTCGTATTCAGTTTTCTTTAAAGAAAAGCAGCCTACAAACAAGCTTATGTCTTAAAAATATGCGTTTGCACTGATTAATTCGCGGATACAGCTTGGTCGTGTTTTTATATACTGTACTATACGCAAGGGGGTGAGGGAGTTGGCAGGAAAATTTAATATAAAAGATCAATTTGATTTTAAGTTTAATGTAAATGGGAAAGAGGTTTCAAATGAAGAAAGAGCAGCCTATGTAGATCAGTTTATGAGCAAGATGACAGAAGAAATGGGCGGCATAGCAAAAAAGCTTACTAGCAAAGTCTCCGATACTGTTGCGACCAAAAGTGTGGATGCGATAAAAGAAAAAGCCGTAAATACACTTAATATCAATTCACTAAAGGATTTGCTGAACGAGGATAACCTCGGTAAGCTGAAAGAAAAGCTACCTGTCATTGATGCTTCTAATGAGGATGGAAATCTAAAAGTAAATGTAAATGGCAAATCACTTTTCTCATTAGACCTTTCCAATTTTATAAAGAAATAAACGCAAGAAATTTTGCTTGAAAGGAGGTGAAATCATATGTTGTCTGGATGCACATCTGATTCTCACAAAAGAAGCCGTTCTGGCTCTGGTAACGGTACAGAACTTCGTGCATTTACTAACGCTACTCAAGGGAACGGTAACCTAGCTAACCAATTTTCTGCTGCTGGTGCTGCTGGAGGAGCTGCTGTAGGTGTAAACTTGTTGAACTTCTTTATTGGTGGAATTCTTGTAAATGCAAACAGTGCTGGTGATGCTACTGCTGTTTCTTTCAACGAGAATAACCCTGAACAAGTGAACGAAGCTTAATTTAAAACATTACGAAAATAATACTATGGGCAGCATTTCTACAATTGATTCGTCAATTATGGGAATGACTGCCCATCTTAACTTATATATATTACATAAACGAGAGGAGTGGGACCATGACAGAAAAGAATATCGGTTTAACAAAGGAAAAGCTGAAGGAATTAGGTGTGCCTGATGAGCTTGTTGACAAAATACTTGAATCAGGCGCTCCATCTGTCAATACACATGCTGAAGGTGGCAATGGCGGCAGTGCAGTGAGTTTAACATATGTAGACAACTATTCTAGTCTTATGCTCGTATATACCTTCCTTCTTCATACAATTCAGAGCAGTAACAATCGAGACAGAGAAACAAAGCAGCTTAATAAATCCCTGCTAACAACCTTAGAGACTGCCATGAAGGATCAGCAGGAATACAGAAGAGCCTTTCTTCAAGCAATTAACGTTCTTAATAACAAGTAATATTATAATAAAAAAGCCAACATCCTTGATGTTGGCCTTTTTGTATATCAATGAAGCTTATTCTGCTTCTTATCTGGTGTTTTTTCTTCATTAAACGCATCAACTACATTGTTTGCAATTGTTTTGGTGACCATTTGCAGCATGTCATTGACGATTTTTTGCGACTCTTTGAAATCGGACACGATTGGTATCGCATCAATTTCTGCTTGAAGTGCATCAATCTTTGCTTCCGTTTCCTTCAGCGCGGAGATTTTCCCATAATGCTGCAGATTTACTGCTTGCTTCTGCAGCTTTTTAATCTGAGCAATACGGTCATTCACCTTGCTGTTTTGGTTGATTTGTTTTTCCGCTCTTATATAGAAATCAACCTCTTCTGTCTGTTGAATCATTTGGGCAAGCTCTTCTGTCCGCTTTAATATTTCTTCTTTTGTATATTTAACCATTAATTTACCTCAACTGCTTCGATGACCTCAATCATTTCACCATTTAATGACCAAGTTTTTGCATCTGTAATTTTAACTTTAACAAGCTTACCGATTGCGGATTTTGGTCCAACAAAATTGACTAGCTTGTTTTTGCGCGTATAACCTGCAAGTACATGGGAGTGCTTTTTGCTTTCGCCTTCAACAAGCACTTCTACAACTTGGTCTTTATAGCTAGTCATTGATTCAGCAGATTTTGCATTCACCAATGCATTTAAACGCTGTAAACGTTCCTTTTTGACTTCTAACGGTACATTGTCCTTCATTTTCGCTGCAGGTGTTCCTTCACGCGGTGAGTAAATGAACGTATAGGCTGCTTCAAAACCAACCTCTTCATATAAAGAAAGTGTTTCTTGGAACTGCTCTTCGGTTTCATTCGGATAACCAACAATTATATCTGTTGTCAAAGTCAAGTTCGGTATTGCTGCTTTCATTTTGCGGACTAGCTCTAAGTATTGCTCTCTTGTATATTTCCTTGCCATAATTTTCAGTACATCAGTCGATCCAGATTGGACCGGTAAATGAATATGCTCGACCATATTTCCGCCTTGAGCCAATACTTCAATCAGGTGGTCATCAAAATCGCGAGGATGGCTTGTCGTAAAGCGAACTCGTGGTATATCAATTTTGCTGATTTCATTCATTAAGTCACCTAAACGATAGTTAATGTCAGTAAAATCTTTTCCGTACGCATTAACATTTTGGCCAAGCAGGGTGATTTCCTTATAACCTTGTGCAGCTAACTGCCGAACCTCCTGGATGATATCCTCTGGGCGTCTGCTTCTTTCCTTGCCTCGTGTAAATGGCACGATACAGTACGTACAGAATTTGTCACATCCATACATAATATTAACCCATGCTTTGATTTTTCCGTTTCGCACTTTCGGAAGGTTTTCAATGACATCCCCTTCCTTCGACCAAACTTCCAATACCATTTCCTTCGACATATATGCTTCATGAAGGATGTTTGGCAAGCGGTGGATATTATGAGTTCCGAAAATAATGTCAACTTGCGTATATGTTTTTAATATTTTGTTAACAACAGATTCTTCTTGGGACATGCACCCGCATACACCAAGCAGAAGATCCGGTCTTTCTGTTTTTAAAGACTTCAGATGACCTAACTCACCGAATACTTTATTCTCTGCGTTTTCACGAATCGCACAAGTATTCAATAGAATAACATTCGCATCATCTACCGTATTTGTCGGCTCATAGCCTAAGCTCATGAATATTCCTGCCATTACTTCTGTATCATGCTCGTTCATCTGGCAACCAAATGTGCGGATATAAAACTTACGTCCCTCTCCCATACCGCGGAATTCTTCAGGAATCGCAAAGTCATTTTCATAACGAATTTCTTCTTTCCCTCTTCGCTTCGCATCCCTTAAGGATGGTGGTGTATAGACTGTTTCAAAATATTTGCTGTAATCCTTTGCCGATTTTTTGTCCGTTGAATTAACAGCTGCTACTTTTTGAGTTTCTAAACGCTGGTTTTCGTTCATTTAACATACTCCTCTCTTATCGATGAAAAACGCTATCATCCATAAGCTTTTGTTAAAAAATTTCCAAATTACGTATTCATATGCTAGTTTTGACAAGTTTACATTATATTAGTATAAGCCTTTCAAGCTATGAACACAACCGGAAGGTACTAAGAGTATGTCACAAACCGAAACCTACGCTTATTTACGTGGATAACGTTTTTTCATATTTTGAAACAGAAATTTTTCTGCTTGACTGCTAGTGTAATATTTTAGCAGCTCATTAATCAGATTCTCATAGCCATAAATAGAATCTAATCCGAAAACAAATGAATCTATTCCATCAAAATCTGAACCGAAGCCAATATGATCCTCACCGCCTAATGAACATACATAGTCCACATGTCTTATAACATCCGTAATTGTCACTGAGCCCTTTCCGCTTAAAAACTGCGGCACAAATGTAATACCTATCACACTATCCAGTTCAATCAACGCCTTTAGTTGGTCATCACGCAGGTTTCGTGGATGTGGACAAAGTGTAAATACATTGGAATGAGACGCATATGGATAAGCAGCTGTTTCTATTGAATCCCAAAAGCCTCTTTCAGAAAGATGGGATACATCGCACCAAATATGCTGTCTATTAAGCTCCTTCACTACTTCCTTTCCAAAGACAGTCAGTCCAGCTCCTCTCGGCTCCATTGCTCCATCTGCAACAGCATTAGCATTGTTCCAGGTAAGGCCTACAGATGTTACCCCAAGGCGCAGCAGGTTTTTGAGCTTAACAATATCCTGCCCAATTGCCTCACAGCCTTCTAATGTTAACAAAACACCAATTTCCTCCTTGCCAAGTGACTCTATGTCCTGTTGACTTTGGATTAACTTTAAATGTGGATAAGGTTTTAAAATATGCTCATAAAATATTTCCACCATTCTAATTGCTGCATCAAAGCGCATATCAGGATGGACAGACTCCGGAATATAAATGGCAAAACATTGAATTTTTGCTCCACTGCTCCGAAGACCGTTGTACGTGACCTGTAGCTTCTGACTATCTTGAAAGCGAATTTTACCGTCTAGAAACATTTTATATAACACATCACAATGTCCGTCAAAAAAATGCAGTGCCCTCATCTCCCCATTTTCACATGTACTTTATTATATACTCCCATTATCATTACATGCTTATTTTCAAAAAAAGAACCTGTATGACTTAGCATACAGGTTCACCCCCTTTATTACCTGATTAACATGCAAGCAGGTAATAAGGGATAGGTTTTCGTCATAATGTGTCTTTATTGCCCTATTTATCTAGGCTCCACAATGAGCTTGATCGCTGTTCGTTCCTCACCGTCGATAACAATATCAGTGAAGGCCGGGATACAAATTAAATCCACTCCGCTAGGTGCTACAAACCCTCTTGCGATAGCAACTGCTTTAACAGCTTGATTCAATGCGCCTGCTCCAATAGCTTGGATTTCCGCTCCGCCTCTTTCTCGCAGAACCCCAGCAAGCGCACCAGCTACAGAATTGGGACTAGACTTTGCTGAAACCTTTAATATCTCCATTTCTAGCTCCTCCTTGTTTAACCCCCCCGCATGTTCAGCAGTAAATTTAGAACACATCAGGATATATATCATTCCATTGCTACTATATTCTGCTTTTAATTCACTTATTCCAGCTTGGACAAAAATTTAGGAAAAATAATCCTAGATTAGCCTAAACTTTATGGTAAAAGCAAAAAGACCCGAAACTAAAAAAGTTTCGGGTTTTGCATAAGAGGACAGCAATGAGACAAGTATAGAAAACCTTCGCCTCTTTAATCCTGCATTAGCCTCACCTATAATTTAATTCATTTTGAATTATACTCATTTTCAACAAGCTGTCTTCGCTTTGTATCTTACGAGAAAAACGGATGATCATCATTAATAAGTATCCGGTTGATTTTTTTGGCTTTACCTGTTTTTTTGTCTACCTCAATTAGGCATGCACTCAATGTCGCTCTGCCTGTTTTCGGCGGTTCAAATCTTGTCGGCAGGTTTGTCAGGAATCTGTTGATGACTGCAGACCTTTCCATCCCTAATATGCCATCATATGGTCCTGTCATGCCTACATCTGCCATAAATGCCGTTCCTTGTGGAAGTATGCGGTTATCAGCAGTTTGAACATGTGTATGTGTGCCAATTACTGCGGTAACCCTGCCATCTAAGTACCAGCCCATTGCCTGCTTTTCACTTGTTGCCTCCCCATGGAAATCAACAAAGATAATATCCGTGCGTTTTTTCGCTTCAGCAATCAGCTCATCTGCCTTTACAAATGGATCATCACTTGGATTCATAAAGGTTCTGCCTTGCAGATTAATGACAGCTACTTCCACATCATTGATTTTAACAAAAACCATTCCTTTTCCAGGATTGTTCTCAGAAAAATTCGCAGGTCTTACTAAGTACTTTGCATTATCGATAAATTCAAATATCTCCCGATTATCCCATGTATGATTACCTAAAGTCACTGCTTGGGCTCCCACTTCCAAAAAACCACGGTAAATTTTTTCAGTAATTCCTTTGCCGCCAGCAGCATTTTCACCATTAATAATCGTTAGTTGGGGGCGATATTTTTCTTTAAGCTTCGGCACATACTCTTTAATCATGTCCCTGCCCATCGATCCAACTACATCGCCTATAAATAAAATATGCATGATTTAAATCCTTTCTATGAAGTCTCCAGCATTAATTGCAGTGACTTCTCTGTTAAACTGTCTTCTCTTAAGTTTAACATACATTTTTTAAATTTCTCTTATACAGCCTATTTCAAATCTTTCAAAATAAAAACGGTGCACATGGCACCGTTTTTTATTTTGCGTATTCAACAGCTCTTGTTTCGCGTATAACTGTAACCTTAATATGTCCTGGATAATCCAATTCTTCTTCAATCTTCTTGCGGATATCACGAGCTAATCGATGTGATTCCAAATCGTCGATTAAGTCTGGTTTAACCATAATTCTTATTTCACGGCCAGCTTGAATAGCAAATGACTTCTCAACACCATCATAAGATTCAGAGATTTCTTCTAATTTTTCAAGACGGCGAATATAATTTTCTAGTGTCTCTCTGCGTGCACCTGGTCTTGCAGCTGAAAGTGCATCAGCAGCAGCAACAAGCACAGCAATGATAGAAGTTGGCTCTGTATCACCGTGATGGGAAGCGATACTATTAATGACCACTGGATGTTCTTTATACTTTGTAGCAAGCTCTACCCCAATTTCAACATGGCTTCCTTCGACTTCATGGTCAATGGCTTTACCGATGTCATGTAGTAATCCTGCTCTTCTTGCAAGCGTCTCATCTTCACCAAGCTCTGCAGCAAGTATTCCTGAAAGTTGAGCAACCTCAATACTGTGCTTCAGTACATTTTGGCCATAGCTTGTACGGAATTTCAATCGACCGAGAATTTTGATCAAGTCAGGATGAAGTGCATGTACACCGACTTCAAATGTCGTTTGTTCACCGATTTCACGGATGTGCTCATCTACTTCCCGTCTTGCTTTATCAACCATTTCCTCAATACGAGCCGGATGGATACGTCCATCTTGTACAAGCTTATCAAGAGCAAGCCTTGCTGTTTCTCTTCTAATTGGGTCAAAACCGGAAAGAATAACAGCTTCTGGAGTGTCATCAATGATCAAATCAATTCCAGTAAGTGTCTCAAGCGTACGAATGTTACGCCCTTCTCTACCGATAATTCGGCCTTTCATCTCATCATTAGGCAAATTAACCACAGAAACTGTTGTTTCTGCAACATGGTCGGCAGCACATCTTTGGATTGCAAGCGACAGAACCTCTTTAGCCTTCTTGTCTGCTTCTTCTTTTGCTCTTGAATCGCTTTCTTTAATCATAACAGCGATGTCATGAGCGATATCTTGCTCAGTTTTGTCTAAAATGATGGATTTTGCCTCTTCACGAGTTAAACCGGAAATGCGCTCAAGTTCGGCTTTCTGCTTGAGGACCATTTCATCCACTTTGCTCTCCATCTCTTCCATATGCTGTTGTCTTTTATTAAGAGAATCGTCCCTCTTTTCTAAAATTGTTTCCCGTTTATCAAGCGCCTCTCCCTTACGGTCAAGGTTTTCTTCTTTTTGCAATAAACGATTTTCTTGTTTTTGTAGTTCATTTCTTCGATCACGAACTTCTAGTTCTGCTTCACTACGAAGCTTGTGAATCTCATCCTTTGCTTCTAACAAAGCTTCTTTTTTCAATGCGTCTGCTTCACGTTTTGCTGTTTCAACTAATTGTTCAGCAGTCAATGTCGCATTAGCAATTTTTGCATTAGCATTGGACTTACGAATAAAATATACAACAAAGCCAACAACGGCAATTACGATTAGGCCAAGCAAAATGGAGATGATTATATTGGTTTCCATCATTTCACCTCCTCTTGCTATTAAATTGTGTTGTTACGATTTTAAAAGTATTGGCTTATAATTCTTTTTAAAACGAAAGTGCTGCCCTAGCCGCAAATAGTTTCTAGGTTTTTCATACTCATAAAAATGTAAAATATACAATATAATTGTATAGTTGTGCCAATTCATTGTCAAGAGCTTGAATTAGGAGGATAGACACTAAATTAAAGGGATTTAGTTTGTTTGGTTATGTACTCTCTTACATTTACTGGTAAAATATACATCACTGTCTATCATTTTAACGACAGAGATATTGATATAACAATAATGTTTTAATATAACTCTATGACTGGCATCTTTTACAATTAGTATAGACAGGTAAAAACCTATCTAAACAGATTATCACTACTATTCCTAAATAGAAAAAGGATAGCGGTCATACTACCGCTATCCTTACAGGACATTAATCTATCAATTCAAGAGATTCTTGATCTTCTTCTTCCTGACCTGGTTTCAAGACAACTTCTTTATCTAGACCGTAGTGATCACGGATTTTCTTTTGAATTTCAAGAAGGATATCTTTGTTTTCTTTAAGGAATAACTTCGCATTTTCACGGCCTTGACCTAAACGCTCATCATTATAGGAGTACCATGATCCACTCTTTTGAACAATATCCAACTCAGAGCCTAAATCAATAGTTTCTCCTTCTTTAGAAATTCCTTCTCCGTACATAATATCCACTTCTGCTACTCTGAAAGGCGGCGCTACTTTATTTTTTACAACTTTAATTTTCGTTTTGTTACCAACCATGTCCGTACCTTGCTTAAGTGTTTCAGCACGGCGAACTTCCAAGCGGACAGTAGAATAGAACTTCAACGCACGGCCACCAGGAGTCGTTTCTGGATTTCCGAACATAACTCCAACTTTTTCACGAATCTGGTTAATGAAAATAGCAATAGTTTTAGATTTGTTGATTGCACCAGAAAGCTTACGTAATGCTTGAGACATTAGGCGGGCCTGCAAACCAACATGGGAGTCACCCATTTCCCCTTCAATTTCTGCTTTTGGCACAAGTGCTGCAACAGAGTCAATAACAAGGATGTCAACTGCACCACTTCTAACCAATGCTTCAGCAATTTCAAGTGCCTGTTCCCCTGTATCCGGCTGAGAAAGAAGCAATTCATCAATATTAACGCCGAGCTTTTGTGCATAAACAGGATCCAGCGCATGCTCAGCATCGATAAATGCAGCTTGTCCTCCTTTTGCTTGCACTTCTGCAATTGCATGAAGGGCAACAGTCGTTTTACCAGAACTTTCAGGGCCGTAGATTTCAATAATACGGCCTCTTGGATATCCGCCAACCCCAAGCGCTGCATCCAGTGCCAATGAACCACTAGGAATAGTGGATACAACTTTGTCTGTCTGTTCTCCGAGTTTCATGATGCTACCTTTACCAAATTGTTTTTCTATCTGTTTTAATGCCATTTCTAAAGCAGCTTGACGATCGCTCAAAAAATTCTCCTCCTTATATATAAAAATGAATCATTCTCCATTCGGTAGATTCATTTGGTGTTCAAGAATATATATTAAATATACTCCTTTTCTTCGAGTTTGTACAGTAAAAAGTAGAACATTCATTCGTTTTTTTTACAGCCTATAAAGATGCATAAGGAGACTTAAAGAAAATTGCTTATAGCTTCTGTAATTCTTTAAGCAGGAAGAATTGACCGTATTTTGACGACCTGCTTCTGTTTGCGGACCGCCCGCCCCCAAGAAGAAGCTTTTCACAAGTTGTCGGCTGGCCTTTTATTGAAATACCAATATAAACAGTGCCGACAGGATGACCTTCTAATTCATCCGGACCTGCTACACCTGTGAAGCTAATGCCAATATCTGTGTCAATCAGCTTAGCAACATTTTCAGCAAGCTCAATGGCACACTGTTCGCTCACAACGCCATCATTCGCTATGGTCTCCGCTTTGACAGAAAGAACATTTTGTTTTACTTCATTTGTATAACAGACAACTCCGCCGCCGAACACATTTCCTGCTCCAGGAATATTCGTCATCTCCTGCTGGAACAGCCCGCCTGTCAGGCTTTCTGCTGCAGCAATTGTCAGGCCGTGTTTTCCAAGCTCCTTAGAAAGCTCTTTAGCAAGCGTTGTGTCGTCGTATCCATAGAAGAACTCGCCAACACGTTCAAAGATGGCCTTTTCTGCCTCATCTATAAGGCGTTCTGCTTCTTCCTGTGAATCATGCTTGCAAGTAATGCGAAGTGTAACCTCCCCTTCTCCAGCAAGCGGTGCGATTGTTGGATTTGATTGTTTTTCAATCAAGTCGAGGATTTCTGTTTCCAGCAGCGATTCTCCAATTCCGAAGAAGCGCAGCACTCTGGAAGCAATCAATTCTTTCGTTGTCAGCTTCTCTTGAAGCGCCACATATCCATATACATCAAACATCGGCTGCATTTCCTTAGGAGGTCCTGGCAGAAGCATATAAAAGCGGCTGTCTTTTTCCAAAAACATCCCTGGTGCCATGCCGTGATCGTTGGTAAGGATACGTGATCCTTCCAAAACAAGTGCCTGTTTTTTATTGTTTTCTGTCATCTGTCGCTTTGAGCGGACAAAATACTGTTCAATAGAGTGAAGAGCCGTTTCATCAAAAACAAGCTCTTTGCCAAGATGGCCTGCAATTGTTTCCTTTGTCAAATCATCCTTTGTAGGACCGAGTCCACCTGTAAATACAAGAAGATTAGAGCGAGATTCAGCAACCTCAATAGCTTCCTTTAAACGGGCTGGGTTATCTCCAACCGCTGTATGAAAATATACGTTAATTCCTAATTGAGCCAATTGCTTTGAAATGTATTGGGCATTCGTGTTAGCTATCTGTCCAAGTAATAATTCGGAGCCAACCGCTATGATTTCTGCATTCATCCGTCTATTTCCCCTTTCTTTCCCTCGTTATCTATATAACCTTATTCCCCTATTACATGAAACTAAAAGTTTTTTCCAATTATAATCACTTTGAATTAGCAAAAACATGTTTGTTTTTGCTGAAATAATCCCAGCCAGACCAAATGGTAAAGATTAAAGCAACCCACAGAGCAATCTTGCCAAACGGAAGTCCCACTAATTGGAAAATCATGTTATGTAAAAGCAATGCGGAAATCGCAACGATTTGTGCCCATGTCTTTATTTTCCCGAGCATATTCGCAGCAACCACTTCTCCGCCGCCTGCAAGGATTGCACGAAGCCCTGTCACAGCAAATTCCCTGCTTATAATAACAATAGTAATCCACGCTGAAGCCATATCATAGTTAACAAGCACAACAAGCGCAGCAGATACTAGTAGTTTATCTGCAAGCGGATCAAGAAATTTCCCTAAATCTGTGACTAGATTATATTTTCTCGCAAAGTATCCGTCGACCCAGTCAGTTGTCGATGCTAAAATGAACAGCAGCGCTCCAACAAAATGGGAAACAGGCAATGTCACGCCAAGTAAAGTCATTTCACCCCATGAAAAATCAGCGAGCATGATGACAAGAAATACTGGTATCAACAGTATTCTCGAAACAGTTATTTTGTTTGGTAAATTCATCTTACTTCCTCCGTTTTATATACAAAAATATCGATTTCTTAAATATTGGCTAGAAATCCTTTTGGTCTTTTAATAAAAGAGCTGAAGAGAAATTAGCCAAAATAGTATGAAAACATTAGTATTATACCCAAAAATAGTAGAAAAAGCGAAAAATAGCCATCAGAAAACGATGACTTTCCTACATTTTTCTATTGAAACAAAAGCAAGAAAGAGCTGATTACACAGCTCTTTAAGCTTAACTTTTACTCTTTTTCTTCTTTCACATACTTGATTGTAATATCCTGGCGCACAGAATCTGACGGGGAAACAGCAAAATCAAGTTTCTCGTCATTAACATAAACATCTGTTTGGCTGCTGTTGCCAATAACAAGTATTGCTTCTGTTTCCTTTGAGTAATCAACCGTCTTGGAATCTTCCCCATCCTTATCTAAAATGCCCTGATAGAAGGAATATCCTTTGCCGTTTTGCATGTTTACCCATGTTTGCCCTGTTGAAACAAGCTTAACACTGAACTTGTCTGCATTTTTCAACTCATAAACAGTAGAGCTTCCGCTTGTTTCAGCAACCTTTAATTCCTGCTTTGGTGTTTCTTCTTCCTTCTCTTCCTCAGTAGCTTGCTCTTTATCTGCGTCAGTGTCTGCTACCTTCTGGTCAGTTGCGTTTTCTTCCTTTTTCTTTTCATTTTCAGCGTCCTTTAATGTCGCTGATTCTTCATATTTAGCTCCAGTTTGATCGTTTTTTGTGTCTGCAGCAGAATCCCCGTTGCCACGATTTTGGATTAAGAACCAAGCAAGTGCAATAACACCCACAACAAGCAGGGTGATAAGGACTTTAGGCAAAATGTCCATTATCTTTGATCCGCCTTCTGACATCGTTTGTCTTGAGGTAACTCTTGATAACTTCTCTGGGATTTCTTCATTGCCGCTTGACGGAATTTCACTTTTATATTCCTCAAACAAATCCTCTGGCGGCAAATCGACCGCTTCTGCATATTGTTTAATGAATGCTCTTGCATAAAAATTCCCTGGCATCATACTAAAGTTGCCCTCTTCGATGCCTACTAAATAACGGGTTTGAATTTTTGTCATTTCTTGAAGCTCTTCAAGACTTAGGCCTTTGGCGAGCCTCGCTTCTTTTAATCTATTTCCTAATTCACTCACAAATAACACCTTCCAACTTGCTAAAAATCAAATCCTTGAAACTCATTTTCTAAAAGTAATGCATTCTTTTTTCTTACATCGAGTATGATTTCTTCATTCGGCTCATGTCGAAGCTCAATAATATAATCGAAATCATCAAGCGTATATTCTGTATTATGTACAAACACATCTGGATGCTCGACCACTTTAACAGCAGGAAGTCGCATCACTTCCCTAATAAGCTGCCAATGCTTCTCATTAATCTGTTTGCTTGAAACAACTCCATCTATAATAAAAAGATTGTTTTCACTATACTCATCTTGTATTAACGTACTCCTGACAGTTTGCTTCAGTAACGTAGAACTGATTGGCAGCCATCGCTTGTTGGAGCTGACGCTTGCTGCGACAATTGACTCTGTTTTGCCAACTCTCGGCATCCCTCTTATACCTATTAGCCGATGGCCTTCTAGCTTAAACAATTCTGCCATAAAATCGACCAATAGCCCCAGTTCGGTTCGCACAAACCGAAAAGTCTTCTTATCATCTGCATCCCTTTGTATGTATCTGCCATGGCGGACCGCCATCTTGTCCCGAAGTGTCGGCACACGAAGCTTGAACACTTTAATCGTATCCATCGTATAAAGAATGGATTCCAGCCTCTTCACCTGTTCATCATCCGTCGTCGTCATAAGCAGGCCACGTCTTCCATCATCCACTCCATTAATCGTAATGATATTAATGGAAAGCATACCTAATAACGATGCGATTTCCCCTAAAAGTCCAGGTCGATTTTTTTGAATTTCATACTCTAGATACCATTCCTTCTCGCTCAAAAAATCCTCCCCAAATCATGTTCTGTTCGTTTTTTTAACTCTATATAATAATAAAGGAAAGTCCCTAAAGATGAAAGAAAAAACCAAGCACTTTCCGATAAAATTAAAAACCATTGTCCTTATGTATAAATTCTTTATTATATTTAACAAAGAATTGTCATTATCATAAAAAAAGAGGCCGCTCATCAACAGGGTGAGCATAAAAATAAAAAAAAAGGAATAGCTGAAAATACCTTCTTGCTTTTTACGTTCTCCCTATTTGATAAGCCGCCCCTAAAAGCTAATTAACGGTCAGATCCGTTGTTTTGAACAAGCTTGACCATCATGTTCGCAATTGCATGCTGCTCTTCTTCAGATGCAACAGACCAAAGATCAGCAAGAATCTTTTCCTGATCATTTTTTGGTTCTACTTGATTGGACAAGTAATCACCAATTTGGAATGCAAGATCGCCAATCACACCTTTGTTCATTCCATCATTTTGAGCATGATGAAGGCGGTCACCTAAAAAGTCTTTCCATTGATCCCAGTTTTGCAATATAGACATAGTGGTACTCCTTTCAATTCTATAAGTTGTATTACATAGTTATTTTGGATTGTTCGTCTCCATAATATGCATCAACTTACAGGAAAAAAATTCATTTACATATGCCAACCGCCATTAAGGGATAATACTTGTCCTGTCATATAGGAAGAACTGTCTGAAAGCAGAAATAACACACTTTCAGCTACTTCCGCAGCACTGCCTAGCCTGCCCATCGGAATTTCCTCTGTCATCCATTCCTTTTCTTCTGCCGAAAACATACTAAGCATTTTTGTGTCAATTGCTCCTGGTGCAACAGCATTGACACGTATACCATTTTTTGCCATTTCCTTGCTTAACGC
Organism: Niallia circulans; assembly: GCF_007273535.1. NCBI lineage: Bacteria > Bacillati > Bacillota > Bacilli > Caryophanales > Bacillaceae > Niallia > Niallia circulans. The sequence goes on from NZ_RIBP01000004.1 coordinate 3,438,272, forward strand.
TTTAATAAAGGCTATTTGGGCACCCTTTACTGTAGAATAAGCAACCTCCATTGAAGCACCAACCTGTCCCCAAATGGAGGACACGGCAATAATACTGCCAGCTTGCTTTTGCGTCAGCTTGGGCAGCAGCTCCCTTGTGATCGAAATAAGGGAGGCAACATGGAGGTTCCATAGCTGATCAAGTGTCTCATCCTGTAAATCAGCAAGCATTCCATACACACTGACACCGCTCGCATACACAATTCCATCAAGTGCAAAAACAGAGCTTGTAACTTGTTTATAGGCATCCCGTTTGCTTAAATCAGCCTTTATTGGTATATATTCTTGTCCATATTGAGCAAGCTCGTTTAATAGTGTACGGAGACTCTCCTCATTTTTGTGATAATGCAAGTATAAAGAATAACCCCGACTCGCCAAAAGCCTTGCAACACTTGCTCCGATTTCTCCAGTTGCACCTGTTATTAAAATATGTTTCCCCATTATTTCCCTCCAAAATCCGATTATGTACAGCAAAAAAGGAAGTGGGCGAACCCAATTCCTTTACAATCGGTTATGCCTTTGGCACAACCTGACATACAGTCATTCTGCTCTCGTCAATAAATCGCTGTGCAGCAGCTTGTATGTCTTCTACTGTAATTTGCTCCATCGTTGCAACAACATCAAATAAATTCATGCCATTAAAGGAATACCTTGTAAACTGGTTTGCAATATATTCAGGCGAATTTACTGCTCTTAAAAACGCACCAATCCGCTTCTTTTTCGTCCTTTCCAGTGTATCTGCTTGGATGGTCGTTGACTTTGCTTCAAGTAAAATCTTTTGTATACGATCTGCAAGCTCATCAGGTTTACCAGTATCTCCGCCTATCATCGCAAAGCCGAAGCCCTTTTCCTGCGTATAATCATAGGAGAACGTATCATCGATTAACCCTTCTGAAAACAGATCCTGGTAGTTTTCCGAGCTATTCGAGAAAAGCATATCAAGCAACGTATTGATACTTAGCTCATTTTTAAGCATTTCAGCACCTTGCTGCTCTACATCCAATGCTTTAATGCCAACAAGACATTTCGACGTTTGTACATTCATTTGAAGCACTTGTTTTTTCTTATCAACTGCTTCAGGCTCTTCCTCGAACCTTCTTTTAATTTCCGACTTTTTCGTGTAATCCTTTTTCTGTTGGTTTGTTCTAATATTTTTCATATATTCTTCTGGATCAACAGGACCTACAACGAACAAGAGCATATTGCTTGGGTGATAGAACGTGTCATAGCACTCATATAGCAAATCCTTCGTGATAGGAGTGATAGACTCAATCGTTCCAGCAATATCAATTTTTACTGGATGGTTGGCATACATATTTTCGATTAGACCGAAATATAGGCGCCAGTCTGGATTATCATCATACATCGTAATCTCTTGACCGATAATGCCCTTTTCCTTTTCAACTGTTTTTTCAGAGAAATAAGGATCCTGCACAAAATCAATTAACGTCTCTAAATTATTTTCAACATTTTGCGTACTGGAAAACAAATAAGCTGTTCTTGTAAAAGAAGTGAACGCATTAGCTGACGCACCATTTTTGCTGAATTCTTGAAAAACATCCCGATCCTTTTTCTCAAATAGCTTATGCTCTAAGAAGTGGGCGATGCCATCAGGAACCTTTTTATATTCTGTGCCATTTAATGGAACAAACATATTATCTACCGAACCATAATTTGTAGTAAACGTACAAAATGTTTTATTAAAGCCTTTTTTCGGAAGAATATATACTTTTAATCCGTTGTCCAGCTCTTCAAAATATAACTCTTCCTGCAGCTGCTCAAAAGAGATTTTTTCCATTAGTTATTCCCCTCCGATCCTGATAGGAAATAGATTGTATCTAATTCAATTTTTTTGGCAACATTTTGGATTTCTTCTTTTGTCACCTTACTAATTGATTGAAGCCAATGGGATATATCTACGTCTACTCCACTAACCGCATTATGATAGAAAACCTCAATCATGCCTCTTGATGTATCAAGAGTTTCCAGCATTTGATTATGGGTAACCGCCTTTGTTTGCATGATTTCATCCTCTGTAAAATCACCTTGCTTCATAAGCTCTAGCTGTTCCTTAATAATGGAAACTGCCTTTTCATAATTTTGCTGGTCAATACCGGACAAGACCATTAATAAACCTTTATGGCTTTCAATACGGCTCGCCGCATAATAGGCAAGACTTTCTTTTTCCCTAACATTCAAAAACAGCTTCGAATGAGAAAAACCGCCATAGATGCCGTTGAAAACCTGTAAAGCAAAATAGTCCTCATCCCCGTATAATACATTTGTTCTGTATCCAATATGTAGCTTACCTTGCTTCACATCTTGGACTTCCTTTACTTCCTTTTCCTTTACTTGGTTATGTTCGGCTCTCTCTCCTGCGGTAACTGTTCGTTGTTCAAACGGCAGTTTTTCATTAATGTAGGCAGCAATTTCGTCTTCCTCAATATCTCCAACAATAAAAATGTCAATCTGATCCTCTTTGCGAGCTTTTTCGTAATATGCATACAGCCCATCCGAGGTAATTGTGTCGACTTGTTCCGCCTCGCCGTTAACGCCTAAAGCATATGGCTCTCCTTTGAACATTTCTTCAATAAGGCGAAAATTTGCATATCTCATTTTATCATCATATATGGATTGAATTCTTTGCTTTAGTGCCCTTTTCTCATCATCCACTGGTTTTTGTGCAAATGTTTTTCCATCAGCATGTGGGTGAAAAAGAATTTCCGCCAAAAAGTCGACTCCTTTTTTTAACAATGGTTCTGGATCACTTAAAAATTTTTCATTAGCAATTTCCAAAGAGAAAGAAATAACTTGATAATCACCTTTTTTCGATAAATCAATAAAAAATGTTGCTCCATACAATTCTTCTAAATAAGAACGAAGTGCGGCAGTTGATGGATACTTATTTGAACTGTTTTGAAGAACATACGGCAAAAGTGCCCTTAATGTAGCTGTTTCCTCTATGATAGGCGCCTTCCACTTTACTACTATAGTATTCGTTTTAAACTTATCTGTCTTAACCGTATGCAGATTATATCCGTCATACTTCGTGACTTTTTCTTCCGCAACACTCATTGGCTACCTCCTAGGTTCACTGCAAACATGCAAATTTTTTATAGCTTTAGTATTGACTCAATTTGTAAGGATATTCTTACTATAACTTTGTTGAACTCTGTTTTTCAAGTTTTTGGGTACATGAATCCTTCCATCAAAAAATTCACATAAAAAAACTCCTGCAGCAACTATTGCAAACAGGAGTTTTATTTTTATCTGCTTCCTTTAATATATGGCACACCAGAAGCCTTCGGAGCGTCTGCTCTGCCAATGAAGCCTGTAAGTGCAATGATTGTCAACACATATGGTGCAATCAGCAAGTACACATTTGGAATATTCTCCAGGAATGGAAGACTGCTTCCCACAATGCTCAATGATTGGGCAAAACCGAAGAATAGTGCTGCACCCATTGCTCCAAGCGGATTCCATTTTCCGAAAATCAATGCGGCAAGTGCCATGAAGCCTTGACCACTGATTGTAGAATGAGTGAAGTCATTTGTTATCGACTGGGCGAAAACACCTCCGCCGATACCACCTAAGGCACCTGACAGAAGAACACCGATATAACGCATTCTTGTAACATTAATACCCATTGTATCTGCAGCCATAGGATGCTCACCAACAGCACGAAGACGCAAACCAAATGGTGTTTTAAACATTACAAACCAAGATATAATTGCGACAATAATCGCAAGATAAGACGTCCAGTACGTATTTTGGAAGAACAATTCCCCAATGACTGGAATATCTTTCAGTAAAGGAATATCAACTTTTTTGAAGCTATATTGAATCGTTGCAGTTTGGCCTTTTCCATCGTATATCAGCTTCACAAGGAACATGGCAAGACCTGCTGCAAGCAAGTTTATCGCAACACCAGAAACAGTCTGATCCGCACGGAATGTGATGGACGCAACTGCATGGAGTAAGGAGAAGACTGCGCCGACAACCATTGCACATAATAGTGCAACCCATGGTGTCCAAGCTCCTAAACTATCTGCGAATGTTAAATTGAATACGATGGAAGAGAATGCCCCCATCAACATAAGCCCTTCTAGCCCGATATTAACAACACCGGAACGCTCTGAGAAGTTACCGCCAAGGGCAGTGAAAATCAGCGGAGCAGCCCATAATAGCGAAGAAGGAATGACAATTAATAATACATCCATTAATCCCACTTACTTCTCCCCCTTTTTACTTTTATTTTTGCTCAATTTCTCTAAGAAGATACGAATCATATAGTTAGCTGCCACAAAGAATACGATTAATGCGATGATGATATCAACCATCTCATTTGGTACACCAGCTTCTAAAGGCATATTTAACGCGCCGACTTTCAAAAATCCGAATAAAGCTGCTGCGAACACAATCCCAAGCGGTCCATTTGCACCAAGAAGCGCTACGGCGATTCCATCAAAACCTACGCCTGTAAATCCAGCTTTATTACTAACATATTCAAATGTTCCTAAGCCTTCCATTGTCCCTGCAAGACCTGCAAATGCACCAGAAATGACCATGGAAAGAACAATATTTCTATTAACATTCATCCCTGCATATTGTGAAGCGTTTTGGTTAAAGCCAACTGCTTTCAGTTCATAGCCTTTAACTGTTTTCTCAAGGATGAGCCACATGATAAGTACACATGCAAGGGCAATCAATATTCCCCAATGTAAACGAGAATAGTCTGTAATGCTGCTCAAGAAATCTGAGCGCAGAGACGCAGATGCTGGAATATTTTCCGTGCGGTCTGCCTTATCTGTTAATACATTACGAATTAAATAGTTAGATACATGTAATGCGATATAGTTCATCATAATACTGACGATTACTTCATGCACACGGAAGCGTGCTTTTAAAAAGCCTGGCACAAATGCCCATAATGCACCTGCTGCTGCTCCTGCAAGCACTGCAAGCGGCAAATGAATGATCTTCGGCAAATCAAATGCGACACCTACCCAAACTGCAGCAAGCCAGCCGACAATCAATTGACCCTCTACCCCGATATTAAACAAGCCAGTGCGGAAAGCAAATGCTACCGCAAGTCCTGCAAGAATTAACGGCGTAATCTGACGCACTACTTCACCGGCAAAGTATACTTCACCGAACGCGCCGTTCCATAATGCAGTATATGCTGCAGCAGGATTATAGCCGGTAATAAGCATGATGATTGTTCCAACTATGACGCCAAGCAATACCGATATAACAGGTATACTAATTTTTCTGATTGTATTAGACATTCTTCTCCACACCCACTTTTTTATCTTTGGATCCTGCCATCAATAAACCTAATTCTTGTTCTGTCGTATTTTTCGGGTCAACCTCTGCAATGATATTCCCTTCAAAGATAACAGCAATTCGGTCACTGACGTTTAAAATTTCCTCTAGTTCAAAGGAAATGAGCAATACTGCTTTCCCCTTATCCCTTTGCTCAATCAGACGTCTGTGTATAAATTCAATCGCCCCTACATCTAGTCCGCGAGTCGGCTGTGCAGCAATCAAAAGATCAGGGTTTCTGTCCACTTCTCTTCCGATAATTGCCTTCTGCTGATTTCCTCCAGATAAAGCTCTCGCCGGAGTATGTGCACCTGGTGTTCTTACGTCATACTCTTCAATCAGTGTTTTCGCCTTTAAGTCAATTTCTCGTTTGTTCAGGAAGCCTGCTTTAGAGAATGGCTGCTTATAATAAGTTTGCAAAACCATGTTTTGCCCAATCGGAAAATCAAGCACCAAACCATGCTTATGACGGTCCTGCGGGATATGCCCAATGCCGCTTTCTGTGATTTTTCTTGGTGTCAGCACACTGAGTTCCTTCCCATTTAGCTTAATGCTGCCGTTGTCTTTTTTAAGTAGTCCAGTGATTGCTTCTATCAACTCAGACTGACCATTACCATCCACTCCAGCAATTCCAACAACTTCGCCGGCACGAACGTTCAAGTTAAGTGAGTTAACAACAGGTACTCCTCTATTGTCCTTAACAGTCAAATCAGAAATTTCCAAAACAGTTTCTTTTGGCTGTGACGCTATTTTATCCGTTTTAAACGTAACTTCCCGGCCGACCATTAAGTTTGCCAGTTCTGTTGGGTTCGTTCCACTTACGTCGTATGTACCAATTCCTTCCCCTTTACGGATAACTGTAACGCGGTCACATACTTCCATAATTTCTTTCAATTTGTGCGTAATGAGAATGATGGATTTGCCTTCCTTAATCAAGGTTTTAAAGATAGCAATAAGTTCCGTAATTTCCTGTGGAGTCAGCACGGCAGTCGGCTCATCGAAAATAAGAATTTCTGCACCGCGATACAAGGTTTTTAGTATTTCCACACGTTGCTGCATTCCGACAGAAATATCAGAGATTTTTGCTTTCGGATCAACAGCAAGGCCGTATCTCTCACTAATATCTCTTACTTGCTTTTCTGCCTTCTTTAAGTCTATTTTCCCTTTACTTACCGTTTCTTTTCCTAAAATAATGTTTTCTGTAACAGTAAATGTGTCTATCAACATGAAATGCTGATGAACCATTCCAATGCCCAATTCATTTGCGACATTCGGGTTAGAAATATTTACAACTTTCCCTCTTGCTTTGATTTCTCCTCTTTCCGGCTGGTAAAGACCGAATAAGACGTTCATCAATGTTGATTTGCCTGCACCGTTTTCCCCTAACAATGCATGAATTTCACCCTTTTTCAGTTGAAGGTTTATATTGTTATTGGCAACAATTCCTGGGAACTCTTTTCGGATATTCAGCATCTCAATAACGTATTCCATCTAACTCACTCCTTCTTATCCACAAACGATTATCAAAAAAATTAAAATTAGAGCTGGTAAAAAAATACTTAAACGGAAGCAGTGTGGAAGAGTTTCTGCTACCTATATCCATTCATTATCTTGCTATAGTTTCACCATCGTAAAATTTTTAATAAAAAACAGAAATTTTCTGTCTTTTAGTTAAAATTCTAAGTTATGGTCGTAAAAAAGGAATAAGTGTTTGCCATGCAAACCACTTATTCCTGTAAAAAACTTTTTAATGAAGAAAATTATTGTACAGTATCAGGAACAGTGTACTCACCGTTTTTAATTTTGTCTGTCCATTCTTTAACAGCAGCTTCAATGTCTGCTTTGTTTTCTACTTCTTCGTTGATAGCTGCCAAGCCTACACCATCTTCAGCAAGACCGTATACAGAAGTTTCTCCACCTGGGAAGTTTCCTTCTTGAGCTTTAGTAGAGATATCTTGTACTGCAGCAGATACTCCTTTAAGTGCAGAAGTCAAGACAACATTGTGATCACCGACAGCACCTTCACCTGCTTGGTCAGAGTCAACACCAATTGCCCAGATTGCTCTTGAAGGATCTTTTTCTTTCAATTCACGAGCTTCTGTGAAAAGACCAGCACCAGTTCCGCCTGAAGCGTGGAAAATTACGTCCACATCAGAAGAGTACATTTTGCTTGCAATTGTTTTTCCAACTTCTGGCTTATCAAATGCACCAGCATATTGGGAATCAATTGTAGCATCAGGGTTAGATTCTTTAACACCAGCTTCAAAACCTGCTTCAAAGCGTGTGATAACTTCACTTTCTACCCCGCCGATGAATCCGATTTTGTTTGTTTTTGTTGCTTTACCAGCAGCTACTCCAGCAAGGAAGCCTGCTTCTTGTTCCTTAAATGTAATGCTTGCTACGTTTGGTTGATCAACTACAGCATCAACAATTGCAAAATGAGCATCTGTTTGTTGTTTTGCAATTTCCTCTACTGCACCTTCCATCATGAAACCAATACCATACACTAAGTTATACTTTTGACGAACTAAGCTGTTCAAGTTCGTTGAATAATCAGAATCTGATTGTGATTGTAAATAGTCGATACCATTACCTTTTTCAAGTTCATTTGCCTTACCAAAAGCTTGTAGGCCTTCCCATGCTGACTGGTTGAATGATTTGTCATCAACACCGCCGACATCTGTTACCATTGCTACGCTGAAAGAATCACTCTTGTCTTCGCCAGAAGATCCTTTGTTGTCATCGCTTTTACCACAAGCCCCTAAAACAGTCCCAGCAGCAAGTACTAAGGACAGCGCTAAACCAAATTTACGCTTTTTCAAGGTTTGTACCCCCTAATTTTTTGTTTTTTTGAATTTCATAGTGAGAAATGCAATAACAATAGTTTCTCCGATTGTCACGAATAAATTCGTTTTCTTAGCACCTGAAAGCTAAACTTATCGGCCCTAAAGTAATTGACTGAAAACAGTATAGGCTCATCCTTGTCATCATAATGCATCTGCTTAAGTACAAGCAGAGCAGTTTCAGGCTCGCATTGTAAGATTGGAGAGATTTTCTCATGATATCCGATTGGCTCAATTTGCGCGACAGCATATGTAATATTCTTTTGGGCATCCGATTCCAAAAATTGAAAAATCGAGTCATTTTCATACGAAAATTTCTCTGGCACAATTTTTTGCGGAAGCTTGTCTATGCAATAAACAACCGGTTCACCATTAGCAGTTCGAACACGTTCGATGACCACTAGCTCTTCTTCTTGCGGGCAGGAAAAACGCCTTGCATCTTCTTCAGTTGAACCTTGAGTTGTTGAGCTTAGAAAAATGGTTCCTGGATTCATACCAGCTTGCTTAATCATGTGGGTCACACTGTAGAGCTGTTCAATGCCTGAATTAAAAAGCGGCTTGCTGTTGACAAATGTCCCGACGCCATGACGTCTTATGATGACATTTTCCTCTTCTAATGTGCGCAGTGCCTCTCTTAATGTGGCTCTGCTGACACCTAAAGTTTTGGCAAGCTCAAATTCAGAAGGGAATTTTTCTTTTTCTTTATAAATCCCTTTCTCAATATCCCGTTTCAGTCTATCCACAACCTGCAAATATAAATGCCTTGTATCTGACTTAATTAGCATGCTATTTCCTCCAAAAACTTTCTAAGACATCAGACATCTGATGTTCAATCATTCCTACTAATCGAAAATACTATAACACTTTTTTACTAATAAATAAATAGAGAATTGTGAAATAAGTCGAAAAAAAAAGAGAAAAGAAACAATTGTCCGGAAATGACTTCCAAATTTCTAGTTTCTTTCTCTTAATATTCGCCTTTACAACATAATCTATCCTTTAACCAAGTAAAACATTTGTATAAAAATCATCAAAACCGAACAATATAAGTATAACCTATTTCGTATCCCGAAATATACTATTTCTTCTTAATTTATTTCTTCTGATACTTTTGGCACAAGAACAGTCCTCGGTTTACTTCCCTCATATGGGCCGACAATACCTCTAGCTTCCATTTCATCGATAAGTCGTGCTGCTCTTGTATAGCCGATTCTAAATCGTCTCTGCAGCATGCTGACAGATGCAGTCTGCATTTCCACTATCAAATCAACTGCCTCACCGTACAAATCATCCTCCACATCCTTAGCAGTTGTTTCGGTGATTTCATCAGGAATCATTTCCTCCTGATATTGTGCCTTCTGCTGACCAATAACAAAGTCGACAACTTCTTCTACCTCTTCATCTGACAGGAACGCACCTTGAACACGGACTGGCTTGCTTGCACCATATGGGAAGAACAGCATATCACCGCGCCCGAGAAGCTTTTCCGCTCCGCCCATGTCGAGAATTGTGCGAGAATCTGTTTGTGATGACACAGCAAAAGCAATCCTAGATGGAATATTCGCCTTAATGACACCTGTAATGACATCGACAGAAGGACGCTGTGTCGCAATAATTAAATGAATGCCCGCAGCACGTGCCATTTGCGCAAGCCTTGTGATGGCATCCTCTACGTCATTTGAAGCAACCATCATTAAGTCGGCAAGCTCATCAACGATTACGACGATGTATGGCAATAATGGCTGCTTTTCGTCTTCTTCGGCATTATACCTATTAACATAGTCATTATAGCCTTCAATATTACGAGTGCCAGTATGAGAAAACAGATCATATCTTCTTTCCATCTCACTGACAACCTTTTGCAGTGCCTGAGATGCTTTTTTTGCATTTGTAACAACAGGTGCTAGGAGATGGGGGATACCATTATAAACATTCAACTCAACCATCTTCGGATCAATCATCATCATCTTCACTTCATGCGGCTTTGCCCTCATTAAGATGCTTGTGATAATACCGTTAATACACACACTTTTTCCGCTGCCTGTTGCACCGGCAACAAGAAGATGGGGCATTTTATTTAACTCTGCGCAAACAGCATTTCCAGTAATATCCCGCCCGAAAGCAATCATCAGCTTGCTGTCCGGCTTATCATTTTTGTTTGTTTCGAGCACTTCCCGCAGTGAAACCATCGCAACCTCTGAGTTCGGCACTTCAATTCCAATCGCTGATTTCCCTGGAATTGGCGCTTCAATCCGGATGTCTTTTGCTGCAAGCGCTAATGCTAAATCATCACTTAAATTGACGATTTTGCTTACCTTAACACCCTCACTAGGATGAACCTCATATTTAGTAACAGCAGGCCCAAGATGTACCTCTGTTACCTTTGCCTTAACACCAAAGCTGTGGAAGGTTCGCTCAAGTTTCGCTGCATTCGCATGTATCTGTTCATATTCGCCACTTTGGTCAGCCTTTTTTGGCGCCTTCAATAGTTTAATAGGCGGCAGCTTATAATCCTTATTTTCAACCTCTGTGAAGGTAATTGGGACAATTGCTTCTTCCACTGTATCATTTTCTGCTGGTGCTTGGATTACTTCCTCCTGCTGTTGTGTATCTTCATAAGCATTTGCAGTAAACGATGAGATGATTGGCTCCGCATACGGCTCCTCGCTGTGTGCAATTGGAGGATTGACGATTAAAGGCTGCAACTCCTCCTCCTGCTGCTGTTCTTGTTCTTGTGTTCTTTGTCTTCTTTGTGACTGCGATCGTGCTCTTGCCGACTGCCTGTCCTCTTTTTTCGCTTCCCTCTTTGCCGAAGCCGACTCTTTCCACTCTCTTATATCCTCTAAAAAGGCAAGCCATTGTCGTTTAATGAAGCTCCAGATGGATAGCATCATTTTGCGAAAGGCCCCACTTAATGTTTTGCCTGTCAGCAGAATCACTCCTGTTATAATGGCTAAGAAACTGACAATCTGCGTTCCGGCAGTATCAAACAGGAAATGGAACATTGCGAACAGGACTGCACCAATCATGCCTCCCCCTAAATCCATTCCAGTCGGTTTTCCGTTCACTTCAAGCCAAAACAGCTCCCAAGTGTTGAAAATAACACTTGGATTGTCGAATCTTCCTTCACTTGACAGCATATTAAACAACGTCACATGACTTAAAAGCAGAATCGCACCGACAATTAAGTAGATTCCATTTAATTTAGTATGAAATAAATACGGCTTTTCTCTTTTCCACATTAAATACCCGCCGTACACGATCAGCCCGAGAAGGCAAAGGATATACCATTCTCCCGTAAAAAACCGAAAGAACAGCACAATAGTCGCCCCAACAGCCCCAAGCTTTAATATGGAGATAAAGCTTAAAGTAATTAAAATAAGCGCAGCAAGCTCAAATTGAATTGTCTTTTTGAGATGCTGCTTCTTTTTCGTTTTTCTAGTTTTTCTTTTTGCCATGTTATCACCTAATGTTTCTATATGTTTTCTTTTCGTTCGCTTTTGATTTTGGGTTTATGCACGAAATAAGCAGCCTTGATTCGGCTGCTATAATTTTGGTTATTCTATTTTTTATTATATCATAAGTTGAAAAAATACAGCTAAATTAATGGTATTTTTGCACCTGGCTGAACAGGTCCATGCAAGTAATGACTTGGATCTGTTGAAAGGACACGAACAACTTCGTATTCATGCATTTCGTTTTTGGCAACTAGAAGGGGGATACCATTATAATCAATCACCTGTTGCTTTTCAAAAGTCTCTTGGCCGATTGGAAATATCAATTCATCTGGCATCATTGTATACATAATCATTGTACTAATCCTTCATTCTTATCCTTTTTTAAATCAATAAGTTCATTCAGCTTTGTCATTGCTTCCCCAACACCGCCAACACCGTCAATTAATCCAGATGTTACAGCATCTGCACCAATCACATTTGTCCCAATATCTCTTGTCAGGTTGCCTTTTGCAAACATTAAATCTTTAAAGTCTTCTTCTTCAATTTTGCTGTGCTTTGTCACAAACTTAACGACTCTTTCCTGCATTTTGTCTAAGTATTCAAAGGTTTGCGGCACACCGATTACAAGCCCTGTTAACCGAATCGGATGGATTGTCATTGTCGCTGTTTCAGCTATAAAGGAATGATCGCACGATACGGCAATGGGAACACCGATGGAATGTCCCCCACCTAAAACTAACGATACAGTCGGCTTAGACAGAGAAGCCAGCATTTCTGATATTGCTAAGCCTGCTTCCACATCCCCGCCGACCGTATTTAAAATAACCAATACGCCTTCAATTTTTGGATTTTGCTCTATCGCAACAATTTGCGGAATGAGATGCTCATATTTAGTTGTTTTATTTTGTGGAGGGAGCTGTAAATGTCCCTCTATTTGTCCGACAATTGTTAAACAATGAATTTTCGAATCCTGAGATAACTGAGGCACATTTGTTTGTCCTAGCTGTTGTATTTTTTCCATGAGCGTAGACGACGGTTTATCTTCCTTCGGCTGCTGCTCTTCTGTATTATTATAATTCTCATTTCGGTTAGCCATTATATTCTCCCTTCCAACACATTATGCTTTTATTATGAAGCTAGAAAGGGAATTTCATGCGAACCAAAATTAAATTTCCACCTGGCACATTGCTTAGCGCTTATTAACAGCTTTTGGGTAATTGGTTATACGAAGGTATATCTGTTTAGAATTGTATAAATTTAAATAAAAAGGCCGTGCTTTAATCAGCACGACCCCTTTTTAAACTATTCTTGCTCAGTACCGCTGTCTTTATTGTGTTTTACACCTTTGCTTTTATAAGGTTTTGCACTTTTAGCTTTTTTCGCGCCTGCTTGCCAACGGTTCCAGCCTTTTTTGCCAGTCCCTCTGCCAGTACCGCCCTTACCCTTTGCTTTGCTCATTTATTGTCACCTCTTATGTTGGAAGCTTATTAGTAATTGTTTTCATCATGTCTCATATAAATACAGACATGCATAAAAAATGCACCTCCAATTGTTTAGTGTTTTACTGTAAACAATTGGGGTGCACATTTAAAGAATGCGCTAAATTACTTACTTCGTATCCTTATTTCTTGGTGTTCTCACTTCCATAATAATTGGAAGTATCATCGGTCTGCGTTTTGTTTTTTCGTACAAGAACTGATTCAGTGTATCTCTTATATCTTGTTTAATGCCCGTCCAGTCAAAGCTGTCTTTACTGATGCTTTTTTCGACGATATCTTTAACACGGTTTGCCGCCTCTTCCAGAAGCTGTTCGGATTCCCTAACATACACAAATCCTCTTGTAATAATTTCAGGTCCAGCAGAAATTTTGCGCTCCTGTTTATTTAATGTAACAACAACTGTCAAAATTCCGTCCTGAGACAAGAGCTTACGGTCTCTTAATACGATATTACCAACATCGCCAATACCGCTTCCGTCAATTAAAACATTGCCAGAAGTAACTTTCCCGCTTGTACGAAGCTTGCCGTCTTTAATTTCCATCATTTCTCCCTGTTCAGGAATATGGATATTTTGCGGCAGAACTCCACATTTCTCAGCAAGCTGTGCATGTGGCTTTAATACACGATACTCTCCGTGAATTGGAATGAAGAACTTCGGCTTAAGAATATTAATCATAAACTTAAGCTCTTCTTGACTGCCGTGGTTAGAGCTATTGAATGTTTTGTTACCAGTTAGAACACTTGCACCTAAACGGTATAGCATATCAATCGTTTTATTAACAAATACTTCGCCACCAAGTAACGACGATGCTGCAAATAAAATAGTATCTCCATCACCGATGTTAACTTGTTTATGATTTTTCCTTGCCATTCTATGCAATGCTTCAACTGGCTCACCCTTGTTGCCTGTTGTTAGGATAACTGTTTCGTTTTTCTCACGACCTTGAATTTCTTGGAACGAGACAAGAATATCCTCTTGAATATCAATATAGCCATGCTTTTGCGCAATATTTAAGATAACTTGAAGATTTTTGCCCATCACAGCAATTTTGCGGTTTGCTTTTGCAGCAGCATCAAAAATATGCTGAATTCTGTTAAGATCTGTTGCAAATACAGTTGCGATGATTCTGCCTTTTGTACGAAGGAAGGCATTTGTCAATTCCTCTGTTACAACCGAATCTGATATTGAGTAGCCAGGCTTGTCCGCATCTGTACTGTCAGATAGCAAACAAAGAACGCCTCTTTCACCAAGTTTCGCCATCTCAGCATAGCCTGGTTTATACAAGTCACCAGCAGTTTGGTCAAATTTAAAGTCACCAGTATGTACTATTGCACCTTCAGATGTATGAATGACAATAGCAATGCTATCAGGAATGCTGTGGTTCACCTTGAAGAACGACACAGAAGCAGAGCTGAATTTCAATACTGATTTCGAAGTAACAATTTCAAAACGGACTTGTCCTTTAAAGTCTTGCTCCTTCATTTTCTCTTTCGCCAATTCAGCCGTAAGCCTTGTAGTGTAAACAGGTACGTTCAGCTCTCTAAGAAAGAAGGATAGTCCCCCAATATGATCTTCATGTCCGTGCGTTAAGAAGATTCCCTTCACTCGTTCTTCGTTTTGTTTTAAATAAGTGACATCTGGAACGACGATATCAATTCCAAGCATCTCATTTTGCGGATACATTAAGCCAGCATCAATTACAAATATGTCTTCATCGACTTCGACTGCAAACATATTTTTACCGTTCTCCCCTACTCCTCCGAGGGCAACCAGCTTTATCTTTTCATTTTTCTTCACTTTTTGTTTCCTCCTATGTTGAGTTAGCCGACCATTGATCAGTTAACAATATTATACTTTATCTATTTAAATGTTTACAACCAATTTCAAAGAAAACGCGTACAGCATGGAGGAAGAAAGCAATAGCAACCAGTAACTAACTTTGCCAGAAATGTTGATTAAAAGCCAATCAACAGTTACATTATTTTGCTTTTTTAAATTTAAAAATAGACATAATAATCAAAAATGCCAGTACAACCAAACAAGCAATAATACTGATTCTGTTATCCTCATTCATAATAAAGCTGATACTTATTAGTGTTAGTGCTGCTGCTGCAAGCCCAGTAATGTAAGGATAACCCCATAAACGAAAACTTGGCATCGTTGGATAGCTCTTCCGCAGTTTAATTTGAGCTAGACAAATACTTATCCAAACAATGGAAACGACAAAACCTGGAAATGCCATCAGCAATGTAAATACTTCATTTTGGGCAACAAGCGCAATCATTGATCCAAGCAATAATACGACACCAGTTAAAACAAGGCTATATGTCGGCACACCGCTTTTTGAAAGCTTACTGAACGCTTTTGGCGCCTCTCCCTCTTCTGCAAGTGAGTGAAGCATTCTTGTACATCCATAAATGCCAGAGTTAGCCGCTGACAATACAGCAATTATCAGAATAAAGTTCATGATATGTGCAGCGCCCTGCAAACCAGAAATGGACAGTACTTGTACAAACGGACTCGATGATTCTGTCAACTCATTCCACGGAATTAATCCACATATGATTAAGATTGGCAATGTATAGAAAAGGACGATTCTTAAAATAAAGCTTTTTATCACCTTTGGCAGTATTTTCTCTGCATCTTGAGCTTCCGTAACTGTGACACCGATAAGCTCTGAACCTCCATATGAAAACATAACAACTAAAAGAGCAGCAAAAATGGATGTAAAGCCATTCGGAAAGAATCCGCCATGCTCTGTAAAATTCCGGAAATAATTAGCGCCATCAGAAGGGATAATACCAAATAAAATTCCTGCACCTAAAATAATAAATACAATAATCATCGCTATTTTAATACCAGCAAACCAAAATTCAAACTCTCCGTAATGCTTTACATTCATTAAGTTTATACTCAGAATAAAAATAGTACATAGTATACTTAATAGCCATAATGGCACATCTGGAAACCAGTATTGCAAGAAGCTTCCGGCAACAACTACTTCAATAATACACACTGCCAGCCAAAGGACACAATAAAGCCAGCCAATAATAAAGGACATTCTGCTTCCAAACGCTTTTAAAATAAAGCCCTTCATATTTGTGTTTGGATAAACGATCGCCATTTCAGCAATAGCTCCCATTACAACCAATAATAATAAACCTGCAAAAATATAGGCAACAACTACACCAGGTCCAGCAACGCCAACCGTTTCACCGCTCCCTTTGAAAATGCCTGTCCCAATAGCGCCACCCATCGCCATCAGGCTGATATGTCTCGGTTGCAGTTTCTTCTGCAACGTATTTTTTGTTTCCATTGTACTCCTCCTTAAGTCACTTAACCTCATCTATTCCTATCAATCAAAAAAGCTCAATACATATCATTTGTTCTTCAGAAATAAAAAAACCAAATCCCCCGAAAAACCCTGTTCCACTGCCGATGCAGTAGGGATTGACGGGAAATCTGGTTTTATCTCTATAAACCTCATTTAAACTTTTTCGTCTATATGGATAGACTAGCTATGTAATACTGATCTACCCATCCAAATATAATTAGAAAAAGCTTGCCAGTTTTGTTCTTTCCTCTTCTGTCAGTGGCACAAGAGGCAATCGGACTGAACCGACATCAATACCTTTTAATTGAAGTGCTGTTTTAACTGGTACTGGGTTAGGCGCAGCAAATAGTGCTGTCATAACTGGCAGCAATTCTTGATGCAACTGCGCTGCTTTGGCGATATTTCCCTCAAGGAAAGCCGCTACCATCGCCTGCATCTCAGGACCAATTACATGTGAGGCAACGGAAATGACACCAGTTCCGCCAACAGACAGCAATGGCAATGTTAAGCTATCATCTCCACTGTATACATAGAAATCACTTGGCGTACCTGCAATAATTTTTGTAATATTATTAAGGTTGCCACTTGCTTCCTTCACTGCAACGATATTTTCAACAGCTGATAATCGAATAATTGTTTCGGGTTCGATATTAACAGCAGAACGACCTGGAATATTATAAATCATAACAGGAAGGGCTGTGGCATCTGCGACTGCCTTCACATGCTGATACAAACCTTCTTGGTTTGGCTTGTTATAATATGGGCCAACAACCATGACAGCGTCAACGCCTGCCCGTTCTGCTTCTTTTGTCATCTCGATGGAGTCATAAGTGTTATTACCACCAGTCCCTGCGATGATTGGAACTCTCTTTTCCACTACCTTTACCACATGCTTAAATAATGCAATCTTTTCTTGTTTTGATAATGTTGGAGATTCGCCAGTTGTTCCTGCAACAACTAAGGAATCTGTTCCATTTGCTATCAAATGATTAACAATCTGTGTTGTTTTCGGAAAATCAATATGTCCCTTTGCATCAAATGGTGTAATCATGGCCGTTGACACTCTACCAAATAAACCCATCGTTCCACTCCTATTCTCATTTTCAATCTTGTTGTGTTTAATGCTGTTCCTTATCTAATTCAAATGAATCATGCAATACGTTTACAGCGCGGACTAAATCCTCCTGTTTAACGAGGACCCATATAGTCGTATGGCTATCCGCAGATTGTAAAATGCGAATTCCTTTATTTGAAAGTGCTGTGACAATTTTCGAAGTAACACCAGGCACGCCTGCCATGCCGGCTCCAACCACTGACACCTTTGCACATTCTTTCTCTACTATTGGCTCATAGCCCATTTCTTGTAATACAGCTGTTGCTTTTTTTGCCATTTCATCTGTTACTGTGTATACGACGCTGTTCAATGAAATATTAATGAAGTCAACGCTGATTTCTTCATTGGCCATAGCCTTAAATACTTGAGATTGCAAATCATACTGGTCCTTTTTGGCAAGAACTTTAATTTGCGTTACATTTGCAACATGAGCAATTCCTGTCACAGGTCTTTCTTTAATATCACTGCCTTTATTATCATGGCTGCTTGATGTTACAAGTGTTCCAGTTCCTTTTGAATGTGTGGAACGGATGCGAATTGGAATTTCCGCCTGCATAGCAATCTCCACCGCTCTTGGGTGAATAACTTTAGCACCTTGATATGCCATATTGCAAACCTCCGTATACGTCACAACGGAAAGTGGTCTTGCATTTTCAGCAATGCGCGGATCTGCCGTCATAATACCTTCCACATCTGTGAAGATATCGATTACTTCTGCATTCAACGCAGCACCTAATGCAGCAGCGGATGTATCGCTTCCGCCTCTGCCCAATGTTGTTGTATCACCGTTTCCAGCAGCACCCTGGAAGCCTGCAACAACTACGACATCATAAGTTTCAAGCTCTTTATGGACGCGTGTGCAATCCATTTCAAGAATCCTTGCATTCATGAAATCATCATTTGTAACAAATCCGGCTTGAGCGCCTGTAAGTGCTGTTGCTTTTATGTTGTTTTCCAGTAACAGCTGTGTAAATACAACACTGGAAATGATTTCTCCACAAGACAATAGCAAGTCATTTTCGCGTTTGCTTAACTGGCTCTCAGAACCACCGATAAGAGATAAAAGCGTATCTGTTGCATACGGTTCCCCTTTTCTTCCCATTGCGGAAACGACGACTACTACTTTTTGGCCATTTGCTAAGGCATCTTGTATATGCTCTTTAGCTTGATTGCGGCTTTGTTCATCTCTTACAGATGTTCCACCGAATTTTTGTACTACTATTTTTGTCATTGCTATACACCTCTGTACACCTTAAAAAAGTGTTTTCTATTAAAAAGGGGATCATCCGAGCATCCGCATCTTCATATTTTAGAAAGCTGCAGTTTCTCAAGACATCCCCTTATTGCTATTATATGAAAACAGGTGGCCGTATTTTTACTCTCATCTGCGGTTTTTCGACCGCCTGTTTTAGCGAATATAATAAAGAGATGTGCTGCATTAGTTGCGTTAGTCTTTTATTTCACTAGTCCTAGCTTAACAAGACTTTCAGCAATTTGAACTGAATTCCAAGCAGCACCTTTTAGCAGGTTGTCTGAAACAACCCACATATGAAAACCGTTTTCTGCATCAAGGTCTTTGCGAATACGTCCAACAAATACATCATTTTGTCCGACACAATCAGCCGGCATTGGATATACTTGATTTTGAATGTCGTCCTGTAGGATAACACCCGGAGCCTCTTTAAGCAAGCTTTGAACATCACTTGCTGTTACATCTGTTGCGTCCACTTCAAAGTAAACAGACTCAGAGTGACCTGTAGCAACTGGTATTCTTACACATGTTGCAGCAACCTTCAGGTTCTCATCATGCATAATTTTTTTCGTTTCATTAATCATTTTCATTTCTTCATACGTAAATCCATTTTCCGTAAATACGTCAATTTGCGGAATGGCATTAAAAGCGATTTGGTAATGCTTTTTATCACTTTTAACTGGAAGGATTGTCGGCTCAAAGCTTTCTCCGTTGATGATTGCTTTTGTTTGGCTGTGAAGCTCCTCAACAGCAGCCGCTCCTGAACCTGATACAGCTTGATATGTGGATACTAGTACTTTTGTCAAACCGTATTTTTCTCGCAAAGGCTGTAAAGCTACAACCATTTGAATAGTAGAACAGTTTGGATTTGCAATAATTCCATTATGCTTGTGCAAATCCTCTTCATTTACTTCCGGAACGACTAAAGGTACATTCTCATCCATGCGGAATGCACTTGTGTTATCAACAACTATTGCCCCGTGACGAACAGCATGTGGAGCAAGCTCCTTCGATACACCACCGCCTGCTGAGAATAATGCAATGTCAATTCCATTGAAGCTCTCAGGCGTTGCCTCTTCTACAGTAATTTCAGTACCTTTATAAGTAACCTTTGTCCCTGCAGAACGCTTTGAAGACAAAAGAGTTAATTTTGAAATAGGAAAATCTCTGCTTTCCAATGTTTTAATCATTTGTTGTCCGACTGCTCCAGTTGCTCCAACTACTGCTACATTAAATCCTTTTTTCTGCTCCATAAAGGGTCCCCTTCTTTCAGGTGTTTTCTCTGTATATTATACAATAATGACGGCGACAAGCTCGCCGCCAAATGAATATTCTCTATTTTAACATATTCGCGCTATATGAACAGAACCTTTTTTCTTGAAATGTGGCAAAAAGTTAAAAATTACGAATAATTATCCTATTATTTCTACTAATCTAAAAATTTCTCGATGATGACAGGCTGAATTTGATTCCCTTCCATTGCTGCAGCAATCGTTTCAGCTAGCATACTCATTCTTGCTACCATGGAATTTGGCTTTTTGATTGGATCATCTTGGCCGAAAGGAATGAAATAAATATGTTTTGTTGCCATCAGGCGCATTAAGTTAACTCCATTTAGCCCTAAGGCATCATTTGTTGATATCCCTAAAACAACTGGCTTTTGGTTTCTTAATGTTGCTTTTGCCGCCATAAGTACTGCATTGTCTGTCATAGCATTTGCGAATTTGCTCATGCTGTTTCCGGTTAGCGGGGCAATTACCATACAATCAAGCGGAATTTTTGGACCAAGGGGCTCCGCTTTGACAATGCTGTCAATAATCTCATTACCTGTTACTTCTTCCAGTTTGCCGATCCATTCTAACCCTTTTCCAAATCTTGTATCTGTATTTTGCACATTGCCTGTTACAACTGGCACAACTTCAGCTCCAAGACTAACAAGCTTTTCTACTTGTGGCATTACTTCTGCATATGTGCAGTGGGAGGCAGAGATTCCGAACCCAATTCGTTTTCCTTGTAAGCTCATTTATGATTGCTCCTTTCGACTTTGCCATTCTTCTTGCAGCAGCTGTGATAGTACCTCTGCTAAGATATTCCCAGCAGTCTTAGGCGCGACAATTCCAGGTAAACTAGGTGCAAGCAACGCCTTTACCCCTCTTTTTTCTGCATATTGAAAATCCGTTCCTCCCGGTTTTGAGGCGAGATCAATGATCAAAGTATGCAGCGGCATCTTTTCAATGACAGGGGATGTGACAACAAGGTGGGGAATTGTATTAATGCAGATATCTATATCACAAACCGCACTCTCTAATTCATTTAACGGAATGGGTGTAAGACCCATTTCCAATATTCTGGCCAGATGCTCACTTTCACTTGCGGCAACCTTCACCTTTCCTCCTAATGCATGAAACGTTCTTGCAACACTCATTCCAACACGCCCTAAGCCAAGAACAAGTATATTGGAGCCATGAATGGTCGTATCAGTATGCTGAATGGCCATCATTATCGTTCCTTCAACTGTTGGAATGCTGTTCAGTATTGCTACATCATCCCTGTTAAACAACTGAACTAACACAGTATTTGTTCTTTTGATGATACCATTTAAATAGTCATTGGTGATTCCCGAGTAAATAGTGCAATGGGACGGTGTCTTTTCTAGCATTTCTTCTGTTAAAAAAACCTTTTCGTTCGAAAAGATAGTATCCACCTGTCCGTTTAGATCGGTTCCTTTAACAGGCAGAATGATTGCATCAATCATTGAAAAATCTACATTATCGATTTTTTCTTTTGTAGCTCCAGCAAAAGCATGATCCAGCTGTTCAAAGCCTACTAAAGAAAGCTGTGCATGCTGCTCTGTCAGTTTGCGGACAATTTCGAGCTGCCTTGCATCGCCGCCGATAATGGCGATTTTCATCCCTGTCAGCATGTATATTTCACCTTCTTTTTTAAAGATCCTAACACTTATCAATCACTACTCCAACATACTATGTCATGACCTTGTTTTAGGTGATTTGCTTTATATATTTTCCTGTAAAAACGTTCATTGTAAAAAACAAAAAGTCCGGCACACTATCCCTCTAATTTGGGATAGTGCGCCGGACTTTTTTAAGTCGGTTCATCCTTATTTGGAATATCGACAATAATCATGTCAGTGCCGATTTTTTTTATGTGGGACCAAGGCACTCGTAGTTCGTCCCCTGTTTTGCGGAAGCCAAACCACTTAAGAGAGGGAATCAGCAATGTTTTGATTTGCCCATCCTTTTCATTAATCTCCAAATCGGTTTGTCCGAGCATGCCAAGA
The DNA here is from genome assembly GCF_007273535.1 of Niallia circulans. Taxonomy (NCBI): domain Bacteria; kingdom Bacillati; phylum Bacillota; class Bacilli; order Caryophanales; family Bacillaceae; genus Niallia; species Niallia circulans. The sequence continues at coordinate 3,460,435 of NZ_RIBP01000004.1, forward strand.
CGGACGGCGTTTTTGACATCCACAAGCTCTTTTCCGCTCAATTCGCTTAGTCTCATCCTCTTATTCCTCCTAAGATATGTTGTTCTATTAATCATATCGCTCGGTGGAAGGATTTAGACTAGCTAAAAAGTATTTTTATGTAACTCCTTCTATATTATAGAAGGCTTTTAGGCAGTTTACCGTCTGGACTGATAAGTGACACAGAATAGGAATCAGTGAAAATTTGATGTGCCATTTTATTCACATCTGCATTTGATACCTTATCTATCTTCGCAATTATCTCGTCTAGTGTATGATGTTTACCAAGCAGCAATTCATTTTTGCCGTTTCGGCTCATTCTGCTGTTTGTGCTCTCCAAGCTTAACATCAAGCTGCCTTTTAATTGTTCTTTGCTGTTTGCTAGCTCTTTTTCTGTAATGCCGTCTCGTTTAAGAGTCTCAAGCGTTGTCTGGATCGTTTCATACAGCTCATCAAGCTGCTTAGCACCAGTTCCTCCGTAAATCGTTACAATTCCACTGTCTTGGAAGGAAGAATGATAGGAAAAGACAGAATACGCTAATCCCTTTTGCTCCCTTACATCTTGGAATAATCGGCTGCTCATGCTTCCGCCCAAAATATTATTCAGAGATATCAAGCTGTACATGTCCTCATGACCAACTTTTAGTCCTTCATATCCAAGGCAAAGATGCGCCTGTTCTGTTTCCTTTTTACGAGAAACCCTGTTTGTATGGAAGGCAGGTGCGCTGATTACTGCTTCACTTTTGCCTGCTTCAAACGCGCCAAAGTACTTCTCCACTTCCGCAATAAAGGCTTCTGTTATATTTCCGGCAATGGAAATAACCGTGTTTTCCGGTGTATAGTGGTCAAACATATATTCTCTTAATGTATCACCATTAAAGGTACTTAACGTTTCCTCTGTTCCTAAAATAGGATATCCAAGCGGATGCTTTTCATAGACTGCCTGGCTTAATAAATCATGAACAATATCATCAGGAGTATCTTCATACATTTTTATTTCTTCATAAACAACATTCTTTTCTTTCTTTAGCTCTCCCTCTTCAAAAGTAGAATGGAAGAACATGTCTGCAAGAACTTCTAGTGCAAAATCAGAATGTGTATCAAGCACTTTTGCATAGTAGCAAGTATACTCTTTTGAAGTAAATGCATTTACTTGCCCGCCGATGCTATCAAAGGATTCTGCAATTTCTCTTGCATTCCTTGTTTTTGTTCCTTTAAAAAACATGTGCTCCAAAAAATGGGATACTCCATTGTTTTTTTCATCTTCATTTCTAGACCCAGTGCCTATCCATACACCAATAGCTACAGAGCGGACTGTAGGTATGTTCTCCAGCACTATTCTTACACCGTTTTGGCAAGTATATCTTTTAATCAAGTAAGTTCCTCCTGTTCTAGTTTGCCAAAGTTAACTGCTCGCGACTGCTAGTATATCTCATTATTCGTATTTTTTCCAAAAAGTTGTTTCATTATCAAAAATAATTGAATTTGAGATAAAAATTCCCTACTATTCGTTATCTGAAATAGAACGTTCCTCGCTAAGCATTTCTGTGACAGTATTAATCTCTAAATCCTTCTGCTTTATCTGGGTTATAAGTCTATCTAAGCTGCTTGAGGTAGATTCTGTTGGATGCATTAATATCATCGCACCATTATGGACCTTACTCATGACACGCTGCAGTAGCACGTCAGGACTTGGTTTTTGCCAATCTATCGTATCAACAGACCACATTAAGGTGCCAAGCTTCTGTTCCTTTGCAATCCGCACCACCGCGTCATTATAATAACCGCTTGGAGGAGCAAGCCATGTCACCTTTTTGCCAGTCGTTGCTTCAATCACATCATTGGTTTTTGTAATTTCTTCTCTGATTTTTGCTTCACTTATTTTACTCATATCAGGATGTGTATAGGAATGGTTCCCTACCTCATGCCCTGCTTCCACAATCATTTTTGCCAGCTCAGGATTTTTTTGGACCCATCTTCCTTCAAGAAAAAAGCTTGCTTTAACATTCTGCTTTTTTAAAGTTGCCAAAATATCAGGTAAATACTCATTTCCCCACGCAACATTAATAAGAAAACTCACCATTTCTTTTTCAGGATTGCCTTTATAAATAGGAGATGCAGATAAATCGTTGAGGTGAATCTCGGGCTTTAATTGTTTATAGACGAGTTTATGTTCATCAAAAACGCCATCTTTTTTCATCTTATTATAAGAAGCCTTAATGTCGACCTCAAGTCCATTAATGCCAGGAATTGCTTTCCAAACAGGATCAATTTTAGCGTCGACAGCATCGACACGATATTTCTTTGCATTACTTTCAATTGTTTCTAATAGATTACTGCTATCTTTAGATACTGTAATGCTTTCACGGTTATCGACCAAACTTGCTACATATGTATTGGATAATGGATTGTTTACAACAATCCATGCTGCTAATAGGATACCAGCCATCGGAATTATTCTTTTCATTCTAAATCCCCTCCTTATAAAACTTTATGTAAAAGGAGGACAAGGTAGAACGATTTGAAAATTGTAATTAACGGAATAACATTTTGCCTATAAAAAAAGGCAGACCCTTACAATTAACTGCCTGTGCGCAATTGCTGCGTAAAATACAGAAATCATTAGAGTCAAACCTCATTTTTTTAACTTATTATTTTGCGTCTTCAGCCTGTTCTTTTTGCTCTTTTTGCTCTTTTAATACGGCTTTGCGGGAAAGATTTACTCTGCCCTGCTTGTCGATTTCTGTTACCTTCACAAGAATTTCATCACCGATTGCAACAACATCCTCGACCTTGCCGATACGTTCTTCTGCAAGTTCAGAGATATGAACTAAACCGTCTTTACCGTTGAAGATTTCAACAAAAGCACCGAACTTTTCAATTCGTTTTACTTTACCAAGATACATTTGTCCAACAACAACCTCGCGGACAATATCTTCAATGATTGATTTTGCTTTTTTGTTCATTTCGTCATCAACTGAAGAAATAAACACTGTACCATCTTGTTCAATATCAATTTTCACGCCAGTTTCTTCAATGATTTTATTGATTTGTTTACCGCTTGGCCCAATAACATCACGGATTTTATCTGGGTTAATTGCCATCATCAAGATTTTTGGTGCATAAGTGGACAATTCTTCTCTTGGAGTTTGAATTGTTGCAAGCATTGATTCAAGAATTTGCATGCGGCCGATTTTAGCCTGTTGTAATGCTTCTTCTAGAATTTGTCTTGATAACCCGTCAATTTTAATATCCATTTGAAGTGCTGTAACACCCTTAGATGTACCTGCAACTTTAAAGTCCATATCGCCAAGGTGGTCTTCCATACCTTGAATATCTGTTAAGATGCTGTAATGCTCACCTGATTTAATCAGACCCATAGCAATTCCAGCAACTGCAGCCTTAATTGGTACACCAGCATCCATCATCGCAAGTGTACTTGCACAAATGCTCGCTTGAGAAGTTGATCCATTAGATTCCAATACTTCTGAAACAAGACGAATTGTATATGGGAAATCCTTCTCGGATGGAATAATTGGTTCTAATGCTCTTTCACCAAGGGCTCCATGTCCAATTTCACGGCGTCCAGGTCCACGCATTGGTCCTGTTTCCCCTACACTGAAGTTCGGGAAGTTATAATGATGCATAAAGCGTTTTTCTTCTTCCACACCAAGACCGTCCAAAATCTGAACATCTCCTAATGCACCTAATGTACAAATGCTAAGTGCTTGCGTTTGTCCGCGTGTAAACAGGCCAGATCCATGTGTACGAGGAAGCAAATCAACTTCAGATGAAAGTGGGCGAATTTCTTCTAAACCGCGTCCATCAGGTCTTACTTTATCTTCTGTAATAAGGCGGCGAACTTCATTCTTAACAAGTTTATCAAGAATTTGCTTCACTTGCTTCAACTTGTCCTCATCCGCTTCTTCCGCTTCCAATTTCTCTAGAACAGAATTTTTCACGACTTTAATTGCAGCTTCACGTGCATGCTTTTCTTGAACTCTGATTGCATTAAGCATTTCTGATTCACAAAGTGCACGAACTTCTGCTTCAATATCTTTGTCCAGCTCATAAAGAACAACATCCACTTTTTCTTTGCCAATTTCTGCCACGATTTTTTCTTGGAATTCAATCAGCTTTTTAATTTCGTCATGGCCAAACATAATTGCTTCAAGCATTACTTCTTCAGGTACTTCTAAAGCGCCTGCTTCAACCATGTTAATAGCATCTTTTGTTCCAGCTACAGCAAGGTTGATATCGCTTTTCTCAGCTTGTTCCACTGTTGGGTTGATGATGAACTCGCCATTAATTCTTCCAACGTAGACACCAGCAATTGGTCCGCCAAAAGGAATATCTGATACAGATAATGCCAATGATGATCCAAACATTGCTGCCATTTCAGACGTGCAATCTTGATCAACGCTCATTACAAGGCTGACAACTTGAACTTCATTACGGAAACCATCTGCAAATAACGGACGGATTGGTCTATCAATCAAACGGCTCGCAAGAATTGCTCTTTCACTTGGTCTTCCTTCTCTTTTAATGAAGCCGCCAGGTATTTTACCAACTGCATATAAACGCTCTTCATAGTTAACTGTTAAAGGGAAAAAGTCTAAATTTTTCGGTTCTTTAGATGCTGTTGCAGTACTTAAAACAGCAGTATCCCCGTAACGCACCAATGCTGCGCCGTTTGCTTGCTTTGCCAATTGGCCGATTTCGACTGTAAGCTTCCTGCCAGCCCAGTCAATTGAATAGACATGTTTATCTTGTCCCATTCTAAAAAACCCCTCTCTGCTCATTTCACTTGTTAGAGGTTTTGGTTATTTAAGTGCTACCTAAACCTACATGGATATTTTTTATCATTATCAAAATACTTATTACATATTATTTCAGTTATAGTCACTTATGTCAAAGTCAGTGTTCACCAACAATTATGTAATTAATCAGTTATATATATATGTCAATAGTTTATAGTAGTCTTCTTGCACAATTTGCACAATAAAAAAGCGGGAAAAAGTATCCCGCTTTTTTAAACTATCTACGTAGACCAAGTTTAGTGATTAAAACACGGTAACGTTGAACGTCTTTATTACGTAGGTAAGTTAGTAGATTACGACGTCTACCTACCATTTTCAAAAGACCACGACGTGAGTGATGATCCTTCTTGTGTGTACGTAAATGATCATTCAGATTGTTGATAGACTCAGTAAGGACAGCGATTTGAACTTCTGGAGATCCAGTATCGTTCTCATGCGTTTTGTACTCATTGATAAGTTCGTTTTTACGTTCTTGAGTGATTGCCATCCTGTTTCACCTCCTATATCCTATTACACTAATCCCCATTTACTGAGCAAAACGTTGGTGACTCGATTTTGCCAAGCAAAGGTTGTTTTTAGTACGTTTATAAGAATAACCTTTTTTCATTAAAAAAGCAAGAAAATCATCTATTAAATTTTCGTATTGGGGAATACTCTTACACTATCATTCCCAAACTTTTCTTGTATTAAACATTAAGTGTTGAAAAATATTCAATTGCTGTCTGTTTATCCTTGGCAATTTGCTCAACAAGCTCTTGTATGCCATTAAATTTCTTTTCGCTTCTTATCCTTATATGCCATTCAATCGTTATCGTCTTATCATATATTTCTTGATTAAAATCAAAGATATGCGCTTCAATGGACTGAACTGTTTTTCCCGGATGGAATGTAGGTTTCGTACCAACATTACAAACCCCTTCATACCATTTTCCGTCAACCAATACCTTCACTGCATAAACCCCTTGAGGAGGAATAATTTCCTCACCAGCAGCCTCTACATTTGCTGTTGGAAAACCGATTGTTCTTCCGCGCTTATCTCCGTGAATGACACGGCCATGGATGCTGTAATAACGACCAAGCAGCATTGGAATCTTCTCCATAGCTCCAGCATTAATATGAGATCTGATAAGAGTAGAGCTAACTTTCTCTCCCTCAAAGGTTTCCTTACTGATTATGGTAATACCGAATTGACCGCGGGAATGCTCCTTTAATGTTTCAGAAGTGCCTGCTGCCCTTAAGCCATACGAATAATCGAAGCCTGCGACAACATGCTTTGCATGAAGTCCGACTAAGTATTGATCAACAAACTGTTGTGGCTGCAATGCGGCGAATTCCTTTGTGAACTGAATAATAAACAAGTAATCAACGCCCAGCTTTTCCATTTCAGCTATTTTTGTATCTAATGAAGTAATTAGACCAATTTGCTTTTTTTCTTTTGACAAAACCAATGACGGATGTGGATCAAATGTCATAACACCTGTTTTTATCCCTAGTTCATCTGCTACTTTTTTTGCTTCCCCTATGACCTTTTGATGGCCAAGGTGGACACCGTCAAAGTAGCCCAATGCCATAACTAGGGGAGGAAAATCCATGGAATGCATATTTTCAATATTATCTATTCTTGCTACTTTCAAACTTGACTCACCTTTTTCCAGCACTAAATAATTTTATTGTTATGCCTGTCTATACCAAAAACGCTGCTTGCTACTCCAATACCTTCAAGATTTTAGATGGTTTTATCATTCCTTCCTTAGAAGGATGATGTATATATATGGCCAAAGCTTCTCCCTCTTCTGAAAAAACTGCGATTGGACAATCAACATCTACTAGATGTGAAGGAGTTTCTAGCACTGCACCGTTCCTGACTCTCATAGCTAATGTATCATTTATTTCATATTTCGGCAAATAACTAAGCGCATCCTCAATCGGTCTTAAGCTTTGCTCCAATACACCATTGCTTTGTGCCTCTTCAATCTGCTCCAATGTAAGACAATCTTCCAATGTTATTGTAGCAGAACGTGTTCTAGAAAGATCCGACATATGAGCCGGATAACCAAGCCTTTCTCCAATCATTACGGCAAGTGTTCTTATATACGTTCCCTTGCTGCAATCAACCTTAAAACGAAAGGAAATTTCATCACCTGAAAGAGAATCCCATTCCTCAAGCAATTCAATTGTATAAATTGTTACGTTCCTTGTCGGTCTTTCTACTTCTATTCCAGCTCTAGCATATTCATAAAGCCTTTTGCCATTTACCTTGACTGCAGAATACATTGGCGGTGTTTGTGAGATAACACCAGTTAATGATTGTAGAACCTCTTCAACCTGTTCTCTTGTAATACTGCCTTCTACCTTTTGTTCTGCTACCTTTTCTCCAGAGCTGTCTTCTGTTGTCGTAGAATATCCGATTGTAACCTCCCCTTCATACGACTTTCCAGCATCAGTTATGTATTCAGCAACCTTTGTTGCCCTTCCTAAACAAATTGGAAGAACACCAGTAACATCAGGATCTAACGTACCTGTATGGCCGATTCTTTTCATACGTAATATTTTACGAAGCTTAAATACGCAATCATGTGATGTCATGCCCTTCGGCTTCCATAATGGTAATATACCTTCCATATTTACAAATCCTTCCCTTCAAAGCTTCATGCTTTTGTTAAATAAAATGACTCCTATTGTCTATTGTTTCAAAAACAAAGAGAGCGTACTCTCCTTGTTTTTGAGAACAGAAAGAAATAGGAGTCATTTACAGACAAAATCTTATTTATCTGAATCAGATTCTTTTGCAATTTGATGTAGCAATGTATCAATTCTGTTTCCATAATCAATAGACTCATCAAATTCAAAAGTAATTTCTGGTGTTTTGCGCAAGCGGATTCTTTGTCCAATTTCTGAACGTATAAACCCTTTCGCTTTTGCAAGCCCGTTCAGGGTATTTTCTCGTTGCTCTTGATCTCCAAGTACAGAAATATACACAGTTGCCTGTTGCAAGTCTCCAGTTACTTGAACATCTGTTACAGTAACAAAGCCTATGCGAGGATCTTTAATTTTTCTGCTAATGATCTCACCAAGCTCTTTTTTCATTTGTTCACCAACACGGTTTGGTCTAAGGCTCATAACATTCTCACCTCATTCTATTAAAGCCATTCTATAGCTGTTGTCGCGGCTTCAATTTCCGGAAATGAATCAATCAGCTTGAGAGCATTCTGTAGCTCTCTTTCTGCTGCAACCTTAACAGATGCCACCGTTACAATCGCAAGTTCTGCCCGTTGCCACATATCCTGGAAACCAACCTCCGACACAGCTATATTGTATTTTTGTTTCAAGCGATCCATGATACGCTGTAAAACAGCACGCTTCTCCTTCAGTGAATGAGCATCATAAATGATACATTCAACTGTCAGCAGACCTGTTATCATTTGCGCTCAATTTCTTGCATGATATAAGCTTCAATGATGTCTCCTTCTTTCATATCATTGAAGTTCTTAATAGTAATACCACATTCGTACCCTTGAGAAACCTCTTTAGCATCATCCTTGAAGCGTTTCAACGCATCAACTTCGCCCTCAAAGATAACAATGCCATCTCTGATAATGCGGATACCGCTGTCTCTTGTGATTTTACCATCTGTTATATAAGAACCAGCAATTGTTCCGATTTTAGAAACTTTGAATGTTTGGCGAACCTCAGCCTGACCGATAACTTTCTCTTCGAATTCAGGATCAAGCATACCCTTCATCGCTGCTTCAATCTCTTCAATTACTTTATAAATGATGCGGTGCAAGCGTACATCCACTGCTTCTGCATCTGCTGCTCTTTTCGCATTGACATCAGGTCTTACGTTGAACCCAATAACGATAGCATTAGAAGCTGCTGCAAGCGTGATGTCAGATTCATTAATGGCACCAACACCTGTATGGATGATTTTCACATTTACGCCTTCTACTTCGATTTTGTAAAGTGCTGCTGCAAGCGCCTCAGCTGAACCTTGAACATCTGCCTTCATGACGATATTCAAGTCTTTCATTTCACCTTGCTTCATGTGCTCAAACAGATTGTCTAGGCTAATTCTAGCCTTTTCTGATCTTTGTGCTTGAATTGCATCAGAAGAACGTGCTTCCCCGACTTGACGTGCTGTTTTTTCGTCTTTAAATACAACGAAACGGTCGCCGGCTTGTGGTACTTCATTTAAGCCAGTTATTTCTACTGGTGTAGATGGACCAGCAGTTTTAACACGACGTCCAAGGTCATTTACCATTGCACGAACACGACCAAATGTGTTACCGACAACAATTGGGTCACCAATGTTTAATGTTCCATTTTGCACTAGCAGTGTTGCAACAGAACCTTTACCTTTATCTAATTCTGCTTCAATAACAGTACCAACAGCATTGCGATTTGGGTTTGCTTTATATTCTTCTACTTCACTTACAAGTAAAATCATTTCAAGCAGTGTATCAATTCCTTCACCAGTTAATGCAGATAGAGGTACAAAGATAGTTTCTCCACCCCAAGCCTCTGGTACTAATCCATGTTCTGTCAATTCCTGCATTACTCTATCAGGGTTTGCAGTCGGCTTATCCATTTTGTTAACAGCTACGATAATTGGAACCTCAGCTGCTTTCGCATGGTTAATTGCTTCGACAGTTTGTGGCATTACTCCATCATCTGCAGCAACTACAAGGATAGTAATATCCGTAATTTTTGCTCCACGTGCACGCATTGTTGTAAACGCAGCATGTCCCGGTGTATCAAGGAATGTGATTTTTTTGCCGTTATCTTCAATTTGGTATGCACCAATATGCTGTGTAATTCCACCAGCTTCGCCAGCAGTTACCTTCGTGTTACGAATGCTGTCAAGCAATGTTGTTTTACCATGGTCAACGTGACCCATAATTGTAACAACAGACGGACGTTCGATAAGCTCAGCAGCGTCATCATCCCCAAAGTAAACTTCAAGGTCTGTCGCATCCACCTTAATTTCTTCTTCTACTTCTACACCATAATCTCCAGCAATCAATTCAATTGCATCTTTGTCAAGATCTTGGTTGATCGTAGCCATTACACCAAGCATGAATAATTTTTTGATGATTTCAGAAGGTTCACGATGCAGTTTTTTTGCAAGCTCTGCAACAGTTAAAGAATCACTGAACGTAATTTTTGTTGGCAATTCTTTTTCTTTTTTAGGAGCTGGAGGAGCTACTGGAGCTTGTTTCCCCTTGTTGCGATTATTGTTGTTTCTGTTTTTATTATTGTTGTTATTATTGCTTTTTGGTTTGTTGAAACCTGGTTTTGAATTATTGTTTTTTGTTTGAGTTGTTTTTCCTTTTTCAGCCATTGCATCACTTTCTTCTTCATAAGTTGCCGCTATATTTTTCGATGCAGCAATCTTATTGTTATTTTGTATTGCTTCAGTACTTTTATTATATACGCTATCTAATTTCTTAATTGCGTCGTCTTCTAATGTTGTCATATGGTTTGACACTTCTACGTTCATGTCTTTTAGTTTTGTAATAACATCTTTACTTGATATGTTGAATTTTTTTGCGTATTCATAAACTCGCATTTTACTCATCATTTCACCCCCGCAAGAATTAATCGAGCAGTGTTAAAAGTTTTTTTGCAAATCCATTATCCAAAACAGCGACAACCACTCTTGCTTCCTTGCCAATCGATTGTCCTAGCATTTCCCTGTCTGGTACCATTTTCACTGGCACTTTATAGGAATTGCTTTTGTCCATGATTTTTTTGGCCGTGTTTTGTGAAGCATCTTCCGACAATAATATTAGTTTTGCATTTCCGCTTCTAATTTCTTTTACGGTAAGTTCCTCACCTGAGGTAATTTTCCGTGCTCGATTTGCTAAGCCAAGTAATGACATCCATTGATTATTTTTCATTTGGATTGTCCTTGCTCCTTCTCTATTAAATCCAGCAGCTCTTCGTATACCGAATCCTCAATTGCCACGTCAAGCTGGTTTGCCAGAATATTCTTCTTCTTGGCTAAAAGTACCGCTTCTTTATCCTTAGAAAGATATGCGCCACGTCCCGATTTCTTTCCGGTTAAATCAACCGATACTAGACCTTCTTTCGAGCGAACGATGCGAACCAGTTCTTTTTTTGGTCTCATTTCACCTGTAGCAACACATTTGCGCATTGGTACTTTTTTGCTGTTCACACTCATTCACCCCAATCAATCTAAATCTTCACTGTTTAAGCGAAACTCTTCCTCATCCTCGTCTGCATCATCAAATGTCAACAAAGATGATTCTGTAGGATATATCCCAGCTTCTCTTGCATCAGTTTCTGATTTGATATCGATTTTCCAGCCAGTAAGCTTTGCAGCAAGACGAGCATTTTGTCCTCTTTTACCGATTGCAAGTGACAATTGGTAGTCAGGAACGATTACTGTTGTAGCCTTTTCTTCTTCATCCACAATAACTTCAAGCACTTTAGATGGACTTAAAGCATTAGCAACGAACACTTTTGGATCCTGGGACCATTGTACAATATCGATCTTTTCGCCTTTTAGCTCATTAACGATTGTTTGTACACGCGTACCTTTTGGACCAACACATGATCCAACTGGATCTACCTCTTCGTTTTCAGAGTGAACGGAGATTTTCGATCTGTCACCAGCTTCACGCGCAACAGATTTAATTTCAACAGTTCCATCATAAATTTCAGGTACTTCCATTTCAAACAATCTCTTCAACAAGCCTGGATGTGTTCTTGAAACATAAATTTGTGGACCTTTTGTCGTTTTTTCAACTTTTGTTAAAAATACTTTAATTCGGTCATGTGGCTTGTAGAATTCGTTTGGCATCTGCTCATTTGCAGGCAGGATTGCTTCAATCTTTCCTAAGCTCACATAAATGAATTTGCTGTCTTGACGCTGAACGATACCTGTCATGATATCTTCTTCGCGATCAATAAATTCAGAATAAATGATTCCTCTTTCTGCTTCACGTACACGCTGTGTAACAACCTGTTTCGCAGTTTGCGCAGCAATACGACCGAAGTCCTTCGGAGTCACTTCCAATTCAACAACGTCTTCCACTTCATAGTTTGGATTTACCTTTTGAGCATCCTCCAATGAAATTTCCAAACGAGTATCAAATACTTCATCGACAACTTCCTTACGTGCAAACACACGCATTGTGCCGGAACCTAAATTTAAATCTATACGAACATTTTGCGCTTGATTGAAATTTCTGCGATATGCTGAAATTAGAGCAGCCTCGATAGCCTCAATAATAACATCACGCGAAATCCCTTTTTCTTTCTCAAGCAATACCAGAGCATCAACTAATTCACTGCTCATGAGAGTGTATCCCCCTTTAACCTCAATGGAAAATATAGAGCGGAAGCCCTTTGTTCAAACCTGAGAGACACTGGAGAGTCGGGACAGGAAGTCGTTCTTTGACTTCTTGGTCTGACTTGAAGTGTTCGAAGGGTTAAGGGCTGACGCTTGTTTGATATAGAGCGGAAGCCCTTTGTTCAAACCTGAGAGACACTGGAGAGTCGAGACAGGAAGTCGTTCTTTGACTTCTTGGTCTGACTTGAAGTGTTCGAAGGGTTAAGGGCTGACGCAAAAATAAATAAGTGCAAAAGTGCTTGGCTAGATTTAAGCCAAAGCACTTCCTTGTTCTTATGAGAAGATTACTGCAAGTCTTGCTTTTGCAATTTTTTCATAAGGAATTTCAATGGTTTTCTTTCTCGTTTTAATTTTCACTTCAACTGTGACAACATTTCCATCAAAGCTTGTAAGAATTCCTTCAAACGTTTTTTCGTTGTCAATCGGTTCATATGTTTTAATATGTACATTTTTCCCAATTGCTTTTTGGAAATCCTTGTCTTTCTTTAGTGGTCTTTCGGCACCAGGAGAAGATACTTCTAAGAAATAGTTTTCTGGAATCGGATCGACTTCATCCAGTTTTTCGCTTAGTTTTTCGCTGACTGCAGCGCATTCATCAATATCCACACCGTTGTCCTTATCAATGAAAACACGCAAAAAGTAGTTAGGACCTTCCTTAACATACTCAATGTCAACTAACTCTAAGTTAAGTTCATCTAATATGGGATTAACCATTTCTTCGACTATTCCTGTTACTTTGCTCAAACTTTTTCCCTCCTTAAGCAAGGAACAAATTATTGAGGCAAGAATGCAAACTAAAGTGGGATGCTTTTCTTGTCTAACCTAATTAGTGATTATTTCGCAGATTTGCTGGGGTTCTTGCCATGCAAACCTATATGCAAAAAGCTGCATACAACAGGAAAGAGTGGGTTGCCCCACTCTCCATTCGCGAAAGTTATCCTTAGTATTTCCAACTAAACTATACCATAACCACACTATTTATGCAAATAGAAGTCTGGTACAGCAAGGTTCATTGACCTCATCATTCAGTACATCTTTATCTTAGAATAGTGACAGCTGGTTTTGATCAGGCATGTCACCCAAGCAGCCGTGATTATCCAAATATTCCATGATTGTTTTGGACACCTTTCCGCGCTGCTGCAAATCTTCTTTCGACAAAAATTCACCGTCTTGTCTAGCTCGTACAATATTCAAGGCTGCATTTGTTCCAAGTCCAGGAATACTGTTGAACGGAGGAATTAACGAATCCCCTTCTATAATAAATTCGCTAGCACTTGATTTATACAAATCGACTTTTGTGAAAGTGAAACCACGCTCTACCATCTCAAATGCCAATTCCATAACAGTCAGCAAGTTTTTCTCTTTTGTAGATGCATCAAGGCCTTTGCCACTAATTTCATCAATAACTGACTTAATGCTATGCGATCCTTTCACCATTGCATCTACGTCAAAGTCTTCTGCCCTTACGGTAAAGTATGCTGCATAGTAAAGGAGCGGAAGATGCACTTTAAAATAAGCAATCCTTACGGCCATTAGAACGTAGGCAGCAGCATGCGCCTTAGGGAACATGTATTTTATCTTTTTACAAGAATCTATATACCATTCCGGCACTTCATTCTTGCGCATTTCCTCTTCCATATCGTCAGACAAGCCTTTCCCTTTACGTACACTTTCCATGATTTTGAAAGCGAATGCTGGCTCCAATCCTTGATAAATTAGATAGACCATGATGTCATCACGACACCCAATAACTTCACTCAAATTACAAATATTATTGTGAATCAGCTCTTGGGCATTACCAAGCCAAACGTCAGTACCATGTGAAAGTCCAGAAATTTGGACAAGCTCTGAAAATGTTGTCGGTTTTGTATCTTCAAGCATTTGGCGCACAAACTTCGTACCAAACTCTGGGATACCGAATGTACCTGTCTTACAATTTATTTGTTCTGCTGTAACACCTAACGAATCTGTGCCACTGAAGATTTTCATTACTTCAGGGTCATCTGTCGGGATTGTTTTCGGATCAATGCCGCTCAAGTCCTGAAGCATCCTGATTACGGTCGGATCATCGTGTCCAAGAATATCAAGCTTCAACAGATTATCATGGATGGAATGGAAGTCGAAGTGCGTTGTTTTCCATTCTGAATTTCTATCATCTGCCGGAAATTGAATTGGCGAGAAATCATAAATGTCCATATAATCCGGAACTACGATAATACCGCCTGGATGCTGACCGGTGGTTCGCTTAACACCAGTACAGCCTGAAGCAAGCCGGTCAATTTCAGCACCTCTGATTTGCAGGTTATTATCCTGCTGATATGCCTTCACATATCCATAAGCAGTTTTATCCGCAACAGTTCCTATCGTTCCTGCACGGTAAACATATTCCTCTCCAAACAGCACCTTTGTGTAGTTATGGGCTTTTGGCTGATATTCTCCAGAAAAATTCAAATCTATATCAGGAACCTTATCTCCTTTAAACCCAAGGAAGGTTTCAAACGGAATATCATGTCCGTCTTTTTTATATCTAATTCCGCAGTCAGGGCAGTCTTTGTCAGGTAAATCAAAGCCTGAGCCGACGGAACCGTCATTGAAGAATTCTGATTGTTTACAGCTTGTACACACATAATGTGGTGGCAGCGGGTTAACCTCGGTGATTTCGGTCATTGTCGCAACAAATGAAGATCCGACAGATCCACGCGACCCTACTAGGTATCCATCATCCAAGGATTTTTTCACGAGCTTGTGAGATATCAAGTAAATAACGGCGAAGCCATGGCCGATGATACTTTTCAGTTCCTTCTCTAGCCGTGCCTCTACTATTTCGGGAAGTTCATCACCGTAGATGCTTCTGGCCATGCTGTAGCTCATTTCCCGCATTTCTTCGTCCGCACCTTCAATTTTCGGCGTATACAAATCATCTTTAATCGGTTTGATTACATCAATCATGTCGGCAATCTTATTACTGTTTGCAACTACAATTTCTTTTGCCTTTTGTTCTCCTAAGAAACGGAAGCTGTCTAGCATTTCATTTGTCGTCCGAAAATGAACGTCAGGCAACTTATGCCTGTTCAACGGGTTGGCACCGCCTTGTGAGCCGACCAATATCTGTCTGTATATTTTGTCGTTCGGATTATGGTAATGCACATTACCTGTTGCGACAACTGGAATATCCAGCTTTTCGCCGAGCTTAACGATATTGCCAATAATCTCTTCAAGTGCCTTCTTATCCTGTACAAGCTCCATTTCGATTAAATGAGCATACACTTCTTTCGGCATAACCTCTAAATAATCATAGAATGGCGCTACATTCTCAACTTCTTCCGGCGCTTTTTGCATCATCGACTCAAATACTTCCCCTTTATCACAGCCTGAACCGACAAGCAGTCCTTCTCGATGCTTTTGCAGGACAGAGCGAGGGATGCGCGGCACACGGTAAAAGTAGTTTAAATGGGATATCGAAACGAGCTTAAATAAGTTCTTCAACCCAACATCATTTTGGGCAAGCAGTGTGCAATGATATGGGCGGGCTCTTTGATAAGCATTCCCTTGACCCATATTTTCGTTAAGCTGATTATGGTTTATAATGCCTTTTTCCTGTGCATCCTTTAGCATTATTAATGCTAAATAACCTGTTGCTTCTGCATCATAAATCGCGCGGTGATGCTGTGTTAATTCAATATCGAATTTCTTGGCAAGTGTATTCAAGCGGTGGTTTTTCATTTCTGGATACAAGAACCTACCAAGCTCTAACGTATCTATGACAGGATTATCTGCTTTTGGCATACCAGCTTTCTGATAGCCAACATTGATGAACCCTACGTCAAAGGATGCGTTATGAGCAACAAGGATATCATCTCCTGCCCACTCTTTAAACTTACGCAAAACAATATCGATTTCAGGAGCACTTTGAACCAAATCATCTGTAATTCCAGTCAAATTAATAGTCGTTGCCGACAGTCTGTGGTGTGGATTGGCGAATGATTCAAAACGGTCAATAATTTCTCCATTATGGATTTTCACAGCCGCCAATTCAATAATTGTATTGTACACGGCAGATAAACCAGTCGTCTCAACGTCAAATACTACATATGTCGCATCCTCTAAAACTATATCCTTCTCATTGTAGGCAATTGGCACACCGTCATCGACTAGGTTAACTTCAACACCGTACAAAATTTTGACATCATTTTTCTTTCCAGCACCGAACGCTTCTGGGAATGATTGCGCCACTGCATGATCTGTTATAGCAATAGCTTTATGGCCCCATTTTTTCGCTTGGCCGACAAGTGCGCCGACAGATGAAACAGCATCCATTTGGCTCATTGGTGTGTGGAGATGGAGCTCGACTCGTTTTTCTCCTTCTTTAGCTGTATCTTGTCTTTCCACAGGCTTTATTTCATTCAAATCATTTCCGATCATAACTAAGTCTCTGACAAAGGTGTCATTTTGAATACTGCCTCGGGCTCTGAGCCACATTCCCTTTTTAACAAGCTGGAATAATGCAGCATCTTCCTTGTCTCTTGAGAACATCTTCACCATAATAGAGCTGGTGTAATCTGTTATCTTAAATGTCAGTAATGTTCGTCCACTGCGAAGCTCTTTTGTTTCAGCGAAGAATACATATCCTTCAATCGTTACACGTCTTTCCTCATCAACAATTTCCTCAAGGCGTCGATAATCACTGTCATCCTTAATCGTTAAGCCGATGGAAAGCGGACCTGATGGAATACTCGCATCTCCCGCTTCTTTGTCAGCTTCCATCTTCTGAATATCAAGCATTGCCTGCTTGCCGCGTTCTTGGTCCTCTATTTTCTTCGCTTCAAGGAACTGAGCATACGCGTCATTCGCTTCCTGTTGTGCCACTTCTGTATCAATCATTAAGGTCGGGAAGCCAAAGTACTGATAAGCATTTGCTATCATATCAGCATATTTGCGCTTAATGGCCAATCCTTCCATTTCGTTATTAACAAAGATGGTTAATTTATTACCCTGAATCTTAGGCACTTGTTCATTGAGCAGCTTAATGAGCGGTGGTGCAATTCCCTGCATTTGTTCGATACACGCAGACCAGTAATCCCTTATAAGTATTTCATCTGCAAGACCTTGCTGGACACTTATGTTAAATGTTACAGATGCAATATGCTCAAAGTTGCTGATTAGCTTATCTGTAAACAGCTGGTATATGTTATAAGGAATAATGTTTTCAAACAAAAAATGAAAATGCCATTTCTTCGCTTTTCTTTCAATAATAATCTTGTCAATTTTTGCATTTTGAAAATGGGATACAATCGCATCATCTGTTAATTGAAGCTGCTGTAATAGCAATTGAAATCGTTCCAATTTCCCTTCTATTCCTGCCATTTGTTCTCCCCTAACTTTTCTTAATTTCTATCCTGGCACATTGTCCAAGCTACATTATATCATAATCTTTTTTTACTTTTAGGAATAAAGACTGCTTAAATGTTGGCAATTTAGAGAACTAGCAAGACTTTGCTCACATTAAGCAAATCATGAAAAAAGCTACAGCCTTATAACGAAGGCTGTAGCTTTATTTACTTAATTTGCAAAAAGCTTAGAAATAGTTTCAAGCAGTTCATCTACATGAACTTCATGTACTTCACCGCTGCTTCTTTCTTTCAGCTCAACTATACCTTCTGCCGCTTTTTTACCGACAGTGATGCGAATTGGTAAACCAATTAAATCAGAATCAGCAAACTTAACTCCTGCTCTTTCTGCACGATCATCAACAAGCACATCATAACGGTTGTCCCTCAAGCTTTTATATAGCTTGTCTGTCAACTCTGTTTGAGCCTCATCTTTCACGTTAACTGTGATCAAATGCAAATCAAATGGTGCAATTGCTTTCGGCCAAACGATACCTTTTTCATCATTAAATTGCTCAACAACTGCTGCCATTGTTCTAGAAACACCAATTCCGTAGCAGCCCATAATAATAGACTGTGAACGGCCGTTTTCATCAAGGTAGCTAGCACCCATTGCTTCACTATAGCGTGTACCTAGCTTAAAGACATGACCAACTTCGATCCCTTTTGCAAATACGATTGAACCTTTACCATCTGGAGAAACATCTCCTTCTTGAATGAAACGCAAATCAGCATACTGGCTAACAGCAAAGTCTCTGTCTGGGTTCACATTCATATAATGATAATCTTCATCATTTGCCCCGCAAACACCGTTAACAATATATTGAACAGCACTATCAGCAATTACTTGCACGTCTTTGACACCGATTGGACCTAATGAGCCAACACTGCAGCCTAAAATTGTTTTTGTTTCTCCTGCATCAGCTAGCTCTACATTTGTTGCTTCAAGCAGGTTTTTCAGCTTAATATCGTTCACTTCATGATCGCCGCGAACTAACACAAGAACATGGCTGTCATCTACTTTGAACAGCAATGACTTAATGCATTCATTTTCGGCAACATTCAAGAATGATGCAACTTGTTCAATCGTTTTAACATTTTCTGTTTTCACTTTTTCAAGCTCACCATGTGGCTTGTCCTCTTTTTGATAAGAAGTGATAACAGGAGCCATTTCAATATTTGCCGCATAATTAGATTCCGTAGAATAAGCAATTGTATCTTCTCCGACATCAGACAGAGCCATGAATTCATGTGTATCTTTACCACCCATTGCTCCACTGTCAGCGATAACTGCGCGGTAGTTTAAACCGCATCTTTCAAAAATATTGCAGTATGCTTGGAAGATGGCATCATATACTTCACCTAAGCTCTCATGAGAGCTATGGAAGGAGTAAGCATCCTTCATGATAAACTCGCGTCCGCGTAAAATTCCAAATCTAGGTCTCTTCTCATCCCTGAACTTTGTTTGAATTTGATAAAGTGATAGCGGCAAACGTTTGTAGGACTTAATTTCATCTCTAATAAGACTAGTAATTACTTCCTCATGTGTTGCACCAAGCGCAAATTCCCGATTATTACGATCATTCAAACGCATTAATTCTGGTCCGTAAGAATACCATCTGCCAGACTCTTGCCATAACTCTGCTTGCTGTAAAGCAGGCATAAGCAATTCGACTGATCCGGAGTTATCCATCTCCTCACGGATAATATGCTCTATTTTTTTAAGTACTTTATTAGCCAATGGAAGATAAGAGTAAATTCCGCTTGCGTTTTGTCTAATATAGCCTGAGCGCAAAAGAAGCTGATGGCTTTTGATTTCTGCGTCTGCTGGAACTTCCCTTAAAGTCGGGATTAACATTTTACTTTGTTTCATTATAAGCACCTCTATTTATATTATACAAACAGGTCATGAATGAAGGTGAGGTCCACATTCACCTCACCCATTCAAGTCCTAAAAAACATTTATTTAAGAAAGAAACGTTGAATATCATTCCAAGTAACAACAATCATTAACAGCATCAGCAATGCAAAGCCAATGAAGTGGACAATTCCTTCCTTATGCCTGTCAATTGGCTTCCCTCTTATTGCCTCAATCGCAAAGAAGAATAATCTTCCGCCGTCAAGAGCCGGCAGCGGCAATAAGTTCATAATTCCAAGGTTAATACTAAGTATAGCAGCCCATCTCATCAGTGAATAGATGCCTGATTGCGCAACCGTGTCCGTTGATTTATAAATGCCGACAGGTCCACTCAATGCATCAATCGAAAATTGCCCTGTTACCAGTTTTCCAACTGCACCGATGATGGTCTTTGTCCAAGTATATGTTTCAGTTAAACCATACTGGAATGCTTTTAACGGCGATTTTTCCATTGGGCTGTATACACCAACAAGTCCAATCTTTTCTCCGTCTTCCACTTCCGTTTCTTTAGGAGTAACATCAACAGTCATTTCTTTCCCATCACGGACCAGCAGGAATTCTAACTCTTCACCTGGGCTCTTTTGGATGATAGTAACAACATCTTTCCAAGTAGAAACCGATTGACCATCAATACTAAGAACAGTGTCGCCTTCTTTTAAGCCCGCGCTTATTGCTACACCATCATCCGTTAATTTCCCAAGCTGGGGCTCATTTGATGGCATGCCTTGTGTCAGTGCAATAATGACAAACACGACAAATGCTAGAACAAAGTTCATCATTGGTCCAGCAAATATTGCTACTGTACGCTGCCATAACGTTTTACTATTAAACTGACGGTCATATGGAGCGATTTGTGTTTCAATACCATTTTCGATAATAACCGCTTCTCTGTTGATCTCAAACACTTGCAGTTCTTCATTAATGTCGTCTTCTGCATATCCTTTGACTACTAAATCATGATCTAAATCTGCAGCTTCTACATTAATTATTCTGGCATCTGGATATTTTTCCTTATTGTTGAGAATAAGCTTCTCAACCTTGCCATCTTTGCCAAAAAGCAGTCCAATCCGATGTCCTGCTTTAATCTCAATCATTTCAGCGTCTTCTCCCGCCATGCGTACAAATCCGCCTAATGGAAGCAGACGAATAGTATATGTGGTTTCTCCTCTTTTCTGAGAAAAGACTTTCGGACCGAATCCTATTGCAAATTCCCGACAGAGAATGCCTGCCCTTTTTGCAAACACGAAGTGCCCTAATTCATGAAAAAACACTAACGCACCGAAAATGATAATAAAAGCAACTACTGTATACAATATATAACCACCTTTTTATAGAAGTGTGCTTGCAATTTTTCTCGTTTCTTGATCAACCTCTTGTATAATGGCAAGGCTTGGATTTGTAATAGAACGATGATTATTCAACGCACTTTCAATCAGCTCCTCAATTTGCAGGAAGCTGATTTCCCCTTTCAAGAACCTGGAAACAGCCACTTCATTGGCAGCATTAAGGACAGTCGGCAGCGTACCGCCAGCTTTTCCCGCTTCAATCGCAAAATGCAGGCAACGGAAGCGTTCAAGATCCATATCTTGAAAATGCAGCTTCCCGATTTTCGCCAGATTCAATCGTTCTGACGATTGAAGTGGCAGTCTATCCGGATATGTAAGTGCATATTGAATAGGTACCTTCATATCTGGTGTGCCAAGCTGGGCAATAACACTGCTGTCATGGAACTCAACCATTGAGTGGATGATACTTTCCTTATGTAATAAGACATCAATTTTATCATAAGGCAATCCGAATAACCAAAATGCCTCAATAACTTCCAACCCTTTGTTCATCATTGTTGCTGAATCAATCGTAATTTTTGCACCCATTGACCAGTTTGGATGCTTTAATGCATCCTCCACTGTTACCTGCTTTAAATCGTCTCTGGACAAATCACGAAAGCTTCCGCCAGACGCTGTAATAATTAATCTGTCAATATTCTTTTCTCTTTCACCTTGTAAGCATTGATAAATAGCTGAATGCTCGCTGTCAACAGGCAGTATGGAAACGTTATTCTTTTGCGCTGCTTCCATTACCAAATGACCTGCAGTCACCAAAGTTTCCTTATTTGCAATGGCAATTGTTTTGCCAGCTTCAATCGCCTGCAAAGTAGGATACAAGCCAACACTACCTAATACAGCATTGACGAGTACTTCTGCTTTATCAAATACAGCAACCTCGACCAAACCTTCCTGGCCAAACGTAATTTTTGTATTTGGAAATTCAGCCTTTAATGTATCACAATCTTCCTTTTCAAATACTGATACAAGTGAAGGCTTGAATTCTGCAATAATCTTTCTTGTCAGCTCCAAGTTTTTACCTGATGAAAAGGCGACAAGCTTAAAGCTTTCTGGATGCTCTCTTATAACATCCAATGTTTGTGTCCCAACCGAACCGGTTGCTCCCAATAAACTTATATGTTTCATTGTCTCACTCCCAGACCATGTTGCATTTCTTTTTTCTTTTGTTATTTGTATACATTATTAAATAGAGACAATCTTCCCAGATTATTCGATTATAGCTTACCTAGCATGTCTAAAATAAAATAAAGCAGTGGCCATACAAACAATAAGCTGTCGAAACGATCTAAAATACCGCCATGCCCAGGCAGGATTCTCCCAGAATCTTTCACACCATAATGGCGCTTCAATGCAGACTCTGCCAGATCACCAATTTGTCCAAAAATAGACAAGATAATTGTGATTAAAGGTATTATAGACCATTCTATGTAGCCGAACACATAAAATAGAACCGCAACGACTACAGCACATACAATGCCCCCAACAAAACCTTCTACTGTTTTATTTGGACTGATTTCCGGCCACAACTTTCTTTTGCCGAAAGCTCGTCCAATGAAATAGGCACCTGAATCTGTTGCCCAAATAATAAACAAGGAGTATACAAGAATTGTCAGGTCATTATTGCTAATCTGTACAAAGAAATGAAAGCCCACGCCGATATAAAGAACGGAAAGGACAGAAAAGCTGACGTCGTCAAATGTGAACTTGTTTTTTGATGCGACCATATAGCTTAAATAAAGGAGGATTGCAAGCAATCCAATTTCTGTTTTTGACAAGTTCCAATCAGCGAGAAAACCGATGTACTCATCTGGAAGAATAAATATCCATGTTACAAGCAAGGAAAGCATGCCGCTAAATGACCATAAGTGCAGTTTTCTCATTTTCAGCAACTCATATAAAGCTATGGCGCCAATTAAAAATGTGAACAGCACTAACGGCACATCACCAAGCAAGATAAACAGGATAAACACAGCTGCTGCAAGTACTCCTGTTATAGTTCTCTGTTTCATACATTCACAACCCTTATTAGACTCCTCCAAAACGCCGCTGGCGATTTTGGAATACTTCGATTGCTTCGATTAAATGCTCCTCTTTAAAATCTGGCCAGAGAACATCTGTAAACCAAAGCTCTGTATAGGCAAGCTGCCACAACATAAAATTACTTATCCGGATTTCGCCGCTTGTGCGAATGAGCAAGTCTGGATCATTTAATCCGCCTGTCATCAAGTAAGATGAAAATACTTCCTCTGTGATTCCATTTGCATCAAGCTCTCCGGTTTGGCTATCTTTAACGATGTTGTTAACTGCTTGCAGAATTTCCGATCTGCTTCCATAATTCAATGCAAAATTCAAATTCAAGCCAGTATTATTTTTTGTTTTTTCCACCGCATTATCCAAAGCTTTTAAGGTATGTTCCGGAAGCCTTTCTGTATAGCCAATTGCCGTTACACGAACATTCTTCTCCATTAGCTCTGGCAAGAAGGTGCTTAAGAATTGTTCTGGCAGTGACATAATATAATCAACTTCCGTTTTTGGCCGTTTCCAATTCTCTGTAGAAAAGGCATATAGGGTCAAAACTTTTATTCCCAATTCATCAGCCATCTTTGTAATACGTTTTACACATTTCATTCCTTCGTGATGGCCAGCTATTCTTGGCAGCTTTCTTTTCTTTGCCCATCTGCCATTACCATCCATAATAATGGCGACATGCTCTGGAATTTTCTGCTGCTTCACATTGCTTATTTGGTCTTGGAGAGTTTTAGTAGTGGTCCCCGTTTTCCATAACCTTAATTTGTTAAACATACTATTGTTCCTCCAAAGTAGATCCTCTCACATCATCTATATCCTTCATTACATTCTGTTCTTATAATACTAACTAACTAAACATCAAAATTACCTGTAAATGCAAGCAAAAGTGAGGGCAGGCTTACATGTTCCCTTTATATCTTAAAGGAAACTAGTCTTCATAAGCAACCAAAAATAAAAATAGCCAGTGATAATGCGAAAAAAACCCCCTAATAATAGAGGGTTCCAGACTTCACTTTTGATCCCATCTCCTGTTCCAGACATTTATGAAATATTAAATGTCCTGTTGGCATGGCTGATGGCAGCACCTAGCCTTAAGCATTAACCAGCAAGGCATTGATGGTAAAGGTCAGTCATCATCGTATCGGCATTTATGTTTTTGCAAACAGCAGTCAACAATTATACCTCTAAAATTTCTTTTTCTTTTTCTTTAGTCAATGCATCAACTTTACTGATATATTCATCTGTTAACTTTTGAATGTCATCACTGAAACCGCGAAGTGCATCTTCCGTAATGTCACCATTCTTTTCAAGCTTCTTCAAATCATCATTTCCGTCTCTGCGGATGTTACGAATCGCAATTTTTGCCTCTTCAGATTCTTTTTTGACGTTTTTCACAAGCTCTTTACGACGTTCTTCTGTAAGCATTGGGATAGACAAGCGAATGATGCTACCGTCATTCGTTGGATTTAAACCAATATCAGACTTCAAGATTGCTTTTTCAATGTCACCTAAGATGGATTTATCATATGGTTGAATAACAAGAAGTCTTGCTTCAGGAACGCTGATTCCAGCTACTTGGTTAATTGGTGTTGGAGCACCATAATAATCTACAGAAATTCTGTCAAGAAGGGCAGCATTAGCTCTTCCTGCACGGATACTTGCAAGCTCACGAGAGTAACTTTGAATTGCTTTATCCATTCTTTCCTTTGTACTTGAAATAACTTGCTTCGGCATTATTTTTTCCCCCTTACTAATGTTCCAATTTTTTCACCCATAACTGCTCTTTTAATGTTTCCATCATCCGTAATTGAAAATACGATTAGTGGAATATCATTGTCCATACATAGGGATGATGCGGTTGAATCCATGACAGCAAGTCCATCCTTAATCACATCAAAATATGTCAGCTCATCATACTTTGTTGCCTCTTTGTCTACTCTTGGATCTGCTGAGTAAACACCATCTACATTGTTTTTCGCCATCAAGATAACTTCTGCTTCGATTTCTGCAGCTCTTAAAGCAGCAGTAGTATCAGTTGAGAAGTATGGATTTCCTGTACCTGCCGCAAATATCACGACACGTTTTTTCTCAAGGTGACGAATGGCACGTCTTCTGATGTAGGGTTCAGCTATTTGTCTCATATCAATTGATGTTTGCACACGTGTTTCAATGCCCATTTGTTCTAAACTGTCCTGCAGGGCTAAAGAGTTCATGATTGTGGCAAGCATGCCCATATAATCAGCATTTGCTCTGTCCATGCCCATTTCCTCACCGATTTTACCTCTCCAGATATTACCGCCGCCAACAACTACTGCTGCTTCGACACCTAGTTCAGCAATTTCTTTTACTTGCTCTGCTACCTCTTTGATAACTGTAGGATTAATACCAAAGCCCGCTTCTCCAGCTAATGCTTCCCCACTCAATTTTAGAACAACACGTTTATATTTTGGATTACTCATGGAAACCTCCGTATGTATTAAATGTCTTTAAAAATAGGGAACACAATGTGCTCCCTTTCTTAAACTTGTCGAAACACTCTCAAAAGCCATTCCATGCTGCAAAGCGATAAAAAGCTTGCAGAGGTTTTGATTAAGAGCGCATTCAATCAAACAACCATTTCATGAATGATACACAATATAAGGAACACAGGTGTGTTCCTATATTAATGTCGACAATATTATTTTTTGTTAACTTGGTTCATAACTTCTTCAGCAAAGTTATCTTCACGTTTTTCGA
Organism: Niallia circulans; assembly: GCF_007273535.1. Taxonomy (NCBI): domain Bacteria; kingdom Bacillati; phylum Bacillota; class Bacilli; order Caryophanales; family Bacillaceae; genus Niallia; species Niallia circulans. Next base: position 3,486,066 of record NZ_RIBP01000004.1, read on the forward strand.
TTCCTTCTCCTACTTCATAGCGAACGAATTCACGTAAAGTTGCACCTTTAGATTCAACGAATTGACGAACCTTTTGGTCTGGGTTTTTAACGAAAGTTTGGTCAAGAACACAAACGTCTTCGAAGTATTTGCCAAGGCGGCCTTCAACCATTTTCGCAACGATGTTTTCAGGTTTTCCTTCGTTAAGTGCTTGTTGTGTTAATACTTCTCTTTCGTGCTCAACTTCTTCTTGAGAAACTTGGTCACGAGAAACGTATTTAGGGTTAAGTGCAGCGATATGCATAGCAATATCTTTAGCAGCAGCGTCATCAGTAGATCCTTCTAATACTGTAAGAACACCAATGCGTCCGCCCATGTGAAGGTAAGCACCAAAAGCATCGCTATCTGTTTTTGATTTGATTTCAAAACGGCGCAATGAAAGTTTTTCACCAATTTTAGCCATAGCAGTATTGATGTGTGCTTCTACAGTTGTTCCTTCTGTAATATGTTGAGCAGTAGCTTCTTCAACAGTAGCAGGTTTGTTGTTTAGAAGATGTGCTGCAAGTTCTTTAACAAGTACTTGGAAACCTTCGTTTTTAGCAACAAAGTCTGTTTCTGAGTTAACTTCAAGGATTACTGCTTCGTTACCTTCAACAGCGATGTAAGTAGTACCTTCTGCAGCGATACGGTCTGCTTTTTTAGCAGCGCTAGCGATACCTTTTTCACGTAGGAAATCGATCGCTTTTTCGATATCACCATTTGTTTCAGTTAGTGCTTTTTTACAATCCATCATTCCAGCACCAGTTTTTTCACGAAGTTCTTTAACCATTTGAGCTGTTACAGCCATGTTTGTTTCCTCCTTGTAATATCCGTATGTACGTATACTTATTGTTTGTCCATTTATTATTGCTTTTAAGCAATTCTCTTTAAAAAAAGGTGATAAGAGGGCTGCTCTTTATCACCTTTTCCACAAGTCCCTAAACTAGAGTGTCTAGCAAAAGACTACTAGGTTGATAAAAACCACGTTGTGATCTCTATGCTCTGTTCGTTTTTGTAGCAGACACAGTTATTTTGACTTAAGCAGTTGTTACTTCTTCGCCTTGTTTAGCTTCAAGAATAGCATCTGCCATTTTTGCAGTTAATAGTTTCACAGCACGGATTGCGTCGTCATTCGCAGGAATAACAACATCAATTTCGTCTGGATCACAGTTTGTATCAACAATTCCAACGATTGGAATATTCAATTTATGCGCTTCAGCAACTGCAATGCGCTCTTTGCGTGGATCTACAATGAACAATGCATCTGGCATTTTTTTCATGTCTTTGATTCCGCCCAAGAATTTTTCCAAGCGCTCAAGCTCTTTGTTCAATTGAACTACTTCTTTTTTAGGAAGCACTTCAAAAGTACCGTCTTCAGACATTCTTTCGATATCTTTCAAACGAGCAATACGTTTTTGGATTGTTTCGAAGTTTGTTAAAGTTCCACCCAACCAGCGTTGGTTAACATAGTATTGACCAGAACGGATAGCTTCTTCTTTAACTGAATCTTGCGCTTGTTTTTTAGTTCCTACGAAAAGAACAGTTCCGCCGTTACCAGCAAGTTCTTTCACATAGTTATAAGCTTCTTCAACCTTTTTAACTGTTTTTTGAAGGTCGATGATGTAGATACCGTTACGCTCCGTGAAAATGAATTTTTTCATTTTTGGGTTCCAACGGCGAGTCTGGTGACCGAAGTGTACACCAGCTTCAAGCAATTGTTTCATTGAGATTACTGACATGTTTGTTCCTCCTAGTGGTTTTGTTTTCCTCCGCTTTTTTCATATTTAATCAAAACTGTAGCAATACAGCACCAATGATTAAATCCAAAAGCGTGTGTATTAACACCGTTTTTTAATATATCATATGTATGATAGACAATCAAGCTATTCATGATTTTTTTGTCTAAATTTCAACAATAATTCTATCTCTGTCTTTCCTTTATTTAATTGTTTAGCAATTTCTTCAATCGTTTTCCCTTGCTCCTCAAGCTCTGTCACTACCTCAAGCAGTGTCTTTTCCTTTTCCTCTGGCTCTTCTTCTTTTTCGACAATTTCTTCTTCTGCAACAACCTCTTCTTGAATTGCCTTTACTTTTTTATCTTCCTCTGGAAATTGCGGCAAGATTAAATCCAACAGCTCTTCTACATCATCATTGCCTGTAGGTTTCTCAAAGGTTTGATAGGATTTGGCTGCAGCTCTATATGTATTGATCATCGGCATTTGTTTCGGTTCGGTAACTACTGACGGTTGGCTTTGTGGGTTTTCTTTTTTGCTTTCTTCTAAATTACCATCGAGCTTTTGAATTCTATCAAGAAACAATTCATTTTCCTCTTTTATTTCGGCAATAAAGCTTGAAATGATTTCTTCCATTTCTTCTAGAGCCTTTTCCTGACGACTTTCAAATGCTGCCAGCCTGTTTTGTCTTATAAACAGCAACGCAATGCATAACAATGCCAAAATATTTAACGCAATACTAAAAACAAGCAGAAAATTCACCATTGTTTTTACCTCAATCTATCCACTATAGTCAATAACATTCCCTTTATAAGGGTGTTCAGAAAGCAACTGCTCCTCATCCTTATTCTGCTTCTTCTTTTTTTGAGAATCGGAGCGGCTCTTTCCATCTTTGTGTCTATTATTGGAGATATTCCCCTTTTCTTCTCCTTTAATGACCGTAGTTCTTTTTTTTATTTCTTCTTGCAAGGTGGCTTGCAGGGCATGATTGTTCATCAACTGCCCGCGTTGATCCTGCTGGTCCTGTATTTTGCCTGCGTCATAAGTTCTCGGCAAGGCCACCTGCATTTCAATTGCTTTTAAACTCATTATCCTCGCCTCTATATTACCTTCTCTAAAGAATGTCTTAGTTTATAGATTGCCTTTGAATGAATTTGGGAAATACGGGAAGTAGATAGGTTCATCACTTGGCCAATTTCTGTTAATGTCAGTTCTTCTTTATAAAATAAGCTAAGGACAAGCTGCTCTTTATCATTCAAAGTTTCTATCATGGACGCCATTTCCTGAATCAATTCGTCTTTCATCACTTTCTCTTCCGGTATTTCCGTTTTATTGTCTCTGATTGCAAATGTTGGACCTTCCTTCTCGTCCGACTCATTCAGCTGCTCATCAATCGAAAGGACGTTGGCAAAGAAGTGCTCATTCATTGTTGAGTATACTTCGTCAGTGGATAAATCTAATTCATCCGCTATTTCTTGAACTGTTACGTTTCTCATCATTTTCTGTTCAAGCTTTTCAATAGTTGACTCAATTTTCTTTGTCTTTTCGCGAGTACCTCTTGAAAGCCAGTCTTCCTTTCTCAAACCGTCAATAATGCTTCCTCTGATGCGAAAAGACGCATATGTGTCAAATTTCAGGTCACGCTTTGGATCAAATCTTTCAAGTGCATCATAAAGTCCAATCATGCCTAAACTGTTCAACTCTTCTCTTGAGACGCTTTTAGGAAGACCTACAGAGATGCGCTGGACGTGAAAACTAACAAGCGGCATATACTTTTTAATTAACGTATTGCATGCATCTGTGTCCCTATCTGTAATCCACATCTCCCATGCATTCTTCTCCTCTAATGTCGTCTCATTTGCCATAAACATCCTCCTCGAACAGCGATACTATTTATTAGTTATATTATCTCTTTATTTTGAACTCTCTCGACCATATCCATACTAAAAACCTTCTTTATATATAAATAGAAAAGATTTTATGCTTATCCTCCTGTGAAGAGGACAAAATCTGTTTTGAATAATAACTACAAAACAAAATAGTGCTTTCCTACTCAATATGAGAAATGCACTATTCAATCCAATAAGACGCATATCCTATATTGATTTAAGGGAAAACATCCAAATTAAACGATGGAAACCTGTATATTCAATGGTTATACAGCTCTCCGCCTCTTAAACTTTACCACTGTCGAAATTTCTGCGGAATAGTACTTTAAACCTATTTTTGTTACAAAATTACTATATGTTAAAAAAAGGATGGATTTTTCGTCCTTTTATAGTTCTTTAAACCCAACTCTCAGGCTGCCTTATTGAAAAAAGCCTGCACTTCATCAGTGTCAGACTTTACTAATTTGTCCACCTTATGGGATATTTCTGATAAATCTTTATATAATATGTGTACCTTTATTAACAGTACGAATCATAAGTTCATGTGTTGCTGGATTAAACTCGATTGTTCTTCCGCTGTTGCCGCCGACATCTTCTGCCCAAATCTTAATGTTTTGTGTATTTAATGCCTTCTTGACCGCCTCAACATTACGAGGACCAATTCTCATGACATCACTGGTTCCACTAAATTGAAACATTTGTGCTCCACCAGCAATTTTTGCCTTTAAGGAAAACTTACTTGCCCCCAGTTTTCCTAACTTATTTACTAGCTCCGTGATGGCTGTATCTGCAAATTTAGCAATATTGACAGGACCACTCTTGCTTAATGATGAATCGGGAAGCATGATATGAGCTAAACCTGCAATAGACCTTCTCTCATCATATAAAACGATCCCAACACAAGATCCAAGCCCGGAAGTCCTTATTAATTCCGGTGCTTTGACTGTGTTCATATCCGCAATTCCAACCTTCACTACAGTAGCTTGTTCAGTCATCCAGCTTCACTCCCAATGATTCAAACAAGGTATGAAAGGACTCTGGGTCTGGGAGAAGGAAAAAATGACCCTTAACCATTTCAGAAAGTGATTTATCATCTTCATTGAGGGCAGTGTTGATGACAATTGCATAGTCGCTGACTTGTGATAGCTCAATCAACCCATAGCTTACAATTGCTCCGACCATATCAATTGCAAGTGCAGGAACAGATGGATATAAAGATAGATTGGTAAAATCCGACAATGCGGACAAATAAGACCCTGACAATATATTGCCAAGCTCCTGTAAAGCAGATAAGGAAAGTTCATCATATGGTTCAGACAATTGAGCTGTCTCGTCACCTATCATGTCTCTGATAAAATTCGTCGCTTGTTCAATTGGCAGCATAAAGAACATACTGCCAGGAGCATCTCCTTCAATTCTAAGAAATACTCCTGCTGCAATATTGTCAGACCCTCCTGCCATATCCATCATTTCATCGAAGGATACTATTTCCACATTGGGAACTTTCATATCGATTTTTTTATTAAGGAGTTTGGAGAGTGCTGTAGCAGCATTGCCTGCTCCAATATTTCCAATCTCCCTTAATATATCAAGATGAAGCGAAGTAATCTTATCTGTAAAGCCCATTAAAGTTCACTTCTAGCATATTTTTTTAATTCTTCGCGATCAAACACTCTTTCTAAGTTAACTAGGATAAGTAAACGCTTGTCTACCTTTACAACACCACTGATGTAATCAACTTCCTGACCACCAACAACTTCTGGAGCAGGCTCAAAATCACCAGAATCCACATCGACAACATCGTTTGCAGCGTCAACAATCAACCCTACTTCCATGTCCTCAATCGCAATGATAATAATACGAGTCTGATCCGTATGTGCAATCTCCTCCAAATCAAAGCGTCTGCGTAAATCAATGATTGGTGTTACGACACCGCGCAGGTTTATTACCCCTTTAACAAATGGAGCAATGTTAGGAATTCTCGTAATGTGCATGATTTTTTCAATTGATCTTACATCATTTACAGGAATTGCATACTCTTTTCCCTTCAGTTCGAAAATAATCAGTTTTACTTCTGTTGAAACCGATTCTACCATTTCATTCCTTCCTCTCTATCAACCAATCTTTGCATCAAATTTAACGTTTATTTAATCAAAGCGTTGCAATCAACGATTAAGGCTACTTGTCCATCACCTAATATTGTAGCACCAGAAATTGCAAATGCATTAGCTAAATAATTTCCGAGTGATTTTAATACGACTTCTTGCTGGCCGATAAAGGAATCAACAACGAAGCCTGCGAGCTTCTCACCTTTTCTAACAATGACAACTGAATAGAACTCTTCTTCTTCTTTCGTTTCTGGAACCTCAAAGATATCCTTCAAGAATAGAAGAGGGACTACTTTGCCACGGAAATCTATTACTGTTTGGTTATGTGCTTGAAGCACGTCCTGCTTGTTAACGATTGCTGTTTCAATAATAGATGATAAAGGAATCGCATATTTTTCCTGCTGGATTTCCACAAGCATCACAGAAATGATAGAAAGTGTTAATGGCAACTGAATAGAGAATAAGGAACCTTTTCCTTCCTGCGAATCAATCGTTATTGTTCCGCCAAGAGATTCAATCGTGCTTTTCACAACATCAAGACCAACACCACGGCCAGAAATATCAGAAATTTTATCTGCTGTTGAGAAGCCGGATGCTAGGATTAACTCCGCAATTTGTGAATCAGTTAAGCTATTAGCTGTTTCTTGTGTGATAATTCCTTTGCTTAATGCCTTTTGAAGTACTTTTTCTTTGTTGATTCCAGCACCATCGTCCTCAAGCTCGATAAATACATGGTTTCCACTATGATAAGCTCTAAGTACTACCGTTCCTTCTTCATTTTTACCATTAGCTCTTCTGACTTCTGGAGACTCAACCCCATGATCCAAAGCATTTCTTATAAGATGGACAAGAGGGTCACCAATTTCATCGATGACTGTTCTATCCAATTCTGTTTCTGCGCCAATTATCTCAAGATTGATTTTTTTGTTCAAATCTCTCGCTAGCTGTCTGACCATACGAGGGAATCGATTAAATACAGTCTCAACCGGCACCATTCTCATATTTAAAATAATGTTTTGAAGGTCCCCAGTGATTCTTGACATTCTCTCAACCGTTTCATGGAGCTCTTGAACCTGAAGGTCTTGTGAGATTTGGTCTAGTCTTCCTCTGTCAATGACTAGCTCCTCAAACAGATTCATTAATATATCAAGGCGTTCAATGTTAACCCTGATTGTTTTGCTTGATTGCTTTGCCACAACAGCAGGCTTTTCCTCTTCTTTTTTCGGTGCTGCAGCAGGTTGAACAGCGGAGCTTTCTTGAACTTGTGGAGCAGCTGCTTCTTCCGCCTCTTCCTCTACACTCAACTCAGAAGCAGAGAAGCTATTTACAGTTACTTTTTCTACTTCAGATACCTTCATAATTTTCGCTTCAATCGTACTAGGCTCTTCCTTAGATATAATGGTAACCATGAAAGAATACTCAAACTTTTCTTCTTCCAATTCCTCAACAGGTGGATTTGATTTAATCACTTCACCTAATGATTCCAATGCTTCAAAAATCATGAATACCCTTGCTGCTTTTAGCAGACAGTTTTGACTTAATGAAATCTCAATTTCATATGTGTTGAAGCCTTGTTCTTTTGATTGCTGCATAACAGTAATTTCGAATTCATCATAGCTGCTTCCAGCTAGAGGTACTTCTGCTACAGCAGTTGCCGTTTGATTAGCAGCTGTTTCCACAAATGCTTCTCCGCTTTCGATTGCAACTAGTTTCCTCACTACATCCTCTACATTTCTTTTTCCGTCACCACCGCTTGCAATCGATTCTACCATTGCTTCTAGGTCATCTACTGCAAGGAAGATAACATCTAACACTTCAGGTGTTACAGAAATTTTCTCGTTTCTAATTGCATCAAGAACATTCTCCATCTGGTGGGTAAGGCTCGCAAGATCTTCGTATCCCATTGTTGCAGACATACCTTTTAATGTATGAGCAGAACGAAATATCTCGTTAACAATTTGCAGGTTTTCTGGATTTTTTTCTAATTCCAGTAATTGCTCGTTACATGTTTGCAAATGCTCCTTGCTTTCTTCAATAAAAACTTCTAAATACTGGCTCATCTCCATAAATTTTACACCCCTTGGCGTTTATACATACTTCATTATTGTTTGTGCAATATTTTCTACATTTTGGACTTCATCTACATAATTTGTTGCAATGGCAGCCTTTGGCATTCCAAAAACGATGGATGTTTCCTTCGATTCTGCAATGGACTTGACTCGTCCAGAGTTTACAAGCTTGATAAGCCCATTTGTTCCGTCTGAACCCATTCCAGTCATAATAACCGCAAGCTTGTCATAGTTATTTAATTCACTTGCCGATTCAAACATTACATCTACACTAGGTCTATGACCATTTACAGGGGTCGATTGGTCTAGTTCAACTACAAGGCTGTTCCCAGAGGATTTTACTTTTAAGTGATATCCCCCTGGAGCTATATAAGCTATCCCGTTCTTTATCGTTTCCCCATGTTCCGCTTCCTTAACTGTTATCTCTGAAAGAGAATTAAGCCTGTTAGCAAGCGATTGAGTAAAGCCTGCTGGCATGTGTTGTACAATTAAAATTGGTGCATTAATGTTTGCAGGCAATTTTGTGATGACATGCTGTAATGCTCTTGGTCCGCCTGTTGAAGTTCCTAAGACGATAAGTTTACTTGAGGCAGGATTCCATTTTGAATCTACTTTTTTGACTGTTTTTTCTTCTTTTGGTTCTATTTTACTATAACTAACTCTAGTACTAATAGGTTTTTTTTCCTGCACAGGAGAAATCAAGAGTTTAGACAGCTTTACCTTACTTGCTGAAACTACTTTTTCGATTAATTCATCCTTAACCTTATATAAATCAAGAGATATCGCTCCAGATGGCTTAGCGATAAAATCAATGGCGCCGATTTGCATTGCTTGAATTGTATTCTCCGCTCCTACCTTCGTTGTGCTCGAAAGCATGATGACAGGGACTGGGCTTTCCTTCATAATCCGTTCTAACGCACTTATGCCATCCATAATTGGCATCTCAACGTCCATTGTAACTACATCGGGTTTAAGTTCCTTGATTTTTTTTAATGCATCTTGTCCATTTCTGGCAATGCCAACGACCGACATGCGTGAGTCTTCTGTGAGAAAATCAGTTATAAGCTTACGCATAAAAGCCGAATCGTCGACAATTAAGATTTTAATTTTTCCCACGACAACTCCACTACCTTTCAAACAGCAGCCTCTTCAATTTTGCCATGAACGGCTTTTTGTTTTCTTGAGGGTCTGCAAACTCTTGTTTACAGTATCTATCGGCTATTTCTGACAAAGCTTTAGAGGCTTGAGAATTTTCATTAAAAATAATGAATGGAACTTGTTTCCTAACTGCTTTGGCAACATTCTGATCGTCTGGTATCGCACCAAGATTAATAATATCCCGTTCCAAAAATCGACCTACGACGTTTTTTAATTTCTGGTAGGTTTCTTTGCCATCAAGAATACTAATTGTTCTATTAACAACAACGTAAAAAGGGATATCGTCTTTTTGCAGGTGAATAAACTTCATTGCAGCATATGCATCTGTTATAGAAGTAGGCTCAGGTGTAGTTAATACAATCACATCATCGACAGAAAGGATGAAATGAAGGGTATCAGTACTTATACCCGCCCCCATATCAAATAATATATAGTCATAATTGCTAAGATGACTTTCAAATTCCTGAAAAAATCTTGCAAGCTGATTTTCCCCCATATCAAGAAAATCAGTTAGACCTGAACCTCCTGCAATAAAGTCAATTCCACCAGTACCAGTATGGATAATGTCTGAAAAGGATGCGTTATTTTTAAAGTAATCAACAATAGAAAAGGCTGGCTGTGATCCCATTAATATATCAACATTACCCATCCCGATATCCATGTCTATTAAAAGAACAGAATAACCTTTCAATTTCAGCGATAAAGAGAAATTTAACGAGAAATTTGATTTCCCAACTCCTCCCTTTCCGCTAACAACGGCTAATGTTCTTTGCTTTTTGGGGTTATGAAACTGTTCGAATCTTTTTCTCAGCATTGCCGCCTGATCTGTCATATTAATCGACCTCTATTATCCTTTTTGCTATTTGTCGGGGATCTGCTGGCATTATATCGTCAGGAACATTTTGTCCTGTAGTCACATAAGCCACACCCTTTTGATATTTGACCACAAGATTGATCATTGCTCCAGATGTTGAAGTTTCATCTAATTTTGTAAATATAAACTGATCGATATGAATGGAAGAAAATTGCTGATAAATTTCTTCCATGTCTTTTTGTTTAGCAGTCAGTGATAAAACAAGCAATGTTTCCATATCACTATTATAATCGACCACTTCTTTCAAATCTTGAACATATTGTTGGTTACGGAAGTTTCTTCCTGCAGTATCCACAAGAATAATATCGCAATCTGCCAGGCTTTTTGTTGCCTTTTCAAAATCCTCCAAGTTATAACAAACCTCAATTGGAACATTTAAGATTGTAGCGTATGTTTTCAGCTGATCAATAGCGGCGATACGGTATGTATCTGTTGTAATAAATCCTATCTTTTTCTGATGCTTCATCATAAACTCTGCTGCCATTTTAGCTAATGTCGTTGTTTTTCCGACACCAGTTGGCCCAATTACGTTTATAAATTTTTTCTTAAGCGCAAGCTCCCCAAAATTATATTGCTCCATCTCTTCATAAAGAAAGTCCTCAGCCCAGTCGTAAACTTCTTCCACTGGGCTGTTTGCCCCTGCTATATACCATCTTTCCAAAAGCTTTGCTGTCAGCTTTGACTGAATATCTGCATCAAGGTCTTGACTCACTATACTGTCCATTACTGTTTGCAGCTGGATTGGCAGCTCCATTTGTAACTTACCGCTTTCAGACATTTTTTGAATATGTTGATTCATGCTCGCGAGCTGCTTCATGATGTCTTCATTTGCAGGTACAGGAGACTTTTGTAGCTCCTTCTTTCCTTCAAAATCAAGATTACGCTCCACTTTCGGTAATAACTTCGGTGCGGGAATTGGTGCGGGCATCGGCTTTTCTTGTGGTGGCCTTGAAGTGTTCAAATCAGGATCTATTGCCGCAAGCACTTCAATATTTCTTTTTTTGAACATTCCTAAGAACCCGCCGGTGTAAATAATTTTCGATTGTAAAATCACCGCATTATTACCTAATTCTGCCCTGATTTGCTTCATTGCTTCTGGCATGCTAACTGCAATATATTTTTTTATTTTCATTCTATTGTCACCACCCCAACACTTTGAACTTCCACATTAGATTCTAACTCGTTATAAGACAGTATCGGTACCTGTGGGAAGTATCTCTCTGTCAACTGACGGACATACATGCGGACAGCTGGAGAACAAAGAATAATTGGCATTTGTTCCATTATGGATTGCTGTTCAACTTGCCCAGCAACAGCCTCAAGAATTGATTGGGACACACTTGGATCTAATGCTAAATAATTGCCGTGCTCTGTCTGCTGAATATTATCTGCAATTAACTTTTCAACTTTTCCTGATAATGTGATTACTTTCAATATATCTGTCGTACTTGTATATTGGTTTGTAATTTGACGAGCTAACGCTTGTCTTACATATTCAGCCAGCAAATCTGTATCACTAGACATTTTTCCGTAATCTGCCAATGTCTCAAAGATAACAGGTAGGTTACGAACAGATACATTCTCTTTTAATAGTTTAGCCAAAACCTTCTGAATATCTCCAATGGATAATGGATTTGGTGTAACTTCCTCAACAAGAATTGGATAGGTTTCCTTCACATGGTCAACAAGCTGTTTTGTTTCTTGACGTCCTAAAAGCTCATGAGCATTCAATTTTATTACCTCTGTAATATGTGTGGAAACAACAGACGGAGGATCGACTACAGTGTAACCAAACATTTCTGCCTGTTCCTTAACCGATTCTGTTATCCATTTCGCTGGAAGACCAAAGGATGGTTCAACAGTATCGATACCTTTAATAGAATCATCATCAATTCCTGGGCTCATTGCTAAATAATGATCCAGTAAAAGTTCGCCTCTTGCCATTTCATTTCCCTTTATTTTCAAACGGTATTCATTTGGCTGCAGCTGAATATTATCCCTGATACGGACTACTGGAATGACAAGACCAAGTTCAATAGCCAACTGTCTTCTAATCATGACTACCCTGTCAAGAAGGTCTCCGCCTTGGTTAGCATCTGCTAACGGAATTAGGCCATAACCGAATTCGAATTCTATCGGGTCAACATTCAGTAAGCTGACAACACTTTCTGGACTTTTGAGCTCGTTTGTTTGGATATCTTCTTCGATTTCCAGCATTTCTTCCAAATCTTGTTTTGGCGCTTTTGAAAGAGCATAGCCTCCAAATGCAAGCAAGCCCGCAATCGGAATTGTCAATATGTCATTTATTGGTGTAATTAAGCCAAGTACGAAAATCGTTCCCCCTGCTACATAAAGCATTTTCGGGTAAGACAGTAGCTGCTTCGTTAAATCAGACCCAAGGTTGCCGTCTGAAGCTGCTCTTGTTACAACAATCCCTGTAGCAGTCGATATTAATAAAGCAGGTATTTGACTGACGATTCCATCCCCAATAGACATAAGAGAAAAGTTCTGAGCTGCATCTGCTATCGGCATGCCAAGCTGTGTCATCCCGATAACAATACCAAATATCAAGTTAATAAATACGATTATAATTCCGGCAATGGCATCCCCTTTAACAAATTTACTGGCACCATCCATCGAGCCATAAAAATCTGCTTCTCTGCTGACTTTTTCCCTGCGGATTTTCGCATCTGCTTCTGAGATGAGTCCAGCGTTCAAGTCTGCATCAATGGCCATTTGTTTCCCTGGCATCGCATCAAGCGTAAAACGGGCCGCTACTTCTGATACACGCTCAGACCCTTTTGTAATAACAATAAACTGGATAATTACCAAAATGGCAAATACAACTAATCCAACAACTAAATTTCCGCCAACCACAAAGGTTCCAAATGTATGAACTACCCCGCCAGCTTCACCGGTAGACAGGATCGATCTTGTTGTGGAAACGTTCAGACCGAGACGGAACAATGTCATTAAAAGCAGCAAGGATGGAAAGATGGAAAACTCCAGCGCTTCGCTCATGTTCATTGTCAATAATAATATTAATAGTGCTAAAGAAATATTCAGCAGGATCAAGATACTTAGCATCCATGTAGGGAATGGAATAATGAGCATCGCTATGATTAGTATTACGCTGAATACGACTGTTAAATCTCTACCAGACATATTTTTCGCTCCTAACTAACAACCAAACATCTATTTTAAACAGGTGAATCTTATGAATGCTGTTTTTTTGTACGGTATACATAGGCAAGTATTTCTGCAACTGTTTTAAAAAACTCCTCGGGAACTATGTCCCCAACATCCACCTGACTATATAGCGCACGTGCAAGGGGTCTATTTTCCACTGTTATCACTTCATGCTCTTTAGCAATCAGCTTGATTTTCTGTGCCAAAAAATCAACGCCTTTTGCGACAACATATGGAGCATCATACTTATCCTCATCATATTTTAGGCAAATAGCATAGTGGGTCGGGTTCGTGATGACTACATCTGCGGTCGGCACATCCTGCATCATCCGGCGCATCGCCATTTCCCTCTGTCTTTGCTTAATCTTTGATTTAATTAATGGATCTCCTTCAACATTCTTATATTCATCCTTTATATCCTGTTTTGACATACGAATGTTTTTTTCATAATCATATTTCTGATATAAATAATCAAATAGTGCTAAAAATAACAAGGCTCCTGAGCCAACAAGGCCCATTTGAACGGTTAATTTCGCTAATGTAATTAAGGTAGCTCCAATTGACTTCTGAGACAGAAGTAAGATTTGCTCGAGCTTGTTCCAAAGAATGGCAAATGTAATTATTCCAATAACCGTTATCTTTAAAATGGATTTAAGAAGCTCCACAATTGATCTTATAGAGAACATCCTTTTCAATCCAGATAATGGGTTTATTTTTTCCAATTTAAATTTTATTGGTTCTGTCGTAAAAAGCACTCCGACCTGCATATAGTTGGCAATAACACCTGCAATCATCGCGGCTGCCAATATAGGGCTTAAAATGATTGCCGTCTGTTTCAGTATCTCAATGAAGATACTCTTAATATTATGTTCTGTCAGCTCCATTAGCATGAGATCATTTAAGGAAAAATTCATAAGGGAAACAATCCCTTTTAATATGGAACCACCTGCAAAGTTAAGAACCGCAAAAACTGCAATCAACACCAAAGCCGTATTGATATCCTGACTTTTGGCCACTTGCCCCTTTTTCCGGGTATCTTGTCTCTTTTTTGGTGTTGCCTTTTCTGTTTTTTCCCCTGAAAAAAACTGTAAATCCAGTCTTAACAGCATGCTTAACCTCCCATCAATTTCATCATATCTCTCATTGTCGCAAGTATTGTTGAAAACAGATTGGAAACAGATCCCATTAAAGTACCCATAACAACAACGAGCATAACAAGGCCGACTATTAACTTTACAGGCATACCTACAACGAAAATATTTAATTGCGGTACAGTCCTAGCTACAATCCCTAAAGCAACATCTACTAAAAAGATGCAGCCAACGACAGGTATGGACATCTGGAAGGCAATAGCAAACATCAACGCAAGCGTTTTTGCTGCATATTTCATAATGTTTACGTCTCCAAAATTAACCCATGACTGTTCAAGCGGAATGAATTGATAGCTGTAAAAAACTCCATCCAACAGCAAGTGATGCCCATTTACTGTCAATAAAAAAAAGAGAGCAATAATGTTTAAATACTGCCCTGTCAGCGGACTTTGAGCACCAGTTTGCGGGTCGATGACATTGGCGATGGCAAATCCCATCTGAAAGTCAATAAAGCCCCCGGCAATCTGTACGGCGGAAAATAGCATATATGCTAAAAAACCGATAAATAGCCCGACCATTGCTTCTTTTATAATTAATAGATAATATGCCCCGTCCACCTCTAATACAGGGGGTTCCATCCCAAAATACATCATTAATGAAAGAAAAAATGCAAAACCTACTTTATGACTTGTCGGTATCGTCCGATAAGAAAAGAGAGGCAGCATTAGAAAAAAGGATGTAACCCTGACAAAAATCAGCAAAAAGGCCGGAAACTTTGGTAAAAAATCCTCCATAGCCTCACCCAATAAACCTTGTCAGGTTAGAGAAGATATCACTTGTGTAGGATAAAACATGGCTTAGCATCCAAGCTCCAAAAAAAATAATGCCTAAGAGGACTGCAACAATTTTCGGCACGAATGCTAGCGTCTGCTCCTGGATTTGGGTTGTAGCTTGAAAGATACTAATTAACAGCCCCACAACAAGGGCAATAATAAGCAATGGGCCACTAACAACTAATACGGTAAGTACCCCTTTTTCCGCAACTGAAATAACCATTTCTTGTGACATGAAACATCACCCTTCTTAAAAGCTAAAAGCTTTCTAATAAAGATTTAACCACCAAATACCAACCATCAACCATTACAAACAACAATATTTTAAATGGCAATGAGATCATAACAGGCGGTAGCATCATCATCCCCATGGACATCAGAATACTTGCTACGACCATATCGATGACCAAAAATGGGATAAATATCATAAAGCCGATTTGGAAGGCTGTTTTCAGTTCACTGATTGCATAGGCCGGAACCAATGTTGTTAATGGGATGTCTTGGATAGACTTGGGAGTTTCCGCTCCTGAATAATTCAAAAACAAAGCCAAATCCTTTTGCCTTGTATGTTTACTCATATATTCCTTAAAGGGGACTGCTGCATTTTCATATGCTTGGTCCAGACTTATTTCCTCATTAAATAATGGGGTCAATGCTGTTTTATTTACCTCTTGAAATGTAGGTGCCATAATAAAAAATGTCATAAATAAGGACAGTCCGATAATAACTTGGTTTGGCGGCATTTGTTGTGTCGCAAGCGCCGTTCTGACAAAGGAAAGAACAATGACGATTCTCGTAAAGCTTGTCATCAATATCAGGATGCTTGGAGCTAAAGAAAGGACAGTCAATAGCAATAACAACTGCACAGAAGTAGAAACATTTTCTGGTGCACTGTCATTAAAAAGCTGCATAAACTCATTCATCTTTTTCTGAACCTCTCTTTTTTAATTCTTTCATGATTTCTTTTCGGCCGTTCGATACTTCTTGCAATTGTTTCTTTAAATGAATGGCGAAGTCTTCCTTTTTGTGTTTCTGATTAGGATAATTTTTTACGCCATTCATAACCTTTGTCACAATATCGCTTGGCTGTATTAGCTGCTCCATCTTTTCGTTGTAGTCCTTAATGATGCTTGTATATTCCTCTTCTTCTTCGATCTCTTTAATAAGCTGAATATTTTCGCCAACCCCAACCACGAGCAAGCGCTTGCCGACTTTCACAAGTTGAATCGATCGATTTGCACCTAATGCAGTTCCGCCTAAATTTTCAATTATTTGCGAGCTTTTATACACATGGTTACGTTTATTAATAAAACGAAGTACAACATAAAGCAGTGCAATAACAAAAAGGGTAGCAAAAATCATTTTGAGAAAATCCCAAAATGTAAGTCCTACGTCTCCAGTTACAGTCTGCGATGTTGAATCATTCGTTTCTGTGTTTGTATCATTCTGATTTGTTGTCTGCTCATCAGCAGTATTGCTTTTATCATCTGTTTGATTTTGATTTTTTTCAATTGCATCAAAGACACTATTATCAAGTTGTTCTGCATAGGCTTCATGATGAAAGCCTAGCAGAACAATTAAGAGTAGTGTGCATTTAATAAATAACTGTTTTGTATTCAATGATGACACCCTCTAATGTTTGTTTCTTATCCTAATGTTTTGCTGATTGCTTCAAGTACTCGATCAGCTTGGAATGGTTTGACGATGAAGTCTTTTGCACCTGCTTGAATTGCATCAATAACCATTGCTTGCTGACCCATTGCAGAACACATAATGATCTTTGCATTTGGATTGATTTTTTTGATTTCTTTTAATGCAGTAATACCATCCATTTCAGGCATTGTAATGTCCATTGTAACAAGGTCTGGCTGTGTTTCTTTATATTTCTCAACAGCCTGTGCGCCGTCAGCAGCCTCTCCAACTACATCATATCCATTTTTAGATAAGATATCTTTAATCATCATTCTCATAAATGCTGCGTCGTCTACAATTAGTATTTTCTGTGCCATAAATCTCTACCCCCATAAAATATAAATAAGTTTATTTTAAATTGTTCAAGCGATCTGACTTGCTAACAATATCCGTAACACGGACTCCAAAGTTTTCGTCGATAACAACTACCTCACCCTGGGCAATAAGCCTGTTGTTAACAAGTATATCAACTGGTTCCCCTGCAAGCTTATCCAGCTCAATAATGGAACCTGAGCTCAGCTCAAGGATTTCCTTCACAGAACGCTTAGTTCTGCCGAGCTCCACAGTAACTTTTAAAGGAATATCCAACAGCATGTTCAAATTTCTTGATTCATTTTCTGTTGGTGTAAAAGTTTCGAAATTAGAGAAAACAGCTGGCTGTACATTTGGCTGTCCTACACTGTAGCTTGCCCCAAAGTGCTGTGGCTGGCTTGGTGCTCTTTGCTGTTGCTGCTGTTCAACATATACAGGCTCTGGTACCGGCGCTGCGTATGTTTGTTGCTCGCGTGCAGGTTGTTGTTGTGGTTCTGGACGCTGCATTTGCTGTGTTGGAGCAGGTGGTTCAACAGAATCGGCAGTTGGATTCAACAAACTATCCACAAGTCTTTTTGCAAAATCAAGCTGTAAAAGCTGCATAATATTCGAATCAATCAAGTTCCCAATTTTCAATCGGAAGGAAATCTTGACAAAAATATCATGATCAGGGATTGAGTCTGCTCCTTCTCCATCTGATAAGTTTAAAATGTCTATAGCAGGCGGGGAAATATCCACCTTTTTGCTAAAGATAGTCGACATGGATGTTGCAGCAGAGCCCATCATTTGATTCATTGCTTCTTGTACTGCACTTAACTGAATTTCATTAAGCATTTCTGGGGGACTAATACCGTCTCCACCAAGCATTAAATCAGCAATAACAGCGGCATCTGATTGTTTTATAACTAAAAGATTCATGCCAGAGAAGCCTTCTGTATAATTTACACTGATTGCCACATATGGATGTGGGAACTCTTCTGCTAAGTCTTTTTTCAGGACAATCGTTACATTTGGTGTCGTAATATCCACCTTTTGATTTAAAAGGGTAGATAATGCTGTCGCGGAACTCCCAAACGAAATATTTCCTATTTCACCTAATGCGTCTTCTTCTATTGAGGTTAAATAATCCTCTACAGCCAGCTCTTCTTGCGGTTCTGGACTATCTCCTTTTAATAGAGCATCAATTTCATCTTGTGAAAGCATATCGTTACTCACCATCTTCTTTCCCCCTATCTAAAGTCCCTAATACTTGAACGGCTACCTTCTTATTTACTTTACCCGGCTGTCCAATAAATTTAGGTATATCTCCAACTTTAATAGTCAAGGGTTGATCTATCGTTTGATTCATTTCAATAACATCCCCTATATCAAGCATCAAAAAATCTTGTATAGAAATATCGGATGTTCCTAATTCTGCAACAACAGAAACAATTGATTTTTGTATGTTATTTTGCAAAGCTTCGGCCACTTCAGGCACTGGTGCTTTCTTTTCTGTTTGCATCCAATAATGTCCAGAAAGCTTTGGAATAATTGGCTCTAATACAACATGGGGAATACAGATGTTAATCATTCCACTTGTATCACCAATCGTTGTATTTAAGGATATAACCACTACTGTCTCGTTCGGTGACACCATTTGTAAAAATTGCGGGTTCACTTCAAACTCTGACAGTGTCGGTTCAATTTCAACAATATCCTCAAGCGCTTCTCTTAAGTAATCAAAGGCCTGTTCAAACGTATTGGACATGATCTTTGATTCAATCTCCGTCAAGTTTTCCACTTTATTGACGCTAGTCCCTTTTCCGCCCATCATGCGATCCATCATAGCATAGGCGATATTCGGGTTTACTTCCATTAATATTCTTCCATCTAAGGGTGTGACTTCAAACACATTCAAAATCGTCATCTTTGGAATGGATCGGATAAATTCTTCATAAGGTATCTGGTCAGCGGATGTGACCGATATTTGCACTAATGTTCTCAGCTGTGCTGAGAAATATGTTGTCAAAAGCCTTGCGAAGTTTTCATGAATACGCGTTAAGCTTCTGATTTGATCTTTAGAAAAGCGCAAGGCTCTTCTAAAGTCATAGGATTTTACCTTTTTCTCTTGCTGTTCTTTTTTTAGTTCATCTGCATCCATTTCACCTGATGATAAAGCGGATAATAATGCATCAATTTCATTTTGGGATAATATATCTCCTGACAAAAACTCTCACCTCAAATCTCTTTCATTCATCCAGTTGTTTATTGGAGAAGAGAATTGGTTATATATACTTGAACTACCTTTCCCTCTTGCATCAATTCATTAATCTTATCTTTCAAATCATTTTCTAGCTTAACCTGACCTTCTTTACCTTGCATATCTTTTGGTGTTTTTTCAGATAGCTCTTGAATGATAATATTTTGAACTTGGAAAATACGTTTTTCTAGTTCTTCAGCGGCTTTTTTACTATCTGTTTGCACTTTAAAGGATATGCGCATGAAGTTATCAGTCGCTAAATTGGTTGTTATTTCAGGGATATCAATAGAAGCCTCCACTACTTCATCAATAGTAGGTTCCTTCTCTTCTTTATCACCTGAAAATTTCCAGATATAAATGAATGCTCCTGCTCCAACAAGAGCAATTGTTAGTATTAAAACTAACATAATAACAAGGACTTTATTGTTCTTCATCTTCTCTCTCTCCCAAGTTCGGTAATCCAAAAAGGTTAACAGATTGATAAAAAGCTTTCATTGACTCCACTACTTCATCTTCTTTTTCTTTTACAACATATTTCCTTCCGTTCGCCAACGTGATTGTTGTATCAGGGAAGGATTCAATTGTCTCAATAAACAATGCATTAAGCCTGAAAGTCTTTCCATTTAATCGAGTAACATTTATCACTGTTATTCTCAGGAGAGGTCTGCCTAGTTTATGCCTCTCCTGATCCTCCTTTTATTATCGTTTTAAGTTAACTAATTCTTGCAGAATTTCATCAGATGTAGTGATGATTTTTGTGTTAGATTGGAACCCTCTTTGCGCAACAATCATATCTGTAAATTCTTCTGATAAATCAACATTGGACATTTCCAAGTAACCACTGTTAATGCTTCCTGCTCCACCTTCATTTGCATTAGATAAAGTAGCAGGACCAGAGTTCCCAGATACTTGGAACGTATTTGAGCCAGATTTTTGCAGGCCTTCTGGGTTAGAAAACTTAGCAAGCTGAATTTGGCCAGCATCTTGTGTTTCTCCGTTTTCATCCACATAAGAAATGCTTCCATCTGCACCAATACTGAACGATTGTGCTGTTTCAGGAATTGTGCCTGCTCCAGCTAGCTTCATCCCACTCGATGTTACGATGTTTCTGTTTGCATCAAAGTAGAAGTTTCCTGATCTAGTGTAGAAGTTAGAGCCAGCAGCATCTTGGACAACAAAATAGCCGTCTCCTGAAATTGCTAAGTCAAGCGTTCTTCCAGTTGTTTGCATGCTTCCTTGTGTATGAATAGTATCAACAGAAGCAACCTGAGATCCAAGACCAACTTGCTTTGCGTTAATTCCTCCTGCAGTTGCTGTTGGAGCTGTAGCACCAGCAGATGTCTGGCTTATAAGATCACTGAAAGTTGTTCTTCCTTTTTTAAAGCCATAAGTGTTAACGTTGGAAATATTGTTTCCGATAACATCAAGCTTAGTCTGGAAGTTTTTCATACCGCTGATTCCTGAATATAGTGAACGTAACATTTATAATTTTCCCCTTTCGTATTGAGCTGCTTCTATCTATCCACAGCTAGGCTTCCTTTACGGTCCAGCCTTTTCTCCCTAGTAATTGTATTTTTTTTATTCATTCATAATTATTGTGCCATTTATATTAGTAAATATTTGTTCCGTTGCTTCTTTACGATCCATTGCCGTAATCACTGTATTATTTTTTGCACTGACAATTAGAGCCGCATCTTGGAGCAAGACGAGTGATTCTTTAACTCCCATTTTTTTTGCTTGGTTTACTTTTTGTTCTATCTGCTTCCACTTCTCTTCATCAATCACAATGCCTCGCTGCTCAAGTCGTTGCGATGCGTGCTTTGAGATTGACAGTTTATCAAGTGTCTGGATTGAACTTTGTAAGTGCGATGAAAATGAAGCGTTACTGCTGTTAGATTTGATATTCCTTATGCCATTATTGATTACGGCTTGTGATTTTAAAGAAGGATATATAGGTCTATCCATCCAATCACTTCCTATTCGATTTTCGTAATTTTCCCTGCAGTTATTTGACTTTGCTGCTCATCGTCCAATGTTAACTGGATTTGACCATTTTTTAATGATACTGACTTAACGATACTGCTAACTTCTTCATTGTCTGCATTCAGATAGGAGACTGTTTTGCCAATTAAGCGGCTAGCAGAAACCAAACTATTGTCATCAGATTCACTGTATACATTTGAAATGTTACCAGGGTTGACAACAGTGCCATCCTCAAGCGTAAATTCAACATCTGTTCCTTTATATGCAATAGAGGCAACTTTTCCTGTTCCAGTTGTAATGGTTGATTCACCATTCTCACCTGTATCTGCTTTTGTCCACGCAACTTCCTTGCCGACAAACTGTCCGTAAGAAATTAAATTCGATTGTGTTTGCAAGGAGATGAAATTACTCATCGTCGTGTTCATGTTTGTCATTTGCTCCAAGCTCGAAAAAGTCGCCATTTGAGCAATAAAATCTTTATCTTCCATCGGGTTAGATGGGTCCTGGTTTTGCAATTGTGTGATAAGGATTTTTAAGAACTCATCTTTGCCAAGGCTTGAATTGCCCGTTTTTGTTGTTTGGTTTTGGTATGTCGATAAATATAAGGAAGAATCATCGATAGTATTTGCCAAAGTCTAACTCCCCTTTCTTACTGTTCTGCTTGCAGAAGCTCTTCTAAGAAGCTTTTATCATCCTGCTCCTGTTCGTTTCTGTTTTCCTCTTTTTCAGCAGGCCTGTGTTGCTGATGGTTTTCCTGCTGTTGCTGGTCTTTCGTTTCTTTTTCCTGAGAAGTTGGCACAAAGTTAATTTCAATCTTATCAACATTAATATTTTGTGAGCTTAAGCCCTGCTTTAAACTGTTCAAATGCGCATCAAGAGCATCCTTTGCCTGGGCGGTTGTAGTCATGATCTTGGCAACTAGATTTCCATCGGTTTGCAGTATCTCAATTCGTAGCGAGCCAAGATTTTCTGGTGCAAGCCTTAAAATCATCTTTTGGGTGTTCCCTATTTTCGTGAAAGAACTGCTTTTCAGGATATTCTCAAGCTGGTCCTCCAACTCACTTCCAGAAACGGATTTTCCTGAGGACTGCATTAACGTTAATGCTTCTGGTTTCCCAAAGGAACTGTTGGTTTGAAGCTGGCCTAGATAGGAAGGCATCTTCCATTCTGATTTACTAGTCGTGTCTTTTTCCTTTGTTTCTGTGTTTGTATCTTGTGAACTGGTGATCGCTTTACTTTCAGTCTTCTGCAATGATCCAACAAGCAACGGGTTCAACAACCTTTTAGGCAATGTATCCGGATTATCTTGCTTCTTAGAAAGTGCTTCGACCTTTTGAGCAATGGAATCAATCAATGTTTTTAAGCTGCCTGTTTGTCCATCCTCTTCAATTACAGAAGCTTTTTCACCTTGTGCTCCCGCCATATCAGTAGCTGCCTCTTTTTGTAACATAGCTGCAGCTTGTAGTGACGCAGAGGTACTTTGAGACTGACCATCTACCGCTTGCATGATGGTTGTTAATAGCTTGGACAAGCTTTGCATAACATCAGTAAGCTGCTTACTGGATTTAAAATCCGGATTTTGGCCTGCAACCTGCTCAATTGCTTTCAGCTGATTTAAAAGCTCTGGAAGATTCGTTTTGGAAAACATTTCATCTGAGACATTTGAAAAATCCATCTTATTCATTAATTCCATCAGCTGGTTTACTACAAGACTGAAGGCAGTTTCCAAAGAATCAGAATCGTCTTTTCCTTCTTCTCCATTAGCAGCTAATAGCTGCTGAATTGCTGTCAAGCTTTCTGCAAGCTTATCTGAAGCTATCGTTTCACCTGTCAACAGATCTGCCAAGCCTTGCAAACTAGCATCTTCTTTTTGCGTGGTTTCAGAAGTTTCTTGCTGTGATTTGCCGTTCATTATCCCGTTGATCATCGATAAAAACTTGCTTTTATCTGCCGCTTTGAAAGAAAGCTGATTTGATGTAGTTCCTGTTGTACTAACTCCCACACTATTAAGCAGCATGTACCCACCTCCTTTAATATGAAGAATTACTCACTTGATGCTGTATCTGTGCTGGTATCATTTGTGCTTTCGCTTGCTGAATTAGTTGCAGCAAGCAGCTCTGTATATTTACTTGCAACAGAAGGCTCCATCTTTTCTAATATCGTCGCAAGTATGGCAGGTTTTAGTGATGCCAATATTTTCAATGCTTCATCCTGTGACATTGCAGAGAGAATTGCCGCAGATTTTTTTGCAGACATAGTCTCATATGTTTTGACAATGTCATCAAAAGCCTTTTGTGTTTTTTCTTGTGTATTTTTGAGTTCATCAAGCTGATTTTGAAGTTTAATCTTATCAAGCTTCAATGATTTGCTTTCCGCTTCACTTGCTTTAAGCTGTGACTCTAATGATTCTATATTCGCGGTTTGTTCCTTGAGCTGTTTTTCTAAATCCGCGATATTTTCTTTGTTGTCTGCAATTTCCTGGTCAGTAGACGCCTTTTCAGAGCTAAGGAATGGAATTTGGTTCATCAATTCCTTTCCTTTTGATACGACGTCCGCACCAGAGTAAATCATCAGGATTAATGCAACGACAACAGCAAACATCAATGGTATAACTATTACCAGCAAAAACCGCTGAAAAAAATTGAATGGTTTCTTTTTGTCATCGACCATATTATCCATTAGCTACCTAACCTTCCTGGCTGCATATATTGCTGAATGGAGATATCATCCATTTGCTTTGCTTCTAGTGCCTTTTCTGTATTGATAAAATGCAGGATATCTTTTTCTTTAATTTTGACGAACTTTTTCACTTCCAAGTTTTTATCAACAAGCTTTTGCTGATAAAAGTTCATGGAATTCCGTGCATTTACGACCATCTGCTGACTGTGCTCAATCATCTTTGCCAGGTTGTTGATAAAATGCTGATGGTGTCGGATTGCTTGAACAGAAAGACCGCCTACTAGCTTGTTAGATTGGTACTCTTCCAATTCTTCCTTGCGTTTCAGCAGCTCATACAATTTCTCTGCTGCCTCTTCAAAGCGCTTGACAGCCAAATTGTAGTCAGCGCTGGCCTCATCCTTTTCTCTCTCTTTAATTGTCAGGATTTTTTCAAACTTAAACTTGTAGCTCATCGGTTATCTCCAACTCCAGATAATGATATTAATGCGTTGACACTTTCTTCTAAGGAGATTTTCTCGTCTGTTGATTGCTTTATATACGATAATATTTCAGGATATAAACGGATCGCTGTATCAATTTCTATCGATGAACCTTTTTTATATGCTCCGATGTTGATCAAATCTTCTGAATTAATATAAGTGCTGAGTAAACCACGTAATTTCTCCGCTGCATGGACATGACCTTTAGGTACAATATGGTTCATAACACGACTCACACTTTTCAATACATTTACAGCTGGATATTGTCCCTTATTAGCAAGATCCCTGTCTAGCACAAAGTGACCATCCAAAATCCCTCGAACAGTATCGGCAATCGGCTCATTCATGTCATCTCCGTCAACTAGGACTGTATAAAATGCCGTGATACTTCCATGTTCATTTGTACCTGTTCTTTCTAACAGCTTTGGTAAGATAGCGAAAACAGAAGGAGTGTACCCTTTTGTTGTCGGCGGCTCACCGATGGCAAGTCCAACTTCCCTTTGTGCCATCGCTACCCTTGTTACAGAGTCCATCATCAGCATGACGTTTAATCCTTTGTCACGGAAGTATTCAGCAATTGCTGTTGCTGTGTATGCTCCCTTTATCCTCATAAGCGCAGGCTGATCACTTGTTGCGACAACAACGATCGACCGCTTTAAGCCCTCGGGACCCAAATCCCGTTCAATGAATTCTCTTACCTCTCTACCACGCTCTCCAATTAAGGCAATAACATTGAGATCGGCCTTTGTGTTTCTTGCAATCATACCAAGCAGTGTACTTTTTCCGACACCACTTCCGGCGAAAATCCCAAGGCGCTGTCCTGTACCGACTGTAAGAAGGCCGTCAATCAGACGCACCCCAACTTCCATCGATTCTGAAATCGGCGGTCTTTTTAATGGGTTCGGCGGGTCTTGATCAATTGGAACACTCTTTAATCCTTTTGGTAATGATGTGCCATCAAGCGGCATTCCAAGTGCATCGACGACTGTGCCAATCATGGCAGCTCCAGCTTTAACTTCTAGAGGTTCTGATGTACCTTCTACTAAGCAGCCTGGTGATATATCGTTCACCGTCGTATATGGCATAAGAATGATGCCATCTTCTTTAAAGCCAACAACCTCTGCCTTAATAACACGCTTATTTTTTGTACCAATATATATGTTGCACACATCACCTATGGAGCTTTCAGGACCTTGCGACTCTATCATAAGACCAACTACTTTTTTAACCCTGCCATAACGTTTGTAAGGATCGATGGAATCGATCGATGATAGAAGTTCTGCCGCTCTCATCCTCATTCACTCTCCAATAGGTCTAATAGTTTTTGTTTAATCATGTGCAGCTGTGTGTCAACACTTGCTTCAATGCGTCCATTAGCTGTCTCGATTATACAGCCGTTTTCTGCTGCTGCTTCATCAGGAAAAATAAACAAATTCGGCTTGATTGGAAATAACGATAATAGTTCTTCTTTTTCGGAAAGAAGGTATTGATAATGGACCGGATTAACATGCAATTGAATTTCCTTTTGGTCTCTTGTTTCCTTCAAAACCTTTTTAACAAGCTGCATGAAATATTCTTCTTTTTCTGAAATACTTGTCTGAACAATCTTTTCAGCTACCTTCATGCTTAGTTCCAGAATTTCTGTCTCAGCACTATTCAAGTATTTTTCATAATCTATTCTGCTTGCTTGAACAATTGCTTTCGCTTCATCAATATGCTCTGCATACTCAGTAAATCCTGCCGTTCGTCCTTCTTCAACACCAGCTTGGTAACCTTCTCGATTTGCTTCTTCCATCAAAAGTTTTTTTTCTGATTGCCAATTGTTTTTTTCCTGCTGCAGCAGTTCTCTTAATGCTGCTGCTTCTTTTTCTGCTTTCTCGCGGATGGCAGCTGCGTCTGCAGTCGCCTGTTCCACTATTTTTGCATATTCAGGATCAGCATGAAAATCTGTTCCTTGAAAGTTATTTACATATTTAATGGAGATAATCTTTTCATTTGCTTGTTCATTTGCCCAACTTGATTTAATAAGCCTAGACAATAATATCATCTCCTCCACCGCGTGCAACGACAATCTCACCAGAGTCTTCTAAACGTCTGATAATAGCAACAATTCTTGATTGTGCTTCTTCAACATCTTTCAGGCGGACAGGTCCCATGAACTCCATTTCATCCTTGAAGGATTCAACCATTCTTGCAGACATGTTACTGAATACAATTTCCTTCACTTCGTCACCAGAAACCTTCAATGAAAGCATAAGATCTTCATTTTCACAGTCACGGATAATACGTTGAATTGCTCTGTTATCCAATGTAACGATATCTTCGAATACGAACATTCTTTTCTTGATTTCTTCTGCCAACTCAGGATCCTGTATTTCAAGGGCGTCAAGGATTGTTCTTTCTGTTGAGCGGTCAACACCGTTCAACACTTCAACAACTGCCTCAATACCACCTGTTTGTGTATAATCCTGTGTGACAGTGCTAGATAGCTTTCTTTCTAAAATTTGTTCCACTTCATTAATAATTTCAGGAGACGTACTGTCCATAACAGCAATTCTCTTCGCAATATCTGCCTGCATTTCCTGTGGCAGCTCAGACAATATCTGGCCTGCCTGGGTTGGGTCTAAATAAGAAAGTATTAATGAGATTGTTTGTGGATGTTCATTTTGGATAAAGTTAAGGATTTGGCTCGGGTCAGCCTTTCTTGCAAAATCAAACGGTCTAACTTGCAAGGAAGAAGTTAATCGATTCAAGATGACAGATGCTTGATCTGTTCCTAACGCTTTTTCCAAAACTGTTTTAGCATATCCGATACCGCCTTGAGAAATATAATCCTGTGCTAATGCTATGTTATGGAACTCTTCTAGTACTTCTTCTTTAGAAGAGTTCTCCACCTTTTTAACACCAGATATCTCTAAGGAAAGTTTCTCTATTTCTTCTTCACTTAAATGCTTATAAACAGAAGCTGCTACATCTGGTCCTAATGATATAAGCAGAACAGCAGCTTTTTGTTTTCCTGTAAGCTCCGTAGCTTCTTTTCGTGCCATCGGTATCCTCCTTGCCTTATTCCTCTGTTATCCAAGTACGAAGAAGTTTCGCAAAGTCTTCTGGCTTATCTTTTGCCATTTTCTCTAATTGTTTTCTGCGAAGTGTTCCCTCTGATTCCACTTCATCATTTACGTCAGGAATGGATACAGGTGAAATGATTTCTTCTTCCGGCTCTGCTGCTTTCTTCTTACGTCCTCTTACAAACAAGAAGATTAATAGTCCAATTACAGCAAGTAATACTCCACCAACTGCATATACCCACCAAGGAATAGCTGTGCTAATTGTTTCTGATGAAGCAGTTGTTTTTCCGTTAAATTGTTGAACAGATACGGCGATTTTACTTTGTAAGTCTGCATCTGAAAGAGTTCCTGTTTCTGTCTTATCAATAGAAGTTCTTACAATCGTTCCTAGCATATTTGTTATATCGTCAACACTATCCTGTGAAAGTGAAGATGGATCATCTGCTGTAGGAGGCTCTACCATAACTTGAATGCCAAGGTCACGGATTTTATATGGGCTCTCTACAATTTGCTTTTTAATTCTATTAACCTCGTAATTGATCGTGTTATCAATTTTTTCAGAATCACCAGAACCTGATGTAGTTGTTTCAGTGTTTGTAGTAGTTGTATCTGCCTGATCTTCTGCTTCTGGCGTACCTTCTGCTGCCGCACTACCTCCTGTATATGTTTCCGAGATATTTTGTGCGCTCACTTCGATACCCTTCATATTTTCTTCATCAACTGGCGTAACCAGGTTTTCTTCTCTGTTTTCTTGGGTAAAGTCAATATCTGCAGTTACTGAAACCATGACTTTATTTTGTCCCATTAATGTGCCAAGCATTTGCTGAACTTGTCTTTGAATGTCTTTTTCAACTTGTTTTTTCACGTTATTTTGAGCAGTAAACGTATCACCTGCGTTATTAGTTGTAGAATTTAGGTCAAAATACTCAAAGTTTTGGTTTGTAATGACGATATTATCAGTAGGAAGGTTTGGAACACTTTTTGCGACAAGTGTATATAATCCTTTTATTTGACTCTCGGAGAAGTTATAGCCTGGTTTTGTGTTGAGAACAATTGAGGCTGAAGCTTCTCCGGCTTCATCTGATACAAACACACCTTCACTTGGTAATGTGATCATAACATTTGCATCGTTAATACCGTCGATGCCTTTAATCAAGTTAGAAATCTCTGTTTGCATTGCATCAAGCTTCATAACATTGAACTCATTATCTGTCATTCCGAAGCTCGCATTTTGACTGAAAAACGAATAATCGATACTGCCTGTATTCGGAATTCCTTCCGCTGCTAATTCCACTTTCAATGAGTCCACATTATTTTCCGGCACGCTTATTGTTTTTCCGCCATCTGAAATCTCTGATGTAATTCCTTTGCTATCAAGTGTTTCTTTAATTTGTCCTGTTTCTGACGGAGACAGGTTGCTGTATAAAGGAACTAAATTTTCTTTTGTTAAAAAATACGTTGCAAATGATACCATAAGAAGAAGCAAAAGAATGCCGCTTACCAAAACAGTCTTTTGCTTTTTTGAACGATTTGTCCAATATTCTTTTAAAGGATTAAAAAACTTATTCATGTTTTCTTTCATCTCTACCCCCGGTTACCGTTATTTTTAATGATAATAACCGCCCACAACTCACTAGATTTTAAATAGACATTCTCATCATTTCTTGATACGCTTCGACAGCTTTGTTTCTAAATTCTAATGTAGCCGACATCATCACACTTGCCTTCTGTGATGTAATCATTACTTGCGAAAGATCAACGTCTTCTCCTTTTGCAAGCTTGTTTGTTAGAACATCCGATTCATTCTGTGCTTTATTTACATTATTAAGTGAATCTTTTAAAAAGGAAGAAAAGCTTTTTTGAACTTCTGAACTAGTCGCTTTCGTTGTTGCAGAAGAATTAGTTAACGGCAATGTGGATGACACTGCTGGAAGATTTACTGTCGCCATTTATAATACCTACTTTCCTATCTCTAAAGTTTTCATAAGCATGCTTTTTGAGGCATTTAAGACTGTTACGTTCGCTTCATAAGACCTTGTTGCACTCATCAAATCAACCATTTCCCTTAATGGGTCCACATTCGGCATTTGTACATAACCATCGGCATTAGCATCTGGATTTTCCGGATCATACACCATTTCAAAAGGAGTTTCCGTATCATCTGCAATCTTTGTTACTTTAACGCCATTTCCTGTGGCTGAATTACCTGCTGTCGCAGCATTTAAATGTGATGCAAATGAATTGCCCTCTTGTGCTTGCAATACAACTGATTTTCTTCTGTACGGCTCCCATTCACCATTCACTAGCTTTCCTCTTGTCGTTTCTGCATTCGCCATATTAGAGGAGATAACATCCATTCGAAGCCTGTTTGCTGTTAGGGCAGAAGCAGTTGTATTCATGCTATGGAATATCGACATTTTATCTTCCTCCTTTTATGACATTTTCTAAAGAATTAAACTTCCCGCTAATTCTTTCGACTAAAGCATTGTAGTAAATCTGATTTTCAGCCAGCTCACTCATCTCTTTATCCACATCAACGCTGTTGCCATTATTATTATAAGTAACGTTCTTATCTGTCTTTATTTGCACAGAGCCAGTAGATCCTTCAAAATCGAAATGCCTGCTGTTCGTTTTGTTAGCATTCATGGCAGTTGCTAATGTATTTTTAAATGTTACTTCCTTAGCCTTATAATTGGGCGTATCGACGTTAGCGATATTTTGTGAAATAACTTTTTGTTTTGTATTAGAATAATTCAAAGCATTTTCTAGTGTTGAAATAGTATTCGAAAAAAGCTTCATCTCACACCTCTTATTATCTATGATTATCGTATTTGTAGAATTTTGCAATTTTGTGACGAATATTTTTCAGATGATGTCTTTAATTGTAATGAATGAAAAATAATCTGTCTATCATAATAAGGTCAATTTTAGTAATCCATTAGTCCTATTTTAGTTAAAAATATTAGAGAAATAATCATTTCACTAATAAGAAAGGTATATTTTTGTTATTTTTGTATGACAACAACTCATCATTAGGAACTAGTATCAATGAACTATCGCGTAACAATCATCTTGTCTATGTATCGAATATAATGTACAACGTTTGTAATGTAAATGATATTTTTTGGAAAAATGTCGAATCATGATAAGTCGAAATCTCGATAAATCAATATTCTCTTAAAAAAGCTTATTTCATTACCACTAATTCCCTGTTAATAATAAAAAAAAGAACCTTTTCCACGTAGGAAAAGGTTCTTTTTTTTATTAATTAGCTTTCAGTTTTTCTAATTCTAACAAGAACTTATCGTTCAATACTTTAATGTAAGTTCCTTTCATTCCAAGAGAACGAGATTCAATAACACCAGCACTTTCTAGCTTACGCAATGCATTAACAATTACAGATCTAGTAATACCGACTCTGTCTGCAATTTTTGAAGCAACTAGAAGTCCTTCATTTCCGTTCAATTCTTCAAAGATGTGTTCAATTGCTTCTAATTCACTATATGATAATGAACTGATCGCCATTTGCACAACAGCTTTACTTCTTGCTTCTTCTTCGATTTCTTCTGCTTTTTCACGAAGAATCTCCATACCAACAACAGTAGCACCGTATTCAGCCAAAATTAAATCATCATCATGGAATTGCTCTTGAAGTCTTGCAAGAATTAATGTTCCAAGTCTTTCTCCACCGCCAATGATCGGCACGATCGTTGTAAGTCCTTGGTTGAATAAATCTTTGTTTTCAATTGGGAATGCTGTATATTCGCTTTCCACATCCAAATTACTTGAAGTCACTTGAATATTAAAAAGATTATTTGTGTACTCTTCTGGGAATTGACGGTCTTCCAGCATTTTAATCATACGGTCATTTTCAATTTGCTGGTTAATAGCAAAACCTAGTAATTTCCCTCTTCTGCTTACTACAAAGATATTTGCTTCAATAACTTCACTTAGTGTCTCAGACATTTCTTTAAAGTTAACTGGCTTTCCAGCAGCTCTTTGCAGCATCGCATTAATTTTTCGAGTTTTTGACAATAAATCCATTTTCTTTTCCTCCTATTAACTAAAACCAAAACTGTCACTTATTCTTTTTTTAAGGCTGCAGCATTTGATTGCTTCTATCCTTTTAGGAGTATGTAGCAATCAAATGCACACATTCTTAAAGAATAAATTGACTTAAATCTTTATTTCGTGCAATCGCACCAAGTTTTTCTTCCACATATTGCGGAGTTATGGATACTTTATCCATCGTAATTTCAGGTGCTTCAAATGATAGATCCTCGAGCAGTTTCTCAAGAATCGTATGAAGTCTTCTCGCTCCGATGTTATCCGTGTTTTGATTCACTTCATAAGCCACTTCTGCTATCTTACGTATAGCATCGTCAGAAAATTCAATTTCTATACCTTCAGTTTGCAGTAATGCTTGATATTGCTTAATTAACGCATTATCAGGCTCCACAAGGATACGGTAAAAGTCATCAACTGTTAGCTTACCAAGTTCAACACGGATTGGGAACCTACCTTGAAGCTCAGGAATCAAATCGGACGGCTTAGAAATGTGGAATGCACCTGCTGCAATGAATAAAATATGATCTGTTTTAACAGATCCGTATTTTGTCACGATTGTCGATCCTTCTACTACTGGAAGGATGTCACGCTGAACACCTTCTCTTGATACATCAGCAGAGGATCCACCATTGCTTTTGCTTGCAATTTTATCGATTTCGTCGATAAAGATGATTCCCATTTGCTCTGCACGTACGACTGCTTCTTGTGTTACTTCGTCCATATCGATCAGCTTTTGTGCTTCTTCATTAGTCAAAACAATTCTAGCTTCACGTACAGTCAATTTTCTTTTTTTCTTTTTCTTAGGCATAAAGCTGCTTAACGCATCCTGCATGTTCATACCCATTTGCTCCATTCCGGAGCCTTGTAGCATATCGAACATAGATGGCTGTTGCTCATCTACCTCAACTGTTATTGTTTCATTCTCAAGCTCACCAAGCGCCAATTTTTCTTTTAGCACTTTTCTTTTTTCATATCGGCTTGATTCTTCCACAGTCGGCTCCTCTGTTTGAGTTTCCGAATTCCCACCGCCAAACAGCATTTCAAGCGGGTTACTGTAGTTTTTTTGTTTTTTAGCTGAAGAAGGCATCATAAGGTCCACAAGGCGGTTATTCGCTGCTGTTTCCGCTCTTTCTTTCACCTGAACCATCTTCTCTTCTTTTACAATTCGTACAGATGTTTCCACTAAATCTCTTACCATGGATTCAACATCTCTGCCGACATAACCGACTTCAGTGAACTTGGTCGCTTCCACTTTGACAAATGGGGCGCTGACAATTTTTGCGATTCGTCTTGCGATTTCTGTTTTACCTACACCAGTAGGTCCCATCATCAAGATATTTTTTGGGCTAATTTCATCCCTTAGCTTTTCATCAAGCAACCCGCGGCGAAAACGGTTTCTTAACGCTATCGCAACAGCTTTCTTTGCATCCTTTTGTCCAACAATATATTGATCAAGACGTTCTACAATTTGACGAGGTGTTAAGCTTGCGTTCTTATTCATCAAGTAATCCTCTCCTTATAATTCTTCTACAATAATATTATTGTTCGTATATACACAAATATCGCCAGCGATTTCAAGAGCTGCCTTTGCTATTTCATAAGCAGAAAGATGTTCGCCTGAGTATTGTTTAAGAGCCCTTCCAGCTGATAATGCATAGTTTCCGCCAGAGCCAATCGCTAAAATTCCGTCATCTGGCTCTATAACTTCACCTGTTCCAGATACAAGCAGCAAATCTGTTTCATTCATAATGATGAGCATTGCTTCAAGCTTGCGTAAAATCTTGTCACTTCTCCAAAGCTTCGCAAGCTCCACTGCCGCTCTTTGCAGATTTCCGTTATACTCTTCCAATTTCCCTTCGAACAGCTCAAATAAAGTAAAGGCATCAGCAACAGAGCCTGCAAAACCGGCTATCACTTTTCCATTAAAAAGTTTTCTTACCTTTTTTGCAGTATGTTTCATTACGACAGCATTGCCGAAAGTGACTTGACCATCACCTGACATGGCGCATTTCCCTTTATGTTGAACAGCAAAAATAGTAGTTGCATGAAACTGTGGTAGTCCAGACATCTTTACTTCCTCCTTTATCCATTTACAGCTATGCCCTTGGATGGAAGGACATATATGTTTTTTTTAAGTAGTCGCTTGTGACATGTGTATAAATTTGGGTGGATGATAAAAAAGCATGACCCAATAATTCTTGTACAGTCCGCATATCGGCACCGTTTGCCAAGAGATGTGTAGCAAATGAATGGCGAAGTTTATGCGGATGGATTTTCTCTTTGGAAGCAGACGATTCCATCATTCTGTTAAGGATATCGCGCACACCGTTTTCGGTGAGCGGTCCCCCCTTATAATTGACAAACAAAAAGGGATGATTCGTCTTGTTTTTATCCATCAGCTTACTTCTGCTGTTCTTTATGTAAGATTCAAGGGCGGTATGGGCAAAGCTGCCAAATGGAACATACCGCTCCTTTTTACCTTTCCCCTTTACCAGCAATGTCGAAATGCTGAAATCGATGTCTTTCATTTCGATTTTTGTGCATTCACCAACCCGGATGCCTGTTGCATACAAAAGCTCCAGGATGGCGACATTTCTTTTTCCCAGTACACTTGTCGTATCACACGAACGAAAAATATGCTGCAATTCCTCTTCATAAAAGAAATCCGGCAGTCTGCTTTCCAGCTTTGGGATACTGACAACTGCAAAGGGATTGCTTTCCACTATATTCTCTCTAGCTAAAAATCGGTAAAAGCTCCGAAGACTAGATATTTTACGGGCAATAGATTTTCTTGCAAGCTC
The DNA here is from genome assembly GCF_007273535.1 of Niallia circulans. Taxonomy (NCBI): domain Bacteria; kingdom Bacillati; phylum Bacillota; class Bacilli; order Caryophanales; family Bacillaceae; genus Niallia; species Niallia circulans. Next base: position 3,520,349 of record NZ_RIBP01000004.1, read on the forward strand.
CTCATTGAACAGCTCTGTCAAAAAAATCCGCACATCCTGTGCGCTTACTTCCTTCACATGTTCAAGCAATTGCTTGGACATAAATAGGAAAAATTGCTGTATATCCTTTTTATAGACATCAATCGTATACGGTGAGCAGTTTTTTTCAATCTTCAAGTATTCAATAAACAGGTTCAAGAAAGCGTTTTGTTCCTTATTCATTGCTTCACCTCACAACGGCTTCACTATATTAACATACTTTGTAGCGACAAGCAATTAATTTACACATTCTTCATAAAGTTCTGAATTGTTTCTAACGCTCTGTTAGCGTGCTGTTCATACCTTTCCTTTTTCCCTTTTATTCTAGTTGGTAGCTCAGGGAAAAGTCCAAAGTTAGCATTCATCGGCTGGAAAGTTTTCGCATTCGTCTTCGTGATATAATTTGCCATACTGCCAATAGCTGTTTCAACTGGGAATTGGATCAACGGTTCACCAGTAACAAGCTTCGCTGCATTAATACCTGCAACAAGACCGCTTGCTGCCGATTCCACATAGCCTTCAACGCCAGTCATTTGTCCAGCGAAGAAAAGGTTAGGGCGGTTTCTGAACTGATATGTTGCGTTAAGAACTTTCGGTGAGTTGATGAAAGTGTTTCTGTGCATAACGCCGTAACGAACAATTTCCGCATTTTCAAGACCTGGTATTAAGCGAAGCACTTCTTTTTGTGGTCCCCATTTTAAATGTGTCTGAAAACCTACAAGATTGTATAACGTTCCTGCGGCGTCATCTTGGCGAAGCTGAACAACTGCATATGGGCGCTTCCCTGTTTTTGGATCTTCAAGACCAACAGGCTTCATTGGTCCAAACAGCATTGTCTTTCTACCCCTTGAAGCCATTACTTCAATAGGCATGCAGCCTTCAAAGAAAATTTCTTTTTCGAATTCCTTTAATGGTACTGTTTCAGCACTTATTAATGCTTCATAGAAGCGGTCAAATTCCTCTTCTGTCATCGGGCAGTTTAAATACGCTGCTTCTCCCTTGTCATAGCGAGATTTCAAATATACCTTATCTAAGTCTATGCTGTCTTTTTCAATGATAGGAGCCGCTGCATCATAAAAATACAAATAATCTTCTCCTGTAAGTTCCTTTAAGCTCTCTGAAAGTGCTGCACTAGTTAGCGGTCCTGTCGCAATTACAGTTACCCCTTCTGGAATAGATGTAACCTCTTCATTAATAACCGTAACATTTGGGTGGTTTTTGACCATTTCTGTCACTCTACCTGCAAATTCATGTCTATCAACAGCAAGAGCTCCGCCTGCAGGAACTGCACAAAGGTCCGCAGAATCAATAATAACGGAGTCTAAGCGTCTCATTTCTTCTTTCAGAACTCCAACAGCATTTGTCAGCGCATTTCCTCGTAATGAGTTGCTGCATACTAGCTCTGCAAATTTATCTGTATGATGTGCGGGAGTTTGTTTGACAGGTCTCATCTCATAAAGATTAACCTTAATTCCTCTTTTGGCAATTTGCCAAGCTGCTTCACTTCCAGCAAGTCCGGCACCAATAACATTAACAACCTTTTGTGTATCTTGCATCGTAAATCCTCCAACTTAATATTATCTATTAGATTCTCAGTGAACGAGAAAATTCTTATCGTGCATATGTATGTTCAAACACTAGCCCATTCTTTTAGTAGTAAGCAAATGTCCATACAATTATAAGCTAAAAATATATCCTATAGCATTTTACACTACGTTGGACATCTTGGAAAGTTTCAACTTATGGACAATTGTCCTAAAACTTTTTAAAACAGTTATTCATACACACGGAAAGAGTGAGCATATAGCGCTCACTCTTTGTTAGCTTTGAGGTTCTTCCTTATAGTCGCATTCGACACATTGGACTTGGACACCTTTTTTCAGCTTTTTCTCTACAAGCATATTATCACATTTTGGACATGGACGCTGTATAGGTTTATCCCAAGAAATGAAATCGCACTCTGGGAAACGGTCACATCCATAAAAAATCCGACGCTTTTTGCTTTTTCTTTCAATAATATTTCCTTCAGAACATTTCGGACATTTAACGCCAATTTCTTTGACTATCGCCTTTGTATTACGGCAATCAGGGAAATTGCTGCATGCCATAAACTTGCCGTATCTGCCCATTTTAAAGACCATCGGATTGCCGCATTCCTCACAATCTTCACCTGCAGGCTCATCTTTTATTTCGACAGATTGCATTTCTTTTTCAGCTTTATCGAGGCTTTGCTCAAATATTTTATAAAAACTATCAATAACCTTGACCCAGTTTATTTGCCCTGCCTCAATATTATCAAGGTTTTGCTCCATATGTGCTGTAAAGTCAACATCGAGAATTTCCGGGAAGAACTCAAGTATCAGCTCAAGTACTATTTCACCAAGCTCTGTCGGTATAAACCGTTTATTATCAAGCGCAACATATCCCCGTTTTTGAATCGTATCCAGCGTAGGTGCGAAAGTGGAAGGTCGCCCTATGCCAAGCTCTTCTAATGTTTTTACTAATCTTGCCTCTGTATACCTTGGCGGCGGCTGTGTGAAGTGCTGCTTTGGATCAATATCCTTATTGATGACTTCATCGCCCTCTTTTAAATCAGGGAGCTGTTTGTTTTGCTCTTCTACCGCATCATCTGTACTTTCCACATACACTTTCATAAACCCAGGGAATTTAATTTTGGAACCTGTCGCACGGAACTTAACATCGCCGTTACGAAGATCAACACTCATAGTATCCATAACTGCCGGCGCCATTTGGCTCGCAATGAATCTTTCCCAAATCAGCTTATACAAACGAAGCTGATCTCTAGAGAGATGTTCTTTTAAAGAACCTGGCTCTCTGTGTGTACTTGTCGGTCTGACCGCTTCATGGGCATCTTGCGCATTTGCGTTTTTCTTTTCTTTACGGTTTTGCTCTTTTGTATATTCTGTCCCATAGTTCGAAGTAATGTATTCATGTGCTTCTGTTTGGGCAACTTCCGAAATTCGGGTTGAGTCTGTTCTCATATAGGTAATTAAGCCGACTGTGCCTTCTTTTTTACCTAAATCAATTCCTTCATATAGCTGTTGGGCAAGCATCATTGTCTTTTTCGCTCTGAAATTCAGCTTTCTTGCTGCCTCCTGCTGTAGGGATGAAGTTGTAAAAGGAACGGCAGGATTCCGTTTACGCTCCTTCTTTGTCACCTTCTCAACAGTAAACTTGTTGCCATTAAGCTGGTTTTTAACATTTTGTACTTCCGCTTCAGAATGAAGCTCCAATTTTTTATCTTTCAAACCGTAAAACGCTGCTTCAAAGCTAGTTTTTCCCTTTGCGAAGCTTCCTTCTATCGACCAATATTCTTCAGGTATAAATGCTTTTATTTCATGTTCCCTGTCAATAATTAACCGGACTGCCACAGATTGTACTCTACCAGCACTCAAGCCTTTTTTGACTTTTTTCCATAATAACGGGCTGATATTATAGCCTACCAAACGATCGAGCACCCGTCTTGCTTGCTGTGAATCGACTAAATCCATGTTTATCGGCCTTGGATGCTTGAATGACTCCTTAATAGCATCCTTTGTAATTTCATTAAAAACGACACGGCAATCTGAATCCACATCAACCTGGAGGCTGTTTGCCAAATGCCAGGCAATTGCTTCCCCTTCACGATCTGGATCGGCTGCGAGGTATATTTTCTTCGCCTTTTTAGCTGCTGTTTTTAATTCTTTTAATACAGGACCTTTTCCACGTATCGTTATGTACTTCGGTTCGTACTCTTTTTCTACGTCAACACCCATTTGGCTTCTTGGCAAGTCTCTGATATGTCCCATTGATGCTTTAACTTTATATTTTTTACCTAAATAGCGTTCAATTGTTTTCGCCTTTGCTGGCGACTCTACTATTACTAGAAACTCTGACATCCAACGTCCTCCTTAGAGGGATTATAAATATTCATTATTATTGTATACTATGTTCGCTTTTGTCAAACATTACGAAATAAGTAAACGGTTACACCGTTATTATATGAATGGAAATCCTTGAAAATTATTGTATATCTGTTGCAAACAGTATAACAGATTGTAAAAAATAGCAATACCTTTTTAAAAAATAATGAAAAATAGATTCAATCCATTTTCCATTATACTAGTATTACTCATATTATTTTAGGTTGTAAATTCCCATTCTTCCAATATATCTGCTGCATTTGTTACTAGCTTTGCCCCATGCTTAATCAAATCATTCGTTCCTTCTGAATATTTGCTGAAAATGCTGCCAGGAATAGCAAACACGTCCCTACCTTCTTGTAAGGCGAGATTTGCTGTTATTAGCGAGCCGCTTTTTCTTTTTGCCTCTACTACAAGCGTACCTTTTGTTATACCACTGATAATTCTGTTGCGCATAGGAAACTGCCATTTTTGGGGTCTTGTAAAGGGAGGATATTCAGACAACAAAAGCTGTGTTTTCATCATTTTCTCTGCTAACGGCAAATTATGCTTAGGGTAAATATGCTTAAAGCCGCCAGCAAGAATTCCAATTGTTTTGCCGTTAAATTCGAGTGCCGTTTCATGTGCGAGAGCATCCACACCAGCAGCAAGCCCGCTTACAATGACGACCTCCTCATTGACAAGCTCTTGCATTATTGCCTTTACCGCACGCCTGCTGTATACTGTGGCATCACGGGAGCCTACTATTGCCAACTGCCTGGGCTGTTGTAATAAAGATAGATCTCCTTTTGCATAAAGCACCCAGGGCGGCTGATATATTTCCTTTAATAAACTTGGATAAGAGGGATCAAAATAGGTGATGATGTGAATTCCTTGCTGGGTATATTGCTGAATTTGCTGATGGAGGGTATGGGAGTAAAAGTCTTCGATGGTTTCTTTTTCGAGGAATTTTGTGTTTGGGAGGCAGCTATCGTGGAGGAAGTGCAGTCCTTGATCTGATTTCAATATGGTAAAGATTCTTTTCCATGTCATTTTCCGGCAATGATGTAGCACAATTAATGTTTCTCTTAAATCATGTACCAGCACACTCAACCCTTTCTTGTATAAATTCAATAACTATTAAAAATGCATTTCCGAAACTACCTTTTATTATAATAAATTTCCCTCTTTAATTCCAAAGATTTGCTATATAATAGAAGAAACTCGTCATTTTTTTTATGCACAAAAAGGCTAGCCTCCAGCATAAAGCTAAGGCTAGCCTTTTACATGATTAAATTAGACTCTGCTTTCTTCCACCTTATGCGTTTTGCATTTGTCGAAAAGATCCGTTTCCTTCAACACTTCAATCAATGTCGCACCCATCTCAGCAGGTGTTGGGGCTACCTTGATTCCGCACTCATTCATTGTCTTGATCTTTTCATCTGCAGTACCCTTACCACCTGAAATGATTGCACCTGCATGACCCATTCTTTTTCCTGGAGGTGCAGTTCTTCCACCGATAAAGCCAACAACAGGTTTAGTCATATTGGCTTTGACCCACTCAGCAGCTTCTTCTTCTGCTGTTCCGCCTATTTCACCAATCATAATAACCGCATATGTGTCTTCATCCTCATTGAACTTCTTCAACACGTCAATAAAGTCTGTTCCATTAACAGGGTCTCCACCAATTCCTACTGCCGTAGACTGGCCTATTCCTGCCTGTGTAAGCTGATGAACCGCTTCGTATGTCAAAGTACCTGAACGGGAAACAACGCCAACATGACCCTTTGTATGGATATATCCAGGCATAATTCCAATCTTGCACTCATCTGGAGTGATGACACCCGGACAGTTCGGGCCTATTAATCTTGTTTTTCTACCTTCCATATAGCGTCTAACCTTTACCATATCTAAAACAGGGATATGCTCTGTTATACAAATCGTCAACTCTAGCTCTGCATCAACAGCTTCCATGATTGCATCTGCTGCAAACGGGGCAGGCACATAGTTGACAGATACTGTTGCATTTGTTGCTGCAACAGCTTCTTTCATTGTGTTAAAAACAGGAACACCCTCTACTGCTGTTCCGCCTTTTCCAGGCGTTACACCAGCGACAATTTTCGTGCCATATTCGAGCATTTGCTTCGTATGAAAAAGAGCCGTTGCTCCTGTAATACCTTGAACAATGACTTTCGTTTCTTTATTGATGAATATGCTCATTGATTTCTCCCCCTTTTTGTACATATGACACGATCTTTTCGGCACCATCTGCCATGGAACTAGCAGAAATGATATTGATGCCTGATTCGCTCAAAATCTTTTGGCCAAGCTCCACATTCGTTCCTTCCAGCCTAACAACAAGCGGCACCTGCAGGCTCACCTGTTTTGCTGCTTCAACGATACCCTCAGCGATGATATCGCATTTCATAATTCCACCGAATATATTAACAAAAATGCCCTTAACTTTTTCATCGGACAAAATGATTTTAAATGCTTCTGTAACTTTTTCAGCCGTAGCGCCGCCGCCAACATCAAGGAAGTTTGCCGGCTCTCCGCCATAATGCTTCACGATATCCATTGTAGCCATCGCCAAACCAGCTCCGTTTACCATACAGCCGATATTTCCATTTAAAGCGATATAGCTCAAGTCAAATTTCGAAGCTTCGAGCTCCTTCTCATCCTCTTCATCCAAGTCACGGTATGCAAGAATGTCCTTATGTCTGTAAAGTGCATTAGAGTCAAAGTTCAGCTTTGCATCAAGTGCCATCACATCACCTTCTTCTGTCAAAACAAGAGGGTTAATTTCTGCAATAGAACAATCCTTCTCACAAAACACGCGATAAAGTCCTGTCATGAATGAAACAGCTTTATTTACTTGAGGACCAGGAATATTGATTGCAAATGCAACACGTCTTGCTTGGAAAGGAGTAAGACCTGTTAATGGGTCAATTACTTCTTTAATGATTTTCTCAGGCTGTGTTTCAGCTATTTCTTCGATTTCTGTACCGCCTTCTTCAGACGCCATTAATACAATACGAGAAGTAGAACGGTCGACTACAAAGCCAATATAATATTCTTTTTTGATACGGCAGCCTTCTTCAATCAGCAAACGCTTAACAACCTTACCTTCAGGTCCAGTCTGATGTGTTACAAGCGTGCTCCCCAAAATCTGTTCTGCGTATTGCTTAACTTCTTCAAGAGATTTCGCAACCTTAACACCACCGGCTTTTCCTCTGCCTCCAGCATGAATTTGCGCCTTAACAACCCATGCATCACTGTTAAGATGCTCTGCTGCAAATAGGGCCTCTTCAACGGTAAATGCAACACTTCCTTTAGGGACAGCTACACCATTTAATGCTAGAATTTCTTTCCCTTGATATTCGTGAATATTCATTCTCCCACATCCCTTTGCAAATTCTTTTTCGCTTCTTACCAGATCATTTGTGCATACCTTTACTTATGTACGAGTAAGAAAAAAAATAGCTTTTTTCCATCTCGACAAAAAAATATTTTTTCCAATTTAAAAGGACCCCTTCCTTTTAAAAGTATCTTTAACACTGTATTAATATTCTATATCAATACAATATTTTCTTACTTTTTGGAAAAAACACTCTATTGTTTACGCTTTCATTTTATATAAAAGCAACACTTTTGTCTATTAAAAAGGCACTAATTTACAATAAAAAAATTATCCCCTTTCCAAAAGGGGACTTTACTACTAGTTATCAGACTCCGCTCCATATGTTTTATCAAGCTTATAGATGAAAGCAAAAACCTCAGCCACTGCCTGATACAAGTCTTCAGGGACTTGCTCCTGTATATTTAGCTTGCCAAGCAGTTCTACTAGTGATGGGTCTTCCTGAATTGGCACACCGCTTTCCTGTGCCTTTTTAATAATATTATCAGCAATCAGCCCCTTTCCCTTTGCTGCTACAACTGGCGCAGCGTGCTGTTGCTGTTTATAGCTGAGGGCAACAGCTTGCCGCCTTTCCTTGTCATTTGCCTTCATACCTTGTAATCTACCCCTTTATAATAGGCAGGCATTAATTTGTGCAGGCCTAAATCTAATTTTTCCATCTTGTCTTCCTGAAAAAATTTAAACTCCAGTGACGACAAGGTGTATTGAACGTCCTTCATTTTTTCCTGCAAGCCTTTAATCATGGTTTTCATAAGCGGCTCTATTTCATGATTTTTATTAAAGACTGTAATATTTACTATTCTGTGCTGTATTTGCATATCTATTGCTGTCTCTTTTAAATGAGCCAAATCAAGATAAAACAGAATGCGGCAATAATCTGAATCTATCTTTCCGTCCTTCGTTTTCCTTCCACTGTATTGCATAGTAGCATCCATGGAGTGATTTTGGAAATGAAGGGGGAATTGCAGCATTAACTGCATGATCGGACCTGTTTCCTGGCTTAATAGCTGCATGCCTGTTACCTTGTCTGTAAGAGCAGACGCCAATTCCTTTACATGCACAGGAGCATCCGTTTTCAAAAGATCCAGCAGAAGCGGCTTAAGCTGATTCCATTCAACAGCACCCTTGCCTCCATCTGTTTTTGAATGCAGCAAATCATGTTCGTAAGTATAGCCAATGGTATGAAGTAATTTTTGCAGCTGGTCCTTTATTAAGCTTGCATCGGGTAAATCAACATTTTCGCCTGTTGCAAGCTCCTTAAGAACAGCTTGTAATGCGGGAGAAACAGCTGGACTAGCGGACAGTTCATTCCATAATTTTTCCGCAAGACTGTTCATTGAACTGCCTTCTCTAACAGACATTAGGCTCGCAAACACTTCTTTCGTAAAGGGCAGCTCTCTCTGAATCATTTCCTTTATTGTGTCCAATGCTTTAGGACTGTCTGACTCTTTCATCCATTTGCCTGCTAGAGAGAGAATCTCCCCAGACAACGGCAGATTCTCCTTTAAGAGCATTGTTGTGAGCTGCTTCATTTCTTTTGTATTAGGCAAAGACCATTGTTCAAGCAATGTGTCTGTATTAGCATCATTATTGACAGGACTTATGGGAGACAACACTTTTAAAGCCAGCTTCCCGTCACCTTCTTGAACTTGAAACCAATAGTTCTTATCGGTGTTTAATGCAGTCGATAATTCAGCAAGGACCTTTTGGCTTCCAACTTGAATTTCAGCCATATTGTTCGTAAAGTACTTATTCACATGTCCCATTATCACTTGACCTTGGCGCAGCTCTAGTGGTCTTGATGTGACTGCTTGCTCTAATCCTGTATAAAGTCCTTGTCCAATACGTATGCCATTCATTTTTAAATGCCCCTATTCTCCATAGCCATTTCCTTTATCGGGGAAAAGCTTTTACGGTGATGTATCGTATAGCCATCCGACTCTAACGCAAGTAGATGCTCTTTTGTGCCATATCCCATATTATTCGCGAAACAATAGGCAGGAAATTCTTTATCAAGCTTTTTCATCATCTCGTCTCTTGTTACCTTTGCGATTATACTCGCTGCTGCAATGGAAATACTTTTACTGTCTCCTTTTATTATCGATTTGCTTGGATACGGAACATTTAGCTTCATAGCATCAATCAGTAAAAAGTCCGGCTGCTGAGCGAGATTTTGTACAGCTGCAAGCATTCCTTTTTTTGTCGCCTCATAAATGTTAATACGATCAATTTCCGCCGGTTCGATAATACCAACACCGATTGAAATTGCTTCCTTTTGAATAATTTCATAGTACTGCTCTCTTTTTGCTTCAGACAGCTTTTTTGAATCATCTATTCCTGGCAGATAGAAGTTTTCAGGAAGTATGACTGCAGCGGTCACAACTGGTCCTGCTAGGGGTCCCCTACCCACTTCATCAATGCCAGCAATATATGTATACCCTTGTTCTCTTATTTCTGTTTCATATATACAAAGCTCTATAAAACGGTTGTGAAGCTGCACTTCCTTTTCCTTTTGCTTTTCCCATGAAGTTATCAGCTTTTGCACTCCAACTCGTTTGTCTTCCTTTAATTGCTCCCAATAAGGGTCTTGTTTGTCTGTTATCTTTTCCAGTATCCCCTTAATTTCCTTTAATGTTGCCAATGCCACTTTAAGTAACTCCCTTTCTCCCTCTTTATATCGACTCTTGCAAGAATTAATTTAACAACTCCTTAAAACAACGGTCCATTAAAAAAAAGAGAAGCGCCCAACAAAACGATGGTCAATTCTCTTTTCTTTGCTAAGACAAGTTGTCTTATCTATTAATCTTCTTGCACATCGAAATCACTTGGTTGTTCGAATGTTAATCTGCCAAACTTTTCATTTCTAATTTCTCTAATAACCAATTCTGTAACCTTGTCATAATCGACAACCGCTCCACCTGTAAGGCAGCCGCGCACTTCACCGATTCTGTCAAACAGCTCAACAATGTCTTCTGATATTTCTTGAAGCTGAAAACGCTCCTTCAGCCTTTCAGGATATTCCTTTTCTAAAAATCGCAATCCATAAATAGCAATATCCTGCAAGTTAAGAATTGTATCTTTAATAGCACCAGTTAACGCAAGCTTTAATCCAACACTCTGATCCTCAAACTTCGGCCAGAGAATCCCTGGGGTATCAAGAAGCTCTAATTCCTTCCCTACCTTAATCCACTGCTGTGCCTTTGTTACACCGGGAGTATTGCCTGTTTTAGCAATATTCTTTTTGGCAAGCCTGTTAATTAATGTAGATTTTCCTGCATTTGGAATTCCGACAATCATCGCTCTGATTGCACGAGGTCTTATGCCTTTTGCCTTCATTCTATCAAACTTCTCTGCAAGCACTACATTAGCCAATGCCGTAATTTCCTTCATTCCGACACCAGCCTGCGAATTTATCGCAAGTGCTTGTATGCCTTGCTTTTTAAAATGAGCAATCCATTGTTTTGTTCTTTCGCCATCAGCCATGTCTGCCTTGTTCAGTAAAACAATTCTTGGCTTATGCTGGATGATCTCATCAATCATCGGATTTCTGGAAGACTGAGGAATTCTTGCATCCACTAATTCAAAAATGATGTCAACAAGCTTTAATTTCTCTGTTACTTGTCGTCTTGCTTTGGCCATATGGCCAGGAAACCATTGTATTGTCAAAATATCCACCTCTAATTACTGCTGCTTTTTTTGTCAGCATAAAGCTTTTCTTAGTTCACTAATTTAATGTCTGATATTGGCCAGTAAATCATGCTCGTATTGCCAAGAACCTTCTCATAAGGGATTGTCCCGATATGACGGCTGTCCTTGCTGTCACGGCGGTTATCACCCATAACGAATAACTCTCCTTCTGGAACAGTACTTTGACCAATTTTGTCTTCCAGCTTAAAGGATTCTGTTAAGGGACCATCTGTAACCTGTTTTTTGTATTCATCCAAATACGGCTCTTTATAAGCCTTGCCATTCACGTATAGTACGTCATCCTTGTACTCTATTGTATCACCAGGCAAACCGATTACTCTTTTAATATAATCCTTTCCTTCTGGTGCATGGAATACGATAATATCAAAGCGTTTAGGATCACTTACTTTGTAATTTACTTTATTTACAATCATTCGGTCTGAATTATGTAATGTAGGCATCATCGATTCCCCGTCCACTACAATCGGAGCAAATAAAAAGGAGCGAATCACAACGGCCAATATAACTGCGATTACTAACGCCTTACCCCATTCCCATATCTCGTTTTTCTTTTTCTTTGCCATCTTATTCACCAATCCTCATTTTTTGTTAGCTCTCTTTTTAAGTAGCTCTTTATCAGATACTTTTTAAATACAGTAAAAGGTACTTGCCTCTATTTCAGGACAAATCCTCTCCCTTTATTGTAGCGAAATAAAAAGTCGAAGTAAAATGCCATGTCGCTATACTTCAGCAAAATATGTGGATAGTCAAATGACTTTTATATAATAAATAAATAATCGGCAATAAAAAAGAGCTTGTTGCAAAGAACAGGCTCTTTTTTGATAGCTTTATCGAATTTCTTTAATACGAGCTTTTTTACCACGTAGGTTACGTAGGTAGTAAAGTTTAGCACGACGGACTTTACCGCGGCGAATAACTTCAAGCTTCGCAATTTTTGGTGTATGAACTGGGAAAGCACGCTCAACGCCTACTCCGTAAGAAACTTTACGTACTGTAAAAGTTTCGCTGATTCCACCACCACGACGCTTAATCACAACACCTTCATAAACCTGAATACGCTCGCGAGTACCCTCGACAACTTTAACGTGTACACGTACAGTGTCACCAGGACGGAACGCAGGAAGATCTGAACGAAGTTGTTCTTTTGTGATATCTTCTATTAATTTTTGCATCGTTTTCAACTCCTTCCAACAGACGCTCTTGCAGCTAATTAATTGCAGCGGAACATCGTTATAAGACTTTTATAGCAGAAAAGGTTTCTGCTTAAGTCACAAGTGTTATCTTAACATAAAACGTTTAAGACATCAATATCTATTATTTGTTTTTCTGCAAATCATTTAATAGTTTTTGCTGTTTATCTGTTAACGGGTAGTTTTCGAGAAGATCCGGACGTCTTTCAAGCGTCCTTTTCAGCGACTCCTTTTCTCTCCACTCGTCAATATGCGCGTGATTTCCTGACGTTAGTGTGGCAGGCACCTTCATCCCTCTGAAATCAGCAGGACGGGTATAATGCGGGTGCTCAAGCAGTCCTGTGCTGAAGGAATCATTCACATGGGACGCCTCGCTTCCTAACACCCCTGGAAGGAGTCTGACAACACTATCAATCACTACCATCGCTCCGAGCTCGCCGCCTGTTAGCACATAATCACCAATTGATATCTCGTCTGTTGCTAAATGCTCGCGAATTCGCTCATCATAGCCTTCATAATGACCGCAAATGAAAATTAAATGCTCTTCCTTTGCAAGCTCTTCCGCTTTTTTTTGGGTATAACGCTCACCTTGAGGACACATAAGGATTACTTTCGGCTTAGTCCCGCTTTTTGTTTGCAAATCGTCGACCGCATCAAAAATCGGCTGCGGTTTGAGGACCATCCCCGCACCTCCGCCATACGGATAATCATCAACAGACTGGTGCTTATTATCAGAGTATTCCCGGAAGTTTGTGACACCGTAGGATACTTTCTCTGCCTCTTTTGCTTTTTTCAGGATAGAGCTGTTAAACACACCCTCAAACATTTCTGGAAACAGCGTTAATACATCTACTCTCATTACGATAACAGCCCCTCCATTGGCTCAATGACAACTAGCTTTTCTTTCACATCCACTTTCATGACAACCTCTTCAATATAAGGAATCAAGACTTCCGTTTTTTTAGTAGTCTTAATCACCCATACATCGTTCGCACCAGGTGTTAGGATCTCTGAAATGACACCTATCTCGTCACCTTCAACTGTTTCCACCTTACAGCCAATGATTTCATGGAAATAGTACTCATTCTCTGGTAACTCTCCTAAAAAGCTCTCAGGTACCTTTAATGTGCCACCCTTCATAAACTCTACTTCATTAACATTATCATAGCCTTCAAATGTCAACAGATGAAAGTTTTTATGCGGACGTTGTGTTTTTACTTTTAGCTCGCTTGGCTCCTTTTTTCCTTCTCCAAAGAAATAAATGGAGTTTCCGACTTTATATCTTTCTTCAGGAAAATCTGTGCGTGAAATGACGCGAAGCTCTCCGCGTATTCCATGTGTATTGACAACCTTGCCTACATTAAACCATTTTTCCATATTAATCACCTCTACCGTATATCTACGACTTTTCCGTCTTTCAGAAGAATTGTTTTGTGGAGCAAGCGCTCATCCCAAACATCTCCTATATTTATATCAACTATCCCAGTAAGCTCTTGACTTTTCAGTTCACTGCCCAATGGTAGTATATGTAATTGTGCTAATTGAAACTCTAGTGTTTTCTTTTTTTGCTCTCTTTGAGCAAGTTCCTTGCTTATATGCTGTTTAACAGCATTTACGGAATGGTTGCCTTTGAGCAGTTTTTTTTCCTCAAATTTAAGTTGTTCGCATTCTTTTTCAAGCTGAAGCAGTTCTTGCGAGATTTTCTTCTCTGATGCTTGTTTCGTTTTTTCGGTCAATATTTGTTTGACTGTGACAGTGTGGAGAATCTGCATTTTTTTCCTCCTATCAATGCAATACTATTTAATTGCTGAAAAAAGCGGCAAGCGGCATTCCACGCTCTAAAACAAGTTTCCTTTTACTTAAAGAATTTCCTTGAAGATATAAACAAATAAAGGAGAAGGGTTCCCCCTCCTCCTTTTTATTCGCCAATCTCTAAGACCAGCTTTTTGTGCTGCTGTGACCCAGCAGCGTAAACAATCGTCCGGATTGCTTTCGCAACCCGCCCTTGCTTCCCAATTACCTTTCCCATGTCATTCTTGTTGACAGAAAGCAAGTAAATGATTCGATCATCGTCTTCAGTAACTTGTATCGCAACATCATCCGGAAAATCTACAAGGGGCTTAACAATCGTTTCAATTAACTCCTTCATCTTCAAACGAATTACTTACCGTTTTTGATGTTGTGGAATTTCTCCATGATACCTTCGTTAGAGAAAAGGTTACGAACTGTATCAGATGGCTTAGCACCATTTTGTAACCATTGTAGAGCTTTCTCTTCGTTGATATCCACGATAGCAGGGTTTGCTACTGGATTGTAAGTTCCTACTGTTTCAATGAAACGTCCATCACGTGGTGAACGAGAATCTGCTACTACAATACGATAGAAAGGAGTCTTTTTAGCTCCCATACGTTTTAAACGAATTTTTACTGCCATTTTAAAAATGCACCTCCGAATAGTTTCACACAAGATAGTATAATATCAATAGTTGAACAGTTTGTAAAGTGTTTTTTCTTGTCAGACTAAACATTCTGTTCAAATTAATAAAAAACCGCTTGTTAACACCCTTAAAAAGGGTTAAATGGTAATTTAAACTTGCCTTTTTTCTTGCCTTTTTGGGTCATACCCGTCATTTGTTTCATCATTTTTTTCATATCCTCAAACTGTTTCAACAGCCTATTTACTTCAGGAACCGTTCTGCCGCTCCCTTTAGCAATACGCTTGCGTCTGCTTGAGTTGATAATCTCAGGGTGTTCTTTTTCTGCCTTTGTCATGGAGCGAATAATTGCTTCCACATGGCCGATTTGCTTTTCATCAACTTGAAGGTTATCCAAGCCCTTGATTTTGTTAGCTCCCGGCATCATTTTCAGCAGCTCATCAAGCGGCCCCATGTTGCGTACCTGTCCAAGCTGTTCTAAGAAGTCATCTAAAGTAAAGGAAGCTGTTTTCATTTTCATTTCCAGCTCTTTTGCCTTTTCTTCATCGACATTCATTTGTGCTTTTTCGATAAGGCTTAACACATCACCCATTCCAAGAATACGTGATGCCATACGCTCTGGATGGAATGCCTCAAGTGCATCCATCTTTTCACCTAAACCGACAAACTTAATCGGAGTTTGTGTAACAGAACGAATAGATAATGCCGCCCCGCCTCGAGTGTCACCATCCAGCTTCGTTAATACGACACCTGTCAGACCAAGCTGCTCGTTAAAGCTGCTTGCCACATTGACTGCATCCTGACCTGTCATCGCATCCACAACAAGGAATATTTCATCTGGATTAGAAAGCTCTTTAATTTGCTTCAACTCGTCCATCAATGCTTCATCAACATGCAGTCGACCTGCCGTATCAATTAAAACATAATCATGATGATCTTCCTTCGCTTTTGCAATCGCCTGTTTCGCAATCTCAACAGGACTGACTTGATCTCCAAGTGAAAAAACAGGAAAATCGAGCTGTTTACCCAGTGTTTCCAGCTGTTTAATAGCAGCAGGACGATATATGTCTGCCGCAACTAGCAACGGCTTTCTATTATGCTTTTTACGCAGCAGATTAGCCAATTTTCCAGTTGTCGTCGTCTTACCGGCACCTTGCAAACCAACCATCATAATGACAGTCGGCGGACGGTTGGATACAGCAATTTTACTTTGTTCTCCACCCATCAGCTCCGTAAGCTCTTCTTTAACAACCTTAATGACCTGTTGACCTGGGGTTAAACTTTTCATAACCTCTTGTCCAACAGCACGCTCACTGACTTTTTTAACAAACTCCTTGACTACCTTAAAGTTAACATCCGCCTCAAGCAATGCAAGTCGGACTTCACGCATCATTTCCTTAACATCCGCTTCATTTACTTTCCCTTTTCCGCGGATCTTCTGGATCGTATTCTGCAGTCGGTCAGCTAAACCTTCAAATGCCATTGCGCCGCCTCCTTAATCTAATTTCTCCAGCTCGCAAACTGCTTCCAGCAATGCTGAAACCGAAGGAGTATCATCCTTTAATAACTCTTTTATATGTATAAAAAGAGTATTACGCTCTTGAAACTTTTGAAGTAAGAGTAATTTATTTTCATATTCCTCCAGCATCGCTTCTGTCCGTTTAATATTATCATAAACAGCTTGACGACTAACGTCATACTCATCCGCAATTTCACCAAGAGAATAATCATCTAAATAATAAAGAGACATGTAACTTCGTTGCTTCGGTGTCAACAACGACTGATAGAAATCAAACAGATAATTCATTCGTGTTGTTTTTTCAAGCATCGAACAATACCTCCATGTTAAGTCAAACACCTTTACACCCTTATTGTACACACCAACAAAAAAGATGTCAACAGAAAAGCGGAAGGCGCCTGCTTATCGGCGACAAGCATAAGACAAGTTGGCCGAGAAGGGGTGCCCTTTCCCCTTCTTGGACAGCTTGGCTTATGACCTCGAGCCGATGGCGCCTGCAGCTGGACACCAGAAAAGCGGAGATGGCCTGTTTAGCGCCGTATGGACTGGAGCTCTTCGTATGAGATAAAGGAAACACGGCGAACGGAAGTGAGCCGATGTTGACTTATCGCAAGGAGAAGAGGGAAGTCCACTAGGCGCTAGGCCATCGCAGCTGGACAATGAAAAGCGGAAGGCGACTGCTTATCGGCGACAAGCATAAGACAAGGTGGCCGAGAAGGGGTGCCCTTTCCCCTTCTTGGACAGCTTGGCTTATGACCTCGAGCCGATGGCGCCTGCAGCTGGACAATGAAAAGCGGAAGGCGACCGTTTAGCGGCGGAGAAACTGGAGGGCCTTGACTGAGATAAAGGAAACACAGCGAACCTAGTGAGGCGATGTTGACTTATCGCAAGGAGAAGAGGGAAGTCCACTAGGCGCTAGGCCATCGCAGCTGGACAACAGAAAAGCGGAAGGCGACTGCTTATCGGCGACAAGCATAAGACGAGCTGGCCGAGAAGGGGCGCCCTTTCCCCTTCTTGGACAGCTTGGCTTATGACCTCGAGCCGATGGCGCCTGCAGCTGGACAGAAAAGCGGAAGGCGACTGCTTATCGGCGACAAGCATAAGACAAGGTGGCCGAGAAGGGGTGCCCTTTCCCCTTCTTGGACAGCTTGGCTTATGACCTCGAGCCGATGGCGCCTGCAGCTGGACAGAAAAGCGGAAGGCGACTGCTTATCGGCGACAAGCATAAGACAAGGTGGCCGAGAAGGGGCGCCCTTTCCCCTTACAAACAGATGCCCAATTTTCTTCATATGGACTATAGCAAGTTCATCTAAGATTAAGGTACCAAAGACATCTCAAACCACACAAAAAAGCCCGCTTAAGCCTTAAGAATACTTCTCTAAGCTGTAAGCAGGACTTGTTTTTAAGCGGGTATGCCCGCTTCCTTATTGTATTTTGACGATCTGTTAAGAATCATAACACCTGCTGTAATTAACAGGATTGGAATAATGATAGAAAGAAGGGAAATTACTCCGATGATAATGAAGAGTACACCGCTTGTACGAGGCATTCTGTTCATCATAATTATGCTAAATAAAGTTGCTGCGCAAGCAATTACAGAATAGATAACAGGAATTAGCAAAACATTTTTTAAATACGCCATTGCCTCATCTGTAATTTCCTCTGCAGTAGCTGACTCATTAGTTAGTCCAATACTTTCTTGCAAAGTAGGATCTGAATTGACAGTTTCTATCATTGCATCTCTTAATGCACCAAAGCTATCTATTTGTGTATAAAGCAAAATGGATATTAAAAATCCGATTAACAATAACACAAAGGACACAATGCCTAAAATTCTTGGCGCTCGTAAATTAAGACTCATTTTAAAAAAATCACCTCAAGTTTTAAGTATGTAAACTCTTTCACAAAAAAGATTACAATCCTATAATAACATACTTTCTCTAGTACATTCTCCTTATTTTTTGTTATTTATGACAATAAATTACAAAAAAGATCTCCTTATCAACTGTGTGACAAAAAGATCTTTCCCCTCTAAATATGGAATAAAATAATTAAGCTTGCGGTAATTCCCATTAGCAGGGCTCCGACGATTTTCATTCTTATCCCGGAGAGGCTGCGCAAAAATAGATTTTCCTCTTCTAATGTTATCGGATAGGATCCTTCATCAAGCAGGCCTTTTTCTCCAAGCATATTGCCAAGATGCCAAACAGAGCTGCGTTGAACGATGCGGCCTTTAATAGACAGAAACGCTCCGAACAACATGATAGTTATGAGAATCAGCTGTATGAACATTAAGTTCCTCCTTGCCTTCTTGTCATCCTTATACATGCTTATTATCTGCCTAGCCGTTTTTTTTTATAACATAAAAAAAGCTGTGCAGGAATCTCGTTAGCGAGTTTCCTGCAGCAGCCTTTTGCTTATTCTTCCTCAGCTTCAACCAAGTTGGAAAATAAGCCGTATACGTATTTTTCTGCGTCAAAGTTTTGTAAGTCGTCCATTTTTTCACCAAGTCCGACTAATTTAACTGGTATTTGTAGCTCCTTGCGGATTGCGAGCACAATTCCACCTTTTGCTGTCCCATCAAGCTTAGTTAGTACAATACCGCTCACGTTAGTCGCTTCTTTAAACGTCTTCGCTTGAATAAGGGCATTTTGTCCTGTCGTTGCATCAAGCACTAACAGCACTTCATGTGGTGCACCCGGAACTTCTCTTTCAATTACGCGTTTTACTTTTTCTAACTCATTCATTAGGTTGACTTTATTTTGAAGTCTTCCAGCAGTGTCACATAAAAGAATATCGGCATTTCTTGACTTTGCGGCTTGGACAGCATCATACATGACCGCTGCAGGGTCAGAGCCAGCAGCTTGTTTAATAACATCTACTCCTGCTCTGTCTCCCCATACTTCAAGCTGCTCGATTGCACCAGCACGGAATGTATCACCTGCTGCTAAAACAACCTTTTTGCCTTCTGCTTTAAAGCGATGTGCTAGCTTACCAATTGTCGTTGTTTTTCCAACACCATTAACCCCAACAAAAAGGATAACAGTCAACCCGTCTTGTTGAACATTAATAGAAGAGGTTTCTTCCTCGCCGCCTTGATAGATTGCTACAAGCTTTTCTGATATAACTGCTTGTACTTCTCTTGGATCTTGGATATTTCTTTTTTTGACTTCGCTTTTCAGCTCATCAATCAATTCCATCACTGTCTCGAAGCCAACGTCAGCTCCAATTAAAATTTCTTCTAATTCTTCAAAAAAGTCCTCATCCACTTTACGGTATCTGGACACTAAATCATTCACTTTATCAGAAAAATTGCTTCTTGTTTTCGCAAGTCCATCTTTAAATTTTTCTGTGACAGAATTGGTTTGCTGGGACATTTTGTCTTTAAGCTTTTTGAAGAAACTCATTTGATTCCCACTTTCTCATTTATTGATTAATTATGTTGCAACAAGCTCACTTGTTTCACTTAACCGAACAGAAACAAGTCTGGATACTCCAGATTCTTGCATTGTTACGCCGTACAGCACGTCAGCCTCTTCCATTGTTCCTTTGCGATGTGTAATGACAATGAATTGCGTCTCATCGCTGTATGCTTTTAAATAGGAGCTGAATCTGAAAACATTCGCTTCATCAAGTGCCGCCTCTACCTCATCAAGAATACAGAAAGGAACTGGCCGCACCTTTAAGATTGCAAACAACAAAGCAATGGCAGTCAAGGCTCTTTCTCCACCTGATAACAGGCTTAAGTTTTGCAGTTTTTTCCCTGGTGGCTGTGCTACAATATCGACACCTGTGTTCAGTAAATCATCTGGGTTAGTTAAGCGTAGTGCTGCGTGACCGCCGCCAAACAGGCGCTGAAACACACCTTCAAAATGGGACTGAATTCCCTCGAAGGTTTGCTGGAACCGTTTTTTCATCTCGTCATCCATTTCGTCGATTACGAGGTAAAGAGTATCCTTTGCTTCCTCCAGGTCTGTCTTTTGCTCAAGAAGGAAATCATATCTTTCCGATATCCTTTCGTATTCCTCAATGGCACCAAGATTGACTGTTCCAAGCTCTTCCATTGCCAACTTTATCAGCTTCACTTTTTTGCGAGCGTCCTCTAAATCCAATGTTAAAGGATATTCCTCCTTCGCACCCTCAAATGACATCATGTACTCTTCCCTCAAGTTCGACAGGCGTGTATCTAGCTCCACATCAATCCTGTTAAGCTTTACCTCTTCATCCTTTAAGGCTTGTACGATACCACGGTGGATACGGCGGGTTTCTTTCACATCAAGATCCATCTCGTCAAGCTGCATCTGCAGTTGGAGACGTTCGGCACGACGCTCCCCAATTAGTTGAATAGCAGCCGTCTTTTCTTGCTGTTTTTTAACAGCAGCATCCTCAAGCTGCTCTTCACCGGAATGGCTATTTGTCATCTCAGAGGTTAACAGCTCTAAATCTTCTTTCACAAGCTTCCATTTAGCTTCAGATATTTCTAATTCAGAAGTTACATTACTTAGCTTTTCTGCAGCATGTGCTAATTGCTCTTTCTTAGCGGCAAATGCAACACGCTTTTCTCCAATTAGTTCTGCAACCTGTTCTCTTGAATGACTCTGCTGGTTTTTCTGTTCTGTCAATTGAGCAATTTCCTGCTCAAGCGCCTGAATCTTACGGACAAAGTCTTCAAGCTTTTCCAGCAGTATTTGCTGCCTGTCTTTTAAAGACTGCTGTTCATCGAGATAATCAGCCTTATTTCGGTCATATTGTGACAGCTTTTCATTCATTGCTCTTTCGTCAAACTCAATCTCTTTTAGTTCATCTTTACTTGTTTGCAAGGAGTAACGGATATCCTCTTGCTTTAGTCTTAACTCTTCTAATGCTGCCGTTTCCGTTTGGGAGGTAGTTTTGCCTTTTTTCAACTGGTCTTCTAATTTAAGTGACGACTTCTCCATCTCAAAGATTTTTGCCTTTAAGTCCTCAAGCTCGCCTTTTCTTGTTAGAATGCTTGTTGATTTTTGTTTAACAGCTCCACCAGTCATCGAACCGCCAGGATTCACTATTTCTCCTTCAAGCGTTACAAACCTTGAGCGGTATTGTAGCGTTCTTGCCATTTCATTGGCACCTTTCAGGTCTTTTGTGATAACGACATTTCCAAGTAAGCTTCCCATAATTTCTTGATACTTTGCATCAAAAGAGATTAAGTCTGCAGCTACTCCTATAAAAGAAGGATGCTCTTGAATGGAACGGGCTTGAGAATCAGACAATCTCTTGCCTTTAATAATGCTCATTGGCAAGAATGTCGCTCTGCCGTAGCCGTTCTTTTTCAAATAGGAAATTGCCTGGCGTGCATGCTGCTCTGTTTCAACAACTAGATTCTGCATGCTCCCTCCAAGGGCAATTTCAATACTAACGTTATATTCCTTTGGCACATTCATCAATTCAGCGACAGCGCCATGTATGCCGTCAAGCCCTTTGCTTCTTGCCTTCAATACTTCTTTAACACCTTGGAAAAAGCCAGCATAGTCGTCCTCAAGTTCTTCAAGCATCTCTTTTCTTGATTTTGCCTGCTGAATGAATTGATAGGACTGGTATAACGATTTTTCAATTTTTTGCACTTTAGCATGCATTTCATCAACTGATTGCTGTTTTTGCTTGTAGTCATTTGCCGAGTGTGCAAGCTCTTTTTCCAATCCTGCTAAAACTGCAGAAACGCGTGCTTTGTCTGAATTTATCCGCATTCTCTCTGAAGTATACTTTTCATTATCTTCATCAAGAAGGGACGTTTTTCTGTTTTGACTTTCGAGCTGCTGGGTAATGTAGCTGCTTTCGTTTTTTGCGGCAGCCTGCTCATTTAAAAGCTCAATATAATCACTTTTTAGTGATTCGATTTTTTCTTCCAGATTGACGCTAAAAAGCTGCATTTTCTTTTCATTAGCCTTTAGCTCTTCTTCGATCTGTTTTGCCTCAAGACTTAACTGATTAACTGATTGAAGATGCTCCGCTTTTTGCAGCTTTAAAGCTACCACTTTTTCTTCAAGCTCTTCCTTGCTTTTTTCAAGCTGACCTCTGTTTTGTACTGCGTTTTTTTTGCGTTCTTTCAGTACTTCTTTTCTTCCTTCAAGCTTTTCAAGCTCTTCACTAACAAGCAAAAGAACCTGTTGGAGGTCGTTGATGGATTCATCCAATGCAGCCACATCGTTCTTCCATTCCTCCATTTTAGCTTCCTTGCTTTGCAGTGTGGAGAGGAGATTAAGTTCCTTTTCCTTATAGCTTTCAAGCTGGGCGGAAACTGCCTCATATTTCTGATGAGCTTCCTCTATATCATGAACCATCAGGGCAACTTCAATTTGTTCAAGATTTTCCTTATGATCAAGATATTCCTTAGCCATAGAGCTTTGAATTTTCAGTGGTTCTACCTGTCCTTCGAGTTCATGGAGGATATCATTGACTCTGTTCAAGTTTTCCTGTGTTTCAATAAGCTTGCCTTCTGCCTTCTTTTTGCGTGTTTTGTATTTAAGCACACCTGCTGCTTCCTCAAAGATGGCACGGCGTTCCTCTGCTTTACTGTTGAGGATTTCCTCGACTTTTCCTTGGCTGATGATAGAAAATGCTTCTCTGCCAAGCCCAGAATCCATAAACAATTCAACGATATCCTTTAACCTGCATGATTGCTTATTAATAAGATATTCGCTTTCCCCTGAGCGATACACCCGTCTGGTTACGCTCACCTCATTGTAATCAAGCGGAAGGAACTGGTCCTCATTTTCAAGCGTTAATGTCACTTCCGCGAAGTTGACCGCTTTTCTCGAATCACTTCCAGAAAAAATGACATCCTCCATTTTACTGCCTCTGAGGCTTTTGGCAGATTGTTCTCCCAACACCCAGCGTATCGCGTCTGTAATATTGCTTTTTCCGCTTCCATTCGGTCCCACTACTGCGGTGACTCCTGGGACAAAATCTACTGCAATTCGATCAGCAAATGATTTAAAACCGATTACATCTAACCGTTTTAAAAACACCTACCTCACCTCCTAACCCCTTTACTATTTCGCATCATCTCTAGCTGTCGTTTGGTTATAAGAAAGCAGAAGAATCAACAGTGATTTCGCTTTCTCCAACGGATGCTTTCTTATTTTTCGTCTGGCTTAGCATCTTTTGTTTTCAGCATAGTAAGCGACATCTGTGCTGCATGCTGTTCTGCTTCTTTTTTGGAACGTCCTGTACCAGTCCCTAATTCCATTTCATTCAAGAACACTTGAGAAACGAATTCTCTGTTATGGGCTGGTCCCTTTTCCTGCAGAATTCTATAGGAAATTGTTCCAACTGCATCCCTTTGGACAAATTCCTGAAGCTGACTCTTGAAATCCATCACATGAGAAAAAGCACCGGAATTTATTTTCGGAAACACAACTTTTTCTAGGAAGGAAACTACCTTTTCCAGTCCTTGATCAAGGTAAAGAGCTCCGATAAATGCCTCAAAAACATCTGCGAGAAGAGCTGGACGAGCTCGTCCTCCTGTCATTTCCTCACCCTTTCCGAGCAAGACAAATTTGCCGAATGATTGATCATTCGCAAAAGATACTAGTGATGGTTCACAAACAATCGCTGCTCGAAGCTTTGTCAGCTCGCCTTCGCTCATCATCGGGAATTTCTTGAAAAGAAATTGAGAAACAGTAAGCTCTAATACAGCATCTCCAAGAAATTCAAGTCTTTCATTATCTTCATGAGGCTTTCTACGATGCTCATTCACATATGATGAATGAGTGAATGCTTGTTTCAGTAATTTTTCATTTTCAAACTGGATGCTTAAATTTTCTTGCAATTCTTTTAATTTTTTATCATTTGGACGTATTTGTCTCTTGTCTTTTCCGTTGCCTCGCATTTTGCCTCCACCTTAGCACTAAGTTTACATATCATAATAAGTTTAAGTAAAACAGATAAAAAACGCAAAGAAACTTGGAAAGTTTTTTTCTCTCCAAGCCGTTTCTTTTCAGATAGGCTGCCGTCTTTATTACTGTTTATGGTTTTAAATCCTTACTATTTTAAACTAACTTGCAGCGATTTACCAGTCTTTTTCTCATAAGGCAGGACCGTTTTTACATTAAACACAGTTGTATATCTAATCATGCAAACAATGAAAAAAGCACCGCACATCCCTGTTTTTTTGCAATCTAAAAGCTCCGCTGTTAACGGAGCTTTTATTGGTTGGATTAACGATTACCTATGTAATTAACAGCATCTCCTACTGTTACAATCTTTTCAGCATCGTCGTCAGAAATCTCCATATCAAACTCATCTTCAAGTTCCATAACAAGTTCAACTACATCAAGAGAATCTGCTCCTAGGTCGTCTTTGAAAGAAGCTTCAGGTTTAACTTCAGACTCTTCCACACCAAGACGATCAACAACGATTTTCGTTACGCGTTCTAATACATCAGACATTAATGTCACCTCCCCTCAAATGATTATAGAGCATTTTGAACAAATAATAAATGCTCTTTTTATTACAAATGAAAAATATGCCGAATAACTTATTAAAATAAGTATTTCTTGAAGTATCAATTTTTATTTATACGGCATATTTTTCGTTTTATTACATGTACATTCCACCATCAATATGGATTGTTTGCCCTGTAATATAGTTGCTCTCATCAGATGCTAAATAGACAACAGCATTAGCAATATCATCAGGCTCCCCAAATTTTGCAAGCGGAATTTGGGAAAGCATGGCGTTTTTCACATCTTCCGGTAATTTATCTGTCATATCTGTCGTAATGAATCCAGGAGCGACAGCATTTACTGTAATATTTCTTGCCGCAAGCTCTTTAGCAGTTGTTTTCGTTAATCCGATTACTCCTGCTTTTGCTGCTACATAGTTTGCTTGACCTGGATTACCTGTCACACCAACGATTGAAGTAATGTTGATGATTCTTCCTTTTCTTTGCTTCATCATTTGTCTAGTTACTGCCTTTGTGCAATGGAACACGCCTTTTAAGTTCGTGTTGATAACATCATCCCACTCTGCTTCTTTCATGCGCATCAACAAGTTATCTCTTGTGATACCTGCATTGTTTACAAGGATATCTAAACTTCCAAAATGATCTATTGTTTCCTTAATCATATTAGCTACAGATTCACCGTTTGATACATCACATTGAATCGCAATTGCATCTTTGCCAAGCTGTTTGATTTCCTCGACAACTTCATTTGCCAATGCAGCACTTCCCGCATAATTGACAGCTACGTTAGCGCCCTCTTTTGCAAGCTTTAAAGCAATCGCACGGCCAATTCCTCTTGAACCGCCTGTAACTAATGCTGTTTTGCCATCTAATTTCATATTATTCGTCTCCTTTTAACGCTGCAGCAACACTATTGCTCGTTTCCTCATCGTATACAGAATAGATTCGCACATTACGATCAATTTTCTTCACCAAACCTGCCAATACTTTTCCAGGTCCGATTTCAATAAATGTATCAACACCTAATTCAATCATCTTTTGGACAGAATCTTCCCAAAGTACAGATGAATATAGCTGTTCAATCAATTTATTCTTGATATCACCTGAATCTGATACTGGTGTTGCCGTTACGTTTGCGATAACAGGTATTTCTGCATTATTCATAGAAAGTTCATCTAAAACAGCTGAAAACTTATCTGCCGCTGGCTTCATAAGCTCTGAATGGAACGGACCGCTTACTTCTAACGGAATTGCTCGTTTCGCTCCAGCAGCCTTCGCTTGCTCAGAAGCAAGCTCAACGCCTTTAACAGTCCCAGAAATGACAATTTGCCCAGGGCAATTCAAGTTAGCAAGCTGAACGGAGTTTCCTTCATTCGATACAGCATTTGTAACTTCTGCAAGCTTGCTGCGCTCTAAGCCCAGTACTGCTGCCATTGCACCTTGACCGAAAGGTACAGCTTCCTGCATATATTCCCCTCTTTTACGGACAGCATATACAGCATCTTCAAAAGAAAGAACATTAGCAGCGACTAAAGCAGAATATTCACCTAAGCTATGTCCTGCTACAAAATCCGCCTTAATGCCATGCTGTTTAAAATGCTCAAGCAGTGCTGTACTTGCTGAAAGCAGCGCAGGCTGTGTGTTTTCTGTTAAAGTCAACTCTTCTTTCGGACCCTCGAAAATAACAGATGACAATGAAAACCCTAATCTTTCATCAGCCTTTTGGAAAATTTCTTTAGCTGGCTCAAAATTTGCAGCAAGATCCTTGCCCATTCCAACCGCCTGCGAGCCTTGACCTGGAAATACAAAAGCTATTTTACTCATAAATCATCTTTCCTTTCCATATGAATGCCTTAAAAAGCATTAACCTTCATTTTCAATTGTTGTCTTAATCGTGCCGATCACTTCAGACTTAACGACATCTCTTGTCTGTCTGATTGCATTATAGATAGCATTACTGTCAGAGGAACCGTGCGCTTTAATGACAGGCGCGTTTAAACCAAACAATGCTGCACCGCCGTACTCTGAGTAATCCAGTTTATTTTTTAGCCCTTTAAGCTGAGGCTTCATCATCCCAGCACCAAGCTTTGTTTTTAAACTGCTCGTCATAACTTCTTTCAGCATTTTAAACATGGACAGGGCTGTTCCTTCAATTGTCTTAAGCACCATGTTTCCAGTAAATCCGTCCGTTACAACAACATCACAGACACCGTCAAGCAAGTCTCTTGCTTCCACATTCCCGATAAAGTTAACGGGGGCGTTTTTCAGCTCCTCGAAGGTTTTCTTCGTCAGCTCATTCCCCTTTTTCTCTTCTGTTCCAATGTTAAGCAATCCGACTCGAGGATTTTCTATTCCAAGTGCCTTTTCCATGTATATGCTTCCCATTATGCCGTATTGCACTAAATGCTCAGGTTTGGCATCTACATTCGCACCAACATCAAGAAGCAAAAAGCCAGCTCCGCTAATTGTTGGCAATGTCGGCGCTAACGCTGGCCTTTCAATGCCGTTAATTCTGCCGACAACAAAAAGTCCTGTTGCCATCAATGCTCCCGTATTCCCTGCAGATATAAAGGCATCTGCTCTTTTTTCTTTTACTTCATTCGCACATAAGACCATGCTGGCATCTTTCTTTCTGCGCACAGCTCGTGCAGGTTCATCTGTTGCAAGGATTTGTTCTTCTGTATGTAAAACTGATATTCTTGTCTTGTCTGTTAAATAAGAATTAATTTGCTTTTCGTTACCGACAAGCAGTATTTCGATATCAGGGAATGCTTGTACAGCTTTTATGGCACCTGCGACAATTTCCTTTGGTGCGTTATCTCCGCCCATTGCATCTAAGGCAATTCTCATAATAATTACTCCCAATTATTTATTTTTCGACCGATACATTTCAAAATGTCCTTTAAATACAAGCTCTGATTGCACAAAGCTGCTAACTTCCACTGTCGTTCTGCCGCTTTTCTCCTCAATATTCATCACTTTTGCTTTCGCTATAATACGTTCACCTAATTTAACTGATGAAGTAAAGTGAATATTCGCTTTAGCGGTAAGAGCCAAATCGTCATCTATTAGAGCGACAGCCAAGGAATTCGCCTGTGCAAACAAATGGTGTCCCCGCGCAATTCCATTTCGTTTAAAAACATGCTCTGGCATTATTTGCAGCATGGATATGGCAGAGCTGTCTAACTCGACATCTATAATTTCACCAATGACTTCTTCTATAGGCAAGGATTTCACTTCATCTTCTAGTGTTTTCTTCGCAACCGTTTTTATCCGCTCCCGTAATTCGGGAATGGATAATTCCAAACGATCGAGCCTTATTGTTTGGACACTGACTGAAAATTTCTCTGCCAATTCCTCATCTGTTATAAATGGTGTTTCCTTAATTGTTTGTACTAATAATGATTGCCGTTCTTTTTTGCTTCTTCTCATATGCAACACCGTCCGCACTATTAAGACTAGGTACTAATAGTAGTATATAATAAATAAAAGGGAGAATGCAAGCTGTAAGTTTGCATTCTCCCTTCTCCATTTATTGATTAATCCAGCTTTTCACCAGACATTACGCCGGTATCTTCAAGTAATCCTCGTAAATGGCGATACTCGTCAGACTCCCAAAATGCCTTTGATTCCACAAGGACAACCGCGTCCGTTCGGGCCGTTTCCAAGATGCGATAATCATGAACCATATCGGCCATTTTAAATTCTGGCACACCACTTTGCTTTCTTCCAAAAAAGTCACCAGGACCTCTCAGCTCTAAATCCTTCTCACTCAAAACAAACCCATCGTTTGTTTCTGTCATGATTTTCATCCGTTCTTTCCCAACCTCTGTTTTCGGATCTGCTATAAGCACACAATACGATTGGGCGTCGCCTCTGCCGACTCGTCCCCTTAGCTGGTGAAGCTGTGATAATCCGAATCTTTCAGCATCATAAATAAGCATAAACGTAGAATTCGGTACATTCACCCCAACCTCGACTACTGTTGTGCTGACAAGAATTTGCGTCGAATTCTCACTAAACTCCTTCATGATAGCATCCTTTTCATCTGCCGGCAGTTTACCGTGCATGAGTCCAACTTTATACCGACCTTGAAAGAATGTCGCCAATGTTGCATGAACATCCATCGCATTTTGGACGTCCAATTTTTCCGATTCCTCAATCAGCGGACAAATAACGTATGCTTGTCTTCCTTGAGATAGTTCTTTTTCCATAAACTGAAGAATACGTGTTAGCATATCATGCTTAACCCAATATGTTTCAATTGTTTTTCGCCCTGCCGGCATTTCATCAATAATACTTACATCCATTTCACCGAAGGCAGTTATGGCAAGTGTCCTTGGAATTGGTGTTGCTGTCATGAACAGAACATCAGGACTTTCACCCTTTTCTCTAAGAACTCTGCGCTGTCCGACACCGAAGCGATGCTGCTCGTCTGTTATAACTAGCCCTAGTGATTGGAATTCCACCTCATCCTGTATAAGGGCATGTGTACCGATTAAGATTTGGATATGCCCTTCCTTCAGCTCACTTAACAGCTCTCTCCTTCTTTTCCCTTTTACCGAGCTTGTCAACAATGCACAACGGATACCTATTTTAGTAAACATGGCAGTAAGTGATTCTGCATGCTGCTCTGCGAGTATTTCTGTCGGCACCATCAATGCCCCCTGATGTCCTGCAAGAATTGTTGCATATAGTACTATTGCCGCAACGACTGTTTTTCCTGAACCAACATCCCCTTGCAGGAGCCTGTTCATACGATAGGGACTTTTCATATCCTTCAGTATCTCATTGACAACCCTTTTCTGTGCGTTTGTCAAAGGAAATGGCAAGCCGTTTATGAACTCCAACAGCTTCTCAAGATGATATTCCTGCACCATTCCTTTGGAGTTTTCCCTTTCATGCTTACGAAGTGCCTGCATTTTTAATTGAAAAAGCAGGAACTCCTCATAGACAAACCGTCTTCTCGCAAGCTTCAGCTCCTCACGGTTAGGCGGAAAATGAATGATTCCTAAGGCTTCATTCCTTTTCATAAGCTTATATTTTGCCAGTAATGAATCTGGAAACACTTCCTCGATATCCTGGCCAAATTGTGTTAGTGCTGCTGAAATGTATTTTCGTAATGCTTTAACTGTTATGCTTCCTCTTACCGTATAAACAGGCTCGAAGTCCTGTCCTTTCTGATTGCTGCCAACTTGTAGATGTGTTGCCGTAATTGTTTGTCTGTGCTGATCCCATTTACCTGTTACTGTTACTAACTCACCAAGTGCCAGCTTGCTTTTCAAGTAATGCTGATTGAAAAACACGGCACTGATCAGAATATTGCCAATCAGCACTTTCACCGTCAGCCTCGATTTTTTGCGCCCGTGAAAGACAAGGGAAGGTTCACTATGAACCTTCCCTTCTACTGTTACCTTTTCTTCATGCTTCATATCTTCTGGGTTGCGGACACGAAAGTCCTCATAACGGTATGGGAAATATTCAAGCAAATCATATATAGTGTTAATTCGCATTTCTTCAAGCTGTTTTTTCGTCTCCGGTCCTATACCTTTCAGATGATCCAATGGAAGATTTAATTTATTCACTTTCCTGCTGCAGCATTCCCAAAGATTTCTGCTTCCAGTCTCCGGCCAGTTGGTGTTGCTGCCAACCCTCCTTGCGCTGTTTCTCTTAATGCAGATGGCATGCTTAATCCGATTCTGTACATTGCATCAATTACCTCGTCGCACGGTATGCGGCTAGTAATGCCTGCAAGTGCCATATCTGCAGCAACCATCGCGTTTGCTGCGCCCATCGCATTTCTTTTTACACATGGAACCTCAACAAGTCCCGCCACAGGGTCACATACTAATCCAAGCATATTCTTTAACGTTATCGCCATTGCATTGGCACTTTGCTCAGGTGTGCCTCCAGCCATTTCCACAATCGCTGCCGCTGCCATTCCTGCTGCTGAGCCTACTTCTGCTTGGCAGCCTCCTGCAGCACCAGAAATAGAGGCATTGTTTGCAACAACAAAACCAAATGCACCTGACGTAAACAAGAAGTTAAGCATCTGCTCTCTTGTTGGATTTAGTTTATTTTTTACTGCAAATAACGTTCCCGGCACAACTCCAGCAGATCCTGCAGTCGGTGTGGCACAAATCATGCCCATCGCTGCATTAACCTCATTTGTGGCAACTGCTTTGCTGACTGCGTCTAAAATCACTTCGCCTGTCAGGAAATTCCCCTTCTTAATATATGCCTGAAGAAGCACAGCGTCGCCGCCAGTCAATCCTGAATGGGACACAACTCCATTAAGTCCTCGTTCAACCGCTTGCTCCATGACAGTTAAATTAGTATCCATCTGTGCGATGATTTGTGCCCGTGTTTTACCTGTCACTTCTACTTCTTGCTCAATCATTATTTCGGAAATAGGCTTATTTTGACTGTTTGCCATTTCCACAAGTTCCGCTACATTTCGAAACATTGTTTTTCCCCCTAACCTTAATCAACTATTCTCGTAACCTTCTCCATTCCGTCAAGGGCTTCGATTTCTTTTAATATTTTTTCTTCTATATTCTGATCGACCTCAATCGTCATAAGTGCGAGTTTTCCTTTTTCTTTTCTGCTAACTTCCATATGCCCGATATTAATTTCATATTTGGCAAGTACATTGGACACTTTTGCAATAGCACCAAAACGGTCATTATGGACAACAAGAATAGCTGGATGATGTCCTGAAAGCTTGAGCTGAAATCCGTTAAGTTCGGTGATTTCGATTTTTCCGCCGCCGATCGAGATGCCGACAAGCTCTAGTTCACCATCCTCATCACCAACGCGAACTTTAGCTGTGTTCGGGTGTTCAGGAATCGCTTCCTCCAAATGGAACACTACCTTTATGCCTCTTTGCTCAGCCAATTCAAGGGATGTTTTGATTCTCTCATCAAATGTATCAAAATCAAGGATTCCTCCGATAATAGCTACATCTGTTCCATGCCCTTTGTATGTTTCAGCAAAAGACCCGTACAGGTGGACATCGACCCATTTGGGCTGCCTTTCAAACAAGCTTCGTGCAACCCTGCCAATTCGTGCAGCACCTGCTGTATGCGAGCTCGATGGACCAATCATAACTGGCCCGATAATATCAAAAACGCTTTTATATTTCATATAAATAACTCTCCCTTAAAAACGACTCTGTCCTGCAAATCTAACTAACGTAATCTATATTATAAAAAGCGTAAAAAGCTAAATTCTTTTAATATAATAACATAGCTTATGCTTATCCGCTGATATTTTCAACTTTTTTAATTGTTACCATTAAATAGAAGAAAACCACTGCCTGTGACAGTGGTTTTTTTTATTTATTCAACAGAGAAAATAAAGGAATAAAGCGGCTGTTTGCCGTCATGCACTTCTACTTCCACGTCTTCATAATTTTCTTCTACAAAGGAAACAACTGCTTCTAGCTCTTCTTCAAGCGCTTCTTCCCCTTTGATAATTGTCAATATTTCGGTATCTTCGTCAATCATTGTGCCGAGTAATTCTTTAGCAGATTGTGCTTTATCCTTGCTTTTAGCAACAATCTTACCATCAGCAATGCCCATGAAATCACCTGTTTCGATTTGAAGACCGTCAATGCTTGTATCTCTCACAGCATATGTTATTTGACCTGTTTTAACATGCTCCAATGCAGCAATCATGCCCTTTTTGTTTGTCTCCAAATCACCTGATGGATTGAAGGCAAGCAATGCAGACATGCCTTGCGGAACTGTTTTAGACGGTATCACGACAACTTCTGCATCTAGTACTTGAGCAGCCTGCTCTGCAGCCATGATAATGTTTTTGTTGTTAGGCAAGATGAACACTTTTTTCGCGTTTATCTTGTTAACAGCATTAACAATATCCTCTGTGCTCGGATTCATCGTTTGTCCGCCTTCGATGACACTATGTGCACCGATGCTGCGGAACATATCAGCGATTCCACTTCCCATTGATACAGTAACGATACCGTACTCCTTTTGCTCTTCAACAGCTGGTAGAGGCGCATCAAATGATTCTTTTGAGCCTTCAATCAAACTGCTGTGTTGTTCACGCATATTTTCAATTTTCATCTTGATAAGGTTTCCATAATTTTGCCCAAATGTCAGCACTTCTCCAGGCTGATTGGAGTGGATATGTATTTTTACAACCTCATCATCTGCAATTACAAGCAAAGAATCGCCATATTGACTTAAATCCTGTCTGAATTGTTCCTCAGAAAATGGCTTGCCTCCAAGCTTATCTTCCTCAAGACGAACCATAAATTCTGTACAGTAGCCAAACTCAATATCTTCTGTATTCATAAACCCGTGAACATTTTTATGATGTTCTGCATTAACAAGATCATTCATTGTTACTGTTTGCTGTGTTGTCTCTGGCAGCGCTTCTCCAGTCAGCACAGATAAGAAACCTTCATATACAAATACAAGCCCTTGACCGCCGCTGTCAACAACTCCTACTTCCTTCAAAACAGGAAGCAAATCCGGCGTTCTATTTAAGGATGCTTTCGCTTCTTTAACGACATCTGCCATTACTACAGTGATATCAGTGTTATTCTCTGCTGATTGGACTGCTTTTTTTGCCGCATCTTTTGCAACAGTCAAAATCGTACCTTCCACAGGCTTCATCACTGCTTTATAAGCAGTCTCAACACCAAACTGAAGGGCATTGGCGAACTCTTGTGCAGTAATGCTGTCCTTTTGTTCAATGGATTTGGAAAAACCGCGGAACAGCTGGGACAGAATAACGCCAGAATTCCCTCTTGCTCCCATTAGCAGTCCCTTTGAGAGGGAAAGCCCTACTTTTCCGATATGTGACTGAATATTATTTTGAACTTCCTTCGCACCAGATGACATGGACAAATTCATATTTGTTCCAGTATCGCCATCCGGGACCGGGAATACATTTAACGCATCTACATAATTAGCATTAGAGGATAAATGGTTTGCTCCTTGGATTACCATTTCGGCAAATCGCTTTCCTTCTAAAACTGTAATCGACACTGAATTTCCTCCTCACTACGGGTTCGTGACACGAACTCCCTGAACGTAAATATTAACCGAGTCAACGGCAAGTCCAACTGTTTTATTGAGTGTATACTTCACTTTGGATTGAACATTGTGCGCAACCTCGGAAATTTTCGTTCCGTAACTTACAATTATATACATATCAATATGCACTTCGTCATCTACTTTTCGAACCATTACTCCGCGAGTGAAATTCTCTTTACGCAAAATATCTGTTAATCCATCTTTTATTTGATTTTTAGACGCCATCCCAACGATGCCATAGCAATCAATTGCAGCTCCTCCTGCGATTGTTGCGATCACTTCTGTTGAAATATCAATTTGTCCGAAATTTGTTTTTAGTTCAATGGACATGAGTGTTCCCCCTTTGGAATTGCTCCTTGACTAATCACATTTTACTATAACCTTCTACTTTTTGAAAGCTATTGTTGAAAACCTTTTATATATTAGCGTTAATCGCTACCAAGCTTGTGTTTCACACAATGATGTTTGCTTTTTCATCTATTATAAACCGTTCTCTATCTAAGTAATTTATTAATATTGTTTCACTAGAATTCCATAATATACACGGTCATTTACAAGCAAAAGCCCAAGGGAAAAAGTGGTGAAAAAACATGATGTCAAGGAATTTTTCTTGAAAGCTTCGATTACAGCTATTGCAATCATGAGCGTAGTGTGATAAATTATTAAAGTATCTTTGTGAGGACTATTTAGGATATTTCTCAAGATTAATACTATCTATGAATATAAAGCTCGTTATTGATGAGTTTTGGTTATAAGGAGGGTAATATACATGCCACGTAAATGTGTTGTAACTGGAAAGAAAACAACTACAGGTAATGCTCGTTCCCATGCGATGAATGCTAACAAGCGTACTTGGGGAGCAAACCTTCAAAAGGTTCGTATTTTAGTAGACGGTAAGCCTAAACGTGTTTGGGTATCTGCTAGAGCTCTTAGATCTGGTAAAGTTGAACGCGTATAATGCGAATTTTGGAAGTTTAACTTCCAAAAAATAAAAAAGGACAAATTGCTGTCCTTTTTTATTTTTGTCTAAATTTAATGAAGTCAGCCAAGTTTTGTACAGACAACCGTTGGAAGGTTGTCTGTACAAAAAAAGGAATAAACCTGAATGTCTATTCTTTTTTGAATGTTCCTAACATCGCACGGACAAGCCCGCCTAAAAACTTAGGCAATTTAATGGTATAAAATCTCATGAAAAGTCCCTCCTTCAACATTAGCAAAAAACTTCAATCTCTCTAAACTCATTACATATGCTATTCAAAAAATCCAAATGAGTACTTATTTTTTCCATCATTAATCATGACTCCTTATCACCATTAATATGCCGCTCACGAATGAAAAAGTACCATATTCCTCAATAATTTCATTGCTTATGCACAATGTACTGCTGACAGGGAGATCCCTATCAATTAAAGGATATTTAAAGCCTTCTAATGTTAGACCACTAATTTTTGTTCCATACGGAAAAAAGGAAACATACGGCATAGCTTCTTCCTTCTTTAATTTATAACTGCCGGCTGTGGCAATTGTCACCGTGTTTTTTTCATCGATAATTTCCACCTTCACTTGAGGACTTTCTGTCACATATTTAAGCAACAGCTGCAAGTTCGCAAAGGTATGATCCATTCTTCCTCCTGTTGCTCCAAAGAGCCTGATCTTTTCCGCACCTTTACTAATCGCCCAATTAACGGCGAGCTCCATATCTGTTTCATCCTTCTCTGGTTTAAAAAGCTGTACTTCGTCTGAATAGCTGTTAATCTGTTCTCTTTCTGTATCATTCACAGAATCGAAGTCACCAAACGAAGCCAAAATTGGAATATTGCGTTTCATTAAATACAGTGCTCCTCTGTCAACACCTATCCATTTACTGTCTTCTTCTACAAACTTATCTAATGATGGAATATATGCTGTTGGCCCTGCCGCCATTATATTAATAATCATGCTGTTGTCCTCTCCTTTTTTATCAAAAAAAGAGCATTGGAATTGCTTCCAAGCTCTTTATTAACCTGATTAATATTTAGGCTTCCTGTCTTTTATCTCTTGCAGGAAGTCCTTATAGTGGTCATAACGGTATTCTTGTATTTCTTGCGCCTCAACCTTTGCCTTAACAGCACATTTCGGCTCAGACAGATGCAAACAGCCTCTGAACTTGCAATCCTGGCTCGCCTTTTCAATCTCCGGGAAGCAATAATTCAAATCCTCGAGTTCCATTTCGTCCTCAAACTCTAAGGAGCTAAAACCCGGCGTATCTGCTACAAGCGCGTCTCCAACCGATATAAGCTCCACATGGCGGGTTGTATGCTTACCTCTGCCCAAATGGGATGAAATTTCATCTGTTTTCAAGCTTAAATCAGGACGGATAGCATTTAATAGCGATGACTTACCAACACCGGACTGGCCAGCAAAAACAGATATTTTTCCATTTAGTTCTGGGAGCAGCGTTTCAATGCCTTGCTCTGTTTCTGATGAAGTAAGAACAACCTTATAGCCAATTTGCTCATAATAATCCGCAAATTCTCTCATTCTGCTTGCCTTTTCATCAGTTGTTAAATCCATCTTTGTGATACAGATGAGCGGATCGATACGGTTGAATTCAACCAATGTCAGAAACCGGTCTAATAATGCTGTACTGAACTCTGGCTCAACACTGGAAAACACAAGAATTGCCTGTTCTACATTGGCAATTGGAGGTCTGATTAGTTCATTTTTGCGCTCCTTAACCTCCAATATATAACCATCTGTTTCATTCTCTGCCTGAAATACCACTTCATCACCGACAAGCGGGGTAATTTTATTTTTACGGAAAACACCCCTGCCTCGGCACTGTGTGATTTCTCCATCGCTTATCACATAATAAAAACCGCTTAATGCTTTAATGATTTTGCCTTCTGGCATAGATTATAACGCTCCTTAACCTGGATATGGCACTTCTTCGTCAATGATGACACTTTGATCGCGCAGCACGCGATAATATCCTTTTTCCCCTTCAGGGATTTTCAGTGTAATTGTCTTCTTCGTTGTTTCAGTTATCGAAAGGGTCTCAATTGGCTCTGTCATATTGTTTTCCAAATCACCAATATATATTTTCACTTCTTGTGCTTGCGGCTGTCCGTCTTCCGTCATTTCAGTCGGTTCAAATGGAATAGTTAGTTCTAGTGTCACTTCTTTAGGTGGCACTTCTTCCTTACCCTTTGAAAGCACAACAGAAACCTGTGCGCCAACTCGCACATTTGTACCCGCGCTTGGTGACTGGGAGATAACTTTTCCTTCATCAACAGTATCACTGTATTCTTCCGTAAAAGTTACAGATAAGTCTTGTTCATCAATATAATCATTGACTTCTTTTTTTGTATAACCAGCAAGATCAGTTAGCTTAATGAGCTGAGCACCTTTACTGATTGTAAATTCTAATTCAGCATCTTCAGGAACTACTTCATCGCCTTGGTCAAAATTCTGTTTAAGGATTGTTCCTGATTCCTGCGATTCATCGAATTCCTCTACTTTGCTGATGTTTTTAAATCCTTGCTTTTCGAGCAGGTTCACGACATCTTCATATGACTTTCCAATATAATCATCAAGCTCGTATTTTTCTTTCCCTAAGCTTTCATATAAAGTAATTGATGCACCTTTTTTGGCATTGTTCCCGGCTTTTGGTGCTGTACGAATGATTGTGCCTGCATCCACATCTTCATCATTCATTGTCTTTGTTTCCCCAATTTTAAAACCGGCTGCCTCAAGCTCGGAGATTGCTTCTTCTGTGGTTGAACCAGTTACATCAGGAACAGCCACTTCATCAGGAATGTACATCGCCGGAAAAACGGTGACGGAAAGAATAGCGAGAATAACTAAGACTAAAAAGGTAGAAACTAAAGCAATTGTCAGCTTTTTACCTTTCTTTTTCGGCTTTTTTTGCTTTTTGTCTTTGCCTGCTTTCTCTTTCGGCTCCTCTTTAACCTGTTTTTCTTCCTTCGCTTTTGCATGCACAATTGTTTCATCAAGATTAGGGTAAGTACGGTCATCAGTGATTATCGGGATTGCCTTTGTTGCTTCATCGTCAATCGGAACATGAAATTTCGGTTCATTTAACCGTTCCGGCTCTAATGCTGTCCGTAAATCCTCTTCCATTTCCTCCATGCTGCTATAGCGGTGAAAAGGATCCTTGGCAGTTGCTTTTAAAACGATATTTTCAACACTTTGTGGAACATCGTCATTCCATCTTTTAACACTCGGCGTTTCAGATTGTAGATGCTTCAAGGCAATCGACACTGCCGACTCTCCTGAAAATGGCAACCTTCCTGTCAGAAGCTCGAACATAACTATTCCAAGTGAATATATGTCCGATTTTTTATTTGCCATCCCGCCTCGCGCCTGTTCTGGCGATAAATAATGCACCGAGCCAAGAACAGAATTAGTTTGAGTGATACTTGTGGCACTTAAGGCCATCGCAATGCCAAAATCTGTAATTTTAACATGACCATGGTTATCAATTAATATATTATGGGGCTTAATGTCCCTGTGGACAATGTTGTTTTGATGGGCATGAGAAATACCGGATGTCAACTGTCTCATGATATCGATGGCAGTTTCAATCTTTACAGGAGAATGTTTTTGTATGTATTGTTTTAAGGTGTCTCCTGCCACATATTCCATGACAATATAATAGATGTCTCTCTCTTCTCCAACATCATAAATATTGACAATATTAGGGTGAGCCAGACTTGTCGCAGAATGTGCCTCCCTGTGGAAACGACGGATAAATTCTTCATCATTGACAAAATCAAGGCGCAGCATCTTAACCGCAACATCCCGGTCGAGAATCATATCATGGGCAAGATAAACATTGGCCATTCCCCCGCCACCGATCATATCCATAATCTTATAGCGACCACTTATCCTTTTGCCTATCATCATTTTGCTTCACCTGCTTTATCACCGTCAAAAAATTCTAAAATTATAACTGTTATATTATCTTCGCCGCCATTTTTGTTGGCTGTTTCAATCAAATAGCTTGCTTTTCTTTCCAAAGTTTCTGGTGCCTGAAGAACCTCTTCTAATTCTCCATCTCCCACTTTATTGGACAAGCCGTCAGAACAAATCAGAATGACATCTCCTTGCTCAAATACAATAGTAATCAAGTCGATATTAAGCTGTTCATCTGTACCAAGTGCACGCAATACAACATTTTTTCGCGGATGATGCTCTGCATCTTCTTTTGTGATTTGCCCCATTCTCACTAGTTCGTTTACAAGTGAGTGGTCCTCTGTCAGTTGTTTAAAGCCGTCCTCATTATAAAGATAACAGCGGCTGTCACCGACATGAGCAATCGTTGAAAAACTGTCTGTACTTATAACAGCAATAATGGTTGTTCCCATTCCTTCACATTCAGGGTTTTCTTTTGCATGACGCAAAACAATCCTGTTGACCTCAAGGATATTGGATTTTAACCAGCTTTCTGCCGCATCTGCTGTCGTTACATTTTCAGCATTCTCCCAAAATTCGGCAAGTTTCTCAACAGTAAGACGGCTGGCAACATCACCGGCACGGTGGCCGCCCATACCATCTGCTACGATGGCAAGGCGCTGTCCGGCTTTATTAAAACAAATTGCTCCACTATCTTCATTATGCTGTCTGACTTTCCCTTTATCTGTCATGAAAATTTGACTCAAAAGTTATCACCTCGTCTCTTCTTGTCTCTCCTTCGCGCGAAGCTGGCCGCAAGCAGCATCAATGTCAGAACCTTGTTCTCTGCGGATCGTTACATTAACACCGCGGTCTTTTAACGTTTGTTCAAATAGGAAGATTTGATCTCTAGGTGTACGTACATAATCGCGTTCTGGAACATAGTTAACAGGTATAAGGTTTACGTGACATTTAACCCCTTTTACAAGTTTAGCCAATTCTTCCGCATGTTCTACCTGATCATTGACATTTCCGAATAAACCATATTCAAAACTTACTCTTCGTCCTGTTTTGTTGATGTAATAACGGATGGCATCCATCAGTTCAGGCAGCTTATATGCGCGGTTAATCGGCATTAATCTGCTTCTTATCTCCGTGTTTGGCGCATGTAGAGATACGGCAAAGTTTATTTGCATGTTTTGGTCTGCAAATTCATAAATCTTTGGAATAATACCGCTCGTTGAAACAGTAATATGTCTAGCTCCAATGTTAAGCGCCTTATCATGATTAATAATTTTCAAGAAGCTAAGCATACTGTTGAAATTATCAAATGGCTCACCAATTCCCATAATTACAACAGAGCTAACACGCTCATCCAATTTATCAAGGGCTTGTTGTACTTTTACTACCTGTGCCACAATTTCTCCTGCTTCTAGGTTTCTTTTAAGTCCACCAAGGGTAGAAGCACAGAAAGTACAGCCGATACGGCAGCCAACTTGCGTCGTTACACATACAGAATTGCCATAATCATGTCTCATTAAAACCGTTTCAATCGAATATCCATCATGAAGTTCGAAAAGGAACTTAATTGTTCCATCATTTGATGTTTGTTCGATAATCGTTTTTAATGTTGTGATTGTGAAGTTTTCTTCTAAAAGCGTACGCAGATTTTTAGACAGATTGGACATATCTTCAAATGTTGTTACCCTTTTTTTGTAAAGCCACTCAAAAATCTGTTCTCCTCTAAACGCTTTTTCATTGTTATCTTTTAACCATTCTTTTAACTCGTCCAATTGCAAAGAGTAGATGGATGGGATTGTTGGTTCTGCTTCTTGTTTTCTTCTAGTTGATTTAACTTGTTCCATTTATTGCACCTTCTTTCTTAATGCCGCAATATAAAAGCCATCAGAGCCAAAATATTGTGGTAATACCTGGAGCTCATGCCCGTTTGCATACTTCTGTACAGACTCAGGCAATCGCTCCACTAAAGTTGTATCTTTTTCAAACTGATCATTATTCTTTAAAAATTGTTCTATTACTGCTTCATTTTCCTTTGCATCAACCGTACATGTGCTGTAAACGAATGTTCCGCCTTTTTTCAACAAAGGCGATAATGATTCGAGCAGCTGCAGCTGAATTGTGTGAAGACGACTTACATCCTCTTCTTTCTTCGCATACTTAATATCAGGCTTCCTTCTCATTACCCCAAATCCAGAGCAAGGAGCGTCAAGCAGAATTCGATCGAAGGACTCAGGCTCTAACACTTCTGGAAGACGGCGACTATCCATCGCTTTTGTGCTGATATTATCAAGCTGTAATCTATTCGCATTTTGCTGGATAAGCTTCACTTTATGCTCATGCAAATCAACAGATAACACATTGCCTCCATTCGTTAATTTCTCGGCAATATGTGTTGATTTTCCTCCTGGTGCAGCACAGGCATCCAAGACTGTTTCTTTACCGTCAATTTTCAGGGCATATGCAACAATCATTGAGCTTTCATCTTGTATTGTCAGTAAGCCTTCTTTGAAAGAATCAGAATTAGCAAGATTCCCTTTTAGGCCTTGAATGCCTTCAGGAATAATATCACTTGCTGTGACTTGATAACCTTCCTGCTCTAGTCTTTGTAAACACTCAGCAACAGTGGTTCTTGTTGTATTAACCCTTGCTGTTTGAACGGGAGCTGTTAAATTAATTTCACACATTTTTTTTGTTTCTTCATAACCAAGCTGGTCAATCCAGCGCTTCACAAGCCATAGTGGATGGCTCAATTCAACAGACAGTCTTTCTGCCGGATCTTTGATACTTTCAAATGAAGGCAGTTTATTCCGCTGAATGTTGCGTAATACACCATTAACAAGGCCTGCTATCCCTTTATGGCCACGCCTTTTAGCAATTTCGACTGCCTCATTAATAGCAGCATGGTCTGGAATTCGATCTAAGAAAACAAGTTGATAAAGTGTCATTTGCAACAGTGAAATGACCCAGCTTTCGATTTTTTTCCTGTTAGTCAAGAAACCATCTAAATAAAAGTCCAATGTCATTTTTCGCTGCAGTGTTCCATAAACGATTTCTGTCAGAAGGCCGATATCCTTCTGGGGGATTTCATTTTTTTTAATGCTGCTGTTTAACAGCAGATTACTGTATGCCTGGTTGCTGTTTATGCTTTCTAAAATTTCTAGCGCTGCTTCCCGGACATTTTGCTTCTTAGTTTTCATTTGCAACTCCTAATATATCATTAACAGCCATTTTCGAGCCTGCTCCTCTAAGGAAAACATCAGCTGTCATTTTTTTCTTACCTGATGGCTGAAGCTCGGTAATCTTAATGAATGAGCCGCTTCCCGTTGCAACAACTGGGCCGTCCTCCTCCACGCTAATTATTGTACCTGGAGCTGCTTCAGCTTGTCTGTTCACCTTTTTTGCTTTCCATACTTTCATCGGTTTGCTTTCATATTCTGTAAAGGCTACTGGCCATGGATTCATCCCGCGAATTTGGTTATAAATTTGCTCACCTGATGCCGACCAGTCGATTTTTTCGTCTGCTCTTTTTATATTTGGTGCAAAAGTAGCCTCCTCATCAACTTGAGGGATTGGTGTTAACTCACCAGCAATCAGCTTTGGCAATGTTTGCGACAGAAGCTCACTGCCTATTTCGCTTAATTTATCGTGCAATGTACCAACAGTATCCTCTTCCTCTATCACTACCTCAGCAACTGTCAGAATATCTCCTGCATCAAGTTTTTCCGCCATATACATAATTGTAATGCCTGTTTTTTCTTTGCCTTGAATGATGCTGTAATGAATTGGTGCACCGCCTCTTAGCTCAGGCAGCAGGGAGGCATGAACATTTATACAGCCAAGCCTTGGTGCATCAAGAAGTTCCTTTGGCAGAATTTGACCAAATGCAGCAGTTACGATTAAATCTGGCTGCAAGGCGATAATTTGACCCAATTCCTCTGATTGGCGAATTTTCTCTGGCTGATACACTGGAATACCGTGCTTTAATGCTTCTACTTTAACAGGTGGAGGTGTGAGCACCTTTTTTCTTCCGACAGGGCGGTCTGGCTGTGTCACAACGGCAATAACTTCGTAGCCATCCTCTAATATTCGCTGCAAGACTGGAACAGAAAAATCAGGTGTTCCCATAAATACTATTTTCGTCATTGGCTCTCCACCTCTTCAAGTTCGTCTTCTTCTAAATAACGAGTTACTTTTGATGTAAACAAAACCCCGTCCAAATGATCCATCTCGTGAAGGATTGCTCTTGCCATAAAATCCTCTGCTTCGATTGTAAACATTTTCCCTCTGCGGTTTTGTGCTTGAACTTTAACTGTATATGGTCTGCTTACTTCCCCGAAAAGTCCTGGAAAACTCAAGCACCCTTCTGGGCCTGTCTGCTCTCCCGCGTTTGATAATAAAACAGGATTAATAAGCTCAATTGTCCCAGAGCCATCATCAATATCAACAACCGCAATCCGTTTGCTAATACCGATTTGTGGTGCTGCAAGCCCAACTCCGTCAAATTCTATCATTGTATCATACATATCATCTAATAATTTCGCTAATTTCTTATCAAAAACTGTCACTTCTTCGCATGGTTGTTCTAAAACCGGATCTGGTGACAGTACTATTTTTCTTACAGACACTGCATTTCCTCCAAACATTGTTAACAATAA
Source organism: Niallia circulans (assembly GCF_007273535.1). NCBI lineage: Bacteria > Bacillati > Bacillota > Bacilli > Caryophanales > Bacillaceae > Niallia > Niallia circulans. The sequence continues at coordinate 3,563,621 of NZ_RIBP01000004.1, forward strand.
CTAATAATATTTTATATAAACTTCCTCTTTAAAGAAGATTTTCAATGGAAACTCACGCTACATTAGTATATAAGGATTAACATCAATCGAAATTTGTAAACCATTTGAACTAATTTCACCTTGATAATGGTCTAAAATTGACTTTAGTACTTCTTTTAAGTTTGGTTCCTGTTTGTATTTTATCAGACACTGGTACCGATATCTATTTTTTATTCTGGAAATAGGGGAAGCAACTGGTCCTAAAACCACCGTTTTTGGAGAAAGCTTATGCCTTACAACCTTTGTGATTTGCTCTGTTACAGCAACTGTCTTCATCAGTTCCTCATGGCTGACGGTTATGAGAGTTATAAAATAGTAAGGAGGATAGGAGTGGTTTCTTCTTATCATCATCTCACTTTGATAAAAACGGTCGTAATCCTGCAGACTTGCCAATTCAATGCTGTAATGCTCTGGCGTGTATGTCTGAAAAATCACCTCACCAGTCAATTCATGCCTGCCAGCCCGTCCGCTTACTTGGGTTAAAAGCTGAAATGTTTTTTCAGATGACCGGAAATCAGGTAAATGAAGCATGGTATCTGCTGAAAGCACACCAACTAGAGTGATTCTAGGGAAGTCCAACCCTTTTGCAATCATTTGTGTGCCAAGCAATATGTCGGCGTTTCCGTCTTGAAACTCTTTGAGCAGCTTTTCGTGTGAGCCCTTGCGGCTAGTCGTATCAACATCCATGCGAATAACTTTTGCTTCTGGAAGGACTTTCGTAAGCTCTTCCTCCACCTTTTGCGTTCCTGTACCGAAATAGCGGATATGCTCACTATTGCATTCTGGACACTGCAGCGGTGTCTGGTCCTCATATCCACAGTAATGGCATTTCATTTGGTTGCTATAACGATGGTATGTCAGGCTAATGTCACAATGTGGACATTTTACCACATAACCACAATCACGACACATGACAAAAGAAGAATGTCCGCGTTTATTCAAGAATAACACCGTTTGCTCTTGTTTCTCGATCCGATCCTTCAGTTTTTCAAGGAGGACTCTTGAGAACATGGAGCGATTTCCTTCTTTAAGCTCATCTCGCATATCGACGATTTCCACTTCCGGCAATGGTCTGTTATTCATTCTGCTTGGAAGGGACAATAACGTATAAACTCCCTTATGCGCCCTTGCAAAGCTTTCAAGGGCAGGTGTTGCACTTCCAAGGACAACCGGACAGTTATGAATTTTTCCTCTTTCAATGGCTGCATCTCTTGCATGATATCTTGGATTTTCCTCTTGTTTATATGTCATCTCGTGCTCCTCATCAATGATGATGATTCCAAGATTTTCAAATGGAGCAAATATAGCCGATCTGGCACCAACTACTACCTTCACTTCTTTGCGCTGAATTTTTCTCCATTCGTCATATTTTTCTCCGACAGATAAACCACTGTGCAGGACAGCTACCTGATCTCCAAAGCGACCTTTAAACCTGTTTACCATTTGGGGAGTTAACGCAATTTCCGGAACTAAAACAATTGCTTCTTCGCCTTTTTCGAGCACGTTTTGGATGGACTGCAGGTACACCTCTGTTTTACCACTACCTGTTACGCCGTATAGTAGAAAAACTTCATGCTTCTCATTTCTAATGGCTGCATGAATGGGAGCAATCGCTGTAGATTGTTCACCTGTCAACGGCAGCGGTTCTGTTTTGGCAAACTGTCTCTGTTCATATGGGTCACGGTATATCTCAAGATTTTTTTCAGCAAGAACCTGCCTTTCCACAAGGCCTTTAATGGCAGAGCTTGAAATATTCAAGCTTTCAAGCAATTGCCTTTGTTCAATCGGTTCCCTGTTATGGACAAAATACTCAATCACCTGTTTTTGCTTACTTGCTTGTTTGGTCAGTGACTCAGCATAGCTCAGCATTTCCTTTGCACTCATTAGCGGAATTATATGCTTTGTTTTTTTCTTTTTCCCTTTTGATTGAACTTCATAATGGACTTCTACAACGCCATCTTTCACCAGCTTTTGAATGGTATGAATAGAAGCAAGCTTAACCGCCTCATCCCATTGTACCGATCGCTCACTAGCAAAAAGCTGCTTTAGCCCATCTGGCAGCATGAAGTTAGCATTCTCGCTAACAAGCTTAAGCTTTCGTTCATATTTGGCCTTTAATGCAGGCGGCAGCATTGCTTGATAGGCAGAGATTTTATAGCATAATGTCGTTTTAGAAAGCCAATCTCCAAGTAGTAGCAGCTCTTCATTTAATACAGGTACAACATCCATCGGTTCACTGACTTTTTTTAAAGATTTAAAAGATGACGTTGCCCCGACAGATTCTACAAAGCCTTGCACCTTCCGCGGTCCGAACGGGACAATAACGCGCATTCCCGGTTGAATGACTTCTTCTAAATGCTCTGGTATTAAGTAGTCGAATGGCCTGTCCGTTTGCTTTGCAGGTACGTCCACAATTACCTTTGCAACACTCATACCTCATTTTCCTTCAATAAATAAGCTTGCTCAAGGATTTTTTCTGCTACTTCATCCTTCGTCATAAGCGGCAGCTCTACTTTTTTGCCATCGCGTTTAAAGATTGTCACAATATTTGTATCTGTGCCAAACCCTGCTCCGTCAGCACTGATATTGTTAGCGACAATCATATCGGCATTTTTTCGTTTTAGCTTGTCTTGCGCATACTTATCAATATCTTTAGTTTCAGCAGCAAAACCAACCAGAATTTGCTTTGTCTTGTGCTTGCCTAATTCCATCAAAATATCTTTTGTTCTAGTAAATGCAATTGTTTCTGCTCCATCCGTCTTTTTCACTTTATGCTCATGTGTCAAAACTGGCTTATAGTCGCTCACAGCTGCTGTTTTCACAATAATATCGGCAGCACTGCTGAATTGCATTACCTTTTCATACATTTGCTCAGCACTTTCCACACGGAATACTTCCGCTTCTTTCGGTGGTGTCAAATGTGTTGGACCTGTAACAAGAATAACTCTTGCTCCCATTTTGGCTGCTTGCTTTGCAACACTATAGCCCATTTTCCCTGTAGAATGATTGGATACAAAGCGTACAGGATCTATTTTCTCTCTTGTCGGTCCTGCTGTCACTAATACTGTTTTCCCTTCAAGCAGCTTCTTTTCTCCTCTGAAATGGGCTTCCATATGCTCGATGATTATTTCAGGCTCCTCTAGTCTGCCTTTTCCAACATAGCCACATGCTAAATAGCCTTCTCCCGGATTAATGAAGCGGTACCCGTAGTCATATAATACGGATATGTTTTTTTGAACAGCTGGATGGTCATACATATGCACATTCATGGCCGGGGCAATCCAAACATCAGCGGTTGCCGCAAGCAAGGTAGTTGAAATCATATTATCTGCGATGCCGTTCGCCAATTTCCCAATAATATTAGCAGTCGCAGGTCCCACCAAAATTAAATCAGCCCAGTCAGCAAGATCAATATGTGCAATTACTTTTGGATCCTTTTCATCAAAAGTATCTGTATATACCTCGTTCTTCGACAGCGCCTTAAATGTGAGCGGGGAGACAAATTGCATAGCTGATTCAGACATAATAACCTTAACATCAGCGCCTTTTTGGGTCAGCTTGCTAGTTAATGCACACATCTTATAAACAGCAATTCCACCTGTCACACATAATAGAATCTTTTTCCCTTCTAACAATTTGCATCCACTTCTTTCTCTCTTTAGTACTCTTATTATGCAAGAAAACAAAAGAATTTTCACCTTGAGAAACTTAAGATTAATAATGCTTATTCATCCCATGAAAAAAGACCGATCTGTTGAGATCCAGTCTTTTCTCTTGTAAATATTCACTCTTGTATGTGAACCAATTAAGCCTTCAAGTAAATATTATTCATTATCCGCTGAATCGATTACACGGTATGTCAGCTGATCTTGATTGATTTCCTCTAATGCTTTTCCTACGTTTTTATGGGAAATATACTTATCCAATTGAAGCTTTTCGTTTAACTGAAGCTTTCTTGCTCTTTTTGCCGCAACAGACACTAAAGAATATTTAGAATCAATTTTTGTCAACAATGAATCAATAGATGGATTTAACATGTTTAATTAGCCTCCAGCATTTTTTTGTATTTTGGCTCTACTCTTTCTCTTCTGCAATGCTCTGCAACAATGATAGCTTTGATTTTTTCGCATGCATTTTCAACCGTATCGTTTTCGACAACATAGTCATATAAATGCATCATTTCTATTTCTTCTCTTGCCACATTCATACGGTTATTAATGATTTCTTCCGTTTCTGTGCCTCTTGTCACAATGCGGTTCTTCAACTCAGACAAGCTTGGCGGGCTTAAGAAAATAAACAGGCCATCAGGGAATTTTTCCCTTACTTGCCTAGCGCCTTCCACTTCAATTTCTAAGAAAACATCTTTTCCATTATTTGTAGTCTCTCTCACATAATCGACTGGCGTACCATAATAGTTGCCAACGAATTCTGCGTACTCCAGCAGTTTCCCCTGCTCGATTAATCCTTCAAATTCTTCTCTAGACTTGAAGAAATAATCAGTTCCATCTACTTCACCAGTACGGGGAAGCCTTGTTGTCATGGAAATAGAGTATTCAAAAGAAGTATTCTCTTGAGAAAATATCTCCTTGCGGACCGTTCCTTTACCTACACCAGAAGGCCCTGACAAAACAATTAAAAGTCCTTTATCTACCAAAACTTTCTCCTACCCTTCATCCAAAATTTCATCACGGTCATTTAATCGATGTGCAACCGTTTCAGGCTGAACAGCTGAAAGGATAACATGATCGCTATCCATTACAATTACAGCCCTTGTTCTCCGACCATAAGTTGCATCAATAAGTGAGCCTCGATCTCTAGCATCTTGAATAATGCGTTTAATTGGAGCTGATTCAGGACTGACAATCGAAATGATCCGGTTTGCAGAAACAATATTACCGAAACCAATATTAATTAGCTTGATGGACATTACTCTACCCCAATCATATTGTATTATTTTTGACGAGTTAGACTTAATCTAAACGTTCCTTATTCAATGTTTTGAACTTGCTCCTTCATTTTTTCCAAGGAGCTTTTCAGGTCGACTACGGCCGAAGCTATATCTGCTGCATTGCCTTTTGAACCAATGGTATTAACTTCCCTGTTCATCTCCTGCAAAAGAAAATCAAGTCTTCTGCCAACAGGTTCAGATTCTTCTATTATAGAAGCAAATTGATGGATATGGCTATACAAGCGCACCAATTCTTCATTAATATCGGCTTTTTCGGCGAATATCGCCACCTCTGTCAACAATCTGCTTTCATCAACGAGTCCTGAAGTATAGCTTTCAAGCTTCGCCTTTAATTTATCTCGATATGACTCAGCCACCTTTGGAGCAAGATGATTTACCTTGTCTGTAACTTGATGGACGCTCTGCAGGAGTGCAAGGATATTTGTCTTTAATTCCCTGCCTTCTGCTTCTCTCATCGCTGCAAGCTGGATTGCTGCTTCCTTAACGGCTTCTAGAAGCATCGACTCAATCTCTTCCACATTTACAGGATCATCCACTAGTTGAAAGCAATCTTTGTTTTCCAATAGCTCACTTACCGATACCGGTTCCTTAATTGTGAACCTTGCTCTCATTTCCTCAAGCACCCGATAATACTCATCAAGCAATTGCCAGTCAACCACCATCTTTTGATTTTTGGCTTTATCGCCAACAATCGTAATGAACACCTCAGCCCTGCCTCTATGTATATATTGCGAGATTAACTTTTTCACTGCATCTTCCAGTGTCAAATATTGCTTAGGCATTCGAACAATCTGTTCGCAAAACCGATGATTGACTGTCTTCATTTCAGCAATAATGGAAATACCATTACCCTTTCGTGAACCTGCTCCATAGCCTGTCATGCTTTTCACCATATATTAACACATCCAATTTAATTGGCAATAAGTTTTAAAGTTAGTACAGCTGCCATGTAATCCGTTGCTATTTTTAGAGATATCCGCATAAAAAAACAAAAGGCATAGAGTTATCTCTAGTACCTTTTGGATTATAACATATTTTATTTTGATTTACTTAACAAAAATGATCCTGCTAGTAAAAAAGTTGGAACAGAGGCTAATCCTAATATCATCAGCCAATCCTTCGGCTGAATGGCAACAGTATGGAAAATGCCTTGCAGTGCTGGTACATAAATAACAACAAGCACTAACAATAGGGAGGACAGGACAGCCCAAACCAAGTACATGTTTCCAAATGGATTGCGGGACAAAATTGATTTTTCACTGCGGCAGTCAAATACATGGATGAGCTGCGCTAGTACAAGTGTTGCAAAGGCTACGGTTTGTGCATAAGCAAGATTATCTGGATTATCATTATATGCCAGTATAAAGGCAGCAATTGTTGACAGCCCGATCAATATTCCTCTTGAAATGACCTTCCAGCCCAGACCTCTTGCAAAAACACCTTCATTCGGACTGCGCGGATCACGCTTCATCACATTATCTTCCGGTCTATCAAGACCTAAAGCCATCGCTGGCAGTCCATCTGTCACTAAGTTGACCCAAAGTATTTGGATCGGAACTAATGGCAATGGCAGCGCCAAAATCATCGCAAATAGCATAACCAGAATTTCCCCTACATTTGATGCGAGCAAATACCTGATGAATTTACGGATGTTTTCATAAATATTTCTTCCTTCTATAATTGCTGCTTTAATGGAAGCGAAGTTGTCATCCATTAATACAAGAGATGAAGCTTCTTTGGCAACATCTGTTCCTGTTATCCCCATAGCAATTCCTATATCTGCTGTTTTAATAGCTGGTGCATCATTGACACCATCACCTGTCATTGCGACAATATGGCCTCTGTTTTGGAATGCCTGAACAATTTTAAGCTTATGCTCTGGTGAAACCCTTGCAAAAACAGAAACATGATCAACGACATCCTCTAATTCTTGCACACTCATATTAGCAAGCTCTTTACCTTCAAGGACTTTTGACTGGTTGTTAGCAATGCCAAGCTGCTTGGCGATTGCTTTGGCAGTGATAACATGGTCACCTGTAATCATAACCGTCTTAATTCCAGCTTCCTTACACTCTCTAACAGCTTGTTTCACTTCTGGACGCGGAGGATCAATGATACCTTGCAGTCCGATGAACACAAGCTCGCTTTCTGCTTCCTTTTCCTGCAAGATGATTGTATTGGCTGAAATTTCTTTATAGGCAATCGCAATCGTTCTTAATGCTTGGGATGCAAGTCCATCAATTGCAGCTTGTACCGTATTTTTTTCTCTGCTGCCGATATTCTCTGCTCTATTCCCCATTAAGATTGTTTTACTTTGTCCAATCAAGACATCTGGCGCACCTTTTGTGACAACAAACTGTCTGCCTGTAGTATCTTTAACGATGACACTCATCATTTTTCTTGTAGAATCAAACGGAAATTCATTTACTATTTCAAACTGGCTCAACAATTTGCTTCTTGTAAACCCGGCCTTCATCCCGGCTACAATCATCGCACCTTCTGTTGGATCACCATTTAAAACATATTCACCTGATTTCTGTTCGATTTCTGCATGATTGCACAGCATGCCAAATGTTAGGAGCTGCTGTAATACTTTTTCATTTTTAGGATCAATAGCTTGATCGTTTTCATAATATTTCCCTTGCGGCTCATAGCCTGTACCGTCTACAGACCATGTTCGGCCACTGCTCCACACCTTTGTTACAGTCATCTTGTTTTGTGTTAATGTCCCTGTCTTATCAGAGCAGATTACAGAGGCACAGCCAAGTGTCTCTACTGCCGGAAGCTTACGGACAACGGCATTTTTGCGGATCATTTTCTGTACGCCAAGGCTCAATGCAATTGTTACAATTGCTGGTAGTCCTTCTGGAATGGCTGCAACAGCCAATGACACCCCAGCAAGCACCATTGTGTACAGATCATTACCTTGAAGCACACCGATTCCTACAACGAGAACAGTCAAGGCCAATGCTGTCACAATCAGGATTTTCCCGAGCTGCTCAAGCCTGCGCTGCAGCGGGGTTATTTGTGATTCTGCATTTTGCAGAAGGTCGGCAATTTGGCCCATAGCGGTCTTCATTCCTGTAGCAATGACAACACCCATCCCGCTACCTCTGGAAACCATCGTACCCATAAAGCCCATGTTCTCCATATCGCCCAAAGTCAAATTTGGGTTAATAATGGACTCTGTCATTTTTTGAACAGGAACAGATTCACCTGTTAACGCTGACTCTTCTACCTCTAAGCTACGTGATTCAATAATCCGGACATCCGCACCGATTCTGTCACCGCTTGAAAACTTAATAACATCACCTGGTACAAGCTCTTTTGACAAGACTTTCTCCCATGTGCCGTTACGAAGGACTTGAACCTGCGGCTGTGATAGCTCCTTCAATGCGGACAGTGATTTTTCCGCTCTTCTCTCCTGGTAAAACCCAAGAAAACTATTGAGAATGATGATTGCAATTATTGCAATCGCATCGATATATTCGCCTAATAACCCTGAAATCAATGTTGCCGCCAAAAGCACCAAAACCATAAAATCCTTGAATTGGTTAAAGAACAAGAGCAAAGCACTTTGCTTTTCTCCTTCCTCCAATTCGTTTGATCCGAATTGCTTTACGCGCTTGCCGACATCTTCATCAGACAATCCAGCCGAAAAATCAGTATTCAATGCTTCTTCCACTTGCCTCTCATTCATTTCATGATAGTTCATCCGGCCCTCACTTCCCCCTTTTTTAAAAAATCAGGCTCGCCACTTAAAAAGGCGAAGAATTATAGTCGCAGAACATCTACAGCATAGTTGTCCCACACCACTATACAGAAATCATATTCACTTGAATGTGAAATAATGCTATTAATATTAGAAAAGCATCCAAGGGTTTGTTAAGCACATTTACTCCTTAATTCTTGCAATATATAGTTGACGCTTTATATTAGTAGAAAATTAATGTACATTAATAGAAGAACTTATGTTTTTATTCGTAAAGAAAAGGAATGTTTATTATGTCATTTGATGGTTTATTTACTAGAGCAATGGCTTCGGAAATCTCTGCAAATCTTAAAGGTGGGAGGATAAATAAGGTACAGCAGCCTTTTTCTAATGAAATTGTCTTGATTGTTCGGGCGAACGGCAAAAATCAGAAGCTGCTCCTTTCTGTCCATCCAAGTTATGCAAGAATCCAGCTTACTCAAGAAACTTACGAAAATCCAAAGGAACCGCCAATGTTCTGTATGCTGCTTCGCAAGCATTTAGAAGGTTACTTTATTGAAAATATATACCAGATTGAAAATGAACGGATGATTGTCCTTGAAGTAAAAGGACGTAATGAAATCGGTGATATTTCTTATAAAAAACTGATCATTGAAGTAATGGGAAGACATAGTAATGTCATCTTAGTGGATCAAGAGAAAAACACGATTTTGGATAGCATTAAGCATGTTTCCTATGCCGTTAACAGCCATCGGGCGATATTGCCGGGGTACGAATATATCGCACCGCCTGCACAAGAAAAAATGAATCCGCTTGAGGCAACAGAAGAGGATGTTTTAAAAACGATTGATTTTAATGGCGGGAAGCTGGATAAACAGCTAGTTCAGCATTTTTCTGGATTGTCACCACTATTTTCTAAAGAAATAATCTATAAATCAGGGTTGGCGAACAGATCGACATTGCCTGCTGCTTTTGCTGCAGCAATGAAGACTGTGAAAAACGAACAATACGCTCCTGCCATCATGATCACAGAGAATAAGGAATACTTTTATTTCGTTCCGATCGAGCATGTCGGCGGTGAGGTAAAAAACTTTCCTACATTAAGCGAGATGCTCGACCGCTTTTATTTCGGAAAGGCAGAAAGAGATCGGGTTAAACAGCAAAGCAATGATTTAGAACGCTTCATTCAAAATGAACGGGATAAAAACAGCAAAAAAATAAGCAAGCTTGAAAGAACCTTATCAGAAGCTGAAACAGCAGATCAATATCAGCTCCTTGGCGAACTGCTGACTGCTAATTTATATGCGGCAAAAAAGGGGATGGAAAAGCTTGAGGTCATTAACTATTATGACCCTGAAGGAAGCAGTATGGAAATTGAGTTAAATCCAAGACTGTCACCGTCTGAAAATGCCCAAAAATATTTCACACGTTATCAAAAGGCAAAAAACTCAGTTGATATTATTAAGGAGCAAATTAACCTTGCAGAAACAGAGCTTGAGTATTTTGAAGCATTGTATCACCAAATCTTGACAGCTTCTCCTAAGGATATTCAAGAAATTCGCGAGGAGCTTATAGAGGAAGGCTACTTAAGAGAAAGACAGAAAAAACAGCTCAAAAAATCACAAAATGCGAAGCCTGTTCTTGACCAGTATACTTATGATGACACAGAAATATTAGTTGGCAAAAACAACAAGCAAAATGATTATTTGACTAATAAAGTAGCGGCAAGAGATGAAATTTGGCTGCATACGAAGGATATTCCCGGTAGTCACGTTGTTATTCGCAGCAAAAATCCAGCAGAGGAAACCATTCTTCAAGCAGCAAAGCTTGCGGCCTATTTCAGTAAGGCTAGACAGTCTAGTTCTGTGCCAGTAGACTTTACACTCGTCCGCCATGTAAAAAAACCGAGCGGGGCAAAGCCAGGCTTTGTTATTTACGATAACCAGCAAACTGTATATGTTACACCAGATGAAGAAACAGTCATTTCTTTAAAAAAGTAAAAGCATAATCCCGACGAATGGGATTATGCTTTTTTTTGTTTACTTGCCCCACTCTCCAGGGTTTTCCTTCCATGCCTGCAGACTCGCAATATCACTTTCCTTAATATAGCCGTTTTGCTCTGCTACCTCAAGAAGTGCTGTATAGTCTGTCAAAGAATGGCTTTCGATTTTAGCATCTGCAAGCAATTCTTTGCCTTTTGGCAGCTCGTATGTAAAGATCGATACAACTCCAAGCACGTCACACCCAGCTTCACGAAGACTGTTAACTGCTGTGATGACACTGCCGCCAGTTGAAATTAAATCCTCGACAACGACAACCTTTTGGCCTTTTTCTGCTTTGCCTTCAATTTGGTTTCCTTTACCATGCTCTTTTGCTTTCGAACGAACATATGCCATTGGTAAATTAAGCACATCACTTACCCATGCCGCATGAGGGATACCTGCAGTTGCTGTGCCTGCCACTATTTCTGTTTCTGGGAAATGCTCTTTAATTAAATCTGCCAAGCCTTGCGCGATGTCTTTGCGCACCTTTGGATAAGACAATGTTAAACGGTTATCACAATAAATTGGTGACTTTAAACCTGAAGACCACGTAAATGGATCGTTTGGCTGTAGAAATACCGCTTTAATTTCTAATAATTGTTCTGCAATGCTTTGCTTCATAGTGTTACACCTTCCCATTCTGTTTTAAACAATTGATAGCTGTCATACGGGTTTTGCGCACGTGTTATCGATCTGCCGACGACAATGGCCGATACCCCTGATTCTCTTGCTGAGCCTGGTGTTGCTACACGGACTTGGTCTTGTACATCATCTGATGACAGCCTGATACCTGGTGTTACTGTCAAAAAATCCGCGCCAAGACGATCTCGGATCATCCCTGCCTCTAATGGAGAACAAACGACCCCATCCATGCCTGCCTGCTTTGTAATTGCTGCATAATGCGCAACAGACTCAAGTAATGGAAGCTTAATTTGCTGCCATTCCTGCATTTCTTGCTGTGATGTGCTTGTCAGCTGTGTAACAGCTATTGCAAATGGGCGTTTCTGCCCTGCTGGCGTTCCTGCATCAAGACCTTCAAGAGCGCTCTCCATCATGCGGATTCCTCCTGCAGCATGCACATTGACAAGATCTGCTCCAAGGCCTGCAATATTGCGCATCGCGCTTTTTACTGTGTTTGGAATATCGTGCAGCTTCAAGTCAAGGAATACTTGATGACCTTGTTCCTTTAGTTCGCGAACAATATTTGGGCCTTCTTGATAGAAAAGCTCCATGCCTACTTTAACAAACAGCTTTTCGCCATTAAAGCGGTCTAAGAAGTTGAAAACCTCTGTTTTATTTGGAAAATCAAGTGCGATTATAAGCGAGTTGTGCATTCTTTCCCCAGCTCCTTCCAGTACATTCTGAGATGTGATTAATTCCGTATTTGTCCATTAGTGCTGGCAGTTCATCGATGATGGTTGGACAGATGAATGGATCTACAAAGTTTGCCGTGCCGACTGCTACAGCACTTGCACCTGCATAGAAAAATTCTAACACATCCTCTGCACATGAAACACCGCCCATGCCGATTATTGGCAGATTAACATGCTGGCTCACCTCATAAATCATGCGGATTGCAACAGGCTTAATCGCTGGTCCTGATAAGCCTCCAGACTTATTTGCAAGCACAGGATTGCCTGTTCTTAAATCAAGGCGCATGCCAAGTAGTGTATTAATCATAGTCAGACCGTCTGCACCGCCCATTTCTACTGCTTTTGCCATCTCAACGATATTCGTGACATTTGGTGAAAGCTTCACATAAACTGGCTTTTGCGAAACCTCCTTCACCTTTTTTGTTAAGTTTTTGGCTACCTCTGGAATCGTTCCGAAGGCAATACCGCCTGTTTTTACATTTGGACAAGATATATTAAGCTCTAAAGCTGCTACATTTGGCGCCTTGGAAATTTCTTTGGCAACCGCAATATAATCTTCCTCTAGAGAGCCTGCCACATTAGCAATAATCGGCACGTCAAAAGAACTTAACCATGGTAATTCTTCACCCATTACCTTTTCTAAGCCTGGATTTTGCAAGCCAATCGCATTTAACATGCCTGAATTGGTTTCCGCAACCCGAGGTGTTGGATTTCCAAATCTCGGCTCGACTGTTGTTGCTTTAATCATAATGGCGCCTAATTTACTTAAATCATAAAGATTGCTGTATTCACGCCCAAACCCGAAGCAGCCTGAAGCAGGCATAATTGGATTTTTTAAATTTAAGCCTGGCAGCTCGATATTTAATCTGTTCATATGACTACCTCCCCTGCTCTGAATACTGGGCCATCTGTACAAATCTTTTTGTAGGAAATGCCTGTTGGATCATCCTGCATGTGGCATACACACGCAAAGCATGCACCGATGCCGCAGCCCATCCGCTCCTCTAAGGAAATATAGGCTCTGTCTCCTGCAAAATTCTGTTCGAGATTTCGTAACATTGGGGTTGGGCCACATGTGTAAAGAATATCATACTTGAGATTTTCTTGTTGAATGACATCTGTGACAAACCCTTTTTCCCCCAAAGTCCCATCCACTGTTGCGACAAAGGTTGCACCAAATCGAGCGAATTTCTCTTCATAAAATGCTGCTGATGCCGTTTGGAAGCCAAGCACGATAATAACCTTAACTCCGTTTGCAGTCAATTGATGGGCAAGCTCATATAATGGTGGCACACCGATGCCGCCGCCGACTAGCAATGCCGTTTCCCCTTCAGTAGCTTCATCAACAGGGAAGCCGTTTCCAAGTGGTCCAAGCACATCAACAAGCTCATGTGCTTGTTTTTGTGCTAATGCTTTCGTCCCTTTTCCTTCTGCTCTGTAAATCATTGTGAAGGTGTTATCTTCATGGTTTATTTTCGAAATGCTTATAGGTCTTCTTAACAATGGATCAAAGCCGTCTGCAACCTTAACATGCACAAATTGGCCTGGTCCGTTCATTTCATGAACAAGCTCACCTTTTAGGGTGAGCTCCATAATGTTTTCTGCTATTTCTTTGTGTGAAACCACGGTGCATTTTTCATTTTTGATCATGCAAGGACCGCCTCCATTTGTTTGCCTGCTGGTGTCATTGCTTCTGCAGAGAATGTCATTGACTCTACTACTCGAAGAATTGCTTCTGCTGTATCAAGGGAAGTTAAGCATGGAATTCCATTTTCGACTGATTCTCTTCTGATTCTGAAACCGTCGCGTGCAGGCTGGCTTCCTTTTGAGAAAGTATTGATAACAAATTGTGCTTGGCCATTGCGGATAACATCGATTAAGGTTGTGCCTTCGCCGCCGATTTTATCGACCACTTTCACAGGGATATTATTGTTCTGCAAAAATTCTGCTGTTCCGCTCGTTGCCATAAGGCTATAGCCGATATTGACAAATCGCTTCGCTAGCAGCAATGCTTCTTCTTTGTCCTTGTCACCGATTGTCAGAAGAACTGTTCCAAATGTCTGGATCTTCATTCCTGAAGCAATCAATCCTTTATACAAAGCTTTTTCCAACGTAACGTCCTTACCCATAACTTCTCCTGTTGACTTCATTTCAGGACCGAGTGTTATATCAACACGGCGCAGCTTTGCAAAGGAGAATACAGGAACCTTCACGAACACACCTTGCTGTTCTTCTACAAGTCCTGATGTGTAGCCTTGTTCTTTCAAGCTATTCCCCAAAATCACCTTTGTAGCGATTTTCGCCATTGGGACATTCGTAATTTTACTTAAGAAAGGAACCGTTCTGCTTGAGCGCGGATTCACTTCAAGCACAAACACTTCACCTTTTGACACAACATACTGGATGTTCAGAAGTCCAACAATATTTAAGCCTTTTGCTAATCTTGTCGTATAGTCAATTAGTGTTTGCTTAATTTCTGCAGACAAGCTTTGCGGCGGATAGACTGCAATGGAATCACCGGAGTGAACGCCTGCTCTTTCAATATGCTCCATAATGCCTGGAATCACTACGTCAACACCGTCACAGATTGCATCGACTTCAATTTCCTTACCTGTTAAATATCTGTCAATCAGGATTGGCTGACCGGGACTTGCGATAACTGCTTTTTCCATATATGGAATCAGTTCTTCTTCCTTATATACGATTTGCATTGCTCTTCCGCCAAGAACATACGATGGGCGAACAAGAACTGGATAGCCGATCGAAGCTGCAACCTTTACCGCTTCTTCTACTGTCAATGCTGTTTTCCCTTCAGGCTGAGGAATGCCAAGTGTATGCAAGCTTGCCTCAAATTTATCTCTGTCTTCAGCTCTGTCTAAGTCTTCTAAAGACGTACCGAGAATTTTAACCCCTCTATTTGCAAGCTCTGCTGCTAAGTTGATTGCCGTTTGTCCGCCGAATTGCACGACTACCCCTTCTGGTTTCTCTAAATCAATAATATGCATCACATCTTCTATTGTTAGCGGCTCAAAGTATAATTTATCGGATACACTGAAGTCTGTTGAAACCGTTTCTGGGTTGCTGTTAATAATAATCGCTTCAAAGCCTGCTTCCTTGATGGCCCAGACAGAGTGCACTGTCGCATAGTCGAACTCGATTCCTTGGCCGATGCGAATTGGACCGGAACCAAGAACTACGATGCTTTTCTTATCTGTCACAACAGATTCGTTTTCATCCTCATACGTTCCATAGTAATATGGTGTTTCCGATTCAAATTCAGCGGCACAAGTGTCAACCATTTTGTAGACTGGGACAAGCTTGTTGTCTTTTCTCCAGTTATATATTTCGAGCTCTGTTGTGTTCCATAATTTAGCGAGCTGGATGTCGGCAAAGCCTTTCTCCTTAGCTGTTTTTGCATACTCTAAATCAAACGGACGTTTTGTAAGCTCTTTTTCCAACTTGATGATGCCTTCAAGCTTGTGCAGGAAGAACAGGTCAATTTTGCTCCAATCATGGATTGTCTCAATGGAAACCCCTCTGTGCATTGCTTCTGCTACATAAAATAATCTTTCGTCTCCTGCGACACGAATTCTTTTTTCTAATAATTCAGCACTGACATTTTCGCCATCGTTTAATGCAAAGTGGTAAACCTTTGCTTCTAATGACCGGATTGCTTTAAGAAGAGACTCTTCGAATGTTCTTCCAATTGCCATAACCTCTCCAGTCGCTTTCATTTGCGTGCCTAGATTTCTTTTGGCAGATTCGAACTTATCAAACGGGAAGCGCGGGATTTTGCTGACAACATAATCGAGTGCAGGCTCAAAGCTTGCATATGTTTTGCCTGTTACTGGGTTCATCATTTCATCCAGTGTTAACCCAACAGCAATTTTCGCTGCAAGCTTTGCAATTGGATAGCCTGTTGCTTTGCTCGCAAGTGCAGAGGAACGGCTCACCCTTGGGTTTACTTCAATGATATAGTATTGGAAGCTGTCTGGATCAAGTGCAAGCTGAACATTGCAGCCACCTTCGATTTTAAGGGCACGGATGATCTTCAATGATGTATTGCGCAGCATTTGGTATTCTCTGTCGCTCAGCGTTTGGCTTGGCGCTACAACGATGCTGTCACCAGTATGAATGCCGACAGGGTCGATGTTTTCCATATTACAAACAACAATTGCATTATCATTGCTGTCACGCATTACTTCATATTCAATTTCTTTAAACCCGGCAATGCTTTTTTCAAGCAGACATTGTGTTACAGGGCTGTTTTTCAAGCCGCTTGTGACGATTTCGTTCAGCTCGTCATCATTGTTGCAGATTCCACCGCCTGTTCCGCCTAATGTAAAAGCAGGCCGGACAATAACTGGATAACCGATTTGTTCCACAAACGCTTTTGCTTCGTCCATGTTATGGATAATTTCGCTGTCTGGTACTGGTTCTCCAAGCTCATTCATCAAGGTGCGGAACAAGTCTCTGTCTTCTGCTTGTTGGATAGCGGAAAGCTTTGTTCCAAGCACTTCCACACCACATTCTTCAAGGACGCCTGCCTCTGATAACTCGACAGCAAGGTTCAAGCCTGTTTGACCACCAAGTGTCGGCAGGATTGCATCTGGTCTTTCTTTGCGAATGATTCTGCTAACGAATTCCAATGTCAGTGGTTCAATATAGACACTGTCAGCCATTTCTGTATCTGTCATAATCGTTGCTGGATTGGAGTTAACTAGGATGACACGATATCCTTCTTCTTTAAGTGCCATACATGCTTGTGTTCCTGCATAGTCAAATTCTGCTGCCTGGCCAATGATAATTGGACCTGATCCTATTACTAGTATGCTGTTAATATCTTTACGCTTTGACATATGCGGCACCATCCTCTTTATGTGTTAAAATCATGGACATGAATCGATCGAATAAATAGTTAGCATCTTCAGGACCTGGTGATGCTTCTGGATGATATTGTACTGTGAAGGCAGGATACTGTTTATGCTGCAAGCCTTCAATTGTTCCGTCATTTAATGCTAGATGTGTAACTTCTAAGTCTGTCTGTTCAATAGATTTTTCTTCCACTGTGTAGCCGTGGTTTTGTGATGTTAAAGAAACCTTGCCTGTCAGCAAATCTTTAACAGGATGGTTTGATCCTCTATGACCAAACTTCATTTTCTCTGTGTTAGCACCACTTGCAAGGGCAAACAGCTGGTGACCTAAGCATATTCCAAACAGTGGCACCTTGCCGATAATCCCTTTAATCGCTTCAATTGCCTCTGGCACATCCTTTGGATCTCCAGGGCCGTTTGACAGCATTACCCCGTCTGGACTTAAAGATAATATTTCCTCTGCAGTTGCATTATATGGAACAACAATGACATCACAGTCACGCTGATTTAACTCTCTCAGAATTCCGTGCTTCATGCCATAATCAACAAGCACGACACGTTTGCCTCGGCCTGGGCTCGGATAAGCTTTTTTAGTAGACACTTGCTGCACTTGGTCTGTTGGCAAGCTTGATGTTTGCAGCTGCTTGATAACTTCCTCTACATTTTCCTCGATGCTGCAAATAGCTCCTTTTAATGTTCCGTACTTGCGGATAATTCTTGTTAATTTTCTTGTATCAATTCCTGCAAGTCCTGGAATGTTTTTTTGTTTAAAAAACTCATCCAGTGACAGTTCATTTCTCCAGTTTGAAGGGAAATCACACACTTCTTTCACAATGAAACCGTTGATTGCTGGTGCAATGGATTCAAAGTCATCGCGGTTAATTCCGTAGTTGCCGACTAGTGGGTATGTCAATGTTACAATTTGACCGCAGTATGATGGGTCTGACAAAATTTCTTGATAGCCTGTCATCCCTGTATTAAAGACTACCTCTCCAATCGAATTGGATTCTGCTCCAAATCCTTGCCCAATAAATACTGTACCATCTTCGAGAATCAGTTGTTTTTTCATGCGTGTACACTTTCCTTTCTCCAAGCGATTTTTCCAGCTACGATTGTTGTTTCAGGCCAACCTTGACAAACATATCCTGCAAATGGGGTGTTTCTTCCTTTAGATAAGAAGTTTTCTGGATTGATAGTCTCACTATCTTCTAAATCTACAATAACGATGTCTGCTACATGACCGACTGCAAGTGTGCCTGTATCCAGCTTAAATGTTTCTGCTGGTTTATTTGTAAGGAAGCTTATAAGCTGCTGTAAGCTAATGATTCCTTTTTTTACTAAGTTTGTATATAAAAGCGGGAAGGCTGTTTCTGATCCGACAATCCCAAATGGTGCAAGTTCAATCGGCTGTGCCTTTTCTTCTGCAGTATGCGGGGCATGGTCTGTTGCGATGAAATCGATTGTCCCGTCAAGTAAGCCTTCTATTAATGCTGCTCTGTCTTCTTTGCCTCTTAGCGGCGGATTCATTTTATAATTTGTATCGATTCCAGGGATGTCCTCGTCACATAGTAGTAAATGGTGTGGTGAAACCTCTGCCGTCACATTGATTCCTGCTCTTTTCGCATCTCTCACCACGCGGACTGATTCTTTTGTGCTGATATGGCAAACATGGTAATGACAGCCTGCTGCCTCTGCAAGTAAAACATCCCTTGCTATATGTACAGATTCACAGACAGATGGAATTCCATTAAGGTTATTAGCCTTAGAAAACTCTCCCTCATGGACACATCCTTTATTGATAAGTGTGTTATCCTCGCAGTGAGCTACAATCGCCATATCAAGGCTTGCTGCAAGCTTCATTGCTTCAAGCATTTTGCCTGCTTCTTGGATACCAACACCATCATCTGTGAATGCAAATGCGCCAAGTTCCTTTAATGCTTTAAAATCTGTTATGTCTGCACCTAATTGTCTGATTGTAATTGCTGCATATGGGCGAACATGTACATTCGCTGTCTCTTTAATGCGGTTCATCAAGCTTTGGAAATTCTCGACTGTATCTGGAACCGGACGAGTGTTTGGCATATTGGCAATTGTTGTAAATCCGCCTCTAGCAGCTGCCATCGTTCCTGTTGCGATTGTTTCCTTCTTCTCTCCGCCCGGCTCACGTAAATGTACATGAACATCAATGAAGCCTGGTGCAACCAACTTTCCGTTTGCGTCAATGATTTCGTCTGCTGCTGTCTCCAATTGTGGTGCTATTTCAACAATAACTCCGTCTCGAATTAGAATATCTTGTGTAATAAATTCCCCTTTTTCATTAAGCAACTGGCCATTTTTGATAATCATTGACATGTACATTTCCTCCCTTAACTGATTGTAAAGATCTTTTTAACACTGCCATGCGGATATATACTCCGTTTTCCATCTGTTTAAAAATTCTTGACCGTTCGCATTCTACTAATTCGTCGGCAATTTCTACGTCCCTGTTGACAGGAGCAGGGTGCATTATGATGCTGCCTGGTTTCATGCGTCGTTCTCTTTCTTTCGTCAATCCATACATTTGGTGGTATTCTTCACTAGTCCATGAAGTGCTGCCATCATGCCTTTCATGCTGGATTCGCAGAAGCATGACAACATCAGATGTTTCAATCGCTGTATCAATATCCTCGTAATTTGCTTCCTGCAGCATGCTGTCGTCAAACCACTCCTTAGGACCTGAAAAGACTACATTCGCACCAAGCCTTGTGAGAGCATCTGCATTTGATCTGGCAACACGGCTGTGCCGGATATCTCCTATAATGCTTATTTTTAAGCCTTGGAAGGATTGAAATTCCTGTTTAATTGTCAAAAGGTCAAGCAATGATTGTGTCGGGTGATTTCCGCATCCGTCTCCTGCATTAATGACAGGGATGTTGATTTTGCCAATCAGTTCTTGGAAGTAATTATCTTCCTTATGGCGAATCACAACACCATTTACGCCAATGCTTTCCAATGTTCGGACGGTATCATATAATGTTTCTCCTTTAACAACACTTGAGGTAGTCGTTTCAAATGGAATGACTTCAAGTCCCAGCTTCCTTTCAGCTACTTCAAAGCTGCATTTCGTTCTTGTGCTTGGTTCAAAGAACAAATTTGCTAAAAACAGCTGCCTTTCTGGCTTCCATTCCTTTCCCTCTGCAAATGCTTGTGCAGATGTCAGTATCTCCTGTATTTCTGGCACGGTAAGCTCCGAGGTTGTTAATAAGTTTTCCATTATTTATTGCCTCCTTTATGGATTCCGGGCAAAAAAATAGCACCCATTTATCAAAAATGGGTGCTAAAAGTTGAATGTTCGCGAATTTATATCCTGTTTTGAGCCTGCTAAAACAAGCGGATACTTTTCGCCTTAACCTTCAACACCCTTATAAGTCTCTCTGTACTCGTTTAAAAGGTGTACTTTATTTAGTTTCGTCAACTGCTTCTTCTTCAAATAAGTCGTCTGTTGCCTTATCTCTGCCTGGAAGGACAAAGTTCAGGATGATACCAAGAATTGCTGCAAGTGCCATTCCCTCTAGTTTAAAGTCTGAACCGATATGGATGGATGCTCCACCAATCCCTGTAACTAAGATAACAGATGCAATCACAAGGTTGCGGTTTTTTGAGAAATCCATTTTTGCTTCGACTAGAATTCTTAAGCCCGAAGATGCGATGATACCGAACAACAGAATGGATACTCCGCCCATAACTGGTGTTGGAATCGACTGTATTAGAGCAGTGATTTTACCGATAAATCCGAACAGGATTGCAAACACCGCTGCTCCTGCAAGAACATACACACTGTATACTCTCGTAATTGCCAATACTCCAATGTTTTCGCCGTAAGTTGTTTTTGGCGGTCCGCCGATTAGGGAGGAGATTAGTGTTGCACTTCCGTCACCTAAAATACTGCGATGAAGTCCTGGGTCTTTAATATAATCTTTTCCTACTACCTTACTTAATACTAGCTGGTGACCGATATGCTCAGCAAGTGTTACAATGGCAACCGGCACGAACAATGCTAGTATGGCCGTATCTAATGTTAAATCATAATCTCTGAAAGGAAGGATGAAATCCGGCATTGCAATCCATTTCGCGTCGATAACACCTTGGAAATCAACAACTCCTACTAGTAATGCATACAGGTAGCCGACGATAATTCCTGCAAGAATCGGAATGAAGCTGAATACTCCCTTACCGAAAATGGTGAATAAGATTGTTGCAAGCAATGTGACTAATGCTACTGATAAGTACAAAAGGCTATAGTGTTGATCTGGTGAACCGTTATTTTCATACATTGCCTGGCCAACTGCTGTTCCAGCTAGAGCAAGCCCGATAACCATGATGACTGGTCCGACAACAATTGGTGGAAGCAGGTTCATAATCCAGCGGTAGCCGGCCTTTTTAATAATCAATGCGACAATTCCGTACACAAGACCTGCGATGAATGTTCCAATCATCGCTGCTGCCGGTCCGCCAAGCTTTTGTGCGGCAATCATCGGTGCAATAAAGGCAAAGGATGAGCCTAAATAAGCAGGAACCTTAAATTTTGTGATCAGAAGGAACGCTAGTGTTCCTAATCCGCTTGAGATTAAAGCGATAGCTGGACTTAATCCAATTAAGTACGGAACTAGCACTGTTGATCCAAACATGGCGAATAAGTGCTGTAAGCTTAACGTTATCCATTGGGATGCGTTTGGTTTGTCTTTTAGACCGAGTATTGGCTTTGTTTGATTCATTTTGTTCCCTCTTTCCATCTATGGTGCAATTACTAGTTTGTTGTATTTAGTATACGCAATTTCATAAAAAAACCCCTTTTACGCATGGCGAAAAGGGGTTTTTGAGTAGGCGAAACAACGCCTGTATCGACTCCCCCTTCGCAGCCTCTCTGGACTGCCATTAAAAAGGGCTATATTTAATTTTCGTATATATTTACTTCGTCTTGTCCATCCACTTCATTGAGCTCTACAACAATTTTCTCAGAGCTGGATGTCGGAATATTTTTGCCGACATAATCAGCGCGAATCGGAAGTTCCCTATGTCCTCTGTCTACAAGGACAGCAAGCTGTATCGAAGCAGGTCTCCCTACATCCATAAGGGCATCCATTGCTGCACGAACTGTTCTTCCTGTGTACAGAACATCATCGACAAGAATAACCTTTAGATCCTCAATGCTTGTTGGGATATCTGAACCCTTAACGAGCGGCTCTTGGTTTTCTGTTTTTTTGCTTAAATCATCGCGGTATAAGGTAATATCCAATTCTCCTACCGTAATGCTTTTGCCTTCAATTTGTGAGATTTTTTCTGCGAGGCGGTTTGCAATATATATACCTCTTGTGCGGATACCGACCAAAACACAGTTTTCAATCCCTTTGTTCTTTTCAATAATTTCGTGTGCAACTCTCGTTAATGCTCTTCTAATTGCTTGGTCATCAAGGACTAATGCCTTTTGCGACATTTTGCATCACCTTTTTTCTTAAAATAAAAATCCTCTCACCTTATTTGGTGAGAGGACAGACCGATAGCATATACTTTGCTATCTACTAAAAAATCCGATACCTTCTCAACCTCACAGGATTGACTTAAAGGACTTATTTAATTAAGTTAATCTTATTATAAGACTCGAATTTTGTCAACGATTATTTCTGATGTTATCTATCAGCTCTTCAAAATAACTAGGAAGTGGTGCTTCAAATTCAATATATTCGCCTGTTCGCGGATGATTAAATCCAAGTATGCCTGCATGAAGCGCCTGACCGCCAATGTCGAGCGTTTTTTTCGGACCGTACTTAGGATCACCTGCAAGCGGGAAGCCAATATATTTCATATGAACACGAATTTGATGAGTTCTGCCTGTCTCAAGCTGACATTCGATAAACGAAAAATCCTCCATGCGCTCTAAAACGTGAAAATGCGTAACAGCATTCTTACCTCTATCGACAACGGCCATTTTTTGACGGTCCTTCGTGTCCCTTCCAATCGGTGCATCAACTGTTCCATAATCATGTGGAATGCTGCCATGGACTAACGCCTTGTATTTTCTTGTTACTGTCTTTTCAACAAGCTGGTTTACAAGACTTTCATGGGCAGCGTCGTTTTTAGCAACCATTAATAAACCTGACGTATCCTTGTCAATACGGTGGACGATTCCTGGACGCATTACGCCGTTTATTCCAGACAAATCCTTACAATGGGCCATTAACCCATTAACAAGCGTACCTGTTACGTGACCAGGAGCTGGATGAACGACCATCCCTTTCGGCTTATTGACAACAATTACATCACTGTCCTCATAATAAACTTCTAAATTCATTTCCTCAGGTAAAACGTCAAGCTCTGTCGGTTCAGGAATTTCAATTGTAACAACATCATTTAATATCCCTTTGTATTTCGTCTTAACAGTTTTGCCGTTAACCATCACATGGCCATCCTTAATCCATTGCTGCACTTGTGTGCGTGACCAGTCATTATTGATGGTAGAAATGATTTTATCTATTCTTTCACTTACTTGTTCACTCTGAATGATATGTTCCTTTTTTTCCATTTTCTTTCTCCTTCTTTGCTGCTTTTTCCTCCATTAGCATCACAATGATAAGCAATATAACACCAATTACTAAAGATGAATCTGCAATATTAAATATAGGAAAATCATAATTGAAGATATACGTATTAACGAAGTCCACTACATACTGATGTCTGATGCGATCGATAAAATTACCAATTGCTCCTCCGAGGATTAATCCTAAGGAAACTCCATACAACAGCTTGCCTTTTGCACCTTTCTGGATGAAATAAATGATGCCGACAATAACAACAGTTGTAATAATATAGAAGAATGCCATTTGGCCTTCTAAAATACCCCAAGCAGCTCCACTGTTACGATGGGATGTTATATAAAAGAAATTCTCGATTACCGTTATGCTGTCTCCGAGCTCCATCTTTGTTGCAACAAGCCATTTTGTCCATTGATCCAAGGCAATGATTATAAGTGCAATTATGTAATAAAACACTAAAGTTTCCTCCAATTCTCGAGTCTCCTTTAGCATTTTAGCATAAACTACTTAAAAACGATAGCTTGTGCCTTTTGCTAGCTGTTTTTTCTGACTTTTATCTTCTTATTTTTTATTTTTAGTGCAAGGACTTTCTGTAGTAGGATTGCATATATTCCAAGTCTTTTTTTGATTTGATGGTAGGAACCAGCTCTAATATTTCAACAGGAATCAATTCACCGGATATTTCACATGTTCCATATTGGCCATTTTCCAATCTTCGCATGGATGCTTCAACATCCAGCAGCTCTGCTTCAATATAGTGGTTTATTTTTGAAGATCTTTTTACTCTTAATGTGGCTTCTAATTCTATTTGTGTCATACGGAGTTCGGTATAAAGCTTTTCAACGTTAAGGTTCATGGCTAAATTCCTCCGTTTCTATGTTGTTACAAATAGCTTTTCCAAATAGACCAGCAAAAACCGGCTTAACTTTTTACAACCATAACAACAATTTACGGAGGTGGAAGTTTTTTTTAGTAAAAGGAAAAACTCCCTTGAATAAAAAAAAGCATTTCGGCAGATAAGCCGAAATGCTTTTTTGATTAATAATTTTCTGCTACTACACTAGCGCAACGAGCACATAATGTTGGATGTTCTTCTTTAGCACCAACATCTGTTGTTACTGTCCAGCATCTTTCACATGTTTCACCATCTGCTTTTGCCACGAGAATTGCTGCATTCTCTAATTTCACAGCATCCGCTGGCGCTTCGTCATAGCTGCCAGCTACTTCAAAGCCTGAAACGATAAACAATTGCTTTAAGCTTTCTTGAATAGAGTCAAGTAAGTTTTTACCGTCTTCATGTACATAAAGGGAAACTTTAGCCGCAAGTGATTTACCAATCACCTTTTGGTTACGCGCCTCTTCCAATGCCTTAAGAACATCATCACGCAATACCATAAACTTGCTCCATTTTTCTGTTAGTGCTGCACTGTTTTCATATTCCACATATTCTGGGAAGTCTGTCAGTTGAACACTATCTTCCTTAGCAGAAGTTATATGCTCCCAAACCTCGTCAGCAGTATGCGGAAGGATCGGTGCCATCAATTTCACTAATGAAATTAAGCTTTCATACAATACTGTTTGAATTGATCTTCTTTCTTGATTATCAGCTGCTTCAATATAAAGAACATCTTTTGAGAAATCAAGATAGAAGGAGCTTAAATCAATTGTACAGAAATTATTGATATCAGAATAAATAGTAGAAAACTCATACTTATCATAGGATTCTGTCACAGTTTTAATAAGGTTATTCAATTTAACAAGCATATATTGGTCAACTTCGCGCAAGTTTTCATAAGAAACTGCATTCTCTGCTGGATTGAAATCGGCAAGGTTTCCAAGAAGGAAACGGAAAGTGTTTCTGATCTTACGGTATCCTTCTGTTACTTGCTTCAGGATGGCATCAGATACACGCACGTCTGCTTGGAAATCAACAGAAGCTACCCATAAACGCAGGATGTCTGCACCAAGTGTATTCATTACTTTCGCTGGAACCATAACATTACCAAGGGATTTACTCATTTTTCTGCCTTCACCATCAAGAACAAACCCGTGGCTAAGCACGCCTTTATATGGTGCTTTTCCTGTTACAGCAACTGCTGTGGACAAGGAAGAGTTAAACCAGCCGCGATATTGGTCAGATCCTTCAAGATAAAGGTCTGCTGGTCTTTGTAAATCATCTCTTTCCTCTAAAACAGACTGATGGGAAGAACCAGAATCAAACCATACATCCATAATATCTGTTTCTTTCGTAAAGTTGCCGTTAGGGCTTCCAGGATGTTCAAAACCTTCTGGTAGTAGTTCATTTGCACTTCTTTCAAACCAGATGTTTGAACCATGTTCCCTGAACAAATTAGAGATATGTTCGATTGTTGCATCTGTAATAATGCTGTCGCCGTTTTCCGCATAAAACACAGGAATTGGAACACCCCATGCACGCTGTCTGGAAATACACCAGTCACCGCGGTCACGAACCATATTGTACAATCTTGTTTCGCCCCATGCAGGAACCCATTTTGTTTCCTTAACAGCATCAAGTAAATCTTGTCTGAAATCTTTAATAGATGCAAACCATTGCGCTGTTGCACGGAAGATAACTGGTTTTTTCGTTCTCCAGTCATGTGGGTATGAGTGTGTAATGAATTTCAACTTCAATAAAGCTCCCGCTTCTTGTAATGCTTCTGTGATTGGTTTGTTTGCTTTATCATAGAATAAACCTTCAAATCCTGGAGCCTCGTCTGTCATAACACCTTTGTCATCAACTGGGCAAAGAACGTCAAGGTTATACTTTTGACCAACAATAAAGTCATCCTCACCATGACCAGGTGCAGTATGAACACAGCCAGTACCAGCATCTGTTGTAACATGCTCACCAAGCATTACTAAAGATTCACGGTTGTATAACGGGTGAAGTGCTTTAATGTATTCTAATTCAGAACCTTGTACCTCTTGAATAACAGTTGCTTCTTCCCACTCTACTTCTGTTTTCACAGCTTCAAGCAAGTCTTTAGCTACTAAATATTTATTGCCTTTTTCTTTAACTACAACATACGTTAAGTCAGGATGAACCGAGATACCTAAGTTAGCAGGAATTGTCCATGGTGTTGTTGTCCAAATAACAATTTGTACATCTTCTGCAAGCACATCTTTGCCATCCTTTACTTTGAAGCCAACATAAATTGATGGTGATTGCTTGTCTTGATATTCAATTTCCGCCTCTGCTAAAGCAGATTCACTTGTTGGAGACCAGTATACCGGCTTTTTCCCTTTGTAAATATAGCCTTTTTTCGCCATTTCCCCGAATACTTTAATTTGTTGTGCTTCATAAGCAGGATTAAGTGTGATATACGGGTTTTCCCAATCAGCACGAACACCCAGACGTCTGAATTGTTCTCTTTGGCTGTCAATTTGACCAAGCGCATATTCTTCACAAAGCTTACGGAACTCAGCGATTGTCATTTCTTTACGTTTAACACCTTTGTTTGTTAATGCTTGCTCAATTGGCAATCCATGTGTATCCCAACCAGGAACATATGGTGCTTGGAACCCAGTCATAGACTTAAAGCGCACGATAAAGTCCTTAAGGATTTTATTCAATGCATGCCCGATATGGATATCACCGTTTGCATATGGTGGTCCATCATGCAAAACAAACAGGGGACGCCCGCTTGTGCGTTCTTGTACTTTTTCATAAATATTCATTTCATTCCATTTTGATTGAATGTCAGGCTCACGATTTGGCAAGTTTCCTCTCATTGGAAATGCCGTTTTTGGCATGAGCAGTGTTTCTTTATATTCCATTGATAAATCCTCCAATAAATAATCTAAATTCATGCTAACGTTTTAGGAAAAGGTTAAAAAAACATAAAAAACCCCCTCATCCCAAAAAGGGACGAGAAGGTTTAAGACTCCCGCGGTACCACCCTTATAGATAGAAAAACTATCCACTTAAGCATTTTATAACGGCAATGAACCGCCTTTTCTTACTGAATTTCAGAAAAGGACTCAAGGGTGATATTCCAATTTCCGCTTATGCCAGGCTTCCACCATCCCCCGGCTCTCTATTTATAAGCAAACAGCAATTGTACTGTCCCTATCAACGTACACATGAATATTGTTTTGTGTAAAAATTATAGGCTATTTTCAGATGCTTAGTCAAGCTATCTAGAATTATTTCGTTGAGTTCAGCTCAGATGCATCCAACTCATATTCCAGCAGATGATCCCAATCATCATTGTTCAGCAAATCAAGCTGTGCTTCAATTAGCATTTTAAAGCGTGTACGGAACACTTTTGACTGCTTTTTAAGCTCTTCAATTTCAAGGGCAATCTTTCTTGCCTTAGAAAGTGATTCATTAATGATACGGTCCGCATTTTTTTCTGCTTCCTTAATGATCAGCTTCGATTCTTTTTGTGCGTTTCGCTTCACTTCCTCGGCAGCTTCCTGTGCAACAACGATTGATTTGTTTAATGTTTCTTCTATATTATTGTAGTGGCCAATGCGGTCATCAAGTTCAATTAGTCTTGCATCTAGTTCTTTTTTCTCACGAATTATATTTTCATAGTCCTTGATTATTTGATCTAAAAACTCATTTACTTCATCTTCATCGTAGCCGCGGAACCCTTTGCTGAATTCCTTATTGTGAATATCCAACGGTGTTAATGGCATAATGCCACCTCCCAAACTTCAATTTCTTTATGTATTTTTTCGACAGCTTTTTCCTGTTTTCCTGCATTATTTTAAGGAAAACGCCAAAAAAACAGGAAGTAAGACAAATTATACTGTTTGGAAATATTGTAACATAGATAAAGTAAAAATAACTATGGAATTTTGGTATGATATCAAAATTTATCGTGTTTGTTATATAGGACAAATTATTTTAATTTGCCGACCACAACACGCCATTTATCTTTTTTTGTTTTTCCTTCAAGCGATTTAATAACAGATCTGCCATGCCCTCTGACAGAAATAACATCGCCTTCCTCACAAATAAAGGAAGCATTTTCAACAGCAGCCCAGTTTACTTTCACAAGACTTGAAGCAATATAGACTTGGGCCTTTTGTCTGGAAATATTATAAATGGCAGCAATCGTCGCATCAAGTCTTAAGGAGGCAAGTGTCGTGCTCATCTCCACCCATTCCTCTTCAAGAGCGATCACCATATGCTTATCAATCGGTTTTAATTCTACCTTTGCTTTTCCAATCGACTCAAGCTGAAGACGGATATAATCCTCTACTTCTTTGCAGACAATCAGTTGAACATCCCCAGCTTTGATAAGGATATCGCCAAACTTACTGCGGGAGAGACCTAATGACATAATGCTTCCAAGTACCTGTGGATGCTCAAGTTTCACGAATTTTTTTGCGTATTCAATTTCGTATATTGAAAGCTGAAAATCGTCTTCTGTTGGTTCATAATAAGAGGGATACAATAAGGCTCTTTTTCGTTCAGGTGCTTTCGTACCACCTGCAAAAGCAACCTTTACATCACTATTTTGCCCAATTATCGTGTTCACAATCTTTTGTTCGCGAGGATCTAAAAAATCCGTCAATTTCGTTGCATAGGAATCTTCGACATATTGGCGCCAGTTTATGACTTGATCGATAAACTCCTTTTCCTCTGGCCGAAAATGCTGGTATATCGACATACATACGGCTCCTTTTATTTAATGTATATAATATAAATGACTGCATGAAAAAAGGGCTTATGAAAGCCCTGATTTTTAAACCCAGCTGAAAATTTGAAAAACACCCATTCTAGCTAAATTTAATACAAAGATAGCCACGATTGGTGAGATATCAATCATTCCAATTGGCGGGATTATCTTTCTAAACTGCTCTAAATATGGTTCACAAATCCGCGCAAGGAAAGTGCCAATCCATGTTTCTCTTGCATTTGGTATCCAAGACATAAAAATGTAAATAATCAGCGCATAAGAGTAAAAAGTAATTAACTTAGAAACAATTGCCAGGATCAAACCCATCTAATTTTACCACCTCGCATTTTCAAATTCAGTTTCTTGAAGAAGCTGAGAGATATTACCTGAAACTTCCACATTATCTGGTGTGCATAAGAAGATGTCAGTTCCAACCTTCTGGATATCTCCCCCTATAGCATAAACTGTCCCGCTTAAAAAATCGACTATGCGTTTCCCTTGCTCCTTGTCAATTCTTTGCAGATTGACGACAACTGCACGTCTGTTTTTCAATTGGTCTGCAATATCCTGTGCTTCTGCATACACTCTTGGTTCAACCAAAAATACTTTCGAAGCCTTTTGCACACTTTGCAGGCTGACAACGTTTTGCTTTTGCTGTTGCTGTTGAACAGGCTGCTGCTGCTGCTGTTGCTGTTGCTGCTGAAAATAGGACTGAGTTGGCTGCTGTCTCTGGTTTCTCACTGGCTCTTGCTCCTGTTCGTACTCTTCTTCTTCATAATCTTCATCTTCTAAGAAAAAAAATGTTTTAATTTTTGATTTTATACTCAATTTTCTAACCTCCTATTTCTCACTGCCAACGAGTGCTGTACCGATGCGAATCATCGTTGCACCTTCTTCGATAGCAATTGAGTAGTCATTAGACATTCCCATGGAAAGCTCCTGGCATGGTGCATTGCTTAATGAAAGCTTTTGCACCTCTGTCTGAAGTTTTTTTAAGTTTCGGAAGCAATTTCGCAGTAATTCTTCCTCATCAGTAAATGGCGCCATTGTCATTAAGCCAACTATTTCAATATTAGGTAGTACTTCAAGGCTTTTAATAAAATCAATTGTGTCCTCAACTGCTATGCCATGCTTTGATTCTTCTTGCGAAACATTAACCTGAACAAAACACTTGATTTTCTTAACAGCTCGCTTGTTTATTTCTTTCGCTAAAGACAAACGGTCAAGTGAATGAATGTAATCGACATGATCTATAATGCTTTTTACCTTGCGAGTTTGCAAGGAACCGATAAAGTGCCAAACTGGCTCGTCCATCAGCACCTCACGTTTTGCAAGCAGGCCTTCCTCCCGGTTTTCACCAAGATTGATAACACCTGCTTCCAAAGCTTCTTTTGCTCTTTCTATTGTAACATATTTTGTCACTGCGATTATGGTGATATCTTCAACGGATCGATCAGCTTTTTCACAAGCCAATTTCACCTTTTCCCTAATTCCCTCTAAATTATGCTTAACTTGCATCTTTCTTTAAACATCCTCTCTCCAGCCAATAAAACTCATCATTCTTCCTGTCTGCCCTTTATCCCGCCTATGGGAAAAGAAATAGGACTCCTGTTCGCTCGTGCAAAGACTGGTTACTTGAATCTTACTATCCTGTATGCCTGCCTTTATTAACAGCTGTTTGTTGAGCTCTTGCAAGCTCAATGAATATTGATTTGGTGAAACAAGCTTGTATGGCCTATTATCACTTGCATCTAAAGCTTCGTCTACTTTATCAATAACACGGCTGTCGACTATGTATTGCTTATCTGTAATGGACGGACCGATGGCAACTTCCATTTCACCTGGATCAATTCCATGTGATGTAAACACCTTCACCATTTCTATTGCGATTCCTTGTACAGTGCCTTGCCAACCAGCGTGGGCAATACCAATTGCTTTTGTTTTGCTATGAATGAAATATAGTGGAACACAGTCAGCATAGCAAAGCGTAAGTAAAATGCCCTCTTCCCGTGTAAACAAGCCATCTGTATCTGGCAACGCACTTTCATAGTCACAAGCTCCTTTGCCAGCATCAATAGTTGATACTTCCCAAATGGAGTTTTTGTGGGTTTGTTCAGAACCTACCCAATTCGTTAAAGGAAAATCAAGCTTATTCGCAATAATTTGCCTGTTTGCTGTTACCTTCTCCTTTGAATCATTAACATGATAGGCCATATTTAAACCTTTATGGTGTCCTGTGCTTGTGCCGCCATTTTTCGTTGTGAACCCTGCAGTCAAATGAGGGTGGTCTTTACACCATGATTGAATTGTAAAATATTCAGCGTCTTTTAATAGAAAAGGTTCCATTTTTTATAACCTCAGCTTTTTTTTATAGTTTACCATAGACTTGTGCATTGGTCATAAAAAAACCAATAAAATTATCCCTATTCTTCTACTTCAATTAACTCTAATGATTTAGTGTATTTTACTAATATGACATCTTCCCCAATTTTCAAGATATTGCTCCATGGAATAACAATATCAGCCTCTCTGTTAAAGAAGCCCAATACCTTGCCTGGTCCGCCAATAATGATTGCATCAATCTTGCCTGTCTGTAAATTTATATCGATATCTCCTATATTACCAAGCTTTTTTCCATCCGCTACATTGACGACGTCCTTCACTTGAAAGTCAGATATTTTCAGCATTGTTTCACTCCTATATAAATATGATGACTTTTATACGATTTTGTTCCCTTACTGCGTTATGTTTGTATGCAAGGAAAGCCTTACTAAAATTATATGTTGTCCTTATGATAATTAGCATGGGAAATTTGCTATAAAATAAGAAAAACTGCCGAGAATTCGGCAGTTTTCTTATTGGTAATATTAGCTTTGAATGTTTTTATTCATTTGTTTAATAGCAGCTTTTTCTAATCTTGATACCTGAGCTTGCGAGATACCTATTTCATCAGCAACTTCCATTTGCGTTTTTCCTTGAAAAAATCGCTTTCTCAATATAAGTTTTTCTCGATCATTCAATCGTCGCATACCTTCTTTGAGCGCTAGCTCCTCGACCCATTGGATATCCTTGTTTTTTTCGTCACTTAACTGGTCCATGACGTAAATTGGATCTCCTCCATCATTGTATATCGGCTCAAAGAGTGAAACGGGATCTTGAATAGCATCCAATGCGAATACAATATCCTCATGTGGAATATCAAGCTCTTTTGCGATTTCCTCCGCTGTTGGCTCTTTTGATGTTTTACTCATCAATCGCTCCCTGACTTGCAATGCTTTATAAGCTATATCCCTTAAGGATCTGGACACTCTTATCGGGTTATTATCGCGCAAGTATCGGCGGATTTCACCAATAATCATCGGGACAGCATAGGTGGAAAACTTTACGTTTTGACTTAAATCAAAATTATCAATAGATTTCATTAGACCGATACAACCAACTTGAAATAAGTCATCGACAAACTCACCTCTGTTATTAAACCGCTGGATTACACTCAAAACGAGGCGAAGATTACCATTTACGAGACTTTCTCTAGCGGAAATATCTCCCTTATGCATTTGCTTGAAGAGCTCTCTCATTTCTTCGTTTTTTAATACTGGAAGCTTAGATGTATCCACACCGCAAATTTCTACTTTATTTCGAGTCAATCTATTTCCCTCCTCACAGGAGCTGCTGTACAAAAAACAGTATCTCCTTGAGTAGGAAAAATATGCATACGCTATTTCCATCCTAAGCCAAATTATTGGAACTAAATACCTCCTAAAACTATCACGACAATACTTTCCTGCAATAATATTTTTTGAAAAATATTTTTATCACACTTTTAATAAGCAAATAAATATGCCAGCTAATCTTCCCTTCAACGAAGATAACGTCTCCTTGAAAGTTCAAATTTAGCCGACATATTATTTTAAATCACCTTAAACCATTTTGTTAAATTCCTTCTGCAGTCTCTTAATAATTCTTTTTTCCAGTCTTGAGATATAAGACTGAGATATGCCGAGCATATCAGCAACATCCTTTTGTGTCTTTTCCTCACCTGTTCCAAGACCAAAACGAAGCTCCATGATTTGTTTTTCTCTTTTTGATAATTGATGCAATGCTCTGATTAGCAGCTTCTTATCTACACTTGCATCAAGATCCTTTGTAATAATATCTTCCTCTGTTCCCATCACATCTGATAACAGGAGCTCATTTCCGTCCCAGTCAATATTCAGCGGTTCATCAAAGGATACCTCTGATCGTATCTTATTGTTCCTTCTTAAATACATCAAAATCTCATTTTCAATACATCTTGATGCATATGTAGCAAGCTTAATTTTCTTCTCAGGGTTAAAAGTATTGACAGCTTTAATTAATCCGATTGTGCCAATGCTTATTAAGTCCTCAATATTAATACCGGTATTTTCAAATTTCCTCGCAATATAAACAACTAGCCGTAAATTGCGTTCAATTAAAATAGATCTTGCTGCCTGATCACCTTCTGGCAGCTTTTGCAGTAGTTCTTCCTCTTCTTCCTTGCTTAATGGGGGAGGCAATGCTTCGCTTCCGCCAATATAAAAAACTTCATCTGTTTTCAAACCTAATTTTATTAAGAGCTTATACCAGTAGTAGGTTAAGCGAAGCTTTAATTTTTTCATAATTGTCCTCCTTCTAAATGATGTGTCGATAGAGTATAGTATATTAACTGACCATTCCACGTTTGACTTCATTGATTTTGTTGCCTGTCAGCATCTTTGGGTGAACAATGCAAGAAAATGCGTCATCTGATGACAGCTGCTGTCTCGTAAATGAAATTAGCCCTTTTTCCACTAAGAAGCTTCCTTCTTTATTTTCAATGATAAGCTCTTCAGGCTTGATGGCAATCATAAGCTGGTGCTCCTTCCCCATAACTTTATATGGGATAATCCGCATTCTATATTGCCAATCATCATTAAGCTGTACCTTTCCATGAATAATGGAATCAGAATCATCGACAATTTCAATAAGCTCTTTCGGGATATCTGTTGCTTTCATCGCATTAATGGAGACAAACATGACAGGTACCCGCGAAATCGGATCGTACACCTGGTTGCCACTGTCAACAAGCCCTTTTAATGAGAACTCTGTTCCTGCAATTTGAAACTTCACCTGAACAATTTCATCATATTTAATTTTCGTAATTTCCATGCTTTCCACATTCTTTTTAGAAAAATGCCATGCTGCAGGAAAACCAAGCAAAACAAACAGCCAACTGATAGGATCACCAAAGCCTTTAACACTTGCAAGTAGAACAGAAGTAGATAATTGAAAATCAAATTGAATAAAATAATGTGAGCCGATTAAAACTCCGCCAATAAGAAATGTGACAAAATAAAATGTCATTAATCCACTGAGATAATAGCGAAGTCTTTTATAACCAAAAACAGTCAAAACCATAACGCAAGAGAACAATAGCTTAGAGATTGGATGACTTGTATAGATATGATATGGAGTGACAGCCAAGAGGATGATAATTGATCCAATCAGACCGCCGCACAGCACTCTCCACAGCTTTATATCTCTCTTTAGGATGATGGCTGTCAAATAGAGCAGCAAGCTGTCAAACAGGAAATTCAGCAGCCATATTACATCTAAATAAATGGCCAAACATGTAAGCCTCCTTCCTAAAGTTTTATGGCAAAATTTTAGCTTGCTCATCTAACTCTATTAATCTGTTACGAAAAAGTATAACCTACCACATCAGGAAAGTGTGTCACTTCCTGTAATCAAAAAAACAGAAATTTTCCCTATTATCAACAGATTTTGTCACTATTTCTTGCCTTATGCGATGTGTCGTTCTAGCAGTGAAATTGTCAGTTTTTTTCGAGGGGAATGAGAGATGCATAAGAAAGGTTTTAGAGGTAATTTTATTTCCCAGGCTATTAAAAGCAAAAAAAAGCGGGAAATATCCCGCTTTTTTTATCTTCTGCGATTTCGGTTACGCAAAAATGTTGGTATATCTAGTGTATCTTCACCTGATTGAATATTGTTATTGCGAACAGGCTCTTTCACATTGTTGTTTGGAGACTCCTCGCGCTTCACTTCACGTGAACTTCCAGGGCTGCTTGACGGCTTCATATTGTTTAAAGAAGGTCTTGCAGAAGATACCGGCATTGTATCTTGATTGAAACCAGTCGCAATTACTGTTACGACAATTTCATCTTTTAAATTTTCGTTAATAACTGAACCGAAGATCATGTTAACGTCTTGGTCAGATGCAGAAGCGACAATATCTGCTGCTTCCTGTACCTCGTAAAGACTTAGGTTGGAACCGCCAGTAATATTCATCAGCACACCTTGAGCTCCATCAATAGATGTCTCAAGCAATGGAGAAGATATTGCTTTTTTCGCTGCTTCAGCAGCACGATTTTCACCTGACGCTACACCGATACCCATCAATGCAGAACCTTTGTTGACCATGATTGTTTTCACATCGGCAAAGTCAAGGTTGATTAATCCAGGTGTAGCGATAAGGTCAGAAATACCTTGGACACCTTGTCTTAATACGTTATCTGCTTCCCTGAATGCTTCAAGCATCGGAGTGCTCTTATCAACTATCTCAAGCAGACGGTCATTCGGAATAACAATTAATGTGTCTACAGCTTCTTTAAGAGCAGAGATTCCGCTTGCTGCATGTGTAGAACGTTTGCGCCCTTCAAATGTGAATGGTCTTGTGACAACACCGACAGTCAATGCACCAATATCTTTTGCGATTTGCGCAATAACAGGAGCTGCACCAGTTCCTGTTCCACCGCCCATACCTGCGGTAACAAATACCATATCTGCTCCTTTAAGAGCTTCTTCAATTTGTTCTTTACTTTCCTCTGCTGCTTTTTTACCCACATCTGGGTTAGCACCGGCACCTAAACCTCTAGTTAATTTGCCGCCGATTTGCATTTTTATTTCTGCTTTTGACAAGTTAAGTGCCTGAGCGTCTGTATTTACCGCAATAAACTCGACTCCTTGAACACCATGCTCAATCATTCGATTGACAGCGTTGTTTCCGCCGCCCCCGACTCCAATTACCTTTATTACAGCTAATGAATCTATATTTGTATCAAATTCTAACATGACAAATCCTCCTAATTCGTCGATATTCAGCAGTATCGAACTGTCCGCGTCTCAATCTTGGTGATATGGAGTAAACATACCATTTTAATTGTTATAATGTTTTTAACTTAATCGAAAAAGTATCCCATAAATTTCTTTAGTTTTGATGGCCCTTTTTCGACAGGCTGCTTTTCATATGATGCTTTTTGCGGAGCCTGTTTTGGCGCTCTTTTTTCCTTTGGTTCACCAACCGCAACTGGCTCTGCCTGATGGATATTTCCACCTTGCAGCTTATTGTTCTTGTAGGAGAACTTAATTAAACCAACGGCAGTCGTGTATTGAGCTTCCCTAACACCAATATAATCAGGTATTGCAATTCGAACCCGATTTTGGAAAACCTCTTGTGCGAGCTCAAGAATACCTTTTGTGCCAGCCACACCTCCGGAAAGGACAAAACCGCCTGGAAGATCATATACTCCTAATCTTTCAAGCTCGTCCATCACTAAGTCAAACATTTCTTCCAATCTTGCCTCAATGATGTCGGCAAGTTCCAATTGGTTGAACTGCTGGTGCTGGTCGCTCCCGATGATTGGTACACTGAAGACCTCTTCCTCTGATGCATGGTTGTAATAAGCATAGCCGTATTTAACCTTTATTTTCTCCGCATCTTCGGTTGTTGTACGCAAGCCAATGGAAAGATCCTTTGTAATATGATCTCCGCCAATTGGCAAGACGCTTGTTTTTTTCAAGAAGCCATTTTCAAAAACGGCAATCGTCGTAGAACCGCCTCCAATATCAAGCAATGCTACTCCGAGATTTTTTTCATCTTTAGACAGCGCGAAGGAACCAGCGGCAAGAGGCTGTAATGTAATGTCAACAATCTCCAAACCTGCTTTTTCCACACAGCGAAGCGTGTTATGTAGTATCGTCTTGCTGCCTGTAATAATGATTCCTTCCATTTCTAGGCGAACGCCTATCATCCCGCGAGGATCTGTAATTTCATCAAGACCATCCACAATAAATTGCTTAGGAATTATATCGATTATTTCTTTCTCTGGCGGAATGGAAACAACTTGCGCTGCATCCTTTACTCTCAATACATCTTCTATTGTGATTTCACGATTTTCACTTGAAACTGCCACTACTCCATGTGAAGGCTGCAAGCTTACATGATTTCCCGAAACGCCAACAATCACTTGTTTAATTTCTACACCAATCATTCTTTCCGCTTGTTCAATAGCTCTTCGTATGGAATGAACGGTTTCATCTATATCAACAATAGAACCCTTCCTCAACCCTTCAGAAGGTACGATGCCTACTCCAATAATGTTTAAGGACTCATTAATCATTTCGCCAATGATTACTTTCACGCTGGATGTACCGATGTCAAGACTTACATAAAATTCATTGCTGTTCATTCTCGGGCACCTCCTTTTTGCTTTTTAAAAATAAGTGAACAACAGCTATTCTCTTTTAAGCGAATGTTAAGCTTTAATGAATAAAATATCCCTATTAATATATTATTATTAAATAATTCGCCAAAACTAATATATTCCCTTTTTTATGAATGATTTTTTTCAGTTTTTTCTCTTTTATTTTCCCACTTTGTCAAGATGATTCTCCTAATGACTGCGATATTTTGAAACAGCCTTACACCGAAGGCAAATATGGCAGCTAAATATAAGTCTACACCAAGATGAACACCGAGAAAAGCTAAACTTGCTGCAAGGAGAATATTAAAGAAAAAACCTGATACGAATACCTTTTCATCATATATATTTTGCAGGTGGGCCCTGATGCCGCCAAACAAGGTATCAAGTGCTGCAAGCACAGCTATTGATAGATAATTGGCATATTCATCAGGTACCGTTATATCTGTCAGTAGGCCAAGTGAAATGCCGACAATAAGGCCAAATATAGGCAGCCACATCAAGAACCGCCTCCTTCTTCATTTCCAGCAGGCTTTATATATCGAATCCTTAAATTGCCCTCATATGCAGGAATCGTTATTTTTTGCTGTGTTTTTTTTACATCAAGCAATAAGTCTTCAATGAAGAAATCGTCAGCAGACCTAGATACCTTCATGCGATTATAAAGCTGCTCGGCACTGTTTTTGTCTGCTGCTATCACTTTTATTGTCAATGGCAGCCCGTCAACTGGATAGCCATCCATCTTAATCTCCCCATTGATGTCCCTGATGACAGATGTATTTATATATCGATGTTCGGCAATAGAGATTTCCTTTGCACCATACTGGTTCAAATCATTAATCAGCCTTTTAAGCAAATCTGCCGAGATGGAGCCCTGCTCTTCTCCCATAAGCAAATCCGGGCTGACGGACTGAACATTTATGATTATCCCGTAACCGTTTTTTTCTGTCAGGCCTATTTCGTCTTTAAGCTCGTCGATTGTGTCTTGTAGTAGCTCTTCTTTTGTCTGTGAGCTGTCGTTTTTATACTCGTCCACTTTTTGGTTTGCTGTACGAATTTCACTCAACAGCTTAAGCTCCGTTTCCTTTTCCTTAAGAAGCGCTTGTTTCAGTTCCCAAGTATCCCTTGTGTCCCGAACCTTCGGCTTCTTAACTGTCTGAAATTGAACGGCAAGCATAAAACCAATAACTAGTGTAATGATTGTCATAGTGAAAAGTTTTTTATTCACGCCTTCACCATACTTCCATGCAAAATAATCGGCATTTAAACCTTACTTTTCACTTAATTTGTTCTGAGCGCATCCATTTTAATAGTATCCTTTTTTTCTAGTGTAAACTTAATGTTTTCATTTACCAGCGTGTCCTTCACGCCACCTTTAATATTGAGTGCACCTTCCATAACCTCGCTGTCGCCAATTGCTGTCACAACAAACGGAGCAGGATATTGATTGCCATCAATCTCAATGACAGGACCATTGCAAAGAATATAAGAATCATGAGACAGACGCTGACCATTAATGCTAATTGCTGTAGCACCTGAAACATATAGTTCATTCACCACTTGGAAGATGTGGTGTTCATGTACAAGGTAATTGTTCACATTGTCATCATTCGGATTATAGTTTCCGTCTTCCAATGTCACCTGAACCCCTTTTCCTTGAACAGGCATCTTCCCTAAGTACATGCGGTAATTGTTTGCATCTTCTGCCAGATTGTAATAGGAATCAGCCTTAGTGGATAGTTCTTTTTCATAATCCGATAGTTCTTTTTGCGCTTGCTCTAACTCTTTAAAAAGTTGATTATTTTTTTCTTCCTGATCAATTAGCTCGTTTCGCAATGAGAGATCACGGTCGAACTGGCTGTCACTCAACTTATTTTTGTCCTTGTCTGCTT
The DNA here is from genome assembly GCF_007273535.1 of Niallia circulans. Lineage (NCBI taxonomy): Bacteria > Bacillati > Bacillota > Bacilli > Caryophanales > Bacillaceae > Niallia > Niallia circulans. The sequence goes on from NZ_RIBP01000004.1 coordinate 3,603,246, forward strand.
GTGCCACCTGAAAGGCAAAGGCAACAATGAACCCTAATACAAGGAAAACAAACGAAAAGATTACATGACTTCCCTTTCGTCTATTCTTCACTTTGTTCTTCTCCTTCTGTTCCGTATTCCTTGAAATAGGAACCTACCTCCAAATCAATAATCCCTCTTTTCTTAGGATCTAATTGACTGACTATTGACGGGTAATGCTCCATTTTTTCAGCAAATGTACTTAAGGAGGCTGCAACCTCAAACCCATCATTCATGAAGATATTAATGTGGTAAGAATCTGTTTTTTTCGGAGTATAGTGAATCTCAGAGATGGCATTATATACACCAGTCGGAAGTTTTTTCAGTTCCTTGACCGTTTTCTCCAATGCTTTATCATTGTCGAAATCCATAATGAGCGGTGCATCATATGGTGTTGATTCTGAGCTTCTTCCCTCTAGCTTTGCTCCGCTTTCAATAATTGGAATGTATTTACTGCCGCTTACCATATAAGCGATCCGTTTGTACTCTTCCACTTTAATATTTACGATGTTGGGAAGTTTTATCGAAACAGAGGACGTTTTAATCTCAGGCAAGGCATTAAGCTTCTCTTCAATCTTGTCCTTTTTTATTGTCCAAATGTTCGTTGAAGAATTTATACCGCTGATTTTCTCTATTTCATCTTCCTTATACAATATGTTTCCTGTCACGACCGTTTGTTTCACATTGCTTAGTGGTGACTGAAAGTAAATAATGCATCCAATGAGGAGAAAAAAGAGCATGAGCAGAAATATGAGGCGTTTGTTTGCTTTCTTCCTTCGCTGCTGTTTTAATTTAGGAATTCTATCTTCAATGGAAACAATCTTTCCTTTTTCCAAGTAACCACCTCTAATATGAGAATGTCAGCAGAAAATTTCGCCGCCATCTCATAATTACTTATTATATATCGGATTTAACCAGTTTTTTTTCAAGCAAAAAGCAGTATGTTTGAATCATTTTTATTAAACAAAACATAATGTCAAGCTTTTCTGGTTTCATCCATTTGATTATAGCATCCACCAAAAAACTTGAGGAAGAACTGGGGAGAAAGAAACACTCCCACCCAGCGTTATTTTTTCACTACATCCTGCATCACTTTAAACAGTCTCATTGCTGCATCTGGAATACCCAGCTCAAGAGAGGCGTTTTTCATGCTTTGCAGCTTTTCTGGCTGCAGCATTATTTCGTCTATCTCTGACACAAGATTTTCACCATTTAATTCACGCTCTAACAGCAGCTTCGCTGCACCATTGTTAGTAAGTGAATGGGCGTTTTTCTCCTGATGATTATTTGTCACATAAGGACTCGGAATCAAAATGCTTGGAATTCCCAGAGATGTTAGCTCAGCCAATGTTGTTGCACCTGCTCTTGCTACAGTTAAATCTATTCCTGCAAGAACCTCAGGCATATTGTGAACAAATGGCTTTATGATAACATTTTCAGGATTCCCAACCTTCTCCACTTCCTTCCTCACTGCTTCATAATGCACCTCACCAGTGACGTAAAGAACTTGATATGATTTTTTTCCGAATTCAGGAAGCGCAGAAATAACTGCATCATTAATAGGTCTAGCTCCCCTGCTGCCTCCGAAAATCAATACTGCCTGATCCTTTAGCTTCAGTCCTGCAGACAGTTTTCCTTTAATCGCATCCTGATTTAGTACTTCAGACGCACGAGGATTCCCTGTTAAAACTACTTTCTCCTTTGGGAAGAACTGCTCTGCTTCGGCAAAGCATGTTGCTACTTTATCCACATATTTACTTAAAAATTTATTAGTTAAACCAGGTACACTGTTTTGTTCATGGATGATTGTTGCTATGCCCATTTTTGCGGCAGCATACACAACAGGTCCACATACATAACCGCCAGTGCCGATTACAACGTCTGCTTTAAATTCCTTTAAGATTTTTTTGCATTTATTAACACCAGAAATGAATCTCCAAACCGTCTTAAGGTTTTCAGGCGAGAGCTTACGTTTAAATCCAGTAATATGTATCGCTTTAAATGGGATATCTTCACGACGCACCAATTTACTTTCTAAGCCTGCTTCAGTTCCTATGTACAAGAATTCAACATCCTTGACTTCCTTTTGTATTTCACGGATTAAGGCAAGTGCTGGATAAATATGTCCTCCTGTACCACCACCGCTAACCACTATTTTCATATTCCCACCTCATAACACGTACTTGTTCTTGTTGAAAAGCGCTTCATACGATTTCAAATCTACTTTATTATAGCTTTATTTATGAAAAACAGAAACTATCTTCTTTGAAAACTTTGGAGGATTTTCTTAAAGCCCAAACTAGATGTTCCCTATTGTACTATATTTTAAACCTGTTCGTACAATTACATAAAATTGAAAACAAAATGTAATACATTTTTGCAGGATACTGCTTAGCCCATTTTCGATTATTTTTCCGTAATTGTTCTTACTTATCAAGCATTTGAATAAGTGGTTGTCTCCTCTCTCCCCTCCCCTCTTGCAAGTCTTACTGAAATAATTGTTATGAAATGATTATAATAATGAATTGTATGAAGATTTTAAATTGATTTTCTCCCTAAAAATAAAAAAAGGAGGGCTTTAAGCCATCCTCTCCTACGTGTTACTTTTCTCTTTTTTTAATATCGTGAATAACGGCTCACATTCAATAGCACCCCGATTGCTACAAGCATCAATGTTAACGAAGATCCACCGTAGCTTAAAAACGGCAATGTTATTCCGGTAACTGGCATTAAGCCTGTCACCACTCCGATATTAATCATAACCTGAATAGCTACCATTGCAATTATTCCAACGGCAAGCAAACTTCCAAACAAATCTTGTGCACCAAGGGCAATCCTGATACCTCTCCAAAGCAGTAAGGAAAATAGCAGGAGAATAAGTGAACCACCGATAAATCCAAGCTCCTCAGAAAGAATCGCAAAGATAAAATCCGTTTGTGGTTCTGGTAAGTAAAAGAACTTCTGCCTGCTTTCTCCCAGTCCTAATCCAAACAAGCCTCCTGGACCGATTGCATATAACGACTGAATGATTTGAAATCCGCTGCCAAGAGGATCTGACCACGGATCAAGGAATGAAGTGATCCGTTTTATCCTGTAAGGCGCCGAAGCAACAAGGCCTACAAAGCCTGCCAGACCAATTAAGCCAAGAAAAACGAAATGGCGAATTCTAGCACCTGCGATAAAGATCATCACAACACTTGTCCCAACCATAACCGTGCCAGTTCCTAAATCTGGCTGAAGCATAATCATACCAAACGCCAAAAATACGATACCTAAAGCAGGCAATAATCCTTTTTTAAAGGAAGTGATTTTTTTCTGGTTCTCTGAAAGAAATTTTGCCAGGAAAGCAATCATCGCCATCTTCATGAATTCTGACGGCTGAATGGAAAACGCACCAACCCCGATCCAGCTTCGCGAACCATTGCGGACATTTCCAATTCCCGGAATCAATACGAAAACCAACAAGACAAAACACACAATAACGATAATCTTAGCCCATGTTCTCCATGTCCAATAATCAATATTCATGATAAAAAACATGGCGATAATACCGACTCCTGCAAAAAGCATCTGTCTTTTCGCAAAAAAGAAGGAATCATCAAATTTGAAATCCGCCCATACAGCACTTGCACTGTACACCATGATAAGTCCTATCGCTAGTAGTGTAAACGTGATGATGATTAGGAATATATCGGGAGTTGTTTTTTTTGTCGGCACCTTTACCACACCTCGAGTTGCAAGTATTTGGGCTTGCTTCAAACCGAGAATAACGGTTGACTGATTTCTCCCCACAAGGAGATTATTAATCCCCTTTAGAATCATCATTTTCAATTGAAACGATGAATGTAAACAAGCCCTTATTTAAGCTTATGCACCGCTTCTATAAAAATGTCTCCTCTGACTTCAAAAGTTTTGTATTGATCCCAGCTTGCACATGCTGGTGACAGAAGGATGACATCGCCCTCCTCAGATAGCTGGAAAGCAGCCGGTACAGCTTTGTCCACATTATCGACACGTTGGATCGTTTTTATTCCTGCTTCGACTCCGATTCTTTCAAGCTTGTCGGCTGTTTGGCCAAATAGAATCATTGCCTTAACATTTTTTAAGGAAGGAATCAGTTCATCAAATTCATTTCCTCTGTCTAAACCTCCAGCAAGAAGGATTGTCGGCACTTCAAACGCTGCAAGAGCATTTTCTGTAGCAAGAATATTCGTTGCTTTGGAGTCGTTATAAAAACGTCTGCCTTCAATTTCATCGATGTATTGCAGTCTGTGCTTCACTCCTTTAAATGTACTTAAAACACGATGAATGCTCTCATTGTCAACTCCTGTCAGCTTTGCAGCAGCAACTGCGGAAAGAATGTTTTCTAGGTTATGCGCACCTGGCAGGACTATATCCTTTACATCCACTACTTTTTCATCATGGAAATAGATTGCCCCTTCTTTTACAAATGCACCAAATTCCAGTGGCTTGGCTGTTGAGAAGGGGATGATAGTCGCTTTGCTTCTGCGTGCAATATTCATAACCTCTTCCTGCTCTACATTTACGATTAAGTAATCAGCTGCATCTTGATTTCTTGTGATATTCCCTTTAGCTGTTGCGTATTCTTCCCTTGTGCCATGGTAATCAAGATGGGCATCATAAATATTTGTGATAATTGCTACTTTTGGTTTGAATTGATCAATACCCATAAGCTGGAAGGAAGAAAGCTCAATAACAATTTGATTGTCCTTTTCAGCCGTTTGAGCAACATCTGAAGCTACTGTGCCGATGTTTCCAGCAATCAATGGCTTTTTGCTTGCTTCTTCAAGCATGTCAAACAAAAGGGTAGTTGTGGTTGTTTTACCATTTGATCCAGTAATAGCTAAGAAAGGAGCTTCGGAAACCTTATATGCAAGTTCTACCTCAGTAATAACTGGGATTCCCTTCTCAACAGCTCTTTCTATCATTGGGTTAAAATATGGGATTCCTGGGTTTTTTACAATTAATTGAAAGCCTTCATCCAAAAGCTCAACAGGATGACTGCCGCAAATAACAGTAATACCTTGTTCTAGCAAGCCTTGTGCCTCTGGGTTTTCGTCAAGAGGCTTGCTGTCATTCACTGTTACAAATGCACCTAATTTGTGCAAAAGCGAAGCGGCGCTAACGCCACTTTTTGCAAGACCTAAAACAAGTATTTTTTTATGATGATATTCTGTGATATGTTTCATTGTTTATAACCACACCTCAATATAAATTCCTAGTGCTGCAAATAGTAAACCTACACTCCAAAATGTTACCACTACTCGCCATTCAGACCAGCCTACCAGCTCATAATGATGGTGCAGCGGGCTCATTCTAAATATTCTTCTTCCTGTTGATTTAAAGGAGATAACTTGAAGAATAACAGATAATGTTTCAATAACAAAAACTCCACCGATAAGAATCAATAATATTTCCATTTTAGTCAATATCGCAATAGCGGCTATTGCTCCTCCTAGTGCTAACGAGCCTGTATCGCCCATAAATACCTTCGCAGGATGGGCGTTAAATACTAGGAAGCCAAGGACTGCACCGACAATCGCAACAGAGAAAATACTGATTTCAAACTGTGACTGACTCCATGCAAGAACAGCAAATGCACCAAAGCTGATTGCGGAAGTTCCAGATACTAATCCGTCTAATCCATCTGTCAGGTTGATCGCATTTGAGAAGCCTACAAGCCAGAACACGATAAATACGACATAAAACCAACCAAGATCGAAGGATTTATCAATCAGCGGGATAGTAATGCTTGTTGAAAAATCATTTTGCATTAACACAAAATAAAAGATGACAGATATGACAATTTGGCCTAAAAGCTTTTGTCTTGATGTCAATCCTAAGTTCCTTTTCATAACGACTTTAATAAAGTCATCCAAGAAGCCTAATAATCCGAAGCCTAACATAACAAAGAGCAGCATATATGTCTTCATTGTCGGCTCTGTGAATTTATAAGTCATTACCAATGTTGTAACAACAACAGATAATAGAATCATCAAACCTCCCATTGTAGGAGTACCTGATTTTTTTTGGTGAGATTTTGGGCCTTCCTCCCTAATGCTTTGTCCGAATTTCAGCCTTCTCAAGAAGGGAATAAAAACGGGAGATATGAGAACCGTAATTAAAAAGCCTAATATGATCGTAAAGAATATTACTTTCTCCATCATGCTCGTTCCCCTCCCTTCTCATCATTTGCTAACAAGTTTTTGATTACAGCTCCATCGAATGTTTCTATAGCTGTTTTATTTGAATCTTTTGCGTAAATAAATTTTGCGTGCTGTTGTCCATTTAAGTTTTGTTCGTATAGTTCAATCATTTTATATAAGCCCTTCTTTATATCATTTGTATAGAATATTGGAAAATGGTTTGGTGTATAGGATGGTATTACTTCATTTTTGTCCCAAATTGCCCCTATTGCACCATTGGCGATTGCTGATAACAAATCACCGGAATCTTTGCCATACACAGGTGCAAACAGTCCTTTCGCCTGCTTTTCATCACTGAAAAATGAAACGGTCAAAAAGCTGATGTCTTCATTTGCATATCCTTTTGCTTCAGGAATTACCTGCAAAATGGTTTTATAGGACAGCGTCATTTTTTCACTCCTAATATAGCCTCTTTTGCAACAAGGCGGTCATCAAAGTCAAAAGTTTGTGCTCCTACTTGCTGATATGTTTCATGCCCTTTTCCAGCGATTAAGATGACGTCTTTAGCATTTGCGTTTTTAACCGCATAATCAATCGCTTCTTTCCTGTCGGCAATCACCTTATATTCCTTGCCGACAACTCCTGCTTCCATATCCTTCAATATTTGCAGCGGATCCTCACTTCTTGGATTGTCACTTGTAAATATCGCATGTTTTGCATATTTACAGGCAATATCAGCCATTAATGGGCGCTTCGTTTTATCCCTGTCCCCGCCGCAGCCGACAATTACATAAATATCGCCTTCAGCGAACTCCTTAATCGTTACAAGCGCATTTTCAAGACTGTCAGGTGTATGTGAATAGTCAACGATAACAGAAAAATCCTGGCCAGCATCCACTGTCTCAAATCTTCCAGATACTCCTTTAACAGATTCAAGTGCTGTAATAGCCGTTACCATTGGTATCCCGCTCACGAATGCTGCAGCAATGCTTGCCAATGCATTATAAACACTGAATTTACCAACCATTTTCAATGCAACAGGAAAACTTCCAGCAGGTGTTATTAATTGAAACGCTGTCCCGGCAGAGGTGATATGTATATCCTTCGCCATAATGTCTGCTTCTTTATCAATCCCATATGTGACGACAATTGCAGCTGTCAGTCTTTCATACTCCTCACTTGCTGCATCATCTTTGTTCAAGACAGCAAATTTCGGATTTTCTTGCGAATAGACATTTCCTAGTCTTGTAAAGAGTAAGCCTTTTGCTCGTCTATACTCATCCATTGTGCCGTGGAAATCAAGATGATCCTGTGACAGATTAGTAAACACGGCAATATCAAAGTCACAGCCAAACACTCTTCCCTCGTATAATGCATGCGAAGAAACCTCCATAACAGCAGTTTCAACCTTTTTCTCTGCCATTTGGTGAAAAATCTTTTGCAGTGTGACTGCTTCTGGCGTCGTGTTTTTCGTCTCTTGAATCTCATTGTCAATCTTTGTATACATTGTCCCAATGATGCCTGTTTTCTTATTAGCCTCTTGCAGGATTGTTTCAATCAAATGACTTGTAGTCGTTTTGCCATTTGTTCCTGTAATACCAATTAAACGAAGCTTTTGTGTAGGATGATCATAGAATGCGTCTGCAAGGATGCTGCTCGCCTTTTTTGTATCCTTCACGATAACAACAGGTATAGACAGGTCTATTGCTAACTCTCTTTCTGCAAGAATAGCTGCGGCACCTGCTTCAAATGCCCTTTGCGCAAAATCATGACCATCTACTGTGAAGCCTTTAATGCAGATAAACAGACTTCCCTGAACCACTTTTCTGTTATCATTTTCAATAGAAGTGATTTCTGCATCTTTTCCATTATATAAAGCATATGGCCCTAAGCTTTTTAATAGTTTTTTTAACTGCATGGTTTTAAATCCTCTTTTCTGTAAATCCATATGTATTCATTTTATTCATAAATACTAATATTATATCAAATGCATAACCATCTTTTGAATTGCATTTTTTCTTAGCGTTTATATTTTACATGATAAAAAGGAATTGCGCCATGGTGTTCCTATTTTTCTGCCATATAACAAAAAATAAAGGCGGCGCAAGTGCCGCCTTTATCAAAAAAAGGTTTGGTCAATTATTATAGTACAAACGGATAGTAGAGCCATCCTTTACTTTTGTTCCTGGTTCAGGAGACTGCTTGATAACAGTATCCCCACTGCCGCTCGGCTCAATTTTCAGATTAAGAAAAACTTCACTAATTTCTTTTTTCGTAAGCCCGACTAAGTCAGGAACTTCAATGAGCGGATTTTCTGGGTATTTGTACTCTTTTTCCAATTGTCCCTTCCGCTCCTTCACTCCTAATGCACGAAGACTGTCACCCATAATGCTGCCGACAATTGGAGCTGCAACAACTCCACCAAACTGCACTGTACCCTTTGGATTATCTACAGCGACATACACGACTAGCTCAGGATCATCAGCAGGAGCGAAACCAATGAATGAAACAATGAAATTATTTTCTAAATATCTTCCGCCAGAGGCTTTTTGGGCTGTCCCTGTCTTACCGCCGACACGATATCCTTCCACAAAGGCTTTACCTCCTGAGCCTTGTGCAACAACACTTTCTAAAGCTTCTCTGATTTTTTTGGAGGTAGCTTCAGAGATTACCTTCCTTTTTGCCACAGGCTCTTTCTTCATTACGACCTCACCTGTGCTTGGATTAATCAGCTCGCTTGCCACATATGGTGTGTATAAGGTGCCGCCATTTATGGCTGCTGATAGTGCTGTCACCTGCTGAATAGGCGTTACAGCAACACCTTGTCCGAATGCTGTTGTGGCAAGCTCGACAGGTCCGACCCTATTTAGATTAAAGAGAATTCCCTTTGACTCCCCTTGAAGATCAATGCCTGTTTTCTCTCCAAAACCGAAATTCTTTATATATTTAAATAATGTGTCTTTGCCAAGCTTTTCTCCCAATGATACAAATCCCGGGTTACAGGAGTTTTGGACGACTTCCAAAAATGTCTGTGCACCATGGCCGCCCCGCTTCCAGCATTTCAGCTTTGTTCCATCAACATCTGCATAACCTGGATCATGGAACGTATCCTTTTGCAAGTCTACTTTCCCTTCCTCGAGTGCAGCTGCTAATGTGATAATCTTAAATGTTGAACCTGGCTCGTACGCGCTCCATATTGGCAGGTTTCTGTTATAAACCTCTGATGAGACATTTTGAAAATCTGCCGGGTCAAAGCCAGGTCTGCTTGACATCCCAAGTATTTCGCCTGTTTTTGGATTCATTGCAATGGCGATAATACTGTCTGGATCATATGTCTGTTCGGCAATATCAAGCTCCCGCTCCATAATAGTCTGCACTTTCGTGTCAATGGTCAGCTTCAGATTATTACCATTTACTGGCGCTTCATAATCATCTGCCATATCATTCATTCTTTGTCCTTTAGCGTCAGAATAATATTGCACAGATCCTTTAGATCCTTTCAGTTCATCATCATATTCTAGTTCCAGGCCAATTAAGCCTTGATTGTCAATCCCAGCAAATCCTAATACATGTGACAGATAGTTTCCATACGGATACGATCTTTTCGAATCCTCGCCAATATAAACACCGTCAATATCAAGTGCTCTTACCTTTTTCGCCTTTTCATGAGAAATTTTTCTGCCTTCAGGCAATCTTACGCTCATTTCCTTTTGAATCAATTCCTTATATATTGTCTGCTTGTCCGCTTCTAGCACTGCTGCAAGCTGCTCTGCTGCTGTTGCAGGGTCCTTAATTTGCCGTGGCACAACGTATACTGTCGGAGCACTAATATTCGTTGCTAACGCTATACCATTCCTGTCGACAATTTCACCTCTTTCAGGTTCGAAGGAAATTTGTCTGCTCCATAGGCTTTTCGCTTTACTCGTCAATTCATCTCCAAGAAAAAACTGTACATAACCTAGCCTCAAGTCAATAATCAGAAAAATAGCAATACCCGCTATTAAAGCAATCGTCAACCGCTTTCGAACGGTCACGTTTGAAACTCGCATGAATTTGGAACCTCCTTTTTCTATGGCTCGTTCCAATATATGCTTGTACACATGCAATTAGAATTAAATCTATTGAGGTTGCTTATCATTTACCGTACATTTACATAAAAAACAGGCCCGCCTTAAACGGACCTGCTTCCTATTATTCTGGTTTTTTCAATGTAATGGTTAATGTGTCATTTTCTTTAACCGTTTTACCCGCTTTAATGCTTTGTTGTGTAACATAACCGTTACCATTCGTTTTCAGCTTCAACGACTGAAGATCTGTCACTTTTAAAATATCACGCATTGACCAGCCCTTCATATCTGGCACTGTCCCATTACCATCTGTCTTAACGACGATTTTTTCACCTTCCAGATAGCTTTCACCTTTAGCAGGGAGTTGATCTACAATCGTATTCCCATCTCCTGTAACAACCAAATCCAGCCCTGACTTCTTGAGCTCCGCTTTCGCCTCAGATGTGCTTAAACCAGTTAAATTAGGAACTTCCACTGTTTTAAGAGAGCTGTCAGCAGTCGGCTGGATCTCCATGTACTGAAGACTGCTTTTCATAACAGATGTGAAGATTTCTGCAACAGGATCAGAGCCTGTTTGTGTTTCCTTCAGCTCTGGCTGCTGTACAGCAACATACATCACAAGCTCTGGGTCATCTTTTGGCGCCATGCCCATAAAGGAGAATACGTAGTTGCTGCTGCCAGTCAAATAACCGCCGCCGCTTTTCGGAATCGAGGCTGTACCTGTTTTTCCAGCAACACTGTACCCATCAATACCGTACTTTTTATAGCCAGTTCCATTCGGACTTGTTATAACAGTTTCCAATATGTCACGAACTTCTTTAGCCGTATCAGCTGAGATCGGTGTGCCGACAACTTCTGTTTTCACTTGTTTTATCACTTTGTTTGTATTTGGATCGACAATCTTGTCGATTACATGTGGTTTGACCATTTTACCATCATTAGCAACTGCAGTCACCGCTTGGATTTGCTGTATAGGCGTAAGTGCCGTTCCTTGACCATAAGCTGTCGTTATTTTTTCGACAGGCCATGTGAAGGCAATCGAGCTGTTTGCTTCATGTGGCAAATCAATGCCTGTTTTTTGATCAAGTCCAAATTTCGTAATGTATTCCCTTAGATTCTCAAAACCAAGCTGTTCTTTCGCTATTTTCGCAAAAGCGACATTAGATGAACGCTGAACACCTTCTAAATAGGTGATAGATCCCCACCCAACCCCATTATGGTCGTGAATTGTTTGCGAATTTTTTGTTACCTTGTAGGAGCCTGAATCATATTCGGCATTAGCATTGAACTTTCCCTCTTCTATCGCAGCTGCCAGTGTGAATATTTTCATCGTGGAGCCTGGTTCATAGGAGGTTTCAATCGCTTCGTTATGCCATGTTGAATTAATTCCCTCCAACGTTTCTGGATCAAAGCTTGGACGTTGACTCATTGCTAAGATCTCACCGGTTTTTGGGTTTGCTACAATGGCAATCATTTTTTTCGGATTATATTTATCCTGCACCTTTGACATCGTATCTTCTAAAAAGGATTGGATTTTCTTATCTAATGTTAAATAAACATCATCACCATTTTGTGCAGGCGTTATATCTTCCTCTGAATCTGGGAGGATATATCCCCAAATATCTCGTTTATAATTAAGTGTACCATCTGTTCCAGTAAGAAGATTATTTAAGGTTTCTTCAATTCCGAGTTTTCCTGTTGCCGTGTATTTCCCTGTTGCTTCATCTTCCTTTTCCTCCACATAGCCAATCACATGTGAAGCGAATGTCCCGTTCGGGTAGAAGCGTTTTTTCCCTTCTACAATCAACACGCCAGGGAGCTTTAAGTCTTCAATCTTTTTCTTCGTTTCATACGAAAGGTTTTTTCCGGCATTTCCAAATTCAACCTGCTTTGCCCCTTCCTTTGTCAGGATTCTATAAATATCTGATTCTTCCAAATCAATATATTTAGCAAGCTCAGCCGCTGTTTTTTCCGGATTATTCACATGCACTGGATGTTTAGGATCATTTTTGCTCAATGAGCTGTCTGTTACTGCTACAAGCTTATAAGATGAAGCATCCTCTGCAATCACGTCTTTATTTCTGTCATAAATCGTTCCTCTTGATGCTTCCAGTACCATGGAGGAGCTGTATTTCTTTTCTGCTTCCTTTGCCAGCACCTCACCAGACACTTTTCCTGTTGATTGGATAACAGCAAACCGAACGAACAAAATAAAAAAGAGCAGACAGAAAAATAAAAACAAGATGGCTGCTCCAAGGTTAATATTCTGCTGCTTTTTTAACATTTTTTATTGCACAACCTTTACATTATCTTTGCTGAAATCAAGGCCAAGTTTTTCTGCGACATCCCTAATTCTTTCAAAGCTGCTCAAATCCTTTACTTCTATATCCAATTCCTTATTGGACTTTTCAAGCTTGGAAATAGAGCCCTCTGCAATCTGGATGTCCTTGTTCACTTGATAGATTTCTGCTTGGTTGCTGACAATCTTCACACCGCCAAAACACAGCAATGCGACGAAAGCAACCCCAATTAGCTTTTCTCCAGGAGATAATAATGATTTAGTCTGCTTTAATACCTTTTTAACTGTTTGTTTTTCTTCATGCTGAAACTCTTCCTGCTGAAGCTTTCGCGCTAAATTGCTCATTCGTATACCTCCTAAAGTTTTATAATTTTTCTGCTATGCGAAGCTTCGCAGATCTTGCTCTATTATTTTCTTCAAGCTCTTCGTCAGACGGAACGATCGGCTTTCTAGTAACAAGCTTTAGTTCTGGCTGAAACTCAGCTGGAATGATCGGTAGTCCTGGCGGTAAATCAGGCAAATCACTCGCCTTTTTGAAAGCAGCTTTACAAATTCTATCTTCAAGGGAATGGAAAGTGATGACGCTAATTCTTCCGCCTTGGTTTAACAAAGATATAGCTTGTCCAATAGAATCCTCAAAAACGCCAAGTTCATCATTTACTGCGATTCTTATCGCTTGAAAAACTCTTTTAGCTGGATGTCCGCCTTTTCTCCTTGCAGGAGCGGGAATAGCATCCTTAATTAATTCAACAAGCTCACCTGTTGTTTCAACAGGCTTTGTTTCTCTTGCCGCTTCAATCTTGCGTGCAATTTGCTTGGAAAACTTCTCTTCCCCATAACGGAAAAATATTCTGACTAAATCCTCGTATTTCCAATTATTCACAACTTCATATGCAGAAATATCCGCATCACTGTCCATTCTCATATCGAGAGGAGCATCATGATGATAACTGAAGCCTCTTTCTGGTGTGTCGAGCTGTGGAGAGGAAACACCTAAATCGTAAAGAACACCATCCACATTTGTAATACCTAAATTATGTATTTCTTCTTTAAGATTACTGAAGTTGCTTTTGACGATTGTCAGCTTGTCCTTATAACGCTCAAGCTTTTTCTCAGCATTCATAATCGCTGTCTCATCCTGGTCAAATGCAATAAGTCTGCCTTTGTCGGATAGTTTGGATAGAATCAGCTCACTATGACCTGCTCCACCAAGTGTACAGTCGACATAAATGCCATCTGGTTGTATATTTAAGCCGTCAACGGCCTCATTCAGCAATACTGTAGTATGTTTAAACATGTTGTCCACCTGTCTATAGATTTTTCAAAAAACGTTTCTAAATATCAAAGCCAATCATATTTTCTGCAATTTCTGCAAAAGAATCCTCAGATTCGGAAAAATAATCTTCCCATAGGGATTTGCTCCAAATCTCGATGCGATTAGACACGCCTAGAATAACACATTCCTTCTCTAGCTTTGCATATTGCATTAATGGAGAAGCAATATTGATGCGCCCTTGTTTATCAAGCTCGCAGTCTGTGGCCCCTGAAAAAAAGAACCTTGTAAATGCCCGAGCATCCTTCTTTGTTAAAGGAAGGGCTTTTAATTTCTCTTCTATTATTTCCCATTCTGAGAGTGGGTATCCGAATAAGCATTGATCAAGTCCGCGGGTTAAAATAAAGGTTTCACCTAAATGCTCCCTAAATTTTGCAGGTACGATCAAACGACCTTTAGCATCAACATTATGATGATATTCGCCCATAAACATACCTGTTACCCCCACTTTCTAACCTCAATGTACCACAATCCCCCACTTTCCACCACTGATAAATAAATTCTATCTGGATTATTCATTTCCTGCAAGAGATATCCTAGTTTTTTTACAAGCAAATTTTGCATATTCGCCTTTTATTTCGGCAGTTTTACTTATAAATTGAAGTAAAATGTTTGATTATGCCTGATAAACGCAGAAAAAGCTGCCCTATTTAACAGGACAGCTTCAAATATTACATTTTAACGACCTTATGTGTGCCATCAAACTCCATTGGCAGCTTAAGAACGTCTTCAAGGAAATCTAAACCAAAATGATTTAAGAAGTAGAATATGTTCCACACACGTTCCTGAGGTATACCATCAGGTCTTATACATCGTTCAATGCGATGAAACTTGTTTAAAATTACTTCATGCTTATTCTTAAGCTCCAATTCTACCTTCTTAGCAAGAAAATCAACTTGATTTTGCAGTAGACCTTCATTTTTTTTAAGAATTGGAAGCAAGCCTTTCATATCACTTTCCATCTCAGCCTGCAAATCCGTATATTTATCAGCAATATCCTTCTTAAGCTGTGTGAGCAGTAAATCCACTTTATCATTACTTACAGATGCCAAAAAGGTACTGCAGGCTTCTTCTGTACCTGATTTAATTACATCTGATAATTCTAACCCTAGCTCCTCCAAATCAGCCTCTACGCATCTTTCTAACAAGGTAATGTTAAGACGTGGGACAATCGGCGGCATTTTTATGTTCATTTGTTCAAATGCTTGTTTTAATTCAGCCCAATAAGCAATTTCACCAGGACCACCTATAAATGCTAATGTCGGAAACAGCAAATCCTGCATAATTGGTCTTGTTACCACATTATTGCTGAGCTTATGGGGAAATTCACTCGCGATTTCCTTCAGCTCAGCCATAGTGAAATGCACCGATTGATCCTTACCAACAAACTGATGCTTTTCTTCATCATATGTAAGCAGAATTCTCTCTGAATTGTCCTCATCATAATAAAATAAGTTGACTGGATTTTCACTCATCTCAATAACAGTTGCATAGCCGCTTTCCTTAACAAATGATTGCTGCTTGCTGACTGCTTCACCAATTTCTTTAAATTGACTGATTTGATTCAAGAATATTTCTTTCTCAAGCATCCGTAAATCTTTATTTCCTGAATCAACAATAAGCAAACCAAATTTAGAAAATAGCTGCATCACTAAATAACTGAACACATCGACAAATGTCTCAGAAGCTTCTGCCGCTTCCTTAACTAGTGCAAGCAAATCATTTGAATGCGTTGTTTCCCCGTCAGCCATAATAAGCTTCTCGGCCCACGCATGAAAAACTTCCTTATCTAATTCAATGTCCGAAGCCATCTTTTTTTCGATTACCCTTTGCGGGTATGTTTTTCTCACCATTTTTTCACTGCCTGGTACAAATACATGATTTACTTCTAAGTAATCATGGTCCTCCCCAGCAATCCAGAACACAGGAATGACAGGAATGCTCAAGTCTTTTTCCTTTTTGTCTGCAAGCAGTATAATGCTGATAATTTTATGTATGGAATATAAAGGCCCTGTAAGAATACCTGCTTGCTGTCCCCCAATAACAACAACACTGTTGTCCTCTCTCAAGCGAGCAATGTTTTGCTGTACTTTGTCTGATTGAGGAAATGCTCTCATATAACCAGCAATATGATCTGCCAATTCATTTCTCATGAATTGCCTTTTCTCCAGTTCCTTCACCCTTTGTATATAGCTCTCATTATCACTATAAGTATAATGATAAAAATTCTTCACTTTATCGACCTGTGATAAATAATCTGTCGCAAACTGATTCCCCGCTGGTAACGAGAGATTTACCATCTCCATTTATGTACTTCCTTTCTTAACAAAAGTTTCAATTATTATTCGTTTAATAAAGTCCATTGTAATAATCATTGTTTATATAATAACCCAATCTTTACATACATAGAGAGTATAGCACTCTCCATAAAAAAAAGAAAAAGACTTTGCTTAAAAATTGTCTTTTTCTTTTCTATATGCATCTGTGTTATATGCCGAACTGTTTCATTACATAGTAAACGAGGCCGTATGCCATCAAAAAAAGGTAAGCACAAAAAAAGAGCAGGAAATTAATTCGCCAAAATCCTCGAAAGACTTTTCGATAGACAATCTCCTGTTTTATCTTCCAATGAAGGATAACAATGAAAACACCTATAAATAGGATAACTAGTAATATATAAGATAACAGCGATTTCCCCCAAATAGAAACGATTAAGAAATGGACAGAGATAATAAAAAAAAGTGTGCTGATATCTAATGCAAAGTTTACAGACAGTCTGTGCTTTTTCGTAATTTGTTTACACAGGATAAAAATAAGAAGATAGCATATGATGGGAAACGCTACGAAAAAACTGATGACTGCTGAAGTGAATTGAAACATCAAATCCCCCCTTTCTTTTCTTGTTCCTTGCCTTTAAGCATTTCATAAAATGCTGCTGATAATGGTGCATGCTTGTCCTTCTTTGCAGCTAGTGCCAACACATATCCTAAAATAGCATCAATTTCTGTTTTTCTCCCCGACTCAAGGTCCTTTAACATGGAGGATTTATTTGCACCTGTTTGCTTAATGACTTGCCAAACATACTGCTTAATAACTGCTTTTTGGTCATTACTCCATTCAAAAATTTCCGTAATTTCCTCCATAAATGGCATGAGAAGGCGTACATAATGCTTATTTTCAATAAGCTTCCCATTATTGATTTCCAAGATAGTTGTCAACGTATTGACCAAGCAATTCACAACCAGTTTTTTTTGCATCATCCATAATAGGTCTGTCTGCATTTGCAGCTCAAAATTCGGGATACTGGTCTCTGTTAGCCTTTCTCCTATCTTGCTTGAACGAGTCTTACCGTAAAAAGGTAGACTAGCAATTTGGATAGGACCAACTCCAGCATGCCTTATATTCGCTCCATCAAGCTTCATCACGCCGTGCTCTACTATACCAACATATAATTCTTCCACAGTTAGTTCTTCTAATGCTTGTAAATGTCCCATCCCATTTTGAAGGAACAAAAGTGCACGGATATCATCAGACAACTTCTTCACCTGTTTCATGACAGGCTCTAGTTGATACTGTTTAACAGTTATAATAGTGAGGTCACCTGAACCATCCCAATTTTCAAAAAGTTCTACACTGAAGTGATGCTTTTCCACCTTATCTCCAAGTGAAATAGATAGTCCATTTTCTCTTAATTGGTCTCTTTGGCTCGCTGTTCGAACATACACGGTCACTTTATGTTTTGGTGCTAGATATGCTGCACAAAGCAGGCCGATAGCACCGCCGCCGATAATGCTTATTTTCATTTCAACACCTTTTTCCCCTGTATACTTAATTGATCTGTAATATTATCTTAACATTTTCTAGCTAAATTAGTAGCAATTAAGGTAAAAGTACCTATAAATATCCTATGTTAACCGTTTCAAGCAGGTATATGGGATACAAATTAGCTATTTAACGCAATATGTTTCACCCTATTAAAAGACGGACCACCAATATAATAGCTTATTAAACGGGAGTGAGTTAAGACAAATAAACCCCTTTAAACATTTTATGTACAAAAGTTTAAAGGGGTGGATTTATTATATGCATGCTAGGCGTTTTGTTGTTTTTCCTCTTCTTTAAATACAACCATTTTTCGGGCTTTTTCCATCAATTCCACAAGAGCTTTATATGCTTCTTCGATTGTTTGCAGTTCCTTTTGTAGCTTTTGGTTCTCATTATATAGTTCACTATATTTGGCCTCAAGCTCTGCAGATTTTTCTTTTACAGCATCATCATTGTAATGCTCCTCATACTTTAACGATTTATCATAAATACTTTTCAAATATTGCAAAATCTCTTCAAAGTCTTTATCCTCTTTAAATTCAGCAGTACTTTCTTGCACAGAAACTTCTTCAACCGGCTCTTCCACGAGAATAAAGCCTTTTTTCAGCTGTTTTCGTTGACTTTTCGCTAACTCTATAGCTGGTTTATATTGTTTTCGCACATAAGAGTTCCACCGAAACCCGCATGCAGCACTTGTTCTTGATAACAGCTTCCCTACTTCCTCAAACGCTTGAAGCTGCGTACCACCCTCTCTAATTAATCGTAGCACTACTTCTGCTAGCAGTATGTCCTCATCCTTTGACCAAGCATCTTGTCTTGTTGTTGTCATCAGTAAATCCCTCCTAGTGTTTTTACCATACATATGCATCTACTAGAAAAGATAGACTGATATTTGCTCTTTTAGAAAAAAAATGTTTAAAATACAGCTAGAAAGATAACTGACATGTCTTAATAGGGCTTGAACTTGCCCCGTTATGCGCTCATATAAGGCAGCTATTCCAAACAAAGCTAGTCTATTAAGGCTAATTCCAGCTCTGATATAACTTGTATTCCTTCTCTTCTTAGCAGCGCTGTTGTAACTCCTGCACCGTTACACTTAATCCCTTCAAAATTACCATTATATATTTGGCTGCTGCCACAGGATGGACTGTTTTCTTTAAGAACAACTGTATTTGCTTGGAGCTGCTGTACGATTTCAAGAGTCTTAAAGGCACCTGCCAAATACAGCTCTGTCACATTAATTCCCTTTTTATCTACTACAGCCGCTGTGCCATCAAGAACATCGTAGCCATTGCCTCCTTTAATTTCAGCAGGCTCCCTTGGTGTCTGAAATCCTCCTAGCAATTCTGGACAAACAGCTACTGCACGTCCGTTTTCGATTAGCTCTGTGATTTTTTCATCAAGACTGTCTGTGCCGTTATATCTTACTTTCATTCCTGCTAAACATGAACTGACTACAATCATACCAGAAAACCCCTCCTGCAATTCGCTACTAGGTATTTCTATTATACATAAAATAACAATAATTTTTTCTTAAAAATCACAAAAAAGCACCAGACTATTGTCCGGTGCTTTTTTGAAAAGGAAAATTAGTTGCTTACAACTTCTTTACCTTTGTATGTTCCGCAAGCGCTACATACGCGGTGAGCAAGTTTCATTTCACCACAGTTAGGGCATTCTACCATACCAGGCACTTGTAATTTAAAATGTGTACGACGTTTTCTTTTTGCAGTTTTAGATGTTCTTCTAAAAGGTACAGCCATTCTTCCCACCTCCTTAAAGAGTATTAAGAAAGTCTTGAGAGCAGATAAATCCATTCTCAGGTTTTCTTTTGTGTCCTTAACCGTTAAGCAAGGACTGGTTACTCATTTTCAAAAAATTTCGCAAGACCAGCAAGCCGCGGATCAACCTTCTCCGTTTGAACCTGCTCGTGGATAACTTCCCAATCCCTTCCGGACTGAGGAGCTCCTTCTTCTGTATCGTCTTCACAGAATACTTGCATTGGTACTTCAAGTAAAAGAATTTCTTCAATAATTGGCAATACGTCAATTACATCGCCTTTTACTTGATGAACTTCCTCTTCTCCTGTTTCATATTCTGAAACATTTAAAAGGAAAGTTTCTGTCGTTTCTACATTAATTGGATAATCCACGTCTACTAAAGTACGAGAGCAAGGTAATACTAAATGACCTTGTATTTTTAAATGAAAAGTCACTTTCTTTGAATCAATATCTGTTCTTCCTGTAATATGCATAGGAGATACACGTCTTATGGAGGAATCAACTTCCTTAATTCCATCCACGTTTATTGTTTCATCAATAGATAATCCCTTACTTCGGTATTTTTGTAACTGGCTTAACGTCCATTTCATATATATCACCCCAAGGCAACAAAGGTAATTATAGCTTTCATATAATTATTTGTCAATATTTTTTCTTTACACTATCTTTTTGTATTTTGCATTTCAAAATGGAATTCAAAAATACTTTTTACAAATAGTATACTGCTGTTTCTATTCTACCTAGAAAAGAAGGAATTGCAACTATTCTGGCTGTAATTTTCACCAGAACAAGATTGTTTATTTTGGAGGTGCTTTGCGCATCCCTTTTATATCATGTATTCTAAAATAAAAATAGTAGGTAAAGCCATTACTTTTTTTGAGAGAACTTTTAAGGAGATTCAAAATGAAAGCTGTTGGTATTATTGTCGAATATAATCCATTTCATAATGGACATTTACATCATATCCAAAAAGCAAAGGAATTATCAAATGCAGATATTGTCATAGCTGTCATGAGCGGGCCGTTCCTGCAGCGTGGTGAGCCTGCCCTGCTGTCAAAATGGCATAGAGCAGAAATGGCCCTTTCTGGCGGAGTTGATCTCGTTATTGAATTACCTTATGCATTCAGCACACAGCATGCAACTATATTTGCACAAGGAGCGGTACAGCTTCTCGACAGTATGGGCTGTGATGCCATCTGTTTTGGAAGTGAATCAGGAGACATTCTAAAATTTATTAATACATATTATCTTTTGACTAAGAACAAGGATGTTTTTAATACAAACATAAAAAAACATCTGCAGGCGGGCTCCAGTTATCCCAAAGCAATGGCGGCAACCTTCACAGAAATGACAAGCACGGAAGATGTCGTTGATTTGACATTACCAAACAATATTTTGGGCTTTGAGTATGTGAAGGCAGTCCTATCACTATCCTTACCAATAGAAATTCATACGGTACAGCGTCTCAATGCTGGGTATCATGATAAGTTTTTCACGTCTGATACAATTGCCAGTGCTACTAGCATACGCAAGGAAATCATCGAAGGAAACAGCCTTGACACTATTACACCGTATATAAATGCTGCTACTTTGAAAATATTACAGGATTATAAACAAAGGTTTGCTACTTTTCACGAATGGGAAAAATACTGGCCATATCTTAAATTCAGACTGATGCAAATGACTTCCACTGAGTTGCAGACCATATATGAAGTGGAAGAAGGAATTGAGAATCGCATTTTGGCTGTCTACGAAAAAGCGAGTTCGTTTCAAGAGTTCATTTCCTTGCTTAAAACAAAACGATACACATGGACTAGGCTGCAGCGCATTTGCGTCCACATTCTCACAAATACAAAAAAAGAAGAAATGAATGCAAACAATACACCAGCCTATCTCCGCTTACTTGGAAGCTCTAAACAAGGGAGAGCCTATTTAAAGGATAGAAAAAAGGCACTGAAGCTGCCGCTTATCAGCAAACTTTCTTCGTTTCAGCATAACCAAATAGACTTGGATATCAGGGCAGCCTCTATTTATACATTAGCTGCACAGACTTCCCATCAAAAAACGCTGTTAGCAATGGAATACAGTCAACCGCCGATTATGAAAAATTAGCCAAAAAGGACAAAAGGAATGCCGAAATACGGTCATTCCTTTTGTCCTTTTTTCCACTTAGCGATTTCTTTTTGAATAGAGCTAATATGATGTCGCGCCTCTTCCTCTCCTCGTTCAATAATTTTCTCTAAATCTGTAAATGCTTTACTGTTAAACATTTCGACTTGTGGTCGTATCATAAAGTCACTTGCTACTTCTCGGTTATTAACAAGCTCCCGCTGCATGATGTCTATACTGCGCATGATGACATCATAAATTGAGCCTATTTCCGCATCATTTGCTACATTTGCTACATCTACAGCAATAATTAAGTCTGCACCCATTTCCTTCACAACGGATACAGGTATTCTGTCAATAACCCCTCCATCCACAAGGAGCCGCCCGTCCATTTTCTCCGGCACAAAAATCCCAGGTATCGAAATACTGGCCCTGACAGCTTCTGCAATCGGTCCCTTCTTAAAGACAACCTTTTCTCCTAACGACAAGTCTGTTGCCACGATAGCGATTGGAATATCCAATTCTTCAATGTTTTTTCCATATGTGAACAGATGAATAAGCTCCTTCACTTTATTACCTGCTATAAATCCCATCCTTGGCAATGTGAAGTCAAGATAGAATTTGCGTTTAAAAAACTTGGAAATAAAATAGAGTCTGTCAATATCACTCCCAGCCGCATACAAGGAAGCAACAATCGCACCAATGCTGCTTCCTGCTATATAATCTATTGGAATATTAGCCTCCTTTAATATTTTTATAACTCCAATATGCGCAAATCCCCTGGCACCGCCGGAACCAAGAGCCAATCCAATTTTTGGTCGCTTCATTGAGGAATACCCTCCAATTATTTAATTTGCTCATAGTAATCTTATGGTCTTTTTTTTCTTCTTATGAGTATATTGTTTGGTAGAGGGCTATGGGACGAGTTTAGAAAAATCATTTTTTAAGGGAGGGAATATATCCTTGTATCGTTCGAGAGTGAAAACCATAATTCTAGCTGGCTCAGCTTCTTTTTTAGCTTTTGCCCTAGTATCATTCCCAGCAACAGCAGTCGAGGCATCAAAGGACGGTTTAAACACATGGTGGACAATCGTGTTCCCATCCTTGCTTCCTTTTCTTATTTTATCTGAAGTGTTGATCGGTTTTGGCGTTGTTCGATTTTTAGGTGTTCTATTAGAGCCTATTATGCGCCCGCTTTTTAAAGTACCAGGTGTCGGAGGGTTTGTGTGGGCTATGGGAATGGTATCTGGTTTCCCGACAGGCGCAAAATTGACCGCTAGATTACGGGAGGAGAAGCAGCTGACGAAGCTAGAGGCTGAACGGCTTGTTTCATTCTCAAACGCATCCAACCCAATGTTCATCATCGGCGCTGTCTCTGCTGCCTTCTTTCATAATCCAAAGCTTGGCTTCCTGCTTGCAGCAACACACTATTTGGCGAATTTCACTGTTGGTCTCTGCATGAGGTTTTATGGATCTGACGAGAAGCCGACACATAAAAGAAAAGAAACATCCATCCCGTCTTTAAAGCGTGCAATGCGGGAGCTTCATCATACTCGCTTAAAGGATAAGCGTCCATTAGGTAAGCTTCTTGGTGATGCTGTAACATCTTCTATACAGTCTCTTTTAATGATAGGCGGCTTTATCATTTTATTTTCCGTTATCAACCGTTTGTTATTTCACTTACAAGTGACATCCCTTTTAGCAGGTGGTGTGGAGAAATTTTTTGATCTCTTTTCCTTCTCGAGCGCCTTGTCGATTCCGTTCATTGCAGGTATATTTGAAATCACGCTTGGAAGCAAATTGACAAGCGGTGTGGAAACGAGCACATTAATGCATCAGGCCATTGTAACAAGCATGATTCTTGGTTTTTGTGGCTTAAGTGTGCAAGCACAGGTTGCCAGCATCCTGGCACAAACAGACATCAGCTTTAAACCATTCTTTTTCGCAAGGATACTACAGGCATTGTTCGCAAGCATCTATACTTACTTGTTCTGGGACGTATTCAGCAGCCGTTTCCTTGAAGACAATAAGCCTGCTTTTGCGATGCCTGACTTTATAAATGATACTAGTTGGCTTGCTGCAGCAACAGAAAAATGGATGGAGGCGGGTCCCGCATTCACCATCATCTGTTTATCGATATATGTAGTTGTATTATTTATTAGACTTCCATGGAGAAAGCGGACTATTTAAATAAAAAAAGGCTTGTGAAGATCCTTCACAAGCCTTTTGTCTATCCTTTTAACTGACGGAATTTTTCCTTCAATGCGCTTTCCACAGTTGGCGGCACAAGTTCAGATATATCCCCATCATATTTACTGACCTCTTTCACAATACTTGAACTCAAGAAGGAATATTGATTATTAGTCATAACAAAAAATGTTTCAATTTCATCTGACAATACTCTATTCATTGACGTGATTTGCATTTCGTATTCAAAGTCAGAAACAGCACGAAGGCCACGAATAATTGCAGTTGCGTTAACGCTCTTCGCATATTCAATAAGAAGGCCTTCATAGGAGGAGACGGTAACATTCGGAATGTCCTTTGTTACTTCCTTTATTAGCTCCAGTCTTTCCTGCACAGAGAAAAACGGTTTTTTCGATGAATTGTTTAATACACATACATAAATTTGATCAAAAACCTTTGCCCCTCGTTTAATTATATCAATATGACCGTTTGTTATTGGGTCAAAGCTGCCAGGACATACTGCAATACTAGCCATTTATGTATATTCCTCCACATCTGTTTGTTTTGAATAGATAGAAACGGCAATAATCCCATACTTTTCATGCTTAACTTGTTCAAGATTACCAATCTTGTCTGGAAGACTGATTTCAGATCCGTGCTCACACACAATTACACCATCGTTTGCAAGCAGCCCTTCTCCATCAATAGTTGTCACTAGTTTTTCCAATTGCTGTTTTTTATATGGCGGATCTAAAAATATGTAATCAAAAACAGCCTCTCTTTTTATGAGTGCCTTAATCGCCCTCTCTGCATCATTGCGATAAACCTCAGAATTGTCTTCCAATCTGCAAGCAGCAATATTTGTCTTAATCGTATGTATTGCTTTGCCATCTTTATCTACAAAAATGATTTTGTCTAGCCCTCTGCTTAATGCTTCAATACCTAGCCCGCCACTTCCAGCAAAAAGGTCGAGCCCGACTCCGCCCTCAAAATAAGGACCAATCATATTAAAAATCGCTTCTTTTACTTTATCCGTAGTCGGTCTTGTCGAATTCCCAGGCACCGCCTTTAAAGAAATGCCCTTATTTATTCCTGAAACGACTCTCATCATACATCACCACTGAATTATTAGTTGTTATAACTTTACCAAGACTATCCTAACATAAACATTTCTGTGATTCCATATCACAAGCATTCTATATCATAAATTACATATAAAAAATGCTGTGCATTCACATTTTTTCTCTTCTTGCTCTCCTTTAACTAAAAAAAAAACAATCTGTTATGTATAAGGTGAGCATCCTTGGCAATACTGTAATTAACAGCATCTATTCGAGGATGTTGTTGCCAACCGCGGAGAAGACTTACGTTTCCCCATAAGTTCTTCCTCCGGTTTCTCCTCTCCCTTTACCTTCTTTCCTAAAAAGGATATAGAAGGAGCCTGCAAGCCGCTCGCTTGCAGGTTTTTTTTTCAAATAAAAAAAACTAAGAATTATTCTCAGTTTTTTTTATATACCCATCTTATAATCATACTCTTTCGCTTTATCCGGTTTGGAATTTTCAAACTCCATTTTCAAGAATGGTTTATAGGAAGGCTCCACTTTTTTTACAAAAGAGAAGGAGTTTAGCTTTTCCATTAATGCTTCTGCTTCATTTAAATTAGTGTAAAGCACCACATACTTTAATCTTTTGGATATATAGTGGACATTCCCATATCTGCGCAGCATTTTCGCCTGCTTCAACGAATAAAGGTAAACGACCAATCCTTGCCTCTGCCCTAGCATGGAATCCCCCCACTTCAATTTTTTTTATTTTAGCATAGCAATGTGAAAAAACATACTGAGTTATGCCATTTTCCAAAAAGGACAACATCACTAATGAATAATACATAAAAAGGCGATGAAGCTTAGATGTCATCATCGCCTTCCATCATTATGCTGAACAACTGCAGCTTCCTCCACTGCCGCAGCCTCCGCTGCAGCCTGAAAGCTCATCAAAGAATGGATTGCCTGTCGGAACTTTAACAAATTCAGAAACAGACTTACCAATGATGACACTTACTTCATCGAGCAATTTTTGCAAGTTGTTTTCCGCTATTTTAAATGCAGCTACATTTTCATCCATATCCATTTCCCTTTTGAGCTGTCTGATTTCCATCATGACCCGCTTATATTCAGGATGATATTTGCCGAAACGCTGCACTTCTTCATATAGTTCTTTCATTTCATTAAAAGAAATGATTTTGCTCTGTGTTTCTTTATCGGTGTAGAGGTTTGCCACACTCATTCGATATTGTTCTGCCACATCTGATTCCAATATCATTTCGGCAATGGACTCTGCCTCTTCTTGTATCATAATCATTTCGGTTGTAGCAAGCACTATTAGCTCACCTCCAATTCTCATTTTAACTGATAAGTGTGAGAAAAGAAAGCAATCTGTGCGAAAACAAGATGATAGCCTGCTATAAGTAATTAATTAACTACCACGTTAAACTCTTTTTCAAACACGTTTGTCCCTTTGCTGTTAACTATCTTAAAGCGTGCAAGATGCTGACCAGTTGCCACATTTCTGACGACAAATGCTGCACTGTTAAACACACCAGCTGGTTTCCCATCCAATGAAAGCATGATTTTCCCTGTTTCCTTGTCACTGTCTTCACGAAAGGAAATAGATGCTGCTTTACAATCAACATAAAGATTATTTCCTTTAACAAGATATTGGACAGTAACATCCTGTGGCATAGCAGCAGCATAAACCGTTTCATTCTTTAAGACTTGGGCTTGTCCCTCTACCCTAACTTTAGGATCTGGGACGTCATTATTACAGCCATTTAAAAGGAATAGAGCAGGAATACAAAACAATAGTATTTTTCTCATAAGGAACAGCTCCCTGACTAAGTACTTTTCGTTTAGTATTCGCTGCCACCACTCTTTTTACTCTATATAAATTATTTAGTTAGTTGAAAGTATCATGATTGAGCATTCATTGCTTGAAACATACTGAACATCATCGATGCCATCTGAACACCATTAGAGAATTTTTCCACACGGTGAGGAATTGTTTTTTTGTAATAATGCATGGAAGCAATTTCAAACCCTTGCAAATCACTTGGATTCCTGGATAATTCTCGGTACCAAAGAGGCTGTTCACGAATGAACTGCTGTAACTCTCTATTTTGCTCAATATATTCCTTTACGTTCTTTCTCATCTAAGTCCCCCACCTCTAGTCTTTTCGAAATGAAAAAGGTCCTGTTGGCTGTTGTGTTGTTTTCGTGCTTGTATTTTGAGAGCCTCCGCTGCTCGGAGAAAATTGCGAAATAACACCTTGTAATGTGCCAAGTGCCTGACTAATGTTAGCAATATAGCCTTGAACCTGGTTTTGATCCATGTTTTTCAAGGAATTCATCACTGTAGACATCCACACTGATTTGCTCGAATCAGTACCAGACTCTTCCTGCTTTCCTGCCTCCTGCCCTGCTGATAGAGTGCTGCTAAAGCGAGTATCTTCTTCTCCAAGCAAGTACCAATCTTCAAACAATCTTTGCCAAGTCGTGTCTCCCCTTCTTACTTCCTGTATAAGGTGGGGCTGTGTCTTAACGAAATCTTTGAATTGCTGAACAGAAGGATGTAGTTGCTTTTCTGACATGATCTTCACCTCTTTTACGTTACATATGCCTAACATACTATATGTATAGGCGCTCAAAAGGTGTCTTGCCTGCAAAATATTTTGGTCAAAAAAAAACACCCCAATTCCTTGACATTGGAGTGTTTAAAAGTTTACCATTTTTCAATAAAGTTTTGCGTATAGTATTTATTGTATACACCAACACCTAAATGGGTGAATTTCTCATTTAGAAGGCATTCTCTATGGCCTTTACTGTTGAGCCAGCCTTCCATGACAGCTGCGGCGTCAGTATAGCCTGCCGCTATATTTTCCCCTGCAAGCTGATAAAAGACATCTCCAGCCTTAAGCCTTTCCTCCAAGTCTCCGTTTTCAGCAGAAGTATGAGAAAAATCCTTTGTATCATACATATCAACACTATGTCCTAACGCAACATTTGCTGTATCTTCATCCCATTTAACTGAAGCTAATTTAAATCTGCTTCTAATAACGTTTGTAATATCTAATATTTGCCGTTCATTGCCATCCTCAACTGCTTCATTTTCCTTTACTTCAGATGCCGCTTCTAACAGCTCTCCTCTGTAAACAAGTTCATATGGTCTGATTTGAAGCAATGTCCTCGCATCCATATAACGTACACTTGATAACGTTCCTGTAAACTTATCGAAGTATAGCTGCATATAATAATCGCCCATTTTCACAAGTGGCCGGTTATTTATCTCGTCTTCTGAAAGTTCAAACCGATAGGAGGAGTCTTCATAATTTAAGCTGATATTCGTTTCAATTGGAGTCTTTTCATAAATATCGCCTACTTCTTCACCAATCTTATAAGGAGATATGTCGACATCTTGTCCGATTGCAAAAATCGTTACCACTTTATCATCAAGCACACCAACCTGAAAATATTTGGAGGAATCTTTATTGTAAATCCACCATTCATATTCATAATTGGATGGATCTTTTCTAGTTGGTTCTCCATATTTCTTAACAAGCTCCTTAGCAGTGCTGCCAATCATACTGCCAAGCCCTTCCTTCGGCACTGATATGGATGAGTCTTCGGAAGCTTCCTCTGACAAACCCTCATCCACCTTTGCAGAGTTCTTACCTTCATCTACAAGAGCATCAGAGCTATCGCGCGTTTCCGTAATACTTAAATAAAACCAGAATGCAAGCAATATAGAAATAATAATCACAATCCTGATTATCGTTTTCAGAGGCTGAACCCCCTCTCTACCATCATTTCTATCATTATATGTTTGCTACTTACTAAATAGTATAGCATTTCTCAAATAAAAATTGATAGACAATGGCTTTCTGTCTTAAAACCCTAGTATTGCTTTAATAACGGAAGTAGTCTCACCGCCATGATATATTACATATAGAAGCACATATACAGCAACACCTGTTATCGCTGTAAAAAACCATATAATGCTTGTGGTCGGTCCAAGTTTGCGATGGATATCATAGCGTTTTCTGTAGCCTGTTACGAGCATAGTGATGCCAAGTACTGCTCCCGTTGTCGCTAATGTTATATGGAAAATCAAAAATATGGTGTAATATATTTTGATATCATCTGGTCCGCCAAACGCTGTATTTCCAATAAAAATTGTTCTTGAAGCATAAATAATAAAGAAAACAACCGCACATACAGCTGCAATAAGCATTACTTTTTGGTGTGCTTCTATTTTCCTTTTTATTATCAAACCCCAACCGATTGCGACAAAAATCGCACTAAGTACAATGAAAGTAGTGCTAATAGTAGGTAAAACTGGTAGTGAATAGTTCATTTTCAAACCCTCTCTAATCAAATGTTATATCATTCAAGCCTCAAGACAGCCGTTTTTTCAAAAGCGTACCTTCTCACATAAAAAAATATGTACAATTTGACTGACTTATTTTGTCAAAAAAAAAGATATTCCAGCAATGGATAAACACGCTTGCATCTTGCCATCTCATCAAAGCCTGTCTCTCTCTTTATCTTAACGGCATCCCCAAGCAAGAATCAAGCTGCATTCCTGACTTTGCGAATAATTGTTAATGAGACAAAACAGACAGTAATGAAATGTTGAATTATCGTGTCCATCCAAAGATAGAATATCCTCTTATCTTAAGTTTATATAAATGTAACAATGACCATCGCAACGAAAAGGATTGTCATGTATTGAAGAGAATATACGAACATGGCAGTCGCCCATTTAATCTCGTCCTTTTTCTTACTTGCCAAAATACCTGTAATAATCCAGCCGATATTAAGCAATGTTGCCAAAATTAAGAATGGTACACCAAGCTTCATTAATAGGAATGGCAGTGGAAAAAGAGCAATAATCCAGCCATACGTATGTTTCTTCGTTACTTCAAAACCTTTAACTACAGGCAGCATTGGAACGCCTGCTGCACGGTATTCCTCTACTCTTCTAATTGCCAATGCATAGAAATGCGGTGGCTGCCAGAAGAACATAATTAAGAATAAGCTCCATGCCATAATATCAAGGTTTGGATCAATTGCAGCCCAGCCGATTAATGGTGGAACAGCGCCTGAAAAGCTGCCGATTACTGTATTCGAAACAAGTCTGCGCTTAGACCACATTGTGTAAACGACCACGTAGCTAAAAGCACCAACTAGTGCAATAACTGTTGCGGAAATTGTTGTAAGCAACATGAAGAATGTTCCGATTGCCAGAAGACCGAACCCTAATATCGCAACCTTTTTTGGTGTTACTTTTCCTGTAACAGTTGGTCTTTCCTTTGTTCTTTCCATCAGTGGATCAATGTCCATGTCAATAAAATTATTAAGTGCACATGAACCTGCAATAATTAATGCTGAGCCTATTAATGTATACAGGACTGTGTCAATATTCATTAAAAATTTCTCTCCAGAAAAATGCAGCGCCAGCCACAAGCCTGTAAAGACTGTAATCAGGTTAGAGTTTACAATACCTATTTTTATCAGCGCTAAAAAATCCTTCCACGCCGATGTTTTTGGCAGTTCTCCGTCCACTTGAGCTTCAGGATACGCTCTATAATTTGCCATAGATGTTTCCTCCCTTATTTTAACCAAAATCTCTATGCTTTTTTATGAAAAACTTGATCGTTGGAGCAGACAATAGTTTGTTTGTTCACCGAAATCGTTTGTGCCTCATTTCACAATGTTTTCAACATCCATACAATGAAAAAAGGCCCTTTTACTATTAAAACATATTTACTGCTTTTTTTCTGCACTTTTTTACAAAAAAATAAAAGTATCCCTAAACGATGAGATTCCTTCGAGCCAAGTTCTATTATAAATCTATTTGTTCCAATAGCCAAATAAAATAACCGAAATGGATATACTTCACTTACATAGGAAAATTAAAGAAGATGCCCACTAATATTAGCGGACATCTTCTTTGGCTAGAACCTTTCATTTTGCGCAAATCTTTTTCTTCTTATTGATTTTGGCATAGAAGGAATGGTATCTTCTTCTTTGTTTTTATAAACTCTTTCATATTTTGTAAACATGGATACATTCAACAGTATCCCCATGCCGATAGCAAGCTGTACGAGTGATGAACCGCCATAGCTGACAAATGGAAGCGGCACACCTGTTAGCGGGATTACTCCTGAGACACCGCCAATATTAATAAATGACTGAATGCCGATCATGCTTGATATTCCAATTGCAAGCAAGCTGCCAAATGGATCTCTGCACTTCAACCCGATATATATCCCTCGTAAAACGATATAGCTTAAACATACTACGACAAAGCCGACTCCAAAAATGCCGAGCTCTTCTGCAATAACAGCCATAATAAAATCGGTATGACCGTCCGTTAAATACCCAAGCTTCTGGATACCTTGCCCAAGGCCAAGACCTTTTAAGCCTCCTCCGCCTATTGCAAGGAGCGAGTTGCTCATTTGATAACCGCTGCCTTGGACCATATCTTCAGAGAAAGGCGAATCTAGAAACACAAAAATCCTGTTCAACTGCTTTGCCGTCAGTACACCTTTCCCAAGAAGTTGCATAACGATAGCCAAAAATCCGCCAACAGCAAGACCTATGCCGGCAAGCTTCATTAAATTCTTCATGTTCATGCCGGAGCAGACGATAATTGTAGCTGCAATCATGAAAATAATGGCTGCTGTCCCAAAGTCAGGCTGAAGCCCAACAAGTGCACATACGAGCAAAAGGTATGCAAGTGGAGGTGCAACGCCTCTGTTAAATTCATTTATGTAAGATTGTTTTTTCGCATATATTGCCGAAAGATAAATAATGACAGACAGTTTGACGAATTCCGCAGGCTGCAAGCTTGCTGTACCAACTCTGTACCAGCTTTGTGCGTTTCCTGCTACGTGTCCAAGTAAAAAAACTCCAAAAAGACCGATTACGGACACAAAAACCATCGGAACAAGGAATCTGTTGCTCATAAATGCCTTATATGGAAAAAGCGCGACAAAAATAAAAGCAACTCCTGCCACAAGCAAGTTAATGATCTGTTTTTTATAATAATAACTGCTGCTGTCATGACCATAATACTGGACAGATGATACCATACTAGCACTGTATATCATGATAATTCCAAATAGTGATAGTAAGACCATTGCAACAATCAGTGTATAATCATACGATTTTAAGATTTTTTTTAACATCTGCTGCTACCCCTTACTCATTCTTAGCAATGACAATATATTCGCTGTCATTTATTTCAATTCCTGCCTGATTCGCTCATAAGATATTTCATTTGCTGCTTTCTAATATTCTATCATGTTATCAGAATTATAACATTGATTTCTTTTTTCAGCTAAAATAATGGCAAACAAAAAAACTCAAACAATAGAGTTCGTTTGTTTGAGTTCGTTTATTATTTTCTTATAGATGCTTCATGCAATACTGAAAGTTCTTTCTCCAATTCATCTAGTATCTTCTTGCCGACACTTTCTTCCACTAACCCTAGACGGATGGCAAAATCTATCTCTTTAGATAATCCAAACATTTGTGTATCCAAAACTTCCTCATATAAAGGACATTGTGGCATTGTTAAGTTATCCATTTGAACTTTTATAAGCTTTAGTATTTTTTCAGCATCTGCTTTTAACAGTGCACTTGCTTTCTCTTTATGATTTATGATCATATCAGAAGTCAACCCTATCCCCCCGTTTCCGAGCGATTATCCTATCTATAAAGTTTAAACTCAACATAGCAAAATTGCAAGAACTATCATAAGAAAGTTATTTGCCAATTTTCAAATACTGGAAATCTCTTATTAATATAAAATTGAAAACTGACAAAGCTGTATGGAAAAGATATACTAATTACATACATATTTTTTTCAAACAGCTTTTTAGACTGGAGAGATATTTATGAGCCAAATTATCCAAGTAAAAGGGTTAGTCACTTTTCCGATTACAATTGATCCAAGCGTTTGGATTTTTGATGACCGTAAAAAAACTAGTGAGGAAATATTCGCTCCTAGCCAAGCAAAATCTGAATTGGAGGCATATACGAAAGAGGTATCAAAACACTGGGATCGCGAATTGCTTGAAGGCGCTCGTTTACCTGAAAAACAGCCAGAAGCAAAAAAATACAAAAAGCAAGAAATCCTGTCAGGCACTTTCTACATGCCGCTTGCTCCTTTTATTAAAAACGCTGAACCATTACAAGATGCACAGCAAATTGTCATTCATTCAGCAAACAAGGAACATGTTTTCCCTCTTTCAATCGTGGATGAGATGGTTCTGCTTTTCTGTAGAGACGGTAAGCCAATTCTTGATGATGGTCCCATTTACTTATATTTCCAAAGCAAGGGTTCAGACGAGTCGCCAATAAAATCTATTACAGGGTTTGAACTGAGGTAAGAAAATTATTCTCCTTATTAAAAAAAAAGTGCATCATTACAAACTTAACTAAGTGCTGTGTAAACAAGTATGTTGCGCATTTTGACTAGATGCTAAAGACAGCATCTAGTCAAAAATAGCGCACATGCCTTTGCTTACAGCAGATCTGCAGCTAATTGTGCTAAACCAGAGCGTTCTCCCTTTACAAGCTTGACATGACCAGCAATTTGCTGATCTTTAAAACGCTCAACCACATAGGTTAACCCATTGTTAAAGGCATCTAAATATGGATGGTCAATTTGTTCAGGGTCACCCATAAGGACAATTTTACTTCCTTCCCCAACTCGAGTTAGGATTGTTTTTACTTCATGCTTAGATAAGTTTTGCGCTTCATCAATGATAATAAATTGATCAGGTATGCTTCTTCCTCTTATATAAGTCAGTGCCTCTACCTCTATAGATCCCATGCCGGCAAGGATTGCTTCTAGTTCTCCCGGCTTTTTCGTATTGAAAAGATACTCCAGATTATCAAAGATCGGCTGCATCCAAGGTCTCAGCTTTTCCTCCTTTTCACCTGGAAGATATCCTAAGTCTTTCCCCATTGGTACAATCGGTCTTGCGACAAGCAGTTTTTTATAATCTCCATAATCCTCTGTTTGCATAAGCCCTGATGCTAATGCAAGCAATGTTTTCCCAGTTCCTGCTTTACCTATTAATGTAACTAACGGCAAATCTTTTTTTAGCAGCAATTCGATTGCCATTGTCTGCTGTACATTTCTTGGACGAATTCCCCAAATATGTTCATGATCAAAGATTAGCTTCTTCACATATTTTCGCGATGCGTCTACCATTGCCAACGCCGAGGAGGAGGATCCAAGCACGTCCTTAAGTAGGATGAATTGATTCGGATAAAAAGCTCCTGTATTATACCCAGCCCCCAATTCAGATATGAGCAGCTGACCTTTTTCGTAAAACTTATTCAAAATATCTAAGGTTACTTGTACATCTGTAAACCCAGTATATAGATGATCATTTTCTACCACCCTGTCGCTCAAGAAATCTTCTGATACAAGGCCGATTGCATCTGCCTTAACACGTACAAGTGTATCCTTGCTGACAAGTATGACAGTTCGTCCATCCACTTTTTTCTCTTCCTCAAGAGACAAATTTTTAGCAACAGCTAAAATTCGGTTATCATTTGTTTTCTCCACGAAAATTTCCTGCAGCTGATGAAAGGATCGATGGTTCAATTCGATTCGTAATGTACCGCCATTTTCGAGTGGTATTTTTTCATGCAGTTTTCCTGATTCTCTTAGATTGTCAATTAGTCTTGATATTTGTCTTGCATTCCTCCCTATTTCGTCCATGTAGCGTTTTTTGCTGTCTACTTCTTCTAAAACTACTGCTGGGATAACTACATCATTGTCTTCAAAAGAAAAAATGGAATAAGGGTCTTGTAACAAGACATTTGTATCTAAAACGTAAATTTTACTCAAACTGTTGCCTCCTGCTCTAAAAACGTCATAAGTTGCCAACTCTCCGATATCGGAAAGAACCTTGATAAAATATATGTTTTACCGAATAAAGATAGAAGATATTTTGCACAATAAACATTGGAAGCGTAAAAAAATTTTAGAGGAATCATCATATAAGGAGGTAATCCTGCATGAAAAGAGGTATTTTATGCACTTGTCTTATACTGCTGCTTGCTGGCTGTTCAGCAAATGGTGATAACGAAGCTCAAAATCACGAAACGGACAATCATATAGCAAATGTTAAAAATTCAACAATAAATGAAGTAAATCGAAAATCCGGCCAGGAAATTTCCGAGCGTCTCGTAACTTTAGCCACAAGCATCCCAAATGTTAATGATGCCACAGCAGTAGTTATCGGCAGATATGCCATCGTTGGAATTGACATTAAAGCGAACTTGGACCGCTCAGAAGTGGGTTCGATTAAGTACGCAGTAGCCGAAAGCCTTAAAAATGACCCATATGGCGCAAATTCCATGATTATCGCAGATCCAGATATTAATGCTCGCCTGGCAGAAATTGCAGATGACATCAAAGACGGAGAACCCATCCAGGGCATTTTCAATGAATTAGCAGACATAACAGGCAGAGTAATCCCAGAATTGCCTGCAGACGTCATTAATAACGACCCAGGCAGCAACCTGAAGGTGCCAGACAGTAAATTAAACGAAAACGAAAAGAACCAACTAAAAGAAGACCAAGACGAACAATCCAACAACCACCTGAAAGACTAAAATTCGATTCCAAGCCACTTTTATATTATAATAAGCCTATAATCAAATAAATACAGAACATTGATTAGAGGTGCACGTATTGAAAGTGAAATGTGTTATATGCGATAAAATAGAAGATATTGAAGAAAACTCCTTTCAGGCAAAACGACTAAGAAACAGACCCATTCACACATACATGTGCAAAGAATGCGAAACAAGAATAACCCAAAACACCCAAAAACGAATCGACACCGGAAACTTCGTACTCTACAAAAGCAAAATAAAAGAAGAAGAATGGTAACCAGAAAAGCGCAGGGCGGCGTTTAGCGGCGACCAGCATAAGCCAAATAAGCCAACGAGGTGCGCTTTTCACCTCATTGGCTTATTTGGCTTATGACCTCGAGCAGCTGCCGACCGGAGCTAGACAAACAGAAAAGCGCAGGGCGGCCGTTTAGCGGCGGAGAAAACTGGAGGGCCTCGACTGAGATAAAGGAAACACGCTGAACGATAGTAAAGCGATGTTGACTTATCTCAGGGAGAGGACCGAAGTTTCGCAGACGCTGGCCGACCGGAGCTAGACAAACAGAAAAGCGCAGGGCGGCGTTTAGCGGCGACCAGCATAAGACGAATAAGCCAACGAGGTGCGCTTTTCACCTCATTGGCTTATTTGGCTTATGACCTCGAGCAGCTGCCGACCGGAGCTAGACATTACGAAAAGCGCAGGGCGCCCGTTTAGCGGCGGAGTAACTGGAGGGCCTCGACTGAGATAAAGGAAACACGCTGAACGATAGTGAAGTGATGTTGACTTATCTCAGGGAGAGGACCGAAGTTTCGCAGACGCTGGCCGACCGGAGCTAGACAAACAGAAAAGCGCAGGGCGGCGTTTAGCTGCGACCAGCATAAGACAAGGTGACCAGTGAGGGGCGTCTTTTCCCCTCATTGGACAGCTTGTCTTATGACCTCGAGCAGCTGCCGACCGGAGCTAGACAAACAAAAAAGCCTAGTGCACCCGTTTACCAACGCCCCTGCAAAAACAAATAAGCCAAGGAGATAAGCTATTCCATCTCCTTGGCTTATTCTAATCATTCACTAAACAGTCCACCAAAGCCCAAAAACAGCCATAATCCTTCCCTTCCTGCGACCCTTTAATTCCTTTAAAACACAAAAAGGACTGTCCCAAAACGGAACAGTCCTTTTTTATATATTATTGATCAGCAAGCTTTTTCTTTTTAGTTACACGCTCACGTTCTGATTTATCCAGAATCTTCTTACGAAGGCGGATCGATTCAGGAGTTACTTCACAATACTCATCTTCATTCAAGTATTCTAAAGATTCCTCAAGTGTCATGATTCTTGGTTTTTTCATTGTTGATGTTTGGTCTTTGTTAGCAGAACGGATGTTTGTCGCTTGTTTCACTTTTGTGATATTAACAGTGATGTCATTTTCACGAGTGTGTTCTCCGACAATCATACCCTCATAGATTTCTGTACCAGATTCTACGAAGATGATTCCGCGGTCTTCTACTTGCATGATACCGTAAGTAGATGCTTTACCTGATTCCATACTTACAAGAACACCTTGACGTCTTCCGCCGACTTGGCCTGATGCCATTGGCTGGTAGCTGTCAAATGTATGGTTAATGATTCCGTAACCGCGAGTAAGTGTTAAGAACTCAGTTGTATAACCGATTAATCCACGTGCAGGCACGTTGAAGATCAAACGAACTTGACCGTTACCGTTGTTAATCATATCAAGCATTTCACCTTTACGGGCACCGATTGATTCCATTACGCTTCCAGTATGCTCTTCAGGTACATCGATTTGTACGCGCTCGATTGGCTCACAACGAACACCATCAATAGTACGAACGATAACTTCTGGTTTAGAAACTTGAAGCTCATAACCTTCACGACGCATGTTTTCAATAAGGATTGACAAATGCAATTCACCACGGCCAGATACAGTCCAAGCGTCAGGAGAATCTGTGTTTTCTACACGTAAGCTAACATCAGTTTCCAATTGTGCACGTAGTCTTTCTTCAATTTTTCTTGAAGTTAGGTATTTACCTTCTCTACCAGCAAATGGGCTGTTGTTAACAAGGAATGTCATTTGCAATGTTGGCTCATCAATGCGCAATACTGGCAATGCTTCTTGATGCTCAACAGGACAAACTGTTTCCCCAACGTTGATGTCTTCCATTCCGGAAACGGCGATTAGATCACCAGCATAAGCTTCTTCTACTTCTTGTCTTTTCAGACCGAAGAAACCGAAAATTTTCGTTACACGGAATTGTTTTACAGATCCATCAAGCTTCATTAAAGCAACTTGCTGACCTACTTTCATTGTTCCGCGGAATACACGGCCAATTCCGATACGTCCAACATAGTCGTTATAGTCAAGAAGAGATACTTGGAATTGAAGCGGCTCATCTCTGTTATCAATTGGAGCTGGAATATGCTCAACAACTGCATCATATAATGATTGCATGTTTTCATCTTGTTTCTCATGGTTTGTGCTAGCGGTTCCGTTAATAGCAGAAGCATAGATAACTGGGAACTCAAGTTGCTCTTCTGAAGCATCAAGCTCGATGAACAAGTCAAGCACTTCGTCGATAACTTCTGTTGGACGCGCGAAATCACGGTCAATTTTGTTAACGACAACGATTGGTGTTAAGTTTTGCTCAAGAGCTTTTTTAAGCACGAAACGTGTTTGTGGCATACAGCCTTCATATGCATCAACAACAAGAAGTACACCGTCAACCATTTTCATGATACGTTCTACTTCTCCACCGAAGTCAGCATGTCCTGGAGTATCCAAGATGTTGATTCGTGTATCTTTATATTGAATGGCAGTATTTTTTGCAAGGATTGTAATACCGCGTTCTCTTTCTAGATCGTTTGAATCCATTGCACGCTCATCTACATGTTCATTTGTACGAAATGTACCAGATTGTTTTAACAATTGGTCAACTAGTGTTGTTTTCCCATGGTCAACGTGGGCAATAATAGCGATATTACGAATATCTTCTCTAATCTTCAAAAATTTCACTCCTACCTGAAATGTCTATCTCGTTTATCATTAGTTTACACATTATAACTGAGTCATTATACCATAGAAAATGTGATAAACCTAAAGTGTTTTTCGCTTTAATAAAAAAAAAATAGCAAAAAAACATATGTAAACGGAAACATTTTTTACAAATGAAAAAGACAGCAAAGAATTGCTGTCTTACCATTGTCCATTTTCCAAATATTTCTGGAGGATCTCTTCATGCAGTTCTGGTTTTGAGGCAAAAAATGAATTTTGTGTTAGCATATCGAGCTTTTCATTTCGAAGACTTGTGACTTTCCCGCCAAGCTCCTCTACCATGATTTTTCCTGCTGCGTAATCCCACGGAGACAGTCTAAGCGTTATATAGGCATCCATTCGCCCTGCTGCTATATAGGCAAGCTCCAGACAAGCAGATCCAAAAGAACGAGTGCCTCTTGCATCCTTCGTTAGTGGCGAAAGATACTTCGGGTCGATTCTTTTGTTTGCGGTTACCCATGTTGCATTTAAACCGATAATTGCTTCTTCTACTTTAACAGGCACTAACGGCTTCAATTTCGTTTCGTTCATATATACGCCTTGTCCTTTTTTGACGTGGTATAGCTCGTCTGCGACAACATCGTAAATGAGACCAATTTGACCGACGCCATTCTCATAAATTCCGATGGATATGGCAAAATCTCTTTGCATGTGGACAAAATTCATTGTTCCATCAATCGGATCAATAATCCAAACTACCCCATCAAGATTCTCAACTCTTGAAGACATGCCTTCTTCTCCGAGAATATGATGATTTGGATATACCTCTTTTATTTTCGTTATAAAGAATTGTTCTGTTCCTTTATCTATTTCCGTCACCAAATCATTCTTATTAGACTTTGTTTCAACAACAAAGTCTTCGGAAAAGGATTTCTTAATTCTCTCTCCAGCTTCTTTAATCCAAAGTTTCGCATATGTATCGACTTCTTCCCAATTTGTCATCCAACTCATCCTTCTAAATTTAGTAACAAACCATCAGCATTTTTTAACAGCTTACCTATCCCATGTGCTTTTCTTTTATTTTTGCTTATCGCTATTTTATCATGCATGAAGAAATAAATTCCAATAATAGCTAAAGACGAAAAAATCATAAATAAAACCGGGAGAAGGGTTTTATTTATGATTTTTAAATGGTGTTTTATAGTGCCTTAAGTCTCAGAAGCTCCTGTCTAATCTTTTCAAGCTTTTGTTTGCTAGCTTTCTTTTGCATTTCATTGTTTTCATTGATTGCATCAAATAATGTAGCAAGCTCATAATCCATCTCTAATCTCAAAACGGCTTTTTTCTCATTTTCAAGTTTATTTTTTTTAGATGAATTTATTAATTGTTTCACTGGACAGTACACCCCTTCCATCGACTTTGAATCTTTTATTTCTTATATATTATGTCGCTCTCCTTATCATTGGAACAAATATGTGCTATAACCTAGCCCCAGTCCAAAATCTTTCTCCAGCAGCAATATGTATGCTAAAATACGAATAGGTGGTACAAACAGCAGGATTATAATAAACAGGAAGATCGGATAAGAAAAGCGGTTACAAAGCAGTTTTTCAATTACAACAACGCTCTCTAACTAAGCTGCTTCCCTGCTATAATCTGTTTACCCTAAATGATAAGATATAAACGAGCAAAGGAGTTTCAGGAAAAACAATGAAATTTAACGGTTTTAATCAAAATGATTTCGAAACATTTACAATAGATGGATTGGAAGAAAGAATGGAAGCAATCCAAACTCGTATCCAGCCTAAATTCAAAGAAATTGGACAGGAGCTGACAGACAGCCTGTCTGCAAAAATCGGCAGTGAAATGCATCTCCATATTGCCAAGCACGCACGCCGCACTGTTAACCCGCCAAAAGATACTTGGCTTGCAATTGCAGGAAATAAACGCGGGTATAAGCAGCATCCTCATTTTCAGTTAGGCTTATTTGATGATCATGTGTTTATATGGCTTGCTTATATTTATGAGCTACCGCACAAAAGCAGCATTGCAACTACTTTTTTAAAAAACATCGATCAGTTCTCCACTGATATTCCTAATGATTTCGTTGTATCAATGGATCATATGAAAAAAGAGTCCTCTCCTATTTCGGAAATTGACTTGGAGAAAACGTTAGTAAGGTTTAGAGATGTTAAGAAGGCAGAATTTCTTGTTGGAAAACAAATCGCTGCAAATGACCCAATATTAAAAGACGGACCAAGGTTTGCTGAATTGGTGGAAAGCACCTATGAAACATTGCTGCCATTTTATAAACTGTCCTTCTAACGAAAAGAGGAAGAAAAACAATTTGTTTTTCTTCCTCTTTTCATTAGGCTTTAAGGCATTTTTATTTTTGCTCCAGCCTCTGCTTCCTTCGCCTTTTTTATAGTACGGTATGTAGAATAGCCGCTGCTTTCCTCAAATTCATCACACACATTCTTCTCTTGCGCTTTACCTGGTACAATTTTTTTGAAAACCTTGTATTGCTCCATAAGTGCATCCTTTTCAATGCCCTTTTCATAAGCCAATTCTATACATTCAAAAAACTTTACGACGTCCACTATTTCTTCAGTTGTCCAATCAAGATCAATCGGGTATTGGTATTCCATATATACTCTCTCAACTTTCTATAATAATTTACTGGTTCTTTGCCTTATTTTAGAGGAATGAAACTAAAATGTAAAATTCCTGTTTATTGTAAGTATTATCAATGCTTTATCAAGGAAAATAACCGTATTTTTTTGAGTCCATTTCCCCTACAAAACAAGAATTATTTGGGCATTATTTATAATTTATGAAATCCTTACAATAATTCTTCTCTTTATAGTTAAAACTAATTGTATGCAAAAAAAATAAAAAGTGCTATAATTCTTTTGTTTTCTGATTTTAATAAGTTATATAGGGTAAAACCTAATATCCATTGTTTTTACAAACAGTGAAAAAAACTTCTATTTTTAGGAGGATCAAAATCCGTTATGAAAACGGCAAACAAAATACTAACTTAAAGAGGTGTGGTAATAAATTGTCACAATACGAAACACCGTTATACCACGGTTTATTGGAACATGCAAAAAAAAATCCTGTTCAGTTTCATATTCCTGGACATAAAAAAGGAAATGGAATGGATCCTGAGTTTAGAGAATTTATCGGGGAAAATGCTCTCTCCATCGATTTAATAAACATTGGTCCACTTGATGATCTTCATCAACCGAAAGGAATTATTAAACAAGCGCAAGAATTGGCAGCGGAAGCATTTGGTGCTGATTATACCTTTTTCTCGGTACAAGGAACCAGCGGCGCCATCATGACCATGATTATGAGCGTTTGTGGTCCAGGAGATAAAATAATCGTACCAAGAAATGTTCATAAATCTATTATGTCTGCCATTGTGTTTGCTGGTGCAATTCCAATATTCATCCACCCAGAAGTGGATAAAGAGCTTGGCATTTCGCATGGTATAACAGTGGAAGCTGTTCAGCATGCCCTAGATTTACATCCAGATGCAAAAGGTTTATTAGTGATAAACCCTACTTACTTTGGCATTGCTGCAGACTTGAAAAAAATTGTGGACTTAGCACATTCTTATAATATACCAGTACTGGTCGATGAGGCTCATGGCGTTCATATCCACTTCCATGAGGATCTTCCAATGTCAGCTATGCAGGCTGGTGCAGATATCGCTGCAACAAGTGTGCATAAGCTAGGCGGATCAATGACACAAAGCTCTATTCTGAATATGAGAGGCAATCTTGTTAATTATAAGCGTGTTCAAGCAATCATGAGCATGCTGACTACAACGAGCACATCATACTTATTGCTCGCATCACTTGATGTGGCAAGAAAACGTTTAGCAACAGAAGGCAAAAAGCTTCTTGATAACACTATTGAGCTTGCGCAAACCATTCGCAGACGCGTAAATGACATTGAACATCTATATTGCTTAGGCGAAGATATCGTTGGCTCCTCCATGGCCTATGACTTCGACCCGACAAAATTAGTTATTTCTGTTAAGGATTTAGGTTTGACAGGTCATGCAGTGGAAGAATGGCTTCGTAAGCATTATAATATAGAAGTAGAGATGTCTGATTTATACAATATCCTTTGTATTGTAACACCTGGAGATACAGAAAAAGAGGCAGATACACTTATACATGCTTTAGGAGACCTTGCTAAAGAATTTAAAGATAAAGCAGGCAAGGTGGAAGCACAAGTTATGCTCCCTAATA
Source organism: Niallia circulans (assembly GCF_007273535.1). Taxonomy (NCBI): domain Bacteria; kingdom Bacillati; phylum Bacillota; class Bacilli; order Caryophanales; family Bacillaceae; genus Niallia; species Niallia circulans. Next base: position 3,646,003 of record NZ_RIBP01000004.1, read on the forward strand.
TTCCTTTGCTTGCCGTTACTCCACGCGACGCTTTTTATTCGGAAACGGAGCTTGTCGACTTTGATGATTCTGTCGGACGGGTTATCGCAGAATTTATCATGGTATATCCTCCAGGAATACCGATTTTCATTCCTGGTGAGATTATTTCAGAGGACAATCTGGAATATATTCGCAAGAACATGGAAGCTGGACTTCCAGTGCAGGGACCTGAGGATTATGATTTCAAAAAACTGCGCGTCATAAAAGAACATAAAGCCATCCGCTAAAAAGCTGCTGGCATAAAAGTGTACGGATGCTACTAAAAAAGCATCCGTATACGTTTGTTATAAAGGAAGAAAATAGATAGGAGATTTATATATTGAAGAGAGTTATATATGTTTTAATCATCAGTATAATTATTAGCTTATGCTCCCCATTTGTCTTTCATAATTACTTAGAAAAAAAACCATTAGAACTGAAGGATACACTAACTTTCGGTGGCCCTATACCTTTTGCTGAACAAAAGGTGCAATTACCTGAAAAGGATAATGAATATCCAGCTGAATTCAGCTTTACATCTCCTCTTGAAACGGAAACAAAGTTTCACATAATACCCTTCCTGTTTACATTACTCTGCTATTTCTTGTTAATATTCAGTGTTTATACTGTTGTAGCAAGCTATAGTAAAAAAGCAATTGATCGAAATGGTCGTAAAAAAGGAAAAAAAGACGACGAACTTTAACTAATAAATGTAGCTATACTAAAACTGATAAAAAAGGATTTATATATTAATCCTCTACTCATTACATCTGTAGTTTGATAAGAATTAAATTATTATGCGGATTTCTAGAAACTTTCGCATAATAGTTTGGTTTTTTTTTATGTGCTGGTTTAAGTTAATGAAGATAAAACATTAGTGGAATAAGTTAGAGGATATTCGACTCTGCAGGAACAAAAAGAAAGCAAGAGTAGAGCGCAATGAAATTAAAGTATCGATTATAGTCTATTGATTGGTTAAGTTTGATATACAGAAGGATTAAACAGCCATAGTGACTCTTATACAGCTCTTAATTAGAACTTAAATAGAATCCCTTCACCTCTTCCTATTCTCCCCTTAAACAACCGCTATGATGGTCATTATCATTTGAAAGGAACCATAAATGGAAAGGCTTATTGCTGTCGCAAGCATCGTTTTCCTTTGAGACCTTATAACATAATTACCTAGGATAACAGCCAAATACAAAAAAACACCAAACATTACTAACTTATAAACGAAAAGATCATGTTCAGACAGCCATTCAATGATTGAATATCCACTCCATAGCATCAACTGTAAAAGAATCGTCGTATAAATCTTCAAGGAAAACACCACCTTTTCCATTTTTTCATGTAACCAATCATATAACTATATTTTATGCATGTCCTACTTAATCATTCCGTAATTAAGTGAGTATCGTCTTACTTCCATTATAGAATTCCCATAAAACCTTATTCCATCCACTTTAGGCAAATGAAGAATACGTAGAAAATAAAAAAACCTCTCTTTAACAAGAGAGGTTTTTTCTAATATTACTTAATGATGTGAATTGGGCTACCAATTGCAACTTCAGCAGCTTCCATCGTGATCTCTCCCAAAGTTGGGTGAGCGTGGATAGTCATTGCTAGGTCTTCAGCAGTCATACCTGCTTCAATTGCCAAGCCAAGTTCAGCGATCATGTCAGAAGCGTTAGCTCCAGCGATTTGAGCACCGATTACTAAGCCATCCTCTTTACGAGTAACAAGCTTCATGAAACCTTCGCTTTGGTTAAGTGCAAGTGCACGACCGTTAGCAGCGAATGGGAATTTAGCAGCTGTAACTGCGATTCCAGCTTCTTTAGCAGAAGCTTCTGTATGTCCAACTGTAGCCAATTCTGGCTCAGCGAATACAACAGCAGGAATTCCAAGATAATCGATTTCAGAATTGTGGCCACCGATAACTTCTGCAGCAATTTTACCTTCGTAAGAAGCTTTGTGTGCAAGTGGTGGTCCTTCAATGATATCACCGATTGCAAAGATATTGCTTACAGTAGTTCTGCATTGCTTATCAGTTTTGATAAGTCCGCGTTCAGCAAGCTCAATTCCTACTTGCTCAAGACCAAGTTCGTCTGTGTTTGGTTTTCTTCCAACCATTACGAATACATAGTCAGCTTCGATCTTTTGTTCTTGACCTTTTGCTTCATATGTTACAGTAACGCCAGTGTCAGTTTCTACGACACCTTTAGCCATTGCTTTTGTAATGATCTCCGCACCTTTTTTCTTCAAGTTGCGTACTACCAATGAAGACATTTGCTTTTCGAAACCGTTAAGGATATCGTCAGCACCTTCAAGGATAGTTACTTGAGTTCCAAAGCTTGCGTATGCTCCACCAAGCTCAGTACCTACATAGCCTCCACCGATAACAACGATTTTCTCTGGAATTTCTTGAAGAGCAAGTGCACCAGTAGAATCAAGAACACGTTTAGAGTATTTGAATGCAGGAATTTCAATTGGACGAGATCCAGTTGCAATAATTGCATTTTTGAAAGTGTAAGTTTGAGATGACTTATCATCCATAACTTTAAGTGTGTTAGCATCAACGAAGTATGCTTCGCCATAAGCGATGTCAACTTTATTTCCTTTAAGAAGACCTTCTACACCGCCAGTAAGCTTATTAACAACACTTGCTTTCCACTCTTGAACTTTTGAGAAATCTACTTTTACATTTTCAGCAGTAATCCCAATATCGTCAGAATGCTTAGCAGTCTCAAAACGATGACCTGCTGTGATTAATGCTTTAGATGGGATACAGCCTACGTTTAAGCAAACTCCGCCCAATACATTTTTCTCAACGATTGTTACTTTTTGTCCTAGTTGTGCTGCACGAATTGCCGCTACATAACCACCAGGGCCTGCACCAATGACTATAGTATCTGTTTCAATAGGAAAATCTCCAACTACCATGTTTTTACGCCTCCATTAACAATAGTTCTGGATCGTTCAACAAACGCTTAATGTGATTCATTGCATTTTGAGCAGTAGCTCCATCGATCATGCGGTGATCGAAGCTTAGAGAAAGAGCTAATACTGGAGCAGCAACGATTTCGCCGTCTTTAACGATCGCTTTTTCTGCAATACGTCCAATTCCAAGGATAGCCACTTCTGGGTGGTTAATAACTGGAGTGAACCATTGTCCGCCAGCTGATCCAATGTTTGAAATTGTGCAAGAAGCACCTTTCATTTCAGTTGGAGCTAGTTTACCGTCTCTAGCTTTACCAGCAAGTTCATTGATTTCGTTAGAAATATTGAAAATTCCTTTACGATCAGCATTTTTAACAACAGGAACTAGAAGTCCTTTTTCAGTATCAGCAGCGATACCGATGTTGTAGTAGTGCTTATGAACGATTTCACTTGTAGCATCATCTAAAGAAGTGTTAAGTGCTGGGAATTCTTTTAATGCGCTTGTCAATGCTTTAACAACATATGGCAAGAACGTTAACTTAATGCCTTTAGCAGCAGCAACTTCTTTATATTTCTTACGGTGAGCAACAAGGTTTGAAACTTCTACTTCATCCATAAGTGTTACGTGTGGAGCTGTATGCTTAGAGTTAACCATCGCTTTAGCGATTGCTTTTCTGATACCGCTCATTTTCTCGCGAGTTTCTGGGAAGTCGCCTTCTGGAATCGCAAGTGGTTTTGGTGCTTCTTGTTCTGCAGCTGGAGTAGCTTCAGCAGCTTCTGTTGCAGCAGGTGCCGCAGCTCCACCGTTCAAGAATGCATCGATATCTTCTTTTGAGATACGACCGTTTTTGCCAGTACCAGATACTGTGCGGATGTCCACACCTTTATCACGAGCATATTTACGTACAGATGGCATTGCGATAATACGTCTGCTTGGATCCACTTCTTCTGCAGCTGCAGGAGTTTGAACAGGTTCTTTAGCAACCGCATCGCCAGCTTCTGCTGTGCCTTGTACTTGTGCTTCTGTTTTAGCTTCTTCTTTAGGAGCGTCATGACCATGGTCGCCCTTAAATTGAATATCCTCGTAGCCAGGAGCGTCAAAAGTGATTAGGATATCACCAACAACTGCTACTGTACCTTCTTCTACAAGAACTTCTTCAACTGTACCGTCAACTGGAGACGGAATTTCTACTACTGCTTTATCGTTTTGTACTTCACACAAAACGTCGTCTTCTTGAACTTTATCGCCTGGTTTAACAAACCATTTTACGATTTCACCTTCGTGGATACCTTCACCGATATCCGGTAATCTGAATTGAAAAGACAAAGTAATTCAACCTCCTACATTTCCATTATTTCGTTGCTTTTTATTATCCCTGACTAATAACTACTTTATTAGAAAGTAAGGACTTTTTTAGCTGTTTCAATGATATCTTTGTAATTTGGAAGCCAAATGTTCTCAGCTTGTGTAAATGCATAAACAGTATCAGGAGCAGCTACACGCAATACAGGAGCTTCTAGGCTAAGAATAGCGCGCTCGTTGATTTCTGCGATAACATTTGCAGCGATACCTGCTTGTCTTTGTGCCTCTTGAACAACAACAGCTCTTCCTGTTTTTTCAACAGAAGCAACGATTGTTTCAACATCCAATGGGCTGATTGTACGCAAGTCAACAACTTCTACAGAGTATCCTTCTTTTTCTAACTCTTCAGCAGCTTTGATTGATTCGTGAACCATTGCACCGTAAGCAATCAATGAAAGGTCTTTACCTTCACGTTTAACATCTGCTTTACCGATTTCGATTGTGTACGCTTCTTCAGGTACCTCTTCACGGAATGAACGGTATAATTTCAAATGCTCAAGGAATACAACTGGGTCATTGTCTCTGATTGCAGCAATCAATAGACCTTTTGCATCGTAAGGTGTTGATGGAACAACAACTTTCAAACCAGGTTGAGTTGTTACAAGTGCTTCTAAGCTGTCAGAGTGAAGCTCAGGAGTATGAACGCCGCCACCGAATGGAGAACGGATTGTAACTGGTGAGTTGTAACGTCCACCTGAACGGTAACGCATACGCGCCATTTGTCCGTTAATGCTGTCCATTACTTCGTAAACGAAACCAAAGAATTGGATTTCTGGAACTGGACGGAAGCCTTGAAGTCCAAGACCTACTGCCAAACCACCAATACCTGATTCAGCTAACGGAGTATCGAATACACGATCTTCACCGAATTCTTTTTGAAGTCCTTCCGTTGCACGGAATACACCGCCGTTAACACCAACGTCTTCACCGAATACTAAAACGTTCGGATCATTACGTAATTCTGTGCGTAACGCATCAGTGATTGCTTGGATCATTGTCATTTGCGCCATGGCTTATTTCGACTCCTTTGCTGCATAGATTTCATATTGTTCTTTCAAGTTATTAGGAAGCTCTTCAAACATGTTGTTGATCAAGTCAGTAACTTTTTGCTGTGGTTCAGCATCAGCAAGTTTGATTGCTTCTTTAATTTCGTCTTTAGCACGAGCAATTACTTCGTTTTCTTTTTCTTCGTTCCAGATTCCTTTGTTTTCTAGGAATTTACGGAAGCGAACCAATGGATCTTTCTTTTCCCACTCGCTGTCTAACTCAGAAGTACGGTAGCGTGTTGGGTCATCTCCAGCCATTGTATGTGGACCATATCTATAAGTAAGTGTTTCGATCAATGTAGGACCTTCACCATTAACAGCTCTGTCACGAGCATCTTTAACAGCAGCATAAACAGCTAATGCGTCCATACCGTCTACTTGAATACCTGGGATACCTGCAGCAACTGCTTTTTGTGCAATTGTTTTTGCAGCAGATTGCTTCTCAACAGGAGTAGAGATAGCGAAACGGTTGTTTTGTACGATAAAGATTGCAGGAGCTTTGAATGCACCAGCAAAGTTGATTCCTTCATAGAAGTCACCTTGTGAAGCACCGCCATCACCTGTGTAAGTGATTGCTACTGATTTTGCTCCGCGTTTTTTCATTCCAAGTGCTACACCAGCTGTTTGGATGTATTGTGCACCAATGATGATTTGTGGTGAAATTACGTTAACACCTTCAGGCATTTGGTTACCTTTGAAATGTCCGCGAGAGAATAAGAATGCTTGGTATAAAGGAAGTCCGTGCCAGATTAACTGTGGAACATCACGATATCCTGGAAGAATGAAATCCTCTTTCTCCAATGCAAATTGTGAAGCTAACTGAGAAGCTTCTTGACCTGCAGTTGGTGCATAGAAACCAAGACGACCTTGTCTGTTAAGAGAAATAGAACGTTGGTCAAGAATACGAGTGTATACCATGCGAGTCATCAATTCTTGTAATTGCTCATCGCTTAAATCAGGCATTGCAGATTCATTTACAACTTCGCCCTCTTCATTTAGGATCTGAAGTGTTTGAAATTGGTTTTCTACTTGTTCAAGCTGTGCTTGCACATCTAATTGAGCCTTCTTTGTTTTAGAAGCCATTAAAGCCACCCTTTCCTTTCTTTTTAAAAAGACGTATCGATAATCTAACGTATTTCCTTCGTTGTTTCATGGTAATAAGTGTGTTGTATCTAGTTAGACAGCGCTTTCTAGTCTATCATCCACACTTTTTTAGCAACCTAAAAAAAACCATACTTATACAGTTTTCCACAAAAACCGCTAGAAAAAACGTCTTTATAAATAATTCGGTATCCGTATGTTCTGTATCAATAAGTACGATAAGATATATTAATACAACTTTTTAATACATGTATAAGTTTAATATACATAATTATTATCCGTCAATCTTAAAGTACTATGTTTTTTGTGTATTTTTTTATTTTTGTAAAAAAAATTTAAACAAACTGTATTATCAGCTGTTTTATATCTGTACTATAAAAATATCACTAACGGAAACTGTATTATAATATCAACTTTATTTTCCAGCTTAAAATTTTGTCGAAAGTAACTTGTAAAAACGTATGTACATAAAAAGCGCCCTAGTGTAATGATTGCCCATATAGACAAATGAATATACATCATTTGTCCTTTGAGACAGCCATATCACTCGGACGCTGAATAATTTATTTCGCCTGTTTATCTTCCACTTTAACTTCCACACCAGCTTTTTCGTAGAAATCAATTTTCAAGTCATTGTATTGCTTCGTTAATTTATTGAATTCTTCATTATTATCGAGCACCTTCTGGTAAACCTCGTTGATCTTTTGAATTTGTTCTTCTAAAGCATCTATCTTTACATCCTTGTTTTTAAACATCTCATAAAGCTCATTATCATACTTCAAACCAGTCGTATAATTAGCATATAGTTTGTCATGAACCTTATACCTGTCCATCATTACATCGTATAGTTTTTCAGCTTGGCTTTTTAGATCTTTTTCATCCTCGCCGTCCATATCTTCCATAATTGGTTTCACTTTCTCAAATGCTTCCTTTGATTTTTGAATGCTTTCTTCTTCTTTATCTATATATTCCTTCCTTTTGGCAACAGAGGCAAGCGCTTCATCGGACAGAGTTTTTATTTCATCCATTTTCTCAAGTCCTAAGGAAATAATTTTAGCATATATCTCTTGTTCGTTTTTTTCTAATTTAACTAGCGGATCCTGCTGTTTTTCGAACTCACTTTCTAATTCTACTACATCCTCTAGCCTATCATGCATCTTTTCCCCTGATGACTCAAAGCCCTTGCAAGCGGACAAGCTGGTTATAATTAAAATGATAAGTACTGTTGCTGCCAGTCTTTTCGCTATTTTCAATGATATCCTCCTCACTCTCTCTTCTAAATCCCTTAAATCTATTGTTGTTTTGTCGTATTTTCGGTAGACCTACTCTATTCTGCCATTTGTGAAACAAGTGAGCAAATTCTACTTGCACCACAAATACTATGTCTATTAAAAGTTATTCACAATTCTTCTTTTATATTACTAATTCTAGCATTTTATTTTTCCACTATTGTTTTTAGAAGACAGGCTGAGGATTAACTTTTTATAATTTGTCTGTTAGACTTAGTATCGTATTTAATCATAATGTAGAAGCAAAAAGGAAGTGATCTGTTTGATAACGATGAAGGACATCATTCGCGACGGTCATCCGACATTACGTAAAGTAGCGGAAGAGGTTTCCATTCCTGCAAGCAAGGAAGACAAACAAATATTAGAAGGCATGATGGAATATTTAATAAACAGCCAAGATCCGGAAAAAGCGGAAAAATATGAGCTTAGAGGCGGAGTGGGATTGGCAGCACCACAAATTAATGTACAAAAGCGTATGATTGCTGTCCATGCAAAGGACGAAAACGGCAAGCAATTCAGCTACGCATTGTTCAACCCTAAAATCATCAGTCATTCCATTGAAAAATCTTATTTGACTGGCGGGGAAGGCTGTTTGTCAGTTGATGAAGCAATACCTGGTTTTGTACCAAGAAATGCAAGAATCACTGTTAAAGGCATTGATCTTGACAACAATGAAGTAAAGCTAAGACTCAAAGGGCTAATGGCTATCATTTTCCAGCATGAAATTGACCATCTGAATGGTGTCATGTTCTATGATCATATTAATACTGAAGCACCATATACACCTGTTGAAAATGCCATACCTATTGATAGATGATACGTTTTAAAAAAACCCGAACTTCTTATGTGAAAAGTTCGGGTTTTTGTTTGCTGTTTTCACATGACAGCTTAGTGACATGGAGTCGAATAGGGCTATTTTGCTTTCATTTACTGTTCGCCTATTTTTCTAAAACTTCTATTATATGTAAGAAACATTGCTAGTGTCACATATACTAACAGTATAAGTACAAGTGAATTTCCTCCTTTATATCTTCCAAATGACATAATTTTCTCTTTTCCGGACAAAATACACCATATAATCAAAGGAAAGCTTTACTTTGTACAAGAATGGTTTAAAATAGGAAATAAGGAGATGATCCACTATGTTAAAAAAGCTTCGTCAAAAGCTTCGTAGACAGTGGAAAGATTTGTTGCGTAAAAAAACAATTGCTTAAAACAAAACTGATTGTTCCATTAGGGTCTGACCTCAATTTGCCAACACGCATATTAAGTGCCTTTTAAGGGTATCTATGTGCATGTATATTGCCAGAGGGTTGGGCCTTTTGTTTATTTTTAGAAAAGTGTACCCTATACCCCCTCCAAAAACTTATTATTTATGGCATAGTATGCTATTATACGATTATCTGGATTTAATAAGCACTTGCAATAAATCCTTATTTTCATCACAATATGTTTACATATCTTTACAATAAAGCGATTTCTATATAGAAATACATGAAAAACATGTTAATTTTTTATATAATATAAATTAGATACTATTTTTAAGGAGCGATTCACATGGTCTACAAAGTATACTACCAAGAATTAAAAACAGAGGTACCAGTAAGAGAAAAAACAAAAACAATATACGTAGAAGGCGTATCAGAAAGAGATGTCCGGACTAAACTAGGGGAAAAACCATATAATATTGAATTTGTATGCCCAGTAGCTGGAGCATTTTTAGATTATGAAAAACAAAATGAAGATTTCACAGTATTGGAGATTGAATAATGAAATTTGTTAAAAACGATCAAACAGCTGTATTTGCTCTAGGAGGACTAGGGGAAATCGGAAAAAACACATACGGTGTGCAATTCCAAGATGAGATCATTTTAATCGATGCAGGGATCAAGTTTCCGGAGGACGAGCTCCTCGGTATCGATTATGTGATACCTGATTATAGTTTTCTTGTAAAAAATGCAGATAAAATTAAAGGTTTATTTATCACACACGGACATGAAGACCATATCGGGGGCATTCCTTATTTGTTAAGACAAGTAAATATCCCTCTATATGGCGGAAAGCTTGCACTTGCACTTGTGCGCAACAAGTTAGAAGAACATGGATTATTAAGACAAACAACCATGCACGAAATTAATGAAGATGATGTTATTAAATTTAGAAAAACATCTGTTTCCTTCTTTAAAACAACGCATAGTATACCTGATTCATACGGTATTGTTGTCAAGACTCCTCCAGGCCAAATTGTTCATACAGGAGATTTTAAGTTTGACTTTACACCTGTTGGCGAGCCTGCGAACTTGACGAAGATGGCAGAAATCGGAAAAGAAGGAGTGCTTTGCCTGCTTTCTGACAGCACAAACAGTGAAGTGCCTAACTTTACTATGTCTGAACGAAAAGTCGGTGAAAGCATCCAGGATATTTTCAGAAAAGCGGACGGACGTCTTATTTTCGCTACTTTCGCATCTAATATATACAGACTTCAGCAAGTCACAGATGCTGCCGTAGAATTCGGACGTAAGGTTGCCGTATTTGGGCGAAGCATGGAAGCTGCCATTAATATTGGTCTTGAGCTTGGATTTATTAAAGCTCCGAAAGAAACGTTTATTGAACCACATCATATTAATCGTTTACCTGCAAATCAAGTAACGATTCTATGTACAGGAAGCCAAGGAGAACCGATGGCAGCAATGTCCAGAATTGCTAACGGCACACATCGCCAAATCCAGATTATCCCTGGAGATACGGTTGTCTTCTCGTCTTCACCAATTCCTGGTAATACATTAAGTGTCAATAAAACAATTAATCAGCTTTACCGCGCTGGTGCTGAAGTTATTCACGGACCATTAAATAATATTCATACATCAGGTCACGGTGGACAGCAAGAGCAAAAGCTTATGCTGCGATTAATAAAGCCAAAATTCTTCATGCCAATACACGGAGAATTCAGAATGCAAAAAATCCATACACAAACAGCAATTGACTGTGGTGTGGAAGAAGAAAATTGCTTTATTATGGACAATGGAGAAGTATTGGCTCTATCCAGTGATACAGCACAAGTTGCAGGAAAAATCCCTTCTGGTTCTGTTTATATTGACGGCAGCGGAATCGGTGATATCGGTAATATTGTATTACGCGACCGCCGCATCTTGTCAGAAGAAGGACTTGTTGTTGTTGTTGTCAGCATCAACATGAAGGATTTTAAGGTTTCAGCTGGACCTGACCTTATTTCAAGAGGATTTGTGTATATGCGTGAATCAGGTGACTTAATCAATGATGCTCAATCATTAATTAACAAGCATCTGAACAAAGTAATGGAGCGCAAAACTACACAATGGTCTGAAATTAAGAATGAGATTATCGACACACTTTCTCCATTCTTATATGAAAAAACAAAAAGAAGACCGATGATACTTCCTATCATCATGGAAGTTTAATAAACGAAAAGGCTCAGCTGCTGCTGAGCCTTTTCTTTATGACATCACTTTCTTTTCAAATCGATTAATATCAGAATCTGCACCTATAACAATCAAGATATCATTCTCTTCAATCGGCTCATTTGCTTGTGGTGAAACAATAATATCATTTACCCTTTTAATCGCCACAATGGTAATCCCATAACGGGCCCGAATGTCTAAATCGACCATGGTACGCCCTGCTAAACGGCTACTTGCTTTGATTTCGACAATACTATGTTCATCAGAAAGCTCCAGATAGTCAAGAACATTATTTGACACGATATTGTGGGCAATTCTTTTCCCCATATCCCTTTCAGGATGGATAATGGAATCTGCACCGATTTTTTTTAGAACTTTCTCATGATAATCATTTTGTGCCTTTACAGTAATATTATTAACACCCATTTCTTTAAGAATAAGTGTCGTTAATATACTTGCTTGAATATCATCACCTATTGCCACAATAACATGCTCGAAGTTCCTAATTCCGAGGCTTTTAAGTACATTTTCATCCACTGAGTTACCAACCACTGCATGTGACACTATATTTGCATACTCATTGACACGCTCCTCATTTTTGTCAATGACCATCACTTCCATGCCAAGTTCCATCAATTCTTTACATATGCTTCCGCCAAAACGGCCAAGTCCGATTACTGCAAATTCCTTCTTCATATGTTTCCTCCAGTGTAGTTACCTTACCTTATCTTCTTATCTTATAATAATAAAGGAATAGCTCACAATTTTCCAGCAAGACCAATACTATAAAAAAAACAAAAAACACTGTCTTAGCAAGTAAGACAGTGTTTAACAAAGCTATACAGCATTCAGCATCTTAAACTGCGCTTCGACCAAATGATAATAAATACCCTTTTGCTCTATCAATTGATCATGCGACCCTTGCTCCATTATGCTTCCATGATCTAGAACCACTATTTTATCCGCATCCCTGATCGTGGATAGCCGGTGTGCAATCATGATTGCAGTCCTTCCCTTAAGTAGCGTTCGCAATGCTTCTTGAATCTTCAGTTCTGTTTCTGTGTCAATACTCGCTGTCGCCTCATCAAGAATTAGTATGCGCGGGTTTGCCAATAATGCTCTTGAAAAGGATAATAACTGTCTTTGCCCAACAGATAGAATATTCCCCCGCTCTTCCACCTCTGTTCGATATTTATTTGGCAGTGCCTCAATGAAGGTATGTGCACCAATCGCTTTTGCTGAGGCAATCACTTCCTCATCTGTTGCATCCGGCCTTCCAAAACGTATATTCTCCATGATTGTACCAGAAAAAATAAATGTATCCTGAAGGACAATACTAATTTGCTTTCGCAACGATTGCAACGAAATATCTTTCATTTCAATTCCGTCTACCGTAATTTCTCCTTTAGTAGGATCGTAAAAGCGGCTTATTAAATTAGCAATCGTTGTTTTTCCAGAACCAGTATGACCAACAAGGGCAACAGTCTCTCCAGCTCCAATTGTCAGATCAACTCCGTTTAAAGCCTTCCGCTTGCTCGTATAAGCAAATTCAACGCCTTTAAAGCAAACCTGCCCTTTCATTTCCTGAACAATAACTGGATTATCTATTTCTGATACATTAGGTTTTTCATCTAAAAACTCGAAAATCCGCTCAGATGATGCCATGCCCATCAGCAGCTGGTTATACACCATGCCAAGCCTTGAGATTGGTTCCCAAAACATTCCTAAATAAAAGGCAAAGGAAACAAATACACCAATCGTCATACCATGCTGAATTAAGTAAGCACCATACCAAATTAGTACGGCTGTTCCGATTGCATTTGTTATTTCTACAAATGGGCGAAACATAGCATTTTGTTTTGACGCATTCTTCCAGCTATCAAAATTCTCTTTGTTTAACCCGTTAAAAAACATCATATTTGGCTTTTCCTGTGTAGCAGCCTGAGTAACTCGTATCCCTTGAATGCTTTCATTTAAATGTGAGTTAAGCTTTGATTGCTTCAGTCTCACTACCTGCCACGATTTCCTGATTTTACGCCGTAATGCAGTTGAAATAAAGAACATCACTGGGATAATAACTAATACGGCTAAAGCCAATTCAGGGCTTAAGGAAAGGAGAATAGCAAATATGCCGATCAGCAGAATAATATCCATTAGTAAATTGATAACACCATTTGTAAACAGCTCTTGCAGAGAATTAATATCATTTAATATTCTAACTAAGATGGACCCTGCAGATCGTTCATCAAAAAAACGGTGTGACAGCTTTTGAACATGTGTAAAAAGATGCTTACGCAAATCATAAATCACATTTTGACCAAGTGTATTCATCCATTTAATACGATAGAAGTTGGCAGCATAGGACGCCCCATACATTGCCCCTATCAGCAACACCAACATTGTCAGCTGACTTCCATCCTTGTTGATGATCGCTTGGTCTAATACGTAAACACCAATTAATATTGGAATAATCAGCCTAACTGCTGTCGTAATAAGAACTGTGATAATCGACAATGGCAACAAATTCTTTTGATATGGTTTCATATAGCTAAGCAAACGCCACATTTGCTTCCAGTTAAACGGTTTCTCAATTACCTCTTCTGTCGTGTATTTAAACCTGTTTAAAATTAGGGCATCCTTGCTTTCGTTTTTTGGCTTACTCATTTTATCCCCCCTGTTCTTTAAGCATTTAGTATCTTTTTCTGATCTTGGAACTGGATATCGTAAATTCTCCGGTAAGGACCATTTTGAGTAATCAGCTCTGCGTGGCATCCTCTTTCCACGATACGTCCTTCGTCAAGGACTAGTATTTCATCAGCATGTTTAATAGATGAAATACGATGGGCAATTATGAACGTTGTTTTATTTTCCATGATTGCATGTAATTCTTTTTGTATTGTAAATTCTGTCTGCATATCTACGGCACTTGTGGCATCATCAAGAATCAGAATACTTGGGTTAATACAAATAGCTCGAGCGATGGCAATCCTTTGCTTTTGTCCTCCAGACAGCCCTAAGCCGCGTTCGCCAAGCATTGTGTCATACCCATCAGGCAGCTCCATAATAAACTCATGTGCTTGAGCACGCTTTGCGGCATGAATAATTTCCTCCATCGTACTTTCAGGCTTGCCATAAGCTATATTGCTTCTTATGGAGGATGAAAATAAAAACGATTCCTGTGACACTAATCCGATATTACCGCGAAGAGATTCAATCTCGTAATCCTCTACATTATGTCCGTCAATAAGCACTGCACCGTCTGACGCTTCATAAAATCTTGTCAGCAGCTGCGTTATACTTGTTTTTCCAGATCCAGTACCGCCAATTAAACCAATGGTCTTGCCTGGTTGTGCGTAAAAACTAATTGTATTAAGGGCATAGCCCTCTTTTGTTGCATATTTAAGACTTACATCACAAAATTCTACTTCTCCCTCAAGCTTCTTCGCATGTTTAGCATCTAACTTATCTGCAATCAAATAATCCTTTTCTAAAATTTCCAAAAGTCTTTCTCCAGATGCCTTTGCCTGGGAGAACTGATTGACGACGAAGCCTAGGTTCATGATTGGCCACATAATATAGCCAAGCAAGCTGTAAAATGCAACAAGTTCACCAGGCTGCAGACTGTCATTAATCACCAAGTATCCACCATAGGCAACCAAAAGCAAAACGCTTACATTTCCTAAAAACTCCATTAACGGAAAGTACTTAGACCAAATACTTGATGTAAATAAATATTGATCCTTATAATCTCCGTTTGCTTTATTAAACTTTCTAACTTCGAAATCCTCTCTTGATAGAGATTTCACTGTATTAATACCGCTAATATTTTCTTGCACCTTTGTATTAAGTACTCCAAAGGACTTTCTTATTCCTCTGAATGCTGGATGGACAGCTTTGTCAAACTTATATGTAACGACAGCTAAAAAGGGAATCGTCACAAGCGTGACCAATGTCAGCGAAACAGAGTAATTTAACATAACCGCAAAGCTGACAGCAATCAACAGCACAAACCGGATCAATTCAGAAAAGCCTGCAGATAAAAAAAAGCGAAAACCTTCGACATCTGCAGTAAGCCTTGACATCAGATCGCCTGTTTTTGCATTATCATAATAAGAAAACGGCAAATACTGCAGCTTTTTGTATAGTCCATTTCGTAATAAATAAACAGAGCTGATGCCAAACATATCACCTGTATATTGGTATATGTAAGTCGCAACCCCCTTTATCAGCATGACAGCAATAAAGCCGATGGATAAATACGGTATCCATCCATATTCACCTTTTAAAACAACTTCATCGATGGTGAGCTGCAATATAATCGGATAAACAACCGTAATACCTGTTACTACAATTAAAAAAAGAATGGAAATAATAAAATACTTCTTAAATGGTAAATAGTATGACTTTAACTTTTGAAATGTTTCCAAGACCTTGCTCCCCCTCTACCTACATCATTGCACCCCAGAGATAAGTTAAAAGCAAAAAAAGTTGCACTATTAATATAACGGTTTTCGAAATATTAATCTACAGGTTTCGGAAGATAATTATAGAAATTTTTTGAAATAAAAGTTATTTTCATTTACTGAACAATTTAGTGTCATCGTTTATAGTAATGCTGGTTTTATTTAAGCATAAAAAAACAACCTCCTATTTGAGATTGTCTCTCTAGCCACAATACAAAATTATATCATTATTCTTTTTCAGCAGGCTTTACTGGTTCATCAAGCACTCGATTAACCCGCTTTTCAAGCAGCTTTACTCCGCTTCCGCCAGCTTGATAATGTCTCAGCTGACCTGTCTTATCAAAAACATAATAGGCTGGTACATATTCGTTTTCAAATGCTTCTGTCAACTTATGCTCACTGTCGACAAAAATAGGCTGAGTAATTCCAAGCTCTTCAGCAGTCGCTTTTATCTTATCATAATTCAAATCTGCTTCTGATCTTGGCATATGTACCGTCATAAAATTCAGCTTTTCGCTGTATTCATCTCTAAAAATATTAATTTGCGGCATAGATTCTTTACATAAATAGCAGCTTATAGACCAGAAATGAATTAAGGTCGGTTTTTCACCAAGCAACTCGTTTTTTGCTACTTCTCCGTTCAGCCATGCTGTTGCTCCTGTCAATTCAGGCATTTGCTCACGCAATTTCATTTTTTACCCTCCTTTATTTCCGTTAATCTGCTAATTCACTATTTAAGTTCCGCTTGTCTGCAAATCATAATGTAGCTTGGCCTGGCTTCCAGTTAGCAGGACAAAGTCCACCAGTTTGAAGTGCTTGAAGAACACGCAATGTTTCATCAACATCACGACCAATATTATTATGATTAATAACGGAATACATTAATTCCCCTTCAGGGCTGATAATGAATAGACCACGAAGCGCAATTCCTTCCTCTTCAATCAGAACACCATATTCTCTTGATACTACATGGTTTGTATCTGCGGCAAGTGGATAATTCAATTCACCAAGACCATTTTCTTTACGGTTCGTTTTAATCCATGCTAAATGTGTGTGAATGGTGTCTGTAGAAACACCAATTACCTCCGCATCAAGATCTTCAAATTCATCATAGCGGTCTGACAATGAGATAATTTCTGTCGGACAAACAGACGTGAAGTCCATTGGATAAAAAAATAATACAGTCCATTTCGTGTTTTTCATATTTTCTTCTAGGCTAACTATACCGAATTCTTTATTTGCTAAAACTGCTTCCATCTCAAATTTAGGTGCTTGCTTACCTACCATCCGTTCTGGCATTACCAATTACCTCCCGAAAAATGATTTAATTGAGAATATATCAAGTCTAAATTCTATATTTTTCTTATATTTCCTATTATAGTTATTATATATTTTGTCGTCAACGCTACATAATAATAAGTTCTAAAAGCTAATGATTATTAATAATATTTTTATCACCATTGGGGAAAATACCTATATTGCCAACTGTGTATCTCTTTATACGTTTATCTGTGCTATATTAGGGAATAAGTTAAAAAGCTTTTAACTCGTAATACATAAATAAAGGACGTGCAGTAAATGAACAGTATTTCTGATATTCAAAGTTATTTTGAAAACTTTAATTATGCAGGCTTGCTTGTTAGTGTAGGATTAGTCCTGCTAAAGCTCCTGCTGATTTTTTGTATCTATTTTATTATCAAAAAAATTAGTGTCGTATTTATTTCAAAGCTTTTTGAGACATATACGAAAAAGCATGCCATTTCATCTGGACGTGCCTATACTTTAGAAAGTCTAACCAAAAATATTCTGTCCTATCTTTTTATTTTTATTTTGGCTGTCACCGTCCTCCAAACATTTGGTATTGATGCTACCGCTATTCTTGCTGGTGCTGGTATAGTTGGTCTTGCAGTAGGATTTGGGGCACAAGGTCTTGTTAGTGATATAGTAACAGGTTTTTTTCTGCTGTTAGAAAAACAGTTGGATGTAGGGGATTCCATAACAACTAGCACCTTTTCAGGAACAGTTGAGCAGGTAGGGCTTCGAACGACACAATTGCGCTCTGCAGATGGGACACTTCATTTCATCCCAAACAGAGAAATTAAAACATTGAGCAACCATTCCCGCGGAGACATGCAAGCACTTGTGGACGTCATCATTTCTAATGACAATAACATCCCGCAGGTTTTGCAAACCTTCCAGGAAGAGTGCGATAAAATTCGTGAGGAAAGCAATGTTATCACAGACGGTCCAAATGTTATCGGTATTCAGTCCTTTGCAAGTACAAGTCTGACCATCCGCATTGTTACGAAAACACTGAACAATGAACAATGGGGTATGGAAAGGCTGATTCGTCAAAGAATGCAGGAAACTATTGATGATAAACAAATCAAGCTGCCGTCCCCAGCAACTCTCGCATTGGAAAAAGGCAATAAATAAATAAATAAATAAATAAAACCATCCCCAAGCTGTTAATGAGAGACAGTCATGAGGATGGTTTTTCTTATAATTACTTGTTATTCCCTTTAAATTGTATATAAGAAGTAATCATATTAATAGCAGTCTCTAATGCTTCTTCATCTGGATTAAGCTTGCTGTGATGCAAGCCGTAAGGAGAATTGACACCAAGCCAAAACATAAATCCTGGGATTTCCTTTAACATATAGCCAAAGTCTTCTCCTGTCATCGCTTCCTTACATTCAATTAGCTCGATATTCGTTTCGCTTCGTATAAAGTCCATAAATTCAGCAGTTATTGCTTCTTCATTATAAACCTGATAATAACCACTACCGAAATCTATCGTACATTCGCATTCATAGCCAGCTTCTATTCCTTTGACAAGAGCTTTTACCCTATCCTTTACCTTTGCCATAGATTCAGCCGAAAGTGTACGCATTGTTCCTTCCAATCTTGCAGTTTCTGCGATAACGTTTTGAACAGTACCACCAGTTATTTTTCCAATCGTAACAACAGCACTGTCAAGAGGATCAATATTTCTTGACACAATGGTTTGGAGCTGTGCTACTAAATTACATGCAGCCACGACCATATCATTCGTTTGGTGCGGATAAGCAGCATGTCCACCTTTACCTTTCAAGTCGATGAATAGTTCTGACGTATTGGCAAAAAGCAGGCCAGGCTTCACTGCGACTGTCCCAACAGGATATTCAGGAGCGACATGGAGGGCTATAATAATATCTGGCTTCCATTCCTGCATGATGTCACTTTTTAACATTGGTTCCGCACCGCCTGGACCTTCTTCTGCGGGCTGGAAAACAAAAAGCATATCATCATCAATCGGATTTTCTACGATATTAGTTAATACACCAAGGGCAATTGTCATATGAAAATCATGACCGCAAGCATGCATTTCCTGTTCATGATTAGAGGAGAACGGCAGTCCTGTCTCTTCTTTAATTGGAAGCCCGTCAATATCTGCTCGATAGCCGATAAGTCTGCCAGATTTTCTGCCGAGCACCTTAACAAAAATTCCTGTTTTCCATTGTTTAATTTCAATACGGTCACTAGATAATGAACGAATATAATCTAACAGATAAGCCTGTGTTTTATATTCTTGAAATCCTAATTCAGGAATTTGGTGCAATTCACGTCTAATTTGTATATAATCGGTTTTTGCCACCTTTTTCTCCTCCAGCTTATCGGTATTAGTTTAATTTAAAGAACCTTATTAAAAGGAAAAGCGCGGAAGTAAGTTCCCACGCTTTTGTCTTTATTATAATTTACGAAGCTCTTGCATAATTTCTGTTTTGGATTTTGTCTTTTCATCAATTTCTTTGATGATGCGTGCTGGAGCACCTGCAACCAATGTGTTTGGCGGTACATCTTCAAGAACGATCGCACCTGCCGCAACAACAGCACCTTTACCAACAGTAACACCTTCAACAACAACAGCATTTGCACCGATAAGAACATCGTCTTCCACGATAACTGGTTTAGCAGAAGGTGGCTCGATAACACCTGCAAGGACTGCGCCTGCACCTACATGGCTGTTTTTACCAACAGTAGCTCGTCCACCAAGAATCGCACCCATATCGATCATTGTGCCTTCGCCGATGCTTGCACCGATATTAATAACAGCACCCATCATGATAACGGCATTGTCACCAATTTCCACTTGGTCACGAATAATAGCTCCTGGCTCAATACGAGCTTTGATGTTCTTCATGTCCAATAGAGGAATAGCTGAGTTTCTGCGATCATTTTCAACTACATAATCAGTGAATTTTTCTTTATTAGCTTCCATTACTTCACTAATATCAGACCATTCACCAAATACAACACCAGCATCTCCGCTAACAAAAGATTGGATTTTCTCACCGAAGTTAACTTCAGATAAGCTACCTTTAACATATACCTTTACAGGTGTTGATTTTGTACTATTTGCAATAAATGAAATAATTTCATTTGCATCCATCATTTTCATCTTGTTTACCTCCAATATGTATATATAACACTAAGCATTACTTTACCAAACAAAAGCATAGAAGACAAGCAAAAAACAAACATCAGCCTTGAATCTATGCTATCAATTCAAGGGTTTAAAACCCTATTTCTGCTGACAACTATTCTCCCCTGCCACATATTCATCGATAATATCAAGAAATGCCTGCACTTGCTTCAATTGAAATGCAGCCTCATAGCCAATAAGCCATGTACTCCGGTAAATTGGGGCATTCCGCTCATCTTGAAGAGGAACTTGAAAGAGGTTTTCACTTGCACCCTTAAGTGCAATGCCAGGTAAAATACTGTAGCCAATTCCGTTAAAGGTTAATTGCTTGCATGTTTCGATTTGGTCAACATAAATGGTATTTTTAGGGGGTGCAGGGAATTGCCTGTGCCACCATTCTTGAATTTCCTCATAATAGCTTGAATCGCTTTTAAATTGTATAAATGGTCTGTCTGTATCCATCAGCTGATCAAGGCTTGAAATCTTACTGTCCACTAAATAGAGAGGATCGTCAAACAAATGCTTTTTAGCACCTTTCCAATCAGATCCTCCTCTTATTATTCCAAGGTGAATGCTGCCATCAGCCATTGATTTCAATATTTCACTGCTCCAGCCAGTTATTAAGGATACTTTCGCTCTTGGGTAGCTTTTTATAAATTCCTTTAGCGCCCCTGGCAGCCAATTCTGGCCGACAATACTTGCTGCAGCAATACTTAATGTCCCATGAACTTCGCCTCTTAATGCGTGAATCGCTTCTTTCACCTTTTCTTCGTTGCTGATTGTGTCAACTGCAAATTGCGCAACAAGCTCACCGGCTGCTGTCAATGAAAGCCCTCGTTGTGACCTGATAAACAGTTTGGCACCCCATTCCTTCTCAATGTTCTGCAAACGCTGGGAGAGGGCTGGCTGAGATACAAACAGTTTTTCTGCCGCTTTTCTCATATTCATCTCTTGGGCTAAAACCTTTAACAATTGCAGCTCAGATATTGTTGACATAATGTACCTCTCTTTGTTCCTGCTGATATTGGCTTGAAAAAACGCTTCATTAGTCGATGGATAATGCAGATATGCCTTATAGGGGAATAACTTTAGGGAAGCCTGATGAAACGAAGCTTGCTCAAAGTTTATATTTCCAAAAATGTATTCAGTCTTGCTAGGACAGACCTTCTAGTCAAAATACCATCAAAAAATCCTTCATCATCCTCAAGGCAGATAAAAGGATTATCAGTTAACATTTCCATCATGTCTTTAAATGCAGTATTTGTATTTGCTCTAGGAACAATCGTATTCATAATCGTTTCTACTTTAATGCTATCTAATTTTTCAAATTCAATGCGCTCTAGCCCGAGGATACTTTCCATAATAATGGGCGTGCTGAGCAAGCCATGGAGCTTATAGGAAGGATCTAGTACTGGTATGGAAGAATAGCCGCTTTTCGTCAGCACTAAAAGAGCATGCTCTAAATTATTACCAACTTGCACATGGGCAACACGTTCAGAAGGAATCATTAATTCTTTCACTGTAATGTCTAAAAATTCTCCGTTGTGTATGCTGGTCATAGCCGAAAACTCCTCAATAGTTTATTTTCTACTCCACTATCTTACCATAATTTTCGGCCATTTGCTCATTTAACCCTTGCTCGTTTCAATGTTACGCTGATTGTAGCCACAATTTGGACAAGTGTAGATAACATTCTGATTGGACTGTGCTGTCAGGACATTTTCTAATGATTCCTGCTCCTGGCATTTTGGACAAGTCACTGTTATTTGCATGTAATTTCATCTCCCTTCAATATTAGACTGTTGCATTACGGCGCAATTATGCAAGGTTAATGACACAAAAAAGAGCCGTAAAAAATACGGCTCTTTTTAAGTGATTATTGAATAAGATCGAAAATTTCAATTGTAATCATATCAATATTGTCGAATTGATATCTTTTTGGCTTTTCTTTATCGTTGTATACTTCCAACTCGTATGTTTCTGTTTTTGGATGGAATGTAACTTGGCATTTTCTTTCGCCGTTCACCTCAAAAAAACGTTGGGATGGTTCTCCCCCTGTTGATTGTTCTTGTAAATTTTTCAAACGTGTTAATATGCCTTGAAGCTGTGACATGCTCTCTCTCCTTTCAAACAAACCCATATACTTTATAGGTTTAACTATTAGCATGTTTCTATACACTTTCCCTTTAAATTAAAGCAAGCTTTCTTGCTTTGTGTAAATGCCAATAATAACAGAATAAAATATTGCGGGGTGTTTGTCCAAGTAAAATTGAAGAATGAGCAAATCTTTTTTTTAATGACCATATAATATGCTATGATAAAACAATATATCTACACTAGATGGAGGCAGTTTTTTTGAAAAAAATAACAATGTATACACAACCGGATTGTCCGCCATGTGAATATGCAAAAACATTTTTAAAGGAAAAAGGATTTGAACTGGACTTAAGGGATATCCAAAAGGATGCTCGTGCAAGAAAAGAACTTGTGCAAAAATATCAATGCTATTCTACTCCAACTTTTATCATTGGCGAAACAGTCATCGCTGGCTTTGACCATGATAAGCTGCAGGAGGTTCTTGGCTTTTAAGAGCAGCTACCTTAACTTATGGTATACCTCTTACTAAGAATGTAGAATATTAATATTTTGCAAAAGGAGTGCTGAGAGAAATCTGAAATTCAGCAAAAATTTCTTTTCCCCAATTTATATTCGACAATGACAGCATACCGTTCTGATGCTTGCTGTCATTTTCTTTTTCTGCTTTTAGATATTCCACAATTTCCTCATTTGTAAGCTGGCTTGATACCTTCCATTTGTCATTTACTTTCTTCAAAAGCAATCCCTCATAATGGTTTTCATAGTATAAAGGACCGTCCTCTGGAGCTTCAAAAAATTCGTATACATAAATCTTATCTTGCTGAATATCGATTTCTGTTTTTTCCGAAAACTGAAAAAACGGAATATAGTATGGAGCAAAATCACTGCCGAATGTAATGAATTTACCATTTTCCGTCACGAGGTTTGCTTCAAGAAAACTGTCCTTATATTCGTTAGAAAAATACGGTGTTAAAAGGGAGTCTACCTCTTCCATTTCTCTATACCTTTCACTTAATGATACTTGGGCTGTAAATGCATCTTCCAAAAATTGCAGGACTTCTCCTCTTGTTGACAACTCTTCTTTTTCCTTAGCTAGTGATGGATGTGCAAATGCAAGGGCTAGTACTAAAACAAAAATACTGATCATCGTCTTTTTCATTTGCCCTCTCCCCTTTCTCTATGTTAATGATAACAATAATTCCTTGGCTGTATTCCTATTTTCGTTCGTAAAATTCCGAACTGGTTTGACAAAATTCTCTCTTATAAGACGTATACCCCAAAATAGGGGAATATAACGTTAAACAAAAAAAAGACCCTAATATAAGGGTCTTAATTAAGCAGTACTTCCATCTTATCCAAGAAGTTATAGGAAAGATCGATAAAAAGAAATTCATTAGCATCAAGTGGATAGGAAAATGTCCTAACGGTTCCGCCTGTTTCAATATCGCTGTATAAATCAGACAAAATGCCTTTTTTTTCATTTTGCATCCTGATAATATTTTCTAGGAAATACGGGCGCCAGCTCCAGTTTTTATTTACATACTCATCCTGCAGAACCCAAATGTTGTTGTCATAAAAGATATTTGCTGATTTTTGAAAGCCATCTTCATCACATACATACATTCGAAAGGCAACATCTGTCAGTTCATTTGACAGGCACTTCAACAGTTCTTCAAAGCTGCTGTATTTACGGTATTTCTGCAATAATTCAGTGAGCTCAATTTGAAATTTTGCTGTTAACTGAAGAATAGATGTCAGCTTTTTCTTTTCATATGAGATAAATTCATGAAACTCAGCCCCTAATTGACCTTTACGAATTGCTGGGTCAATAAAATATTCTTCAGGATGATGCAAGTAAAAGCCTTGATAAAATCTACCGCCATTTTTCCAAGCAAATTGAAGCTGGTGTACCATTTCAATATTTTCAAACAAGAGGTTTGCGCCTATTTTTCTGGCAAGCATGGACAGAGAATAAAGAACATTTTGATACATATGAGAAGTAGATGTGGAACGAAGCGCTAATAGATCGATTTTCATAATATCTGGAGCTAATTCTCCAATGCGATCAATATAGCTGCTTTCACTTCCCATTTTATCAATCGCAATCTTTATGCCAAATGTACGATAATAAACAAGCAAATGATCAAGATGTTGAGATTGACCAGTATAATTCCGTTCTGATATTTCGAGTACAATTCGTTTTAAATCCATGCCCCGCTCTTCGTATGACATAAGCATTTGCAGAAATTCCTCGCCGTCATCATACATCAGGAGATCAGCATCGCGATTGATAAAAAGCAGGAAATCTCCCTTAACTTCTGTCGCTTTATCCAGTGCCTTTGTCAATACTGCCTTGTCAACTTCATTTTTATATTCCTCTGGTATTGACTCATCTAGAAAAAACGGACCTAAGCTTTCTATCCCATTTATCCCGTTATATCTTCCTAATACTTCATATCCAATTACTTTATGTTCATCAGCACTAAAAATAGCTTGGAAATAAGGGATGACATTTTCTAGATCTGTCAAAATATCTAATGCGTCCATATTTTGATCAGCCTCCCCATAAATAATGACTTATTATACCATACAATGTCGTGCTATTTCCCTTTAATAGACCTGTAACACTATATTTATTTTGAATATTTAGCCTATAATCATTAATTCACCTTTATTGGAAATTATCTATCCTCATAAACAACCTGAAAACTCATATCCTATATGTTATAGGAGTCGGCAATCGAAAGTAGGTTGCCTATGAGTTATTTCAAATTGATTTTTCTAATGGTGCTTCTAATAACTTCCTTGAAGCCAGATACTAGGTTAGATATAGCTTCCATTGCCTCTGCCGAAGGTGCTCAAGCAATTCCTGCAGCCTCTCCTCAAACTGGAAGGCCTATCAGGCTTAATGTACCATTAATTAAGCAGAATCCAGACTTAAAGTATGGCTGTGAGGTCACTAGTTTGGCTATGGTCCTGCAATATGCAGGAGTTAAGGTCACAAAAATGGATTTATATAAAAAAGTAGCCAAGGATTCTGACCCTCTTGTCAAAAAACATGGAGATATTATTAGCTGGGGTGACCCTGCAGTCGGGTTTGTTGGAGATATGACAGGCCGAAGCAGCGGCTATGCTGTTTTTGATCAACCAATTGAAGATTTAGTGAATCATTATTTGCCTGAGAGAGCCGTTAATTTAACCAATCTTTCTTTCTCCGCTGTCGAAAAGCATGTATCTGATGGTTTTCCTGTTGTAGTTTGGACAACTGGCGACTATAGGCTTCCAGACAGATGGGAATCTTGGGAACATAAAGGAAGAACCATTAAAACACCACTTGACCTGCATGCCGTTGTACTTGTTGGTTATGACAATAATTATGTTTATCTTAATGATCCGCTGTCAGGAAGAAAGAATGTAAAGGTAAATAAAACGCGTTTTATTAAATCATGGGCAGCTTTAAAAAATCGGGCTGTCAGCTATAGATAAATGTTGCCATCCTTGGATATCTTCAAGGATGGCAATTTTAATTGAGGAAGGCATGAAATCTTCATACCCTTTTGTTTAATTTATTCCATTATCCGTTTTTTCATTCCTATTTCCAAAGTTGGCACGGGACATTAAAAACTTCTCCACTTCACTCGCTGGAAGTGGTCTGGAATAATAAAAGCCTTGTGCC
Source organism: Niallia circulans (assembly GCF_007273535.1). NCBI lineage: Bacteria > Bacillati > Bacillota > Bacilli > Caryophanales > Bacillaceae > Niallia > Niallia circulans. The sequence continues at coordinate 3,671,895 of NZ_RIBP01000004.1, forward strand.
TTATGGCAATTAGCGGCTATCAGAATATCTGCCTGCTCCTGGCATTCTACCCCTTCGGCAATGACGTCCATCCCTAGGTTTTTTCCTAAGTGAATGATGGTTGTAATAATCGCTGCATCCTTAACATTTTCCAATACATCTCTGACAAATGATTGATCAATTTTTAGAATGTCGATTGGAAATTGCTTAATATAGCTTAACGAAGAATACCCTGTCCCAAAATCATCAACAGATATGATAACACCAAGCTCCTTCAATTTCCTTAATACAGGAATTGCCTCCTTTGAATTATGCATGGCGCCTTCTGTTATTTCGATTTCAAGCAAGTTTGCCGGTATATCATTTTTAATAATTGCTGACTTAATGATATCTACAAAGTTAGGTTGTTCGAATTGCTTTGGAGAGATATTGACTGCAATGCGGATGCCATTGCCAAATGCCTGCAGCCAGCTGCTGATTTGCTTACATGCTGTTTCAATAACCCAGTTTCCAATTGGAATGATAAGGCCTGTATCCTCTGCAAGGGGAATAAATTCTCCGGGAGAAATGAACCCTAATGTTGGACATTCCCATCTGAGCAGTGCTTCTACGCTCTTAATTGTCTTGTCTTTCAAGTCAATTTGTGGCTGATAAAATAAGGTCAGTTCCTCATTTTGGACAGCTTTCCGTAAATTCGTCTCCATTGTCACAATGTTTGTTAAGGTAATATTCATATCAGATCGATAAAATTGATAATGAGCCTTGCCTCTTTCCTTCACTCTGAATAAAGCTTCATCTGCATTTTTGATGAGCGTGCCTTCGTCCTTCCCATCATTCGGATACATACTTATGCCTATGCTTGGGGTAATATAGTATTCCTGTGAATCTAGGTAAAAGGAGCTTGCAAATCTTGACAGGATTGCTTGAGCAAAAGAGGTTGCCTTTTGCCTTGTGATGTTAGCAAGTACAATAATGAACTCATCCCCGCCTTGCCTATACACATGACAATCCATATTATTAAATTCTAACAGCCTGTCTGCAACCTTTATCAATATTTGGTCGCCTATGATATGACCAAAGGTGTCATTAATATATTTAAACCTGTCAAGGTCAATTGTGAGCAGTGCAATTTCTGTGCCATTTTCTGTCGCTTTTTTTATTTCCATATTTAAATCTTCCAGCAATGCTCTTCTGTTATACAGTCCTGTGAGCTGATCATGGAAAGCCATATATCTGATTTTTTCCGCTGTTTCTTTTTTCTCTGACATATCTCTAAGTATGATATACATTCCTTGTGCACTATTATTAACAATGATAGGAATAATTTTAATATGGAGATTAAGGACATGACCATTCTTCATTTTTAACACACTGTCAATGGACTGGGACAAATGTGTCAACCGGCATTTTCTGATTTGATCCTTAAAGTATGTGAGACTGTCTTCATCAATCAATTCAAAAATAGACCTGTTCAGAATCTTTTCTAACGTGTATCCTGTCAGCTTTTCCCCGGCTGGATTCACCGTATAAATGGAGCCACTTAAATCGATTCCAAGAACGGCATCAAGATTGTGGTCGACAATGGAGCGAATTTGCTGTTCTCTCTCAATGAGTCTCTGTTTTTCTTCCTGTAGTTTTGTTACATCTCTTGTCACAGAAACAATAAATTTCACATTCCCGTCTGTATCCAAAATAGGTGTCAAAACAGACTCCCCATAGCGCTTGATTCCTTCTGGCAAAATGACTTCATCAGAAAAAACACGCATTTCTTTCGCGTCATAAACCATACCATATTCTTGCTGAAGAGCCTCGGCTAAACTTGGTAGAAGAACCTCCTGCAGCGGTTTCCCAATGTAGTTTGGGGCGAGCTTCGCATGGGCATATCCTGCCTCATTTGCAAAAACATAAGTAAAAAGCGGTCCAGGTTCTGCCTTCATAATGTAAACCATATCATTGATATGCTTAAAAATGATTTCAAATATGATTCTCTCAATGCGCGTGTGTATATTTTTATGCTTTTCATCATTTAGGATCTCATATAATCCATTCATTTGTATCATCCTTATTCTACTTCTCTCAGTGCCACTAACTGTTAATTGTTCTCAAATGTATAAAGTAAAAGCTTAATGGTTAATATAATTGAATACTAAAACTATTTATATATACATCTTTTCATGCGAGATTCTTCATCTCGTTTATCTTAGTATAAATATCGGCGCATATAGTCGATTGTTTATATTCTCCTCGTAAAAATAAACTGACAATTATTCACTATTGATTTTAGAAAGGATTTCTTTTCTTTTGGAAAAATAGTATAATAGCTTGTATTCATACTCTACTAGAAAGGAGTTCAAAGATTATGCATAAGCATCCGTCAAAAATGCCGCAATTGAACCCAACGATTGACAACCTCTCACAGTCCATTTCAGTAGTTAATCGCCATGCTAAAACAGCAACAGATCCAAAATTTCTTTACAAGCTAAAACAAGCTAGTCTGCAAAAACTGCTGATTGAAGGTAAAGCAAAAAAAATCGGACTTCATTTTTCAGGCAATCCAAGAAACAGCCAGCAGCAATCTGATATATTGGTACAATGTGGAGAATATACCTTCCACCTACCTCCAACAAAAAAAGATTTTGAAGAACTGCCCCATCTTGGCTCCTTAAACCAAAATGTCAGGAATCCGAAATCGACCATTTCCCTTAATCAGGCAAAAAAACTGCTCATTGCCTATACTGGATTAAAAGAAGACAAGCCGGATCAAAACAAGCCGCAGAACAAGCGTTATGTTAAGCCTGTTTTTAAAAAGCTCGGTGAAAGCTATTAAATAATTAAGCAGAAGTACTTAGCCTGTGTTTCTCTATGATAAATAAAAAGTCTGCATCGACACGGAAAAGGTGCTGCACCCCAAAAGTTAGAGTTGAAATCTAACTTTTGGGGTGTTTTTTTATGGCTAAATATAGTGGGAATTTCAAACTAAAAATTGTTCAAGAGTATTTGAAAAGTGCTTTAAGTTATGACCGATTGGCGCAAAAATACAGTATTCCATCTTCTTCACCAATTAAGAATTGGGTAAGTGCTTATAAAGCTTTTGGCGAAAAAGGGTTACAACGGAAAATAGCTAATGAGGAATACCCTGTTCAATTCAAATTGGATGTATTACACTTTAGGAAACAAACAGGTGCTTCTTTTCAAGAGACAGCAATTCAATTTAGGATAAATAATCCGAGTTTAATCGCCAATTGGAACAGTAAATTAGAAAAAGAAGGAATAGAGGGCCTGCAACAAAAAGCAAAGGGGCGCCCGTCTATGTCTAAAAAACCAAAAACAACAGCGAATAAACAGAATAAACCAATGTCACGTGAGGAACAGTTAGAACGTGAAAATGAAATGCTTCGATTAGAGGTTGCCTATTTAAAAAAGTTGAAGGCTTTTCGAGAGAATCCGGATGCCTTCCTCGAAAAAGCACAAGCAGCCATCGCCTTCGAACTTAAAGAAGAAGGATTCCGATTAAAAGATGTCTTAACACAAGTGGAAATTCCAGAGGCAACGTATCATTATCAAATCAAACAGATGAAACAAAAGGATCCAAATGAAACGTGGGAAACGTTGATTTTAGAGACGTTTGAGAAGCATAAAGGCAGATATGGTTATCGTCGTATTCATGCGGAATTGAAAATGCAAGGTTACCCCGTTAACCATAAGAAAGTACAACGTATCATGAAGAAGCTAGGTTTGAAATGCGAAAAATTCGTGCGTAAATCACGCTACAAATCGTATAAAGGTACGGTTGGGAAAGTGGCGAAAAATCGTTTGAACCGTCGTTTCCACACACCACATACCCTTCAAAAAGTTGTGACCGACGTAACGGAATTCAAATGTACAAATGATGAGAAGTTGTATTTAAGCCCTATCATGGATTTATATAACGGGGAAATTATTGGGTTTAGTATGTCTAAAAGTCCAACGCTGGAATTTGTGATGGATTCATTAAAACAGGTGCTTCCTATTATTCAAGAGCGTGCCAAATATCGAACAACCATTCACTCCGATCAAGGCTGGCACTATCAGCACTACAAATGGGTACAAACATTGAAAGAAAATAAGATGTACCAAAGCATGTCTCGCAAAGCAACATGTGCAGACAATGCAGCAATGGAGAACTTCTTTGGCTTACTGAAGCAGGAAATGTATTACGGAGAACAATTAATTTCTTACGAAACATTGAATATGAAGATTGAGAAGTACATCCATTACTATAACAACGATCGAATTAAACAAAAACTGGCCGGCATGAGTCCGGTAAAATTCCGAACTCATGCCAGCCAATTAGCTGCATAATAAAAACTCTAACTTTAAGGGGTCACTACCAAAGCTTCCGTTTCGTGCAGACTTTTTTGTTTTTAAAGAATATGCTCATCAACAAGCAGGATTAATTCAGCGATTTCTGGTTTGCTGACTTGGGCGTTTGCTCCAACTCGTTTGCCTTTATGTCTCAAATCTTCTGTAATTAAGGAGGAGAAAATGATAACCGGCAATTGTCCCAGCTTCGCATCCTCTTTGATTTTTCTTGTTAAATGATGGCCATCCATTTGCGGCATTTCAATATCTGTAATAACAAGCTGAACAATATCTTCTATGCTTTTGTTTGACTCATTAACTCCTTGCAAATAATCATATGCTTCTCGGCCGTTTTCAAAGAATTGCACCTTATCATACCCTGCCTCTGACAGCGTATCCTCTAGCAGTTTTCTTAATAATGGTGAATCCTCCACAACGATAAGCTGCTTATTGCTTCTTTCACGAGCACCCAATCTTTTCACTTGCTGCACATTAATGCCTGATTCCGGATTAATGTCTACAACAATACGCTCAAAATCAAGCAACAAAATCATTTCCCCGTTCAGCTTAATAACACCAATGATTTGGCTTTCAGCTCCCTGGTACATTTCAGATGGCTTTTCAATGTCTTCCCATGAGATACGATGTATCTGGGAGACATTATGTACATGAAAGATAATTTTTGTTTTATTAAACTCCGATACAATAAACTTATCTTTCTCTGGCTCCTCTGAAGGCGGTAAGCCAAGAGCATTTGCCAAGTTGACTACAGGCAGAACCTCGCCTCTCAACTCCATGATACCCTCTACATTAGGATGGGCATGGGGAATAGTTGTTATCGGCACTGGGTTAATGATTTCTTTTACTTTGATAACATTAATTCCAAATTTATTCTTTCCTACCCCAAATTCCACAATTTCTAATTCATTTGTTCCAGTTTCTAACAAAATGCCTTTATCATTGTTCATCATTCTCGTCCTTCCTACTTGAGCATAATCTTCCTATACGTTATATCGTTGCTATTAAGTGTAAACTTAATCAATTATTTTATAATTGGCAAAAGTTTTTATCTGTGTTTACCTTGAATCTCTCTTTATATCGGCTGTTTTTTGGTACTGTGAAGACTGTGGTTAAAATAATTTCAATCCTTTTACCAAAAGCATCATCACTCTTTAAAAAAGCAAAGAAAAAGAGGCTAGGACAAAATAAAAGATAACTTCTCTAAAAACGATTAATAGAATTACAAATAAATTTGAAAAATGAAGGTTGTGTCTAAATAGAATTTGGAGTTAAAGTTAGTTCGTTTCATTGCGCGCTCGTCCTCGCCTGCGGGGTCTAAAGCGTCCTCTATTTCTCACAGGAGTCAAGGGGCCTCCGCTCCATTCCACTAAAATTTCTAATTTTTTGTATTAAAACTAAAAAACAAAAAAACGAACTATTTAATCAATAGTTGATTAAGTAGTTCGGTCTTTACGCAGGTTCACATACTTATGTCCCAGCCTCTTTTCTTAGGGTAAACTATTTAATTCACACTCTTTTGCACCTTCCCATGAATGATTAGGCCGATGACAGTTAAGATAATCAATGAGCCTAATGCCATTCTGCTTGCAGTATTGCCTAAATCAGCAAATATAAGGGTAATGCTACCATATAAAAGTGGTCCGACAATAGATGACACCTTACCTGAGAAGGCGAATAGTCCAAAGAATTGGCCACGTTTTTCTTCTGGTGTTATTTCAACAATATAAGCCCTTGATGTAACCCACATACTGCCAAGCGCAATACCAAACATGCTTCCTGCAATCCAAAACAGTAATTCGTTCCAGGCAACTGCTGCGATAATTAATGCAACCACAAGAAGAACCCCAACAATTCGGATTGATTTGTAAGCACCTATTTTCTTGGCAATATAACCGAAAATAAACGACCCGATAATGCTTGATAAGGTAGAGACCAAATATAAAATGATAAACTTTCCTGCCGAAATACCAACTACCGTATTTGCATAAACCGCCATTACAGCAATGGTTGTTGCAACTGCATCATTTAAAAAGAAATAGGCAATCATGAATGTGAAGATTTCACGGTACTTCCGAGCCTGTTTAAACGTTTCAAATATTTCCTTATAGCCTGATAGAAAGGATTGCTTTTCAGTAGTCTGTTTTGGAGTATCCTTAATAATAAAGAAAAGCGGTAAAGACAATAAGAGAAACAGCAGGCCTGTTGGAATAAAGGAGCGATAGTAATCACCGTCTCCGACAAACAGGTAGACTGCAAGGCCAATTAATGTTCCCATATAGCCAACAGCTACACCGAATCCCGAAATAAGTGGCATTTGCTCTTTTGTTCCTAAATCAGAGATCATCGTATCATAAAACACAAGACTAGAATGATAGGCAAACTTAGCAAAAACAAATAATAATATGACAAAAAATAATGACATTGGAATACCCATTATAGAATCCTCGAAGGTTATCCCCCCAACAACTCCCATAAGAATCGTACCAAGAACAGTAAGAATGGTGAATATGATAATATATTTCTTTTTTCTGCCGGTCCTATCCATCAAAACGCCAAATAATGGCGAAAATAAAACTAACAAAAAGCTTGCTACTGCATTAGAATACGTTATTACAGTACTAGCTATTTGCTCTTGAACTTTATCTGTACCGATGATTTCTTGTAAATATAATGGGAAAAATATCGTATTAATGTTGGAAGAAAATATCGTATTTGCCGCATCATATAGGGCCCAAGCGAGTATTGGCAAGGAAAAATATAGTGCTGTACCACGTAATTTCTGTGATTGAGTTTTTGATTGTTCCATAAAACTATTTTGACCTCCTTCGTTTCAAAAAAAATTTGTTTGATCATTTACATGCAGACGGAGATCCTTTGTTTCAACCATCAATTTCATACCCTATACATTTTTGGGAATTCTCCCCTCCTTTTCCATCATATCTGCTGCAATGTGCGTAAACAACCCTTTTTATGTAAAAAAGTTGTAATAATCCCCATTAATTCTTCATAATCAGAGGCAATAAATGTATCATCTTTGTGAACATCGAGCTAAAATCTAATCGGATTTCCTATTAGTGAATAAACTATTTCTATAAGGATTTTATAGAAGAAGGGGGTTGCAAGCATGAATGGCACAGCTATTTTATTTAATGAGGATTCATCTATTACCATCTTAGAAAACATTACAGACGCTGAACAGAACGAAGAAGTAAATTATTGTGGAGAAATGGTGTTGTTAAAAGAAGATATAGATTGGGAATATGGCTACTAAATCATTCTACTGCGCTTTTTTTAAAGTGCTTTTTTTCTGACAAGGCTATTGTTTTCAAGATAACTTGTATTTGTTATGATACTTATAATAAGCAGAAAATAAACAATAAGGTGGAAAACATGGAATATTTGATAAATAAAAAAGTTAAGGATATTGAAATATCCGGAATTCGTAAATTCTCCAATATGGTCGCAGGCAAAGAGGGCATGCTTGCACTGACAATTGGTCAGCCTGATTTCCCTACCCCTGCTCACATTAAAGAGGCTGCCAAAAAGGCCATTGACGAGGATTTCACCACATACACACATAATGCAGGAGATTTGGCGCTAAGACAGGCAGCTTGTGAATTTGTTTCAAAAAAATACAGCTTGGACTATCAACCAGCAACAGAGGTTATCGTAACTACTGGTGCTAGTGAAGCAATTGATATTGCCTTCCGCACAATCTTAGAAGAAGGTGTTGAAGTAATTCTGCCAGGTCCTGTATATCCTGGTTATGAGCCGATTATCCGCTTATGTGGAGCAACGCCAATTTATGTTGATATCAAAGAAAATGACTTTCGTTTCACAGCAGAGCTCATTGAACCTTACATAACGGAAGAAACGAGATGTATCGTTCTCCCATACCCAAGCAATCCGACAGGGGTCAGCTTAAATAAAAATGAGCTACTGGCAATAGCTGATTTACTGCAGGACAAAGATATATTTGTTCTGGCAGATGAAATATACAGTGAATTGCTTTTTGACGCAGGTCATATTTCTATCGGCAGTTTCCTCAGAGAGAAAACGATTGTTATTAACGGGTTATCAAAATCCCATAGCATGACAGGCTGGCGCATCGGCTTTTTATTTGCTCCTGAACCTATTTGTCAGCAAATACTTAAGGTTCATCAGTACAATGTAACATGTGCCTCGTCTATTTCTCAACAAGCAGCCTTGCAGGCATTGACAGTTGGCATTGACGACAGTCTGCCAATGAAGGAGGAATACAAAAAAAGACGGGATTATCTTTATTCCCGTTTGACTGATTTTGGTTTAGAGGTCGTTAATCCAGATGGTGCCTTTTATTTCTTCATTAAGATACCTGTGTCTGGCATAACATCATTTGATTTTTGCTTGGATTTAGTCGAAAAAGCAAATTTGGCAGTTGTTCCAGGCAGTGCTTTTTCTCCTTTAGGAGAAGGCTATTTCCGCATTTCCTTCGCTTATTCTTTTGATACATTAAAAGAAGCTTGTGACAGGCTTGGTACTTATTTAAATACCATTAAATAAGTATAAGGATCTCTTCCTGGAGGAAGAGATCCTTAATATTATTGCTGCCAATATTTGTATAATGCTTGTGTACCAAGCTCATCTTGTCCAAGAGCAGCAAGTCTGCTATATAAGTTTTCTGCAAGAGCTAAGCCTGGAGTTTCCATTTCCATCTGCTTTGCTTCCTCCATGGCAATCCTCATGTCCTTAATAAAATGCTTAATATAAAAACCAGGCTCAAAATCCCCTTTAATAATTCTCGGCGCTAAATTTGACAATGAAAAACTGCCTGCAGCTCCTGTTGTGATGCTTTTGAGAACATTATCTGGATTCAGTCCTGCCTTTTCTGCATAAACTATTGCTTCACAAACACCAATCATATTAGATGCTATTGCAATCTGGTTGCACATTTTCGTGTGCTGACCAGCACCGGCAGCACCTTGATAGACAATATTTGTTCCTAAAATTTCGAAAATTGGCAGTACAGCAGCAAAATCATCTTCAGCGCCACCAACCATTATCGATAGCTTAGCCTCTCTCGCACCAATATCTCCGCCTGAAACTGGAGCATCCAAGGCATGTATGCTTTTGCTCTTTGCTTCTTCAAAAATCCTTTTTGCTAAGCTTGGAGTAGAAGTAGTCATATCAATTACATATGTATTTGCGTTCACATTGCTAATAATGCCTTCCTTGCCTAAATACACCTCTTCTACGTCCTTTGGATAGCCAACAATTGTAATAATTACATTTGCTTTTTCAGCTACTTCTTTCGGACTCTCCGCCCAAACAGCACCATCCTTCAGCAATTCCTCTGCCTTTTCCTTCGTGCGGTTGTAAACGACAACAGGATAACCGTTTGTCATTAGGTTTCTGGCCATGCTTTTCCCCATAACTCCGACACCAATAAAACCAATTACAGTATTCTCATTAGTTAACATCCGATTTCTTCCCTCCACCTTCATAGTACTGGCATTCATAAATCATCATAACATATGGATTAATAGGTGTTCATTAATAGATGATGAAGAAAGTCAACAAAAAAAAGGACTGACTAGTGAACTAGTCAGTCAAATAAGGGGAAAATGAGAATAGCTTAGCAAACTTAAAAACTTTAAGTGCCTGTGCTTAGTTTAGTTTTACCCCCTTCAAGAGCATTCTAAACATTCATTTTCACTTTTTTTATAAAATTATTTTTTCTGTCTGATTAAGAAAGTTTAGCTGCTGCTTTAACAGCCTCCATAACTTCTTCTGTTGTGGACATTTGCAATGCTTTTTCAGCAAGCTCTTCCATTTCTTTTTTAGACAGGCTAAGAATTTGTGATCTTGCTTTAAGGATAGATGTTGCACTCATTGAGAACTCATCTAATCCTAGACCAAGCAATAACGGAATCGCTGTTTCGTCTCCAGCCATCTCGCCACACATTCCAGCCCATTTGCCTTCTTTATGTGCAGCATCAATAACCATCTTAACAAGACGAAGAATGGATGGATTGTAAGGCTGATACAGGTATGAAACTCTTTCGTTCATGCGGTCAGCAGCCATCGTGTATTGGATTAAGTCATTTGTTCCGATACTGAAGAAGTCAACTTCTTTAGCGAATTGGTCAGCCAATACAGCAGTTGAAGGAATCTCAACCATGATTCCAAGTTCAATCTTATCAGCAACTGTTACGCCTTCAGCAGTCAAGTTTGCTTTCTCTTCTTCAAGCAATGCTTTAGCAGCACGGAATTCGTTTAATGTTGCAATCATTGGGAACATGATTTTTAAATTTCCATATGAGCTTGCACGAAGCAATGCTCTTAATTGCGTACGGAAGATTCCAGTTTCCTCAAGACATAGACGGATTGCACGGAATCCAAGGAATGGGTTCATTTCTTTTGGAAGCTCAAGGTATGGAAGCTCTTTGTCCCCACCTATATCTAATGTACGAACAACAACTGGTTTACCTTTCATGCCTTCAAGAACAGCTTTATATGATTCGAACTGCTCATCTTCTGTTGGAAGCTGATCTCTTCCCATGTAAAGGAATTCAGTTCTGTAAAGACCAACTGCTTCTCCACCGTTTGAAGTAACACCTTCTAAATCGTTTGGAGTTCCGATGTTTGCAGCAAGTTCAACGTGCACACCATCAGCGCTGACAGTTTCTTCATTAACAAGCTTAGCCCACTCAGCTTTTTGCTCTTCGTATTCTGCAGCGATTTTTTTGTAGCTTTCCACTACTTCTGGTGTTGGATTGATGTGAATTTCACCTTTCAATCCGTCAACGATTACTAAGTCGCCGTTTGAGATTTCTTCCGTTACTTTTTTCGTTCCAACAACTGCTGGAATTTCCAAAGAACGAGCCATGATAGCAGAGTGAGAAGTTCTTCCGCCGATATCTGTAGTGAAACCTTTAACAAATTGACGGTTTAATTGAGCTGTATCAGATGGAGTTAAATCCTCTGCAACAACAACAACCTCTTCTGAAATCATGCTTGGATTAGCTAAATGTACACCAAGCAAGTGTGAAAGAACCCTTTTAGTTACGTCACGGATATCAGCAGCACGCTCTTGCATGTACTCATTATCCATTGATTCAAACATGTTAATGAACATATCTGTCGTTTCTTTAAGAGCAACTTCAGCATTTACAGATTCTGTATTGATTTTGTCTTCGATTGGAGCGATTAATTCAGGATCGCTCAATACTAAAAGATGAGCTTCGAAAATAGCTGCTTTATCAGCACCTAATTCTGTATTCGCTTTTTCACGAATAGCATCTAACTCTTGTTTAGAAGTAGCAAGCGCTTCTTGAAAACGGTTAATTTCATCAGCAGCATCTTCTACTGTTTTCTTTTCAAATGATAAATTTGGTTCTACTAAACGATACGCTTTAGCAATGGCAATTCCACTAGAGGCAGCAATTCCTTGTAAAAAACTCATTATTCAGCAAGTCCTTCCTTTTTCAATGTTTCTTCTAAACCACTAATTGCTTCTGTCTCGTCACTGCCTTCAGCAATGATTTTGATATCAGCGCCTTGGCCAATTCCAAGAGACATAACACCCATGATAGACTTAAGGTTAACCTTTTTCTCTTTGTACTCAAGGTTAATTTCTGAATCAAATTTGCTTGCAGCTTGTACTAAAAGTGTTGCAGGTCGTGCATGAATCCCTGTATCTGCGATAACTTTAAATTGTTTTTCTACCATTAATATCAAACTCCTTCATTCAAATAATAAATAAGATGGTTTTAGCCTTTTCAACTTAAACAACCCCATATAATAGTCAAGAACCGTTTATCCATAACTAATATATATTTCATAGCTACTATTGTAAACTGAAAGTATAAAAGATGTAAATTTTAAACCTGTCCCAATAGAAATCAAGCAGAGATTGTTCTGTTTCTTCATAAAATCAACACTTTTATATATTATTTGACCATTATAGTTTTTTCCAAAGCATAAGAAAAAATGTAAATTATTGATAATTATCAGGCATTTAAGTTATTTTTAAAAAAGACATCTCAAAAGTAGGATAGCATTTCTTTTCCGATGAGACAATGAAAAATATTGCACATATTTAAAAAAACATCGTTCCTTAAATATGTAATGTCATCGCATCCTTAGCTTCGCGGCTCTTGAAGGTACTCATAAATAGCTCCTCCGCCCCTTTCGGCAATACCGCGGAAATGCTTGAAGTCTTCTCTCTTTACTAGCTCAAGTCGGAAGACAAGAAAATCTTCTTTACTTACCTTATATTCTTTGATTTCCCCAGATTTCAATTGATCTAACGCTTTAATAAATTCTTCCTGTAACATAATCTTGACTTTCCTTCCTTTTATTAGTGCATATATTCATTTCTTATTTCATAACCACATGTAAATATTATTATCATACATGGATAATGGAAACAAATTTACACTCCTCTGCATAGAATGTCTTTAAGGGCAAGTGCATTTAATTACCAATTTATCGAAACTATGCTATAATAACTTCAATCATTACGATATGCATCTATCTCAACCATATAACGAAAGCCCATAATTCATGGTTCTATAGTATTGTTTCAAGCTTAGAATCATATTTATTAGCATTAGCATCCAAAAAGGAAAGCGGTTTATTTCCGTTTACATAGAACGAATTTATAAACATTTCCTTCTGTTCATCATATATCCATATTTCTTTACGGGGAAGTATTTTTAGTGCAAACTAAAATATACAGAATACTACAAATTTGGCATATAAGGAGAGAATACACATGAAGAGAGCTGAGGTTGGCAACATTATAGAATTTAGAGGCCTGCAAGGAATTGTGGAAAAAGTAAATGAGAATTCAGTAATAGTAGATTTGACATATATGGATAATTATCGCGACCTTGAATTAGAGCAAAGAACAGTCGTTAATCATAAAAATTATAAAATCCTTAAGTGATAGAAGCCGGCTTTCGAAAGCCGGCTTCTTTTTTAGTGTAAGTTCGTTTTATGGTACTTCTTCTTGCAACTTCAGGTTGTATTTCCCTGCAGGGTCTCACCTGTCCAACAATACCTCTGTTTATGGAGAGAATTCTCCACAAAATTCACCTTAGTTGTTATAAATTCTATTCTTCAGCTAGTTCTTTTTTTGTTTTTACTTTGCCGTGTGGTTTTTGTTCTTGTTTGCGCACTGTCCATTCTCGTTCTTCTTCTCTTTTTGATTTTGTCATTAATCTTACACCTCCTTTTTTCATCCTTGTTAGCTTAAGCTCTGTTCGCTTAATTTATCCTTCCTGCCTCTTTTTTTCTCCTTGTCCTTTTTAAGATAGTTCTATTCTCTTATTTGTAAATGTTGTTGACCAAATCAAAAAAAACTGATAACATCACAATATAATTTTATATGCGAATAGCGTGCGTTGAATGTCATGGATGACACTATGGCAGGAGCAGCTTCTGGAGAGACCTATTTTTAGGCACCGAAGGATTCACAATCTCAGGTAAAAGGACAGGAGAGTAACTGATCTATACTTTTATAGTGTATTCGTTATTCTTTCCTGATAAGAAGATTGGAGAATTCCAATCTTCTTTTTCTGTTATCAGGAAGGAATGCCTTGCTCTTTGGACGTGTACAAAATGCAACTGTCTTTTTTTAGGAACTGCACTTTAGCTTGAGCACTTACATAGTAATGGAAAAACAGCAGCAGAATATACTGTATCTCCACTTTTTAAGTTAAACAGAATGTTCCCAACAAAAAGACCATCATAATAATGAGGTGATATAATGCAGCAGCGACGTGCAGTTGTAAGTGTAATTGGCAAAGATCAAGTAGGAATAATCAGCAAAGTAACTACCGTGATTTCAGAAAATAATGTTAATATTTTAGATATTAGTCAAACCATTCTACAGGACTTTTTTACGATGATGATGTTAGTCGATATTACCCAGAAGGAAAATCTCGATGAATTGCGTCAACAGCTAGATCAACTTGGTAATGAGCTGAACTTAAAAATTAACATCCAGTTAGAAGAAATATTCCAATCCATGCACCGCGTCTAAGAAAGAAGGGAAAACAGTGAAGATTGCATTAAATGAAATGATGGAAACAATCAACATGGTCCAAATGGAGAACTTGGACATCCGTACTGTCACAATGGGAATTAGCCTTTATGATTGTGCAGACTCTGATTTTGAAAAAATGAACAGCGCTGTTTATAAAAAAATCACTGCGTATGCAAGCAAATTGACAGAGGTTGCCGAAGCTGCTGAAAAGGAGTATGGTATACCAATTATTAATAAGCGTATATCCATCACTCCGGTTGCAGAAATCCTTGGAAATGCAACAGTAGAACAAGCAATTGAACTTGCTAAAACTTTAGATAAAGCTGCCAAAGATTTAAATGTTGATTTTATCGGCGGATATTCAGCTCTTGTTCATAAAGGGATTACAAAAGGTGATCAAACATTGCTTGATGCCCTGCCTGAAGCACTGTCAGTAACAGACAGAGTTTGCTCGTCTGTCTCAGTAGCTACTACTAGAACAGGTATCAATATGGATGCAGTGAAACAAATGGGAATCATTATTAAAAATGCAGCTGAGCGCACAAAAGACCAAAACGGTCTTGCATGTGCAAAGCTAGTTGTTTTCTGTAATCCTGTTGAAGACAATCCATTTATGGCTGGTGCTTTCCATGGTGCTGGTGAAGGAGAGGTTGTCCTTAATGTTGGTGTCAGCGGACCAGGTGTTGTATTAAGCGCACTTCGCAAATATCCGGATGCTGATTTAGGAGAGGTTTCTGATATCATTAAAAAAACAGCATTTAAAATCACTCGTGCTGGTGAGCTAATCGGACGAGTTGTAGCAGAAAGATTAGGCGTTCCATTCGGAATTATGGATCTTTCCTTAGCACCGACTAATGCTATTAATGACAGCGTTGCTGATATCTTGGAAGAAATTGGTCTTGAGCGTGTTGGTACACATGGAACGATTGCGGCACTTGCTCTTATGAATGATGCAGTGAAAAAAGGTGGCGCAATGGCTAGCTCCTATGTTGGAGGGTTAAGTGGTGCATTCATTCCTGTCAGCGAAGATAACGGAATGATTCGCGGTATTATGGATGACAGCTTAACATTATCAAAACTAGAAGCAATGACTTGTGTATGCTCTGTTGGACTCGACATGATTGCGTTGACTGGAGACGTGTCTGCCGCAACCCTTTCTGCGATTATTGCAGACGAGGCAGCAATCGGCATGATTAACAAGAAAACAACAGCAGTTCGTGTTATTCCTGTGCCTGGCAAAAAAGAAGGAGAAATGGTTGAATTCGGCGGCTTACTTGGAAGAGCTCCTGTTATGGGTGTCAACCCATACAGCTCCCAAAAGCTAGTTGACCGCGGCGGCCGCATCCCTTCCCCACTGCAGGCGCTTATCAACTAATAACAAAAAATGTCTGGCTCAATTGGAGTCAGACATTTTTTTGTGGAATTGGCTTTAACCATAACAGCAGTAAAAACACAAGGCTGATATAGCCAAAAAGCGGATACAGTATAGACAGCAATGTGCCATAATGAATGAAGCTAATGGAATAGGACACTGCAAATATAACTGCAATAATAAGGATGCTAGGAATTCGCAAATACTGGCTCATTTGCCTTTCCAATCCGTACACATTGCCAATAACAGATGTGAATATCTCCCCATATATAACGATAATATATATCCATGATAAATTTGGAGCCAGCTCTCGCATGATGGACGCCATTGGTATAGCATAACTGTCAACATTATCGAGCATGATTAATGTAAAGTGACTCGACAAGAGAATAAACATTAACGCTATTCCCCCAATTATCCCTCCCCATTTTACTGTTTGGTCATCACCAATTTCAGATGCTGCCGGAACAAGCACGGCAATCGCCAAAGAAAGATTTAAGGCTGTATAAGAAAAGGGCGAAGTAATTCCGTTCCAGCTGAATATTGGTAAATCATCCATACGATCAAGGAAGCCTGGCAACTGGATGGACAAGGTAAATAGGATAAAGCTGAATGTAATCATAATTGGCACCACAAAAGTGTTCACAGCAAATAAACCTTTCATACCAACAAGCATAACGATTAAGGAAAGGACTATTGTAAAGATAACACCGAAAGCTTTACTTAAGCCAAGCTGCTCTTCAAAGACTGCCCCTGCCCCTGACAGCATGACCGCACAGACTCCGATCAGCATGATTAGCATAAGGATATTCACTAAACTGCCTGCCACTCTCCCAAACAGGAATATAGTGAATTCCTGATAAGATTTCGCTTTTATTTTGACGGATATCCTCATTAATTTCGAACCTAAGCTTGAAAATATTAAGCCAGAAGCCAATATTCCAAAAAAACCAAGCAAACCAAACTGAGAGAAAAACTCTACAATTTCTTTTCCTGTTGCAAAACCAGCTCCTACAACAGTACCTACATATACAGCTGCAAGCTGAAAGGCTCCACTCCACTTGTTTTTCACGTATTTCCCTCCTTATCTAATCTATATGACAAAATGGACAAACAATGACGAGCATTTTCTTTGAAATCTTTATTTATTTCGTATAAAGTGTCTGTAAACTTTCTTCTTAAAGTGGAAAGTTGTAGGATTTAGTCTAAATATGTAATTTCCAAGAATTTCATCAGGCAAAATAGTTGAAAGTCAAAAAAGGTCAAAGTATAATCATAATTACAAAAGGTCAAAATTGATCAAAATTCAAAAGGAGGATTTAAAACATGAAATGTCAATTATGCCAAACTAACTATGCAAATGTGAGCTTACGTTTTGTTCTTAACAATGAAGAAAACACAGTGAATCTATGCCACAACTGCTATCAGAAAGAAAAACAAAAGATGGCATCACAACCTAATCAAATGTTTTTCCAACAATCTTCCCCTTTTGATGAATTGTTTAAATCACTTAATCAAAACTTTCAACAATCAGGGGCAGAAAAAGGAAACCAACAGGCTCCCGTTCCTAATAAAACTAACGGTATTTTAGATAAATTCGGAAAGAACTTAAATCAACTAGCTAATGCGGGACTTATTGATCCAGTAATTGGCCGCGAAAATGAAATTGAAAGAGTAATTGAGATATTAAATAGAAGAAACAAGAATAATCCTGTGCTTATCGGTGAGCCTGGTGTTGGTAAAACAGCTATTGCAGAAGGCTTAGCTTTGAAGATTTCAGAAGGAAATGTTCCTAAAAAACTAAAAAACAAGGAAATTTACTTGCTTGACGTTGCATCATTAGTAACGAACACAGGTATACGCGGACAATTTGAAGAACGAATGAAACAAATCATTCAAGAAATTCAAGAACGCAAAAACGTCATTGTCTTTATCGACGAAATTCATCAATTAGTTGGTGCTGGTTCTGCAGAAGGCTCCATGGATGCAGGAAATATTCTTAAACCAGCTTTAGCAAGAGGTGAGCTTCATATTATTGGTGCTACTACACTCAAAGAATATCGCCAAATTGAAAAAGATGCAGCACTTGAAAGACGCTTCCAACCAATTCAAGTGGCAGAACCAACAGTTTCTGCAGCTATCTCTATTTTGGAAGGAATTAAAGATAAATACGAAAAATTCCATGAAGTAGCATACACAGATGATGCAATTAAAGCTTGTGTTGAATTGTCACACCGTTATATCCAAGACCGATTCTTGCCAGACAAAGCAATCGACTTGCTTGATGAAGCAGGTTCTAAATTGAATCTTGCTTCTAGCTACACAAATACAGATGAAATTGACAACCGTCTTGCTGAAATTGCGAAAGCAAAAGAAGCTGCATTAAAAGAAGAAAACTATGAAGCAGCTGCAGCCTTACGTAAAGAAGAGCAAGAACTTGAAAAAGCATTAAATAATCCTAATACAGAAAAGCCTGTAGTGGATGTTTCCCTTATTCAAGAGCTAATTGAAAAGAAAACTGGTATTCCTGTTGGCAAACTGCAGCAGGATGAACAGCAAAAGATGAAGAACCTAGCAGAAAACCTTGAGGCGAAAGTTATTGGGCAAGAAGTTGCAGTCCAAAAAGTAGCGAAAGCTGTTAAAAGAAGTCGCGCTGGTTTAAAATCAAAAAACAGACCAATCGGAAGTTTCTTGTTTGTCGGACCAACTGGTGTTGGTAAAACAGAATTAACGAAAAACTTAGCAGCTGAATTATTCGGCAGCAAAGACAGCATGATTCGTTTAGACATGAGTGAATACATGGAAAAACACAGCATCAGCAAAATTATCGGCTCCCCTCCTGGCTATGTCGGCCATGAAGAAGCTGGTCAATTAACAGAGCAAGTAAGAAGAAATCCTTACAGCATCATCCTATTGGATGAAATTGAGAAGGCACACCCAGATGTCCAATCCATCTTCCTGCAAATATTAGAAGATGGCCGATTAACAGACAGCCAAGGTAGAACAGTAAGCTTTAAGGATAGTGTCATTATTATGACAAGTAACGCTGGCATTGGCGGCCATAAACGTATTGTCGTCGGCTTTGAAAACAATGCTGCACTTGAAGAAAGCACACTGCTGCAGTCATTGGGCAATTTCTTCAAACCAGAATTCCTTAACCGCTTTGATGCAATTGTCGAATTTAAATCACTAGAAAAAGAGCATCTATTGAAAATCACCGATTTATTGCTAGCAGACCTGTCTGATGCTCTAGCAGAACAGCATATTTCCCTAACAGTATCAGATGAAGCGAAGGAAAAACTAGTAGAACTGGGAACACACCCAGACTTCGGTGCTCGACCATTAAGAAGAGTCATTCAAGAGCATCTCGAAGACAGCCTGGCTGATTTCATTCTCGATGAACCTGGAGCTGCAGAATTAACTGCGCTGTTAGAAGAAGATAAAATCATCATCCAAAAAGTGAACAGCAGCACCGTTGTCCAATAATAACCTGTTAAAAACGCTCAGTAGAAAATTCTGAGCGTTTTTTCTTATTTACTTCCTACAATTTCACAGTTTATTAGGTAAAATCATAAACTTCCTCACTCCAAATTAGACATCATTTTACTAAAAAAAATCTACATGGTAGAATAAATATTGGCTTTAAACTAAATCAACAGACTTTTTAACGTGTTACCTCTTTTACGAGGTAAACTTATTTACAATACATATTTATATGCTGTAAGGAGCTACTTAAATGAAATACAAAAAACTAATAATGCTGGGTACCATCTTCATGACAATACTTGCCGCATGTGATAAAGATACCGGGGATGGCGGCACAGAGGAAACTGTCCCAACTACTATCATCCAAAACAAAGAAATTTACCGCATTGCAGAGCCAGTTAAAGTCAGTGCTGCTAGGGGTGCAATTGTTAACAATGTTGACAATATAGTGGACATAAAAGAGCTAGAAATGGGTCTCATGGATTTGTCGACAGACTATTTCCCGACAGATAACTATTATCTTCAAGAAGGCCAATATTTGGATTCTGCTACGATTAGCAGCTGGATTTCCAGAAAGTCTAAGGATCAAAAGGACGGTTTAAATCCGACCCTCACAGATACCGGCGACATTCTTAAGGATGAGAAAAAGGATCCGAAAATACTTTCTCATGTCTTAGAGCAGGATTATGTTAATAGCAAAGGTAAAATCCAGGGCATTTCTTTAGCCGTTTCATTAAATGAAATCTATTATATTCGTGCTACAGATGAAAAAGGATTGGTTTACACAGATGAAGTAGCTGTGGACACAACAGATAATGGCAAAAATGAAGTGGAAGAGCAAGGCAAAAGCATTGCTGAAACGATTCTTAAAAGAATTAGAGCAAATAGTGATATACCTGATGTACCGATATTTTTGACTTTATATCAAGAGACAAATAAAGGAAATATTGTGCCAGGTAAGTTTTTAGCCTCTTCTTATATTGATAAAAACGACAATACCATTGGTAAGTGGAAAGATATTAAACGAAAGTATATTGCTTTCCCTTCCAGTACTTTTGAAAGCCTAGACCGTTCTTTATCAAATGTACTTTCCACGCTTGAAGAAGATATTCAAGAGCAATTTAAAGAACTTAATATTATTATGACAGGTAAACTGCTTTATAATGAAGATGAATTATCCAATATTACCCTTAATATTGAAGCACCAAATATTACATCCTCGGAAACAACAGCTTTAATTGAATATGTCGGCGGCAAAATTGAGTCACAAATACTGCCAGACTATTTGCCAATCACTGTCCAGCTTTCAGGGACAAATGAAGCAGCGAAAGCTATTATGATTTGGGACCCTTCCGAAAAAGAGATTAAAACAGAAATATATGAATAACACCAACCAGCGAGATTATCTTGCTGGTTTTCTTTAATTTACTTCTAGGCACCTTTATCTTCCACACACATACCTTATAGGTAATAAAGGAGTTGACTTATACATGCATTCCTATCACCAAGTGCATTCACAGAGCTTACTGCCGCCTGGTCACTATAAATATTCTCAGCAATTCCCCAACATTATTCAACAACTCTCTCCTAGCTATACAGTATCAACAGAACCAGTTTTCCTTGATCACTTATTAATGAATATCGAAAAAAACATTCGTATTGTAACGACTATGGGCACGCTTGACGGAATCCTAAGTGGTGTTGCTATTGATCATATTCAGTTGACTGTCGGAAAAGCACACTATCATATTCGCTATCCTCATATCGTTTACTTTGTCGGCAAGCCTTAAAATCTTTAAGCAGCGTTTTTAAGAAAAAAGCACCCGAATTGTTAATCTAGCCAACAATTTGGGTGCTTACTGTATTATAAGTTACTGTCATCCACAAGTTTAAGCCAAGCATCAATTTCACCAATAACCGATTCGACACAGCCATCTTCAAATGGAGATAACAGATTTGCTTTTTTAACCAGCTCTGTAAACGGCAGGCTTCCACCTAACTGACAAAGCTGTACATAATCAGCCCAAGCCTCCTTTTGGTTCTCTCTGGAACGCTTCCAGAACTGGAATGCACAAATTTGGGCAAGGGTGTAGTCAATATAATAGAAAGGAGATGTATAAATATGGGACTGTCTTTGCCAGAAGCCGCCATTTTCTAAATAATCATTTCCGTCATAATCTTTATGTGGCATGTATTTTTGTTCGATATTTCTCCAAGCCTGCTTTCTTTCTTTCGGCGTCGCCTCAGGATTTTCATAAACCCAATGCTGAAACTCATCAACGGAAACTCCGTATGGAAGGAATAGCAGGGACGAGCTTAAATGGGTAAACTTATATTTATCGACATCTTCTTGGAAAAACAGCTCCATCCATGGCCATGTGAAGAACTCCATGCTCATGGAATGTATTTCAGCTGCCTCAAATGTCGGCCAATAGTATTCAGGAATATCAAAGTTAGCTCCGCTCGAATATACCTGGAAGGCGTGTCCTGCTTCATGTGTAAGGACATCAATATCTCCAGATGTACCATTAAAGTTAGAGAAAATAAATGGTGCCTTATAATTTTCAATGAAGGTGCAATAGCCTCCGCCAGCTTTGCCTTTTTTCGCTACAAGATCCATTAATCCATCTTCATTTAAATAGCTGAAAAACTCCCCTGTTTCCTTCGACAATTCACTATACATTTTTTGGCCGTTTTCAATAATCCAATCTGCATCCCCTTTAGGAGTAGCATTGCCTGATAAAAAGTTAATTGGCTCATCATAATACTTCAATGTATCAACATTAATACGGCTCTTTTGTCTTTCCTTTAGTTTTGTCGCAAGTGGTACAATATGCTCTTTAACTTGGTCTCTGAATTTAGCTACCATCTCTGCGTTGTAATCAGTACGATACATTCGGTAATAAGCAAGCTCCACAAAATTGCTGTAGCCTAATTTTGTTGCGATTTCCGTACGCACCTTTACCATATCATCATAAATGCGGTCAAGCTGTTCTTCATTTTCAGCTAAAAACGCAAACTTTTTCTCATTCGCTTCTTTCCTGACTGTTCTGTCCTTCGACTCTGCAAATGGCTCCATTTGCGCTAATGTTCTTTCTTCACCGTCAAAGATAATCTTGGCTGACGCCATTAACTTTGTATATTCAGTTGATAGCTTGTTTTCCTGTTGCAGCAATGAGACTACCTCGTCCGAAAACACCTTTAACTGTGCATCTGCCAATGCAAATAATTGCTTGCCCCATTTCTCTTCAAGAACAGCTTTGAATTTGGATTGAACAAGAGCTTCATAGTATTTCGTTTCCAGCCCTTCAATTTCAGGAGAAATCTCGTCAATATAGTCTTGTTCTTGTTGATAAAACTCATCAAGCGTATCTACGGAGTGGCGCACATAACAAATATTAAACTGTGTAGAAACATCATTGCGGAGCTTGTTGATTTTTTCAATTGCAGCTACTTGCTCTTCTACAACCTCAGCCGCATTAAAGGCTGTTAATAATGCTTCCATTTCTTCTTTTATTTTATTTACATCAGGTCTTTCATATGTAAATTCTGAAAACTTCATTTGTTTTCCCCCAATCATTTTCTAAAAAACTCCGTATATGCTCTTATATACGAAAAAATGGCTTTATTATAGTTATGCCTTCCTTTTCTTATTATACGCCTTACTGCCATATTCCTGCTTCAGGCTTACATTTTGTCTATATCACTATAATATTTTACAAAATGAAGAAAGAGGGGCTAATTGCCCCTCTTTCTTCACTAAATCACAATTGTTTTCCGCTGGCAGAAAGCCCTAATCTTTTAACAAGCTGAATAACAGTATCCTTTTCCTCAGCAGACAGCTCTGTCATTAGCTCATGAATTCTCTGCTCATGGCTTGGAAAAATGTTTTCGATCATTTCTTTGCCACTGTCTGTAATAGAAGCAAATGTCACCCTTCTATCTGTTGGACAAGCGACTCTTTTCAGATAACCTTTTTCCTCTAATTTATCCACGACATAGGTAATGCTTCCACTTGCAAGCAAAATTTTCCCGCCAATTTGCTGTAAAGGCTGATCACCTTTATGATAAAGCAGTTCTAAAACAGCAAACTCAGTTGGGTTTAGTCCATATGTGTGAATTAGTTTATTAACATTTTCATTAATTGCACGATATGCTCTTGACAGCACGATAAATAATTTTAATGATTGATTTGTTTCTTCATTACCCATAGCCAATCTTCCTTTTTAAAAAAATATCTCGAATTCAAATTAATTATACTTTTTTTCCTCATATTTGTCAATTTATCCTCTTTAGCATACATTTTTCTTGATAATGACGCAATATGATTCTTACCAAGACATCCTCTCAAACTTGAAAATACAACTATCAGCTTACTTCTTTTGTAATTTATGGTATATTATAAGTTTAAGATATAGTTTTTATTTGCATGACAAACTGTTGGAGTAGAAATGATGATCAGCCTAAAAAAAATATTATTATATTTATCTGTTGCCATTCTCCCGTTTCTTCTGGCAACAGGAATATTGATAAACAACAAACAAAAAGAAGAAACTGGCATGCGTGACAAAAATGCATTCCGCATTGCTTCTATTCATCAAAGGCAGTGGGATACATATATAAATAAAACCATTAATGCACTGGATACGGTCAGTATCCTCCTTGAATCTTCTTCAGGGATACATGAAAAAGACAAGACAGAGCAGTTTCTTAAGAAACTGCTTTTGCAAGAACAAATGTACGGCGGAATTTATATCCTTGATTCTGCTGGACATAGAATTGCCGGAACCGACAGAAAGATTGAAGAAATGGCAATTACCCAGGAAGAGTATGTAAAGACAGCTATTTATACAAAAGATACGACGGTTTCTAATAAAACAGAATATCTCGTGGATGGTCAAAAGGTGCTTGGGATTGCTAAACCAGTCTTAGACGAGGATAAGCATATAGAAAATATGATTATTGCCTTTTTAAGAGTGGATTATTTAACAAATATCATGGAAATGCTTACACCTAGAGACAATATTTCTATAATAAATGAAGAGGAAGAACTAATACTTACTATTAATAAGCCTATCAATCAAAATAGCACCACAATCGGATTGCCGATGGATAGTTTACCATGGAAGATCGTTGTCGAGCAAAAGGATATCAACATTCAAAAAATGTTATGCAAAAACGCACTTTTACTCTTCATTTTCCTAGTCTGCTTTCATCTGCTCTATTTTGTTATCATTCTTTATATGCACAAGATGCAAGCAGTACAAGAAAATAAAGAGAACGAACTGCAAAAGCTCGAATTAGTCGGCAATATGGCAGCAAGCTCCGCACACGAAATTAGAAACCCTCTTACAGGCATAAAAGGGCTCGTACAGCTGTTAGGAGAAAAGCACTCAGACAAAGAAGACCAGTTTTATTTCTCTATTATTCAAAAAGAAATCGCTAGAATTAATGAAATTGTCAGCCAGTTTCTCATTCTAGGAAAACCAACAGAACAAAAAAAACAGCACTTGGACATAAAAACAATTGTAACAGAATTAAAGCCTTTGATTGTATCAGAAGCGAATTTATTCAATGTGGAATGCCATTTCGAAATTGCAAAGAAAAAATTGCCGATTTTTTGTAATGCAGATCAAATGAAGCAGGTTATTCTTAATATTACCAAAAACGCATTAGAGGCTATGGAAAACGGAGGCACACTTACAATCAAATTAAAGGAATTGAACAATCGTGTCAGCATTACAGTGTATGACACCGGAATTGGTATTCCTGAAAAAGAACTAAAAAAGCTGTTTGAACCATTTTACACATCAAAAACCTCAGGAACAGGACTTGGACTTGTCGTTTGCAGACGGATTATCCAGTCATTCGATGGAGAAATTTACCTTTCCAGCGTGGAAAGTAAAGGAACAAAAGTAGATATTATTTTGCCGATAAGCACAAATCTCTAAATAGACTGAAATAAAGTCCTTATGTAATAAGGGCTTTTCAGTCTGTATCTTATATTTAAAATTAGTAGAAGGGATATAGTGATAGATGCATTACATTAAGCGTTAAAACTTCCATAACCCTTCAGCATTTTATTGAAGGTGTTTTTCGTCATCACCCTTCATGCTGTTTTTCTAGTAATAGAAATCTTTCCTTATGTACACAAAGCTTTGTTATTTTTCCAAATAAAATATGTTTTCTAACAAATAACAAGTCTAGTCTATATATGGAATGTATAACATAATGTCCCAAGGAGGCGTGAAGAAAGGATACTGACTATAGCCATATATGTATCCTTTGTCTTTTATACTAACGAAGGATACGAACCATCTTAAGAATATTTTACAGTATCTCAGAAATTTTTTGTGGTTTATATACAAGATGCTTTGGCCAAACGATCAATGATTTATATGACTTTTTTACAAAATTCATTTTTGTCTTTTTCAGCCGAATATGAAGCTGATACTGAAAAATAAGTTCATCCAGCTCTTGACTGTATCTCACTGTTTCCTCACTTGTATATCCTGTACGCAATGCTTCTTCTATCATCACCTCTCTTTTTCTTTGAATAGCAAGCAGTAATTCTTGTTTCCTCGATTGCACTTTCTTTCCTCCTAATCAGTTTTATATTAATTAATTGTAAAGACAAATTTCGTTTACTTGATGAATTATTACAAGAAAATAAATAAAAGTAAATAGAATCGCAATATTAGACATTTTTTTCTTTAAAATAGGCATTTCGTTCTATAATATTCAAAAAATAATCTGATTTTCGACAAAAAAACCTTCAGAAACCTCCACAAACCACCACTAATATTAAGCGCTTACATAATATTCTCAGAGAATATTATACCTTCCACTCGACTTTCTATATTATTCACATACAAAATTTTACATTCCTCTCCCTTTAATTTCGACTTTATCTCACATGAAAAACAATAACCCGCCTAACCTGCAGACGGGTATCTTTATACTATTCAATTGTCAGCTTACTTAGCCGTTCAACCGCTTCAAGCAGCCTCTCTTCTGATGTTAGCAAGCCTGCTCGAACGTAACCCTCTCCATATTCTCCGAACCCTATGCCAGGTGCGACAGCAATATGTGCCTTATCGAGTAGGTAGTCTGCAAATTCCTCTGAAGTGAACCCATTAGGGACCTTAAGCCATGCAAAAAAAGACCCGCTTGGGGCAGCTACTTTCCAGCCGATGCTCTTAAGACCCTCTATAAATACATTTCTTCTGCTTTCATACATGCTGGTTAGCCTTTCCACTTCTTCAAATGAACTAGACAATGCTGTTATGGCTGCTTCTTGGATCGCTCCAAAAAGACTGACATACAGATGGTCCTGATAAAGATTTAAAGCAGAAATGACACTTTTATTGCCCACTGCAAACCCTACTCTCCAGCCAGCCATATTGAATGTTTTTGATAAGGTATATATCTCTATGCCTGCATCCTTTGCTCCAGGTGTTTGCAGGAAGCTGATTGGCTTATTACCATCAAATCCGATTGCCCCATATGCAAAATCATGAACAACGCATATATCATGCTGGAGGCTAAGCGCAACCGTCTCAGCAAAAAACTCCTCTGTTGCAGTTGCTCCAGTC
The DNA here is from genome assembly GCF_007273535.1 of Niallia circulans. Taxonomy (NCBI): domain Bacteria; kingdom Bacillati; phylum Bacillota; class Bacilli; order Caryophanales; family Bacillaceae; genus Niallia; species Niallia circulans. The sequence goes on from NZ_RIBP01000004.1 coordinate 3,698,722, forward strand.
GGATTATTAGGGTAATTTAAAAACATTAATTTAGCCTTCTTAAGCACTGACTCGGAGATCTTATCATAGTCAGGTAAAAAGTGATTTTTTTCCTCCAATGGCATCATGACCATTTCCCCTTGTGCAAGGGCAACACCTGACAAATAATCAGGATAGCCTGGATCCGGCACAAGCACAGTTTGATAAGGATTGAGTAGACATTGAGGTATTTCGACAAGGCCAGCCTTGCCGCCAAACAATACAGCAACTTCCGTTTCCGGGTCCAGATCCACCCCATATTCTTTTTTATAAAAATTTGCTACAGCCTGTTTTAAAGAAGGGTAGCCTCTAAAAGGGGAATATTTGTGGTTATTTGGGTTTTCTGCAGCCTTTTGCAAACTTCTGACAATAAATTCAGGAGTCGGCTGATCTGGATTTCCTTGGCCTAAATTAATTACATCATAGCCCTCTTTCACATATGTAGAAACTTTCCCGACAAGGGAAGCAAAAAACTGAACTGGCAGCCTATCCAGCAAGTCCGATTGACGAAACTCCTTCATCCTTCTCCCTACTTTCCTTCATAGAATCTATGTATCCTGTTTATTCTTAGCAAAATGCCTGCTAGAAAATATACAATTTTCAAACAATTTGTGTTATAACTGAACAAAGAAGCCAGTCTTTTACGCAAATATTGATTATTATTATAAGGGATATAAATGAAGATGAATAGAGGGTGATTTCGTTTGAGTTGGAATGTTAGTATTATCCAAATGGATATTGTATTTGGTAATCCGGAACAAAATTTCCGTGCTGCTGAAAACTGGATAAAAGCGGCGTGTGAAGGAAAGAAGACGGACATTGTCATATTGCCAGAATTATGGACAACAGGCTATGATTTAACCCGCCTTAGTGAGATTGGAGACAGGCATGCGCACAAGGCGATCAGCTTTTTCCAGAAGCTCGCCAGGGCCTATCAGGTTCATATAATCGGAGGCTCTGTTGCTAACAAAAAAGACGACGGCATTTATAATACACTCCTTGTCATTAATAAAGAGGGTGAGCTTGTTCATACGTATGATAAACTGCATTTGTTTCAGCTGATGGATGAGCATATTTATTTAAGAAGTGGAAGCTCGACTGGGCTATTTACGTTGGATGATGAAATCCTTGCAGGGATGATTTGCTATGACATTCGGTTTCCTGAATGGGTTCGCACCCATACTTCACAGGGTGCAAAGGTTTTGTTTGTTTCAGCAGAATGGCCCCTCGCCCGTCTTGCCCACTGGAAAGCACTATTGATTGCAAGAGCAATTGAAAACCAATGCTATATAGTTGCCTGCAACAGAAGCGGCTCAGATCCTCAAAATTCATTCGCAGGACACAGCCTAATAATTGACCCATGGGGAGAGATTATCGGCGAAGCAGGCGAAAAGCAAGAAATCCTAGCAGGAACAATTGATCTAGCCAAAGTAACAGAGGTGCGGGAAATGATTCCGATTTTCACTGACAGAAAACCAGAATTTTATTAATAAAAAAGACCTAAACAATAAGGAGGGATTTTAAGTAATTTCCCATTATTGCTCGGGTCTTTGTATTGTTTAGGAAGTATTATAAGCTTGCCTAACTGCCTCTTACTAATTTGGCGGCAGTCTGCACCAATCCCTTGTTTACTTCGCCCACATCTCTTCTGGATTCAATTCATATATATTATTTTCCCGATACATGAAGTGATTAATAATAAACTCTCTTCGAATGGTAGCATAATCATCAAAAAACCTTTTTATATAGTCATTAAGCTCTTTTTCCTCGTATTTCTGTCCTTCCTTAAGCCCTTTTACAATATGGCGAAAAATAATCAGCTTCTTTTTCCTTTGGGCAGGAATATTCTTCAGCTTTCCATCAGCACCAATGAAATTATCGATAATTTTTGCCGCTTCTTCCTTTGTTACCTCCACTTCATTCTCTCCTTTCTCAAATTGGAACAGTTTAATAAGGGCATCTGCCTGATGTGTTATGACCGACTTGTTTAAATAGAAATAAATCGTGTTTTTTTCTCTGCGTTCGTATACGACATTTATTTCCCGCAGTTTCTTTAAATGATGCGTTATCGTTGGGGCTGTTAATCCTAGCTTCCCTGCAAGCGCTTGGCCATTCCACGGCTTATCAGCTAGTAAGGAGATGATTCTGATTCTTGTTGCATCACCGATTGTTTTATGAAAAGCAACTAATCTGTCAAGCTGCATAATGGTCCTCCTTCAATTAGATGTTTATCTAATTAGATGATAATAAAAAGACTTCTTGACGTCAAGAAGTCTTTTCGGGTATCATATTATATTTTTTTCCGTGGTAAGTAAATATGAAATTTAGTCCCTATTCCTTCCACTGATTCTACCTCTATTTTCCCTTCATGCTCTTTAATTATTTTAAAAGAAACCATGAGCCCTAACCCAGTTCCTTTTTCCTTCGTCGTATAAAAAGGTTCCCCGAGCTTTGCCAGCTTTTCCTTGCTCATGCCAATTCCATTATCTTCAATGATAATATGAAAGTAATCCGGCATATGATTTATACTTGCCTTAATTTCTCCACCGGATTCTAATACCTCCATGGCATTTTTCACTATATTAATGAATACTTTTTTTAATTGGTTTGGTTCGCAATACATTTCTGTGTTCGAATTAGTATATAGTCTAGTAAATTGAACATTAAATAGAACTGCTTGTGCATTAAGCAAATCCAATGTCTCATTCATAATTTGCTGCAGATTCGCCTTGACGAACCTGACATTTTGCGGTTTTGAAAGGAGCAAAAATTCATTAATTATCGTTTCAATCCGGCTAAGCTCTGACTTTATGACTGTAAAATACATCGCATGCTTATCCGTCTCATTGCTGCTTTCTAATAATTGAATGAAGCCTTTCAGTGCCGTCATCGGGTTCCTTATCTCATGAGCAATTCCAGCTGCAAGCTCACCGATTACATGAAGTGTCGAAGATTTTCTAATTTGCTCTGCCAAGATAGCATTTTCTGTTATATCTCTTAATGTGGTTATACTGCAGCCTGAGTAAATATTATACTTGTTCCGAAATTCTAACTGTGTCCAATCATCACCATTGAATGTGGCAGTATAAATCCCCCTGTTTTGTCCTTCATTCCTTAATGAAACAAGTTTTGGCTTAATCTCCTCCCCAATTGTCTTTCCCTCTGGCAAATAATCGAGCAGATTTAAGCCTATTAAACCCTCCTTATCTTTAGAGAGTATGCGCAATGCTGCTTTATTAATATCAATGATTTTGTAATCCTTGTCCCAAAGAATAACCCCATCAAATACTTCTTCAAAAATTGTTTCAAACATGCTTTTACTGTCAAGCAGCTCAAGCTCCATTTTGTAACGACTCGTTATATTTCGAAAAATGCTCATATGCAGACCATCAACAGAATGAAGCTTTGTTGTAAACTCTAACAGCTTTTTTTGCCCATTAGGCATCAAAAACATAAGCTCATCACGATGAGATTTTTTCAAGCATAAGTTTTCCATGATATGGAGATAGCTTTTATCTTTCTCATACACATAGTCACTGATCTTATGTTGCATCATTTCTTCCTGACTGCTTTCAAAAATCCCTAAAGCAGCCTTATTCGCTTTCGTAATTTGTCCATTTTGATTCCAAAGGACAATCCCATCAAGCGCCTCTGTAAAGAAATCATGAAATAAGGCAGCATCTTTATGCTGTCTTTGTTCCAGGTTGCGCATATATGTGACATCCTTAAATACTGCCAAATAATAAGGATATTTATTAATACTTGATATATGTATTTCCGCATAAAAGCTTCGTTCATGATTTTCCATAAACAAGCGTTCTGTTTTTTCGGCTTTCTGCTCTGGCTGCATGCTTATCCATGCCCACAAGTCATCTCTGTGCTCTTGCGGGAGATAATGGCTAAGGTTGCGCCCGACCATATCTTTTTTATGAATGTGGAAAATATTCCTTATAGCACTGTTTGCCTCAAGGATTACTCCATTTCCATTCAAAATCACCATTCCTTCACTGGAATTTTCGAATACAGCCTCTTTCAGCTCCTTCACCATTTCCCTGCAATTATTCTCATTTCTCAGCCTTTTGTTTTCTTGTTCTAAAAAGCTGATTTTTTTCTTCAGCTGTTGGATTTGCTGCATCTCGTTTGTATAGATTTCACCAGACAAGGAATTCCCGCCTCTCGTAAAACTTGGTGCATTATTTATTCTACAAAATTCGAGAAATTCCTCTCCATTTATAAAATAAATGCTGATTATTGTCCAATTGATAAAAACACACTGGCTTTTTTTAAGCAAAAATTCAGGCGAATGTCTTATCCTTCTTTTTACAAAAACACAAAAATGTTTACAAAATCATTGCAGTTATATTAATAACTCTATAATTCGTTAACAACTTGGAAAAAGAAGTTTAGTTACCGCTTATATGTGCTATAAATAGTAGTGGCTAACAGCCAATACTCTGCCTGCAGAACTCATTAAAAAAGCAGCAACTATTAACGAGTTGTTAAAATGGCATAGCAGCTTTATAAGCTTGCTAGAAGGGAGTCTAGTGATGAAACAAGTCCGAAATTATTACTTTGACAATGCGAAGTTTCTTTTGATTTTTTTCGTTGTTTTTGGACACTCTATCCAATCTTTCACAAATGATAGCAATAGTATTTATAGCTTATACAAAGTCATTTACACTTTTCATATGCCAGCATTTATCCTGATTTCCGGTTTTTTTGCGAAGGGAATTTATGAGCAAGGCTATGTGCAAAAATATTTAAAAAGGCTTATCTTGCCATACATTATCTTTCAGCTCATTTACAGTGTCTTTTATTATTATCTTTACGGCAAATCCAGCTTTACGGTCGATCCTTTAAGCCCACACTGGTCATTATGGTTTTTAATCAGCTTATTTTTCTGGAACATGCTATTATTAGGATTTTCGAAAATGAAGCCACTGGTCGGCTTGAGCATTGCGTTAATTCTCGGTTTAGCAATTGGGTTTGTTGATTGGACCTCAAGCTATTTGAGTCTTACTAGAACTTTCGTTTTTTTCCCGCTGTTTTTATTAGGTTATTATATGAATAAAAAACACTTTGAGTGGATTAGGACAAAGACTTTCAAAATTGGGGCTATTATTGTATTTGTGGTAGTGTTCGCAGGGTTCTACTACTTTCCGAGTATTAATTATCAATGGCTTTTAGGTTCAAAACCATATGATGTATTAGCCTCTTCTGCTTTAGAAGCAATTCTTGTGAGGATATGTTTTTATTTATTAAGCTTTTTAATGATTTTTTGTTTCTTTGCCTGTGTCCCGCAAAAAAAGTATTTCTTTACACGATTTGGCAAAAACACGCTTTATGTATATTTGTTACACGGATTCTTTATCCGTGTCTTTCGGACAACAGACTTGCAGGATGCATTTACAACGCCTAACTCTTATTTTTTAATTGTGCTTTTGGCTTTCCTGCTAACACTTGTATTGTCGAGTAATTTAGTCGCCTCACTTGCACAGCCATTTATAGAATTCAGAACAACCAAAATGCAGAAATGGTCAACTAAGGCAAGCTATAAAGAGAAGCTGTTTTAATTAGCTTCCCTTTATAGCTGTTAAGTAACTTTAGGGGAATGTCCCCCTAAAGTTATTTTCTGTTGCCGCTTTTTACTTTACCTTTTGTTAATGGAGCTGTATCATAAAGCTTACTTGCATTCAGGTCACCAAATTCCATCCCGAATTCTACGTTAGCTTCTTCTTGTTTATTATTTTTTGTTTTTTTACTCATAATTATCTCCCCTCTCTTCCATGCTTGGAGTTTCGGTTTGCATGCTTCATCGGATCTTCGCCGCGATTAAATTCAGCAGAGAATTCCGTTTCTTGAGTATTTTTTTTAGGCGTTTTGCTGTATTTTTCGACCGCATTATGTTCAGCCTTTCTTTTTGCCATATTGAATCGTCTCCTTTAATGGAATGATACGACCTTATTTTCTGCAAGTTTAAAGAAGCTATTCGCTAAAAAATGATAGGCAACAAAACCAAAAAAAGCCAAGGCAGATGCCTTAGCCAATAATGATTCTTTCTTTAGGATAATGGAAATTATCCTTTTTCTCTTTTCCTCCGATAATATAAATGAAGGATGTTAAGCCAATTCTTCCAATAAACATCAAAATCATAATGACACATTTTCCTACACCTGACAATTCAGGAGTTAAGCCAAGCGACAAACCAGTCGTTCCGAAAGCAGAACATACTTCAAATAAAATCTTGATAAGTGGAGCGTCCTCCGTAATACATAGAATAACTGTTGCAATGAAGCATAAACAAAAGGCCAAAATGGTTACAACCATCGACTTAATTATGTCTTCTTCATGTATTTCTCTTTTAAAGATCTTGATATGACGATTGCCGTTTGCATAATGATATATAAACAGCAAGTTAAGGGCAAATGTTGTCGTTCTAATTCCACCGCCAACAGAGCTTGGTGATGCACCGATAAACATAAGAATACAGAAAATCACTAATGTTCCCATCGTATAATCATTTAAATCCATTGTTGCTAAACCACCGCTCCTCGTTGAAGCAGAATGGAAAAATGCGTTAAAAAAGATTTGATGCCAGTTCATCCCTATAAAATAATGATTTGACTCAATGATGATGATGCTGACTGTTCCAAATAACAGCAACAGCCCAAATGTTAAAGAGGTCAGTTTAGTAAATAAGGAAAAACGGAACAGCTTGCCTGGGTTTTTCGGAAATAAGTAGTTTTTCACTTCAATTAGAACTGGAAATCCTATTGCCCCAAGCGTAATTAAAATAATATTAACCAGTTGGATAAAATAATCATCTTTATACGGAACAAGCGAGTTTCCACTTAAATCAAAACCACCATTTGTCGTCGCACTAATGGAAGCGAAGAGTCCATGGACAAACGCATCCTTCCATGTGGGAAAGTATTGATGTAACTGCAGTGTGAGCACTATGGCACCAACAAGCTCAATGATTAAAATCAGCTTGATGATTTCCCTGATGAGCTGGACAAGACCAGACAAATGAGATTGATTGTGGTCAAGCATAATGAGCTGCCGTTCCTTTAAGCCAATTTTTTTGCGGAGCAGCATCCAAAAGAATGTTCCAAGCGTCATAACACCTATTCCTCCAAACTGAAGGACAAACATTAAAATAAAGATGCCAATTGTACTGTATGTATCAGATATATTTATAACAGTCAGCCCTGTCACACTTACAGCACTTATCGCTGTAAACAGTGTATCCATAAATGAAACATGGACACCTTCTTTGTGAGCAATCGGCAAGCTTAATAATAAAACGGAAGCACTGACCGCCAGTAAATAATAGCCTGTTATTATTTGGGCAGGAGTGAATTTATTCAGCATCTCCCTTACCGTTCTTCTCATGTTCATACAAATCCCTTCTATTGCAAGCACAACTATAATAAAAAGAAACAAAAGCGGATTCCTATTATCTCCCCTTTACACAAACTTTACCACTTATGAAACACGAGAAAACCCCACATATTATTAGTACAGAAATTAATATTGCTAAACATACCTATTATCAAAATAATAGCTTCTTGTTGCTAACGATATTTATGTTCTGTACTTTATTATTCAAGGAGGCCTATATATCATGTCTAGTTCAAATAAATTATTAGTTCCTGGAATTGAACAATATTTAGATAGCATTAAATATGAAATCGCCCAAGAATTTGGTGTTAATCTAGGTTCAGATACTGTTGCTAGAGCAAACGGAAGTGTCGGTGGAGAAATTACAAAACGCCTTGTTCAACAAGCTCAAGCAGAGCTATCCGGTAAAACTCAATAATAACTATACCTTAAATTCACAGATGCACAAAGGAAAAATATAAAAAAGGAAATAATGTTTGCTCTCTTTGCAAAAGCAAAGAATTGGCGCAAGCATTATTTCCTTTTTATCATTTAGCTTTCTTCTGCTGTTTCTTGCACTTTTTTGCCTGAAAGGAAATAGCCGCCCACAGCAATGATTAACAATACACCCCAGAAAATAAACTTCCAAACCTTTGATTCTGGAAAATGCTCATCAAGCACAGCAACCTCTGGATGTGCCAGAGTAAATACTGCCAATTTCACCCCAACCCAGCCGACAATCATGAAAGCAGCTGTCTCCAAGGATGGTCTTGTATGAAGAAGTTTAACAAACCAGTTTGCAGCAAATCGCATAATAATTAAACCGATAATACCGCCAAGAAGCATAACCGTAAACTGTCCGCCGTCAATTCCGCCAACATCGAACCAGCCTGTTGGTGTTAGCGTTATTGCCAATGCAACAGCTGCAAGCATAGAATCAATTGCAAATGCAATATCAGCAAGCTCTACTTTTAATACTGTCATCCAAAAACCAGACTTTTTCTTTTCTTTCTCTTTCTCTTTCTTATTCTTGTGGCCAAACTTCCCATATAAATTATGGAAGCAAATATACAATAAGTAGACTGCACCAAGAGCTTGAACCTGCCAAACGTCAACCAGAATAGAAATCATGAATAATGTTGCGAAACGGAAAACAAATGCACCAAATAAACCATAGAATAAGGCTTTTTTCTGTTGCTCTGGAGGTAAGTGCTTAACCATAACGGCCATTACGACCGCATTGTCAGCTGCCAAAATCCCTTCCAATCCAACTAAAATCAGGAGCACCCAACCATACTCTAAAAGTAATGCAAAATCCATCTTTTCTCCTCCTATCATTTTATTCTTGTATACCCACTGGATTCCCCCTATTAACAGGTTTAGCTGTGCTTTCTGTTTTTATGTACAAAAAAGCGCAAAAAAGACCTTTGCCAAATAGGCAAAGGTCTTGCAAAGCACTTTTTATGGTGCCAACAAAGCCGATGGTACTAAGACCATGAATTGACGACTTTGTTTTAGGTATAAACCTAAAAGCTACTCCCCTTTGAGTAGATATACAATTAATATAAGACTATTATATACGAAAGATTCTGTCTTTGCAATCAAAAACCGAAAAAAAATAAACAAGACCTGACTATATTTAATCTCAAAGTTAGTATCGTTGTTTATTCTTTATTCGGATTGAACTGTGCCTTAAAAAACAATATAGCGTACTTGACTAAAAAACCACTTATGATTCCAGGAATCAAAAAGATCATTGGCGTAAATATAGGACCTGGAAAGATGCCGAATATTTCAAACCGCGTTGAATACATGACTCCTACTGTTACAAAATAAGCACAAAAAACAAAGGGCAAAAATGCATATTCCTTGTGCTCCTTTAAAGTTGACTTGTATGCATCCCACATTGCAAATAAATATAAACAGGGATAAAACATAATCCACTGAAAATCAAGGGCATCTATGGAGGCTTGCATATTGCCTAAAAAGCTTTGCATGATTGCTAAATTAAAATTACTTTGCACATTAATGATGAATTCCAGCACTACCAAAAGAGTACCTTTCCAATACTGTTTCATCAATAACTGGCTGAAGCCAGGAAGTGCAATGCTCCACATTATCGCCTCTAATTTACTTAGGTCCCTCATCGGATATCACCATCTAATTCTTATATACCTTTTCATTTTTTCATTTTTAGCTAAACTTTGTTTTTTTATTCAGTATCTGTTCATGTTAGCAAAAAGAATTTAAAGGATGGGTAAAATCCGACAGTGAAAAAAAGATAGATGATAAAAAAAAGAGCCATTTCTGGCTCTTTTTACAGAATCTGTGATAAAAATAATTTTGTTCGTTCATGCTTTGGATTATCAAAAATTTCTTCAGGCTTACCCATCTCCACGATTTCTCCTTTATCAAACAAGATGATTCTGTCTGCTACTTGACGTGCAAAGCCCATCTCATGTGTGACGACAAGCATTGTCATACCAGAGTCAGCAAGAGTTTTCATTACATCTAAAACCTCTTTCACCATTTCTGGATCAAGTGCTGAGGTTGGCTCATCAAAAAGCATAATTTTCGGCTGCATCGCCAATGCTCTTGCAATTGCCACACGCTGCTGCTGTCCGCCAGACAGTTGACCTGGATACTTATTTGCTTGCTCTGGAATTCCGACTCTCTCAAGCAGCTCCATCGCAATTTGCTCTGCCTTTTTCTTTTTCCATTTCCTTACCCAAATTGGCGCAAGTGAGATATTCTTTAGTATCGTCATATGTGGAAACAAGTTAAAAGATTGAAAAACCATACCTGTTTCTTTCCTTATTTCTTCAATATTTCTTAAATCATCTGTCAGAGCAATGTTATCGACAATGATAGAACCTTTTTGAAACTCCTCTAACGCATTAATCGTCCGGATAAATGTTGATTTTCCAGATCCTGAAGGACCAAGTACAACGATAACCTCGCCTTGCTTAACCTGCAGGTCGACATCCTTTAAAACGTGATGATCGCCATACCATTTGTTTAAGCCTTTTACTTCAATAATATCCTCTCTTTGCTCTAGTGGCGTTGCTAGCTTTTCTACCGAAAATACACTCTCCATCTTTTATCCTCCTTTATTAGCGGTTGCCCGTATTTAATGATTTCTCCAATGCTTTGCTGACATGTGACATTAAATAGCAAAATATAAAATACATTAAAGCAATAAACACATATAGCTCCATATACTTTCCTAAATACTCTGGATTTGCTGCAACCTTTTTGGCCATTCCAAGAAAGTCTGCTAATCCAATCACTGCAACTAGTGATGTATCCTTAAAGATAGCGATAAATTGGCCTACCATTGCTGGTATGACTGCTTTTAATGCTTGTGGCAAAATAACAAATATCATCAGTTTGAAGTTATTTAATCCTAGTGCCTGTGCTGCTTCAAATTGGCCTCTTGGGATGGATTGAAGCCCGCCCCTAATGTTTTCCGCTAAGTATGCAGCACTAAACAGCGTGAACGCAATCATGGCCCTAAGAATATTATCAATTTGGATTTCTCCGCCAATAAACATCGGCAGAAGCAATTGTCCTATAAATAAAATCATAATTAATGGCATACCGCGAATAATCTCAATATAAACAATGCATGTATATTTAATGACAGGAAGCTTGCTTCTTCGGCCAACAGCAAGCAGAAGTCCGATTGGGAATGAGCAAATAATTGCAACAGACGCTATGACAAGCGTCAGTAAAAACCCGCCCCAGACATTTGTGCTTACTGGTTCAAGAATGCCAAAACCATTAATAATTCCAACTGAAATGGGAATAACTAAAATCCATAGAACTAAAACTGGTATCTTTAAAACAGTAAGCTTTCTGCCAATTGCATAAAACAAATAAATAGAAGCAATGCTTACACCTAAATAAATCTTTGTCATGGATTCCGTGTATGGTACAACAGCAAAAATCAACATGATGACAGACAAGGCTATCGCAACATGGCCGATAACATTCCTCCACAATCCCCATGTCGCACCAAATAAAACAGATACTAAAATGACAGCGACCCACAACCTCCAAATTTCCTCTATCGGGAATTGACCAACCATTAACAGCCGCAAATTAGCTGTTACAACACTCCAATCACTGGCAGCTAAAAATGTCGTAACTTTAGCGATCATATATCCAGTAAACATGGCAGCAACAATCGTTAGTATTGCATTTTTCCAATCCTTAAAAAGATTGTTTTTCAGCCATAGCTGTAATTTCACCAGCCTGCTGAGGGAATTAGTCTTTACTAAATTTCCACTGTTGCCAAGCCTAACATTATCCAATCTGCCTCACTACCTTTCAACCAACTGGAATTTTTTATTAAAGAAATTCATGAACAGTGATGTACCTAAGCTAAACAGTAAATACACAGCAATCATGATAAGAATAGTTTCAAAAGTATGTCCTGTCTGGTTAATAATCGTATTGCCGATTCCAACTATATCCTGATAGGCTACAGCCATAGCTAAACTCGAGTTCTTGATTAAGTTTAAGTACTGGCTCGTTAGCGGTGGAATAATGATGCGGATAGCCTGCGGAAAGATGATAAGTCTTAAAGCTGTTGGACTTTTAAAGCCAAGCGCTTGCGCTGCCTCTGTCTGTCCCTTTGGCACACCAAGGATACCTGCGCGAACAATCTCTGCGATATATGTTGAAGTATAGATAGACAATGCCACTAGCATCGACAAGAAACCAATTGATAAGGAGGTTCCGCCCACAAATGCATTGCCATTGAACTCTGGTACAGATATACCAAATGGCCCATTGCCGAAAATGAAATAAAAGAGAATAAAGCCAAGCGCGAATACTGCAATGCTAGACAAAAGCGGATACGTGTGTTTGCCTGCATTAATAGCTATGGAGGTTAACTTTTTGAAAAGAATTATGGCGATAACGGCTAATACAACCATAACTGCTATCCATGTTATTGAATTGTCATGCACTGTAAACCAAGGAATAGCTGCACCTCTGTTCGAAAAATAGAAAGAGCCGATTGATGCTGCATCCTCAATCTTGGGCATTGGCAGGAAAACTGCGAAGTTCCAAATGAATATTTGTACCAATAGTGGTGTATTACGGAATACCTCTACATATACTGTAGCCAATTTACGAATAAGCCAGTTCGAGGACAAGCGTGCAATCCCCATCACAACTCCAAGTACGGATGCGATAATGATACCGAAAAACGCTACTTTAAGTGTATTTAATAACCCCACGACAATTGCTCTTTTATAAGGATCATCAGGTGTATAGGAAATCAGCGATTCTGCGATTGGGAAGGATGCCTTTAAATTCAAATAATCTAACCCTATTTTCAAACCAATTTGATCTAACCCTGTCTGAACATTACGGACCATTACGGAAATCACAAAGCCGACTAGGATAATAAACAGAACTTGAATAAATATCGGCAACATCTTTTTATTCCGCCATAGAGGCGTTACTGCTTTTTTATTCTCCATCTTGTATGCCTCCCTTAGCTAAAAGAATAGACCTGCTAGAAAAGCACTATTAGCAGGCCTTCTTTAAATGGTATAAAATTTTTTTTAACGGAATGGTATGGAGTATTGTAATCCGCCATCACTGTATAATGCGTTTTGCCCTCTTTCAAGCTTAAATACAGTAGTTGGTCCAAGGTTTCTGTCATAAATTTCTCCATAGTTACCAACTTGCTTGATTACTTGATAAGCAAAATCATTAGGTATGCCAAGCTGTTCTCCTAAATTGTTGCCGCCAACACCAAGTAAGCGTTGAATTTCAGGATTATCACTTTCCAAAAATTCATCTACATTTGCAGATGTAATGCCAAACTCTTCTGCTTGGATAGTTGCATACACAATCCAGCTAACAGCATCCTTCCATTTTTCATCATTATCAAGCACTGCTGGTGCTAATGGTTCTTTAGAAAGTGTCGCATCAAGAATGACATGTGCTTCTGGATCTTGTAGCATCGATTGGCGTGATACTAAACCAGATTTATCTGTTGTCCATGCATCAATAGAGCCAGACTCGTATGCCGCGATAACTGCATCTGCATTATCAAAAGTTTGCGGTGTATAGCTTACACCAGCCGCTTTCATTTGATCGGCAAGATTTAATTCTGTTGTTGTTCCTGTTTCCACTCCAATTGTTTTTCCCTCTAAGTCTTCTAATGTTGTAATTCCACTGTCTTTTGGCACCATAATTCCCTGTCCATCATAGAATGTGACCGGAGCAAAGCTTAAACCAACCTCAGCATCTCTGTTTGTCGTCCAAGTCGTATTGCGAATAAGAACATCCACTTCTTTAGATTGAACTGCTGTAAAACGGTCTGTTGCAGACAGCGGGCGGAATTCTATCTTATTTGCATCACCTAACACACCAGCTGCAATCGCTCTAGCAAAGTCAACATCAAACCCAGTGTTCTTTCCATCAGAAACTATGTAGCCAAATCCAGGAAGTGCATCATTAACCCCAGCCTTCAAAGTTCCTCTCTTAATTATTGTTTCTAGCATACTAGTCGATTTTGAACTGTCTTCTCCACTGCTGGTATTTGACTCCTCTGAATTACCAGAGCAGCCTGCCAATGCCAATACAATTACTAATAGCATGCTAAAAAGTAGTGATAAATTCTTTTTCATTCTGTTTCCCCCTATGTATTTTTTTTATAAAAATACCAATTTAATTTAAGAGAATATTCAGTTTTTTAATTACATTATCCTAAATTAAAATGATATTCATATCCATGTTAGCTCATGACAATCATGTCAAAAGATGTAACACAAGTCCGTTACTTTTTATTACAACTTGGTTTTATTATACCTAAATCTTTGTCGATTACAATTATTTTTTAGAAAATTTAAATTTTTTTAAAAATTAAAATACTTATAAACTATATAAATACATTAAATTCCCTTGATACACTTATATTAAGACTATCGAAACAATATAATCACATTGGTTATTTGACTCCTTTTTTCTACCTTTCTTTATAAAACCCTCTCATTGATTTCTATTTTTTATTATCCAGATATATCTTTTTAGCATTATTTATTAAATAAACAATTGTCTGCATGGCTAAAACCACTATCCACACGTAAGAAAACCTAACATTTAATACCACAAAAAAACAAGCGATCAGATAATCGCTTGTTTTTTTGTTAATTTTCTTCCGTATCCATCGGATTATAAAGTTTAACTTCAGGATTCTTGTCTTGGAACCAACGCAAAGCAAAATCGTTTTCAAACAAGAATGCCTTTTTGCCGTAACGGTCCTCAACTAGAAGACTTCTGCCGCTGGATAAGTTTTCATTTACTTCCTCTTCCACTGTCCATCTGGCAATTTTCGAACCGACATGCTCCATAAGCACATCCACATTATATTCATTTCTCATGCGGTGTTCAAATACTTCGAATTGCAGCTGACCAACAGCGCCAAGCAGATAATCCTCTGTTTTTACTGTTTTGTAAAGCTGTATCGCACCTTCTTGGACAAGCTGCTGTATCCCTTTATGGAAATGCTTTTGTTTCATGACGTTTTTCGCAGTTACTCGAACGAAAAGCTCCGGAGTAAATTGTGGCAGCTTTTCATATTGGAACGTGTTTTTATTCACAGTCAGTGTGTCACCAATTTGATAAAATCCAGGGTCATATAACCCGATAATATCACCGCTGACAGCTTCATTGACAGTACTTCTGTCATCCGCCATAAACTGCGTGGATTGGGCCAGCTTTATTTGTTTCCCTGTCCTTGGTAAATTCACAGTCATTCCTCTGTCAAACTTACCTGAGCAAATTCGCAAGAAAGCAATTCTATCCCTATGTGCAGGGTTCATATTTGCTTGAATCTTAAAGATAAAGCCTGAAAACTCCTCTGACAACGGATCGATTTTGCCTCCAGTAGAATTTCTTGCCTGTGGAGATGGTGCGAAATCTAAATACGTTTCCAAGAATGTTTGTACTCCAAAGTTGCCTAATGCACTTCCAAAGAATACTGGTGTTAGGTCACCATTATTAATTCTTTCCGCAGAGAATTCATTACCCGCCTCGTTCAGCAGCATAATTTCTTCAAGAGTCTGATCATAAAGAGAATCCACTTTAATTGGATGTTCTCCTTCAATTTCTCCATCCTCATTCAATGGAATATATTTTTCGCCGTCTTCTACGCGGAATTGTTCAATACGGTTATAATAACGGTCGTAAATACCTAAAAATTCTTTACCCATACCAATCGGCCAGTTCATCGGGTATGACTCAATTCCCATTACTTCCTCTAACTCAGCAAGAAGCTCAAGAGGCGCTTTACCTTGACGATCCAGCTTGTTAATGAACGTGAAGATTGGAATTCCTCTCATACGACAAACTTTAAACAGCTTAAGCGTCTGCTCCTCAATCCCTTTTGCAGAGTCGATAATCATTACGGCACTGTCAACAGCAGTCAATGTACGATACGTATCTTCACTGAAGTCTTGGTGTCCTGGTGTGTCGAGAATATTTACTCTCGCATTGTTATAATCAAACTGCATGACACTGGATGTTACAGAAATTCCTCTTTGCTTTTCGATTTCCATCCAGTCACTTGTAGCAAATTTCCCAGTCTTTTTACCCTTTACCGTTCCAGCATCACGAATTGCTCCTCCAAATAATAACAATTTTTCGGTAAGCGTCGTTTTCCCAGCATCCGGATGGGATATAATCGCAAAGGTACGTCGGGACAATACCTCATCTTGAAATGTTTTAGCCATGATTTTTTCCTCTCTTTTTTGCACTTTCATTTATGCTCATCTCTTAATAATAGCTTGATACACAAAAGTTTGCAATCCCTTCCCTTATCCCTTTAGCTTCAGCCAATAGATAATTTTTACCAGTAAAAATTATCTATTGGCTGAAAGCTCCTTGTCTATTTGATTGAGCACTTTTCCAATACTTTCGTGAAGAACTAAATCAGCGAGATGGTCATACTCTGTGCGCTCTTTATTAATGATAATTAATTTGCTTCCCGTTTCAATTGCGAGCAGCGGCAGCTGATTGGCTGGTGAAACATTCAATGAAGAGCCTAAAACGATAAATACATCTGATTGTATGGCAGCATCCTCTGCAAGTAAAAACGCCTCACTTGGCAGCATTTCTCCAAATAACACGATAGACGGCCGCAATGCACCTCCACAATCACACTTATATACTCCATGCAAATATTCTCTGCTGGAATACGTTTTTCCGCATTGCTGGCAATGAAGCTTTTGCAATGTGCCATGAAGCTCTGCTATCTTTTTGTTTCCGGCCGAAGTGTGAAAACCATCGACATTTTGGGTGATGATTCCTTTTAACAGTCCTCGCTCTTCCCAGTCTGCCAAAATTAAATGTCCTTGATTCGGCTTATATTCAGAAACACCTAATACCCTCTCCCTGTAAAATGCGATAAAATCCTCTAAATGATTATTAAGCGCATCCGTGCTAGAAAGATAAGATTTTTGCTCTGTTGTCCATAATCCTTTATCTGCAGAACGAAAATCAGGCAAGCCGCTTTCTGTCGACATCCCTGCACCAGTAAAGATGACAAGATGTTTTGCATTTCTAATTATTTCTGTCAGCATCATCACAAATCACACTCCCGCAAGTTGTTCCTTTCCTTATATTGTACCAACCATTCACTGCATAAGGAAATTGCTTAAACGTTTTCCACTTCTATATATCGGGAATAGTTGAAGGAATGCTTGCCTTTAAATAAGCAAACATTATTGTTGTGGTGCTGACTTTAGATAAACACTTCCTATTCAAATCAAAAGGAGCTGACAAAATGGTCATTTTAAAGAAGAATGACATAGAAAAAGGCTATCAAAAGCATGAAAAAAAAGCAGCTGCACTCGTTGAACAGCCTGCAAGATTAGCTGGACTGTTAAAGAAGGCCATTCCAAAAGCGTCTTCTAAAAGAAGAGGGTTATCCCCAGTATGGGAGAAGCTGCAATTGCTGTTTTCCTTAGTTAGAGCATATCAGGATGGCACATATCGCAGTATTAGTAAAAAATCAATGGTGCTGATTGTTGCTGGAATTTTATACTTTATATCCCCGATAGATCTTATTCCTGACTTTATTTTCGGACTTGGTATTGTCGATGATGCACTTGTATTAAAATACGTCCTGCAAGCCGTCAACCAGGAGCTGATTACTTATAAAAACTGGAAGGATCACAAACAAAATTGAATAAAAGTTGATAAATATAGGACAAGCCTAATATTTTTGCTATAATGGAGCAGATAATTAAATTAAGAAAAAAAGAATTACTAGGGGAACCAGTGTTGCTGGTTGAGAGTTATCCGTAAGATAAAAACCCTTTGAACCTGATCTGGTTAATGCCAGCGTAGGAAACGGACATTCTTTACATACATATGTATTTAAAGCGTTCAGGTTCTTTTGACTTGAACTTTTTTTCGTTTAAAAAACGTTGCCGGCACTATGAAACCGCCGTCAACACCTACTACATAAGCAAAAAACTACATAGGTTCCTAGGCTTTTTTTCTAATCACAGGAGGCAGTATTTATGAAAAAAATCTTATTGCTGATTGCTGCGGTTCTGCTTATTGCAGGCTGCAGTAATACAAAGGAAGAAAACAAGGAACAAAGCGATGGCAAAAAGCAAAAGATTACGGTCGTTCTTGACTGGACAGCCAATACGAACCACACAGGATTATATGTAGCAAAGGACAAAGGCTATTTTGACGACGAAGGACTTGATGTTGATATCATAACACCTGGGGAAGCTGGAGCAGATTCGTTAGTTGCCTCTGGAAAAGCTGACTTTGGCGTAAGCTATCAGGAAGGAATTACCCAAGCAAGAGTCCAAGGTGTCCCTATTGTATCCATCGCAGCAATTATCCAGCACAACACGTCAGGATTTGCCTCACCTGTTGAAAACAACATTAAATCACCTAAAGATTTCGTTGGCAAAACATACGGCGGCTGGGGTTCGGAAGTAGAATCCTCTGTTATCTCTTCTTTAATGAAGCAAGAAAATACAGATATTAAGGATGTCGATATTATCAATATCGGTGATGCAGACTATTTCACGGCAATGAAGCAAAACATTGATTTCGCCTGGATATATTATGGCTGGACAGGTGTAGAAGCTGAATTACGCGGAGAAAAAATTAATATGATTTACCTGACTGATTACAGTGATAAGCTTGATTATTACACACCTGTTTTATCTACAAATGAAAAAATGATTGCAGATAACCCTGAAACAGTTAAATCCTTCTTGAAAGCAGCGTCAAAAGGTTATGAATACGCAACCGATAACCCAGATGATGCAGCTTCCATCCTGCTAAAAAATGCACCAGATTTAGATGAAGAGCTTGTGAAGAAAAGCCAAGAATGGCTTGCAGCTAAATATCAGGACGATGCACCTCGCTGGGGCGAGCAAAAGCTGTCCGTTTGGGAAAACTATGCAGGCTGGATGTATGACAACAAGCTCCTTGAGAACAAGCTTGAAGCAAATAAAGCATTTACGAATGAATTCTTACCTGATGGAGGAGATAAATAATGGCAAACGCATTGATAAGTGTACAAATCATTCCAAAAACAAAAAACGGGGAAAATGTTATCCCATATGTCGATGAAGCGATTAAAATCATTGAAGAATCAGGTGTTAAATACGAAGTCCATCCATTGGAGACAACAATGGAGGGAGATATGGAAGAACTATTTCACGTTATTAGCTCAATGAATAAAAAGATGATCGAAATTGGGTCCAGCAATGTTATCACTCAAATTAAAGTTCTTTATCAGCCTACGGGAATAGAGATGGAAGATTTAACAGGGAAATATCGTTAATGAATACATTTATCGCAAAAACCTGGAGACCAGTTCTGGTTCTCCTTCTTTTATTTTGTTTATGGGAAGCAGCTGTACGTTATTTTGAGATTGAAGACTGGCTCCTGCCTTCTCCTTCGGCCATTTTCCATGAAGCGGTATTAAGCTGGGATACCTTTTCTGTTCATGCATTCGCAACTGCAAAGCTGTCTGTTACAGGTTTTTTAATTGGCAGTGCCGTCGGGCTGATTATTGCTATTATATTGCATCGTATTGTTTTCTTTAGAGAGTCTGTTTATCCGCTTTTGATTTTATCACAAAACATACCTACAATTGTGCTAGCGCCGCTGCTTGTCGTGTGGTTTGGCTTTGGTATCTTGCCGAAGCTGATTGTGATTACACTAGTTTGCTTCTTCCCAATTACCGTAGCTTGTCTCGATGGTTTTAGGCAAACATCACCTGAGCTTAAGCATTTTATGCAAATGTCTGGCAGCACAAAACGGCAGGTTTTTTGGAAGCTGGAATGGCCCTATGCCCTTCCTTCCATTTTCTCAGGCTTAAAGATTTCTGCAACATATAGTGTTATGGGCGCAGTCATCTCAGAATGGCTTGGTTCGAAAGAAGGAATTGGCGTTTTTATGACAATGGCCTCCCGCTCGTTTAGAACAGACCGTGTTTTTGTTGCGATATTTGCCATCATGATACTAAGCCTGATCTTCTTTATTGTCATTAAATTGCTTGAGACATGGTGTATTCGTGGTAGCAAGGAGGAGAAATAATTGGGTACATTGGAATTAAATAATGTAAGCATGTCATATGATACAAAAACCGTGCTTAAACAACTGAATATGACTATTCATGATGGAGAGTTTGTTTCTATATTAGGACCCTCCGGAAGCGGAAAAAGCACCATTTTCCATCTGATCGGTGGAATGTTAACACCTGATGAAGGAACTATTCTTTTGAGTAACAAGGAAATCACGGGGAAAAAGGGCCATATTAGCTATATGCCACAAGCCCCTTCTTTATTTCCCTGGAGAACAGTACTGGAAAATGTACTGCTTATCCAAGAAATCAACGGCAAAAAAGACAAGCAGCTGGCACTCGATATGCTCAATAAAGCAGGACTTGCTGATTATTCGTACGCGTATCCCGATGATTTATCTGGTGGAATGAAGCAGCGTGTTTCCTTTGTACGGGCTTTGATGAGCCCAATGCCCCTTCTTTGCTTGGATGAACCATTCGGCGCACTTGATGAACTGACAAGACTGGACATGCAAAAATGGCTGCTGTCATTGTGGAGTTTGGATAAAAGAACGGTCCTTTTTATTACCCATAATATTGAGGAGGCACTATATCTATCAGACCGAATTTATATACTGCCCTCTAATCCAAACGACTCACTTATGGAAATAACAGTACCCTTCCCAAGACCTAGAGCAGATGATCTTTGGCTAAACGAGGAATTCCTTAAGTGGAAAAAAGAAATATACTATAAGCTTAAGCCTTCGGGAATGACAGCAAAATGAATAAAATAATTGATGCTCATATCCATCTCGACCAGTATACAGACAAAGCAATCCACAAGATGCAAACAGATGAAACAATTGAACATATAATCACTGTCTCAATGGATAAAGCCTCCTCTATCCGTAATTTGCAGTTAAGCAGAACCTTTCCCTCCGTTCACGCTGCATTCGGCTTTCATCCTGAGCAGCCAATCTGTGGGGAAAGCTATTTTACAGACTTATTCGATTGGATTAGAAACCACCAAACAGAAATGATTGCCATCGGAGAGGTTGGATTGCCGCATTATGAGCGGCTCAAGGATCCGAAAAGTTATCCGCTAGAGCCATATTTGGAATTACTCGAGCAATTTATCTTGCTCGCAAAGGAGCTCCAAAAACCAATCGTTTTACATTGTATATACGAGGAAGCTACTCTTGCCTTAGACTTATTGGAAAAGCACAGCTATATGGCCGCACAGTTTCATTGGTTTAAAGGCAGCAGCCCAACATTGGAGCGCATGATGAGAAACGGATGCTATCTATCATTTACACCAGATATTCATTACGAGCATGATATTCAGTTAATTGCAAAGAACTATTCACCACATCGCATAATGGCAGAAACGGATGGCCCATGGCCCTTTGAAGGACCATTCCAAAATATGAAAACGACGCCAGCCATAATTCATCAGTCGATAGAAAAAATCGCAGAATTAAAGCAAATAACAACAGCTCAATGCTATAAGCAAATTTCAGCAAATACGAAAGCCTTCTTCGCTTTATAACCATACAAAAAAACTCCAGTTGTAGAACTGGAGTTTTTTGTTATTCTCCTTGGTTACTGCTCTTAATGAGCTCCATTCCCTCAGCCAATATCTCCAGAAAGAAGCCAATTTCCTCTGTTTCATCAAGAACCTGAAGCTCTTGTGCAATCCACTCTAGGTTTATGTACAGTAACTGTCTTCCGACTCCACGCGTTTCCAAGACTTCACTTAGCCAAATAATATAATCATGGAAAACCTTTTTATTAAGAAGAGAATACGCTGTTTCCATGTACTGAAAATGGTAGTTTATATCTTCTTTTGTCCGTTTCTTTCCATTCTCTCCAAACCGCTCCAAATCAGGATACTCTTCATAAAATCTCACAAATAACTTTTCAACAATCTTTTCTTTTTCCAATAAATTCATACTCAAATCCTCTGCCTTTCTAGCAATTTCTATTAACTGACTCTACTTTTATAGTATAATTTATGTAATATCTTAACGACAATTTCCTCAGTAATGATAACAAACCAACAGATTAAAACGATCGGACGTGAAAGAAAATTGACTCACTTCGTTTCAGCAAAGGAGTTTGCCTTAGCCCTATTAGAAGGCAATATCCAAAAAAGCATGGCAATCATTCAAGAATTAGATTATCAAGGCTATAATACTGCTTTCATTTACGACGAATTAATTACCCCTGCAATGAAATATATCGGAGAGCTTTGGCAGAAGAATGAAATAAGTGTAGCGGAGGAGCATTTGGCAACAGGTATATGTGAAGTTATCCTATCTCATTACATGTTGAATATACAGAAGGCTGATACCCAGGAAAAGAAAGTATTATTATTTTGCCTCGAAGGGGAGCATCATACAATCGGTTTAAAAATGTGTGCTTCTACCTTTCAGGAGAATGGCTGGGAAGTTAAAAACCTTGGACCTAACCTTCCTCTCGAGCATGCGGTTTATATGGCCCGAAAATGGCAGCCTGATGTTATTGGCATGTCTCTTTCCATGTCCTTTTCCATTCCAACACTCCGTCCGTATATCGAAGAGCTTGAGAGACTTGCGCCACGACCTGCAATCATTGTTGGAAGTAGACTGATTCAAGATTATGATTTGCGGCAATACTGCAGTCCGTCTACTATATTTATCTCTGAGCAATCGGAATTAAAGTCTTGGCTACAAATATACAATAACGCAAATAGCTTGATTCATTCTGTAAGGAGCGATAGTTGATGATGTTAGATTTATCTGTCATACCAGTACCCTTTTTTCAGATTGACAACAGCTATTGCATTCTAGCAAGATCAGCAGCAAGCAACCAAATCTTTGCGCCTGCAGATAATTTTCTTGAGCTTATTGATAAAGAAAGCCGTGAAAAAACCATCGCCTTCTTGAACGAAAGGGAAGGAACGAAGTCCATCGAAGTAAACATGACAACTTCTCCAAAAGGGTTGGCCTTCTTTAACATCCAGTATACTTACGATTCAAGTAATAAGCTTTTTTATGTATTGTGTCACAGTATTGAACAACAGTATACCAATATTTCTTATGAATTAAATCAATTAAGAGACTCCTTGCTGCATCTGCAATCAGGACAAGACATTAAAGAAATGTCGACTACTACGACACGAGATGAGAAAAGCCTTGATAAACTCAATAATATCGAAACAAGAAAGAAGCTGGATAAAGTTAAGAGGTCTACCTCAACGGTCGTTGACCTGCTCGGTATTATTTCCCCACTCATTATTGAAGGAGGAAAAGGTGAGTATCTGGAGATGATATATGACGAGCTCTATGAAATTAAAACAATAGCTGATGAAATGAAAAAAACCCTTTAAATTAAGGGTTTTTTTCATTAACTAATAGGAAATCTCATTTCAACTGTTGTACCAACCCCAACCTCACTAAAGAATGTCAGTGTACCTTTATGGTTATCGATGATTTTTTGACTGATCATCAATCCTAAGCCAGTTCCTTTTTCCTTTGTTGTATAAAAAGGCTCTCCCATTTTTTCCAGCTGATCCTTTGGAATCCCCTTACCCTGGTCTGTTACTTTCACAAGCAGATATCCACCTGTTTCCATATGAGCAGAAATATGAATATTACCTTCTGATTCCATCGCTTCCATTGCGTTTTTTATCATGTTGATGAACAGCTGCTTCAGCTCTTTTTCATTGCAATAAACAGCCGGCAGATTCCCTGTATATTCTAATTGAAGATTGATATTTTTTAAGATCGCCTGTGTATTAAGAAGAACATTGACATCCTCTAATATTCTTTCGATCTGCATTTCTTTAAATGCAACTGCTTGTGGTCTTGCCAATACAAGAAATTCACTAATAATAAGCTCTAACCTGTTAAATTCAGAGAACATTACCTCTGTATATTCCTTATTATACGTATTACTCTGCATCATCAGCTGCAGAAATCCTTTTAAGGAGGTGAGCGGATTACGAATTTCATGAGCGATTCCTGCTGCAAGCTGACCAACAGCAGATAACATTTCTGATTTTTTGAGCATTGCTTCTGACTTCTTGTTTTCCGTTATATCCTCTGATGTGCGCAGGAGGTTGACAAGCTTACCTGTCGAGTCCTTGATGACACGAAAGCTGACATATTCCCATCTTTCAATACCATCATCGAGTCGGTAAGTAATATTCCCTTCCCAATCCTCGCCATCCTTGATCGTATTCCAAATATCATGGAATTCCTCTGCATTTAAATATTGCTCATACACGTCTAAAATATGAAGTCCTGTGCAGTCCAAATCCTGCTTTATTTGTTGCTTAAACCGTTCATTTGTATAATTAATCCTGCCTTCATTATCTGTAATAATAATACTTGTTGGACTTTTCTCAATTACGCTAGAAGTAAGCATAAGTTTCTGATTATAGGTTTTAATTTCCGTTATATCGGTAAAAGTAATAACAACACCATCAACTATATTGTCACTCGTGCGATACGGCATTGCCCTCATGCCATACCAGTTGCCATCATAGCTGCGGATTTCCCGTTCAACCTTTGCAGACGTTTTAAGCACTTCCCTTGCATCCTCGAGAAGAGATCCATACTCCAAATTATGAGAGATATGGAAAAGCGGACGTCCAATATCCATATCAAGCACATTGACAATTTTTTGAACCTCCGGCGTAAACAGCTTGATTTTAAAGCCTTTGTCCAAAAAGATCGTTCCAATATTAGTGTTTATCAACAGATTGTCCAAATCATTTGTTAAATCAGTCAGTTCTGTAATCTTACTTTCATACTCGTTATTAACATTTATTAATTCCTCGTTAACAGACTGGAGCTCTTCGTTTGTAGATTGCAGCTCTTCATTCGAAGCAATTAATTCCTCATTAGTAGATTGGAGCTCTTCATTGGATGTTTCTAGCTCCTCAATTGTTGTTTGCAGATTTTGTTGGGTATAAAACAATTCCTGCTCTAAATCAACAACTCTTTCACTTATCGTACTATCATGATCAAAATATATAGGGGGACTAAGTACCCCTATTTTGTTATCATCTTCTTCCTCCTGAAACAAGATGATAGAAAGAGCATCCCTATCCAAAAATCTTCGAATAGTTAAATCAAAGTATTTTTCCTCTTTATCAATAACCAACAGGATGTTTTTATATGTTATTTCCTCTTCGTTTTCCTTAAGCTTCTTCAAGCCTGTTCCAATAATAACAGAAAGATGTGCTGGCACCATTTTAAAAATGCTGTAATTTGTCTCTCCGATTGGAACAGATAAGAAACGATTGGCTTTCTTTGAAGTTAGGACAACTTCATTCTGCTCATTAAGGATAATACAAGGATTAATGAAATCATTAACAAGCTTTTGATAAAGCAAGTCTACCTTTCTGCCTGGCATTGCATCAAATAGGGTAGCTGGTGCATGAATATCTGAATGGGTAATTTCCTTTGCCTTGTGTTTAGAGTGGATAGCAGGCTCCTTTAAATCCCATTTATCACTTTGCTTGTTCCGGAAAATTTTCCATTTTGAGTGAATCGGCTCGAAAAGCCCTGAAAGCTTGCCGATTGTTTCGCTTGAACCTAAGAACAGGATTCCATTTTCAATAAGAGAAAAATGGAAAAGGGACAGAATTTTCTGCTGCAATTCAGGCTGAAAGTATATCATCATATTGCGGCAGCTAATCATATCGATGTTAACAAACGGTGAGTCTTTAGAGATATTGTGAGGAGCAAACACAATTTTTTTTCTGATAGATTTTTTCACTTGATATTTATCCCCAGCCGGTTCAAAATACCTTTCTTTCATATATGGTGGAACTTCACTTAACAGCTCGCTCTCGTATAGTCCTTGGCTTGCTATTTTAATGGAATCCTTATCTACATCTGTTGCAAAAATCCGAAAATCAATGGCCTCATCTAATGATTCCATGTATTGATCAAGAAGAATCGCTAATGTGTAAGCTTCTTGCCCTGTAGAGCAGCCAACCGTCCACACTCTAACCTCTTCTTCGCCATTTTCCAGCTTATTTGCGACAATATCCGGTATCAGCTTCTCAATTTCCTTAAAAGCCTCTGGGTCCCGAAAGAATTGAGTAACTCCTATAAGCAAGTCCTTATGCAGCAAATCAATTTCCTCTGGGAACTTGAACAAGTAATCCCGATATGCATCTAATGACAGCATAGGCTCCTTAATTACCTTCATCCTTCTCTCAATCCTGCGCAAAACACTGCTTTTTTTATAGAAGGAAAAGTTAATACCTGTTCTTTTCAGCAAAATATTAAAAATATGCTTAAGTGACTCATCACTATAAGTCAAACTTGATGGGTCTGTTATCGTCTGCATAATAATTGGGATGTCAGAAGGAGCCTCGATATAATCAGCAACACCAGAAGTAATCACACTTTTAGGCATATTATGGAATTTAGCTGTATCCTCCTCTTGAACGAACACAACTCCACCATTATCTTTAATAATTCGAACTCCTTCTGTCCCATCTGTTCCATTACCGGAAAATATAATGCTGATTGCTTTCTGTTTCTTTTCCTGTGCTAAGGATATAAGGAAAGTATCGATTGGGAAGTTATAATGCTTGTCCTTCTCATACTCTTCTAACTGGAACACACCTTCAGAAATCGTCAAAAATTGATTAGGAGGATTTAAGTATATTGTATTTGGAACCAACTGCATTCCCTTTGCCGCCCGCAAAATATTCATATTTGTTTTTTTGGCAAGCAATTCAGGCATAAAGCTCTTATACTTTGATGAAAGATGCTGTACAATGACAAACACCATACCAGTATTAGAAGGCATATTTGCGAAAAATTGCTCAATTGCTTCCAATCCACCAGCTGATGCACCAATTCCGACGACATAAAAGTCATTCATCAGTTCAGTTTGCTCAGATGAATGGGTAGAGATGTTTTCAGTCATAATTTCCCCCGATTCTTTTATAGAATATATGTATTTTAATATGTAAGTTACTTAGTAAGTTATATCCCTATTATGTATAAAAATGTCTCCACCCTAATCTTATTGTAATCTATAGAGGCAAATGAAAATAGGTTATTTGCTATATATTTATGGTATTTTTTCATTTTTTCTATTTTTAATTTATCATATTCACCAACACTCATCTTCCCCCTCTAAAATTACAAAAAAACTTTTTTAGTATTCTTTACCCGTATTTTTTAACGGTTAAACTTCTTTTCGTAAGTTTTTTTTAATTTTTTAAAAGTTTTTTTCTTAAAAGTAAAAAAGCCTGATTCTTATAGTAAGAATCAGACTTTTTCTTTTCAGCTTACCATTTGAAGCAAGCTGCACCAACGATAATTAACAGAATGAATAAAACTACGATTAAAGCAAATCCTCCACCGTAACCAGTTCCGCAAGAATAACCATAACTAGGATAACCACAACCACCATATCCGTACATATAGTGTTCCTCCTTCTATATATTTTTAGTTTTTATCTCTTAGTAACCGCCGTAGCCCCAAGAAGCGCCAATGATAACCAATAAGATGAACAATACTACTAATAAAGCGAAACCTCCGCCGTATCCAACTTCACCCATAATTAACTCCTCCTTTTCTAAATTCTATATATCCTATTCAAATGACCCATAATGTGCGATAGTTAAATGCACATTTTTTAGGTTTTTGACTAGTACAAGCAGAATTCACAAAACAAACATATTTATTAGAGAAAAAGGTTAGCTAGCTCAAAAAAAGAGACGGAAGATAATATTGTTGATTGGTGTGGCGAAACACTCCCGCGCATTGTGATTTGATTTATCTAAAATCTTCATTCAATAAAAAAAGGCCTCTTTATAGAAAAGAGAACCCTTTTGGTTTGTTATTCTGGTTTTTTTAAAGGTATAAGCTCGAAGATTTCCTTTGATTCAAGACTGTCTACAAATCTGTTAAGCCAATCGTAGTAATCAAGAGCATTTTTTAATTTATTAATATCACTAATTGCCAATTCTTTAAGTTCTTCCTCAATATCATCCCGACTAACAAGGCTATTTAATTCTGCAAGTGACTTTTTCATTTCCAAAACATTTTCAGAAATAGCAGATCTCCACTTTATCGCAAAAAAGTCAATAAAATTCTGGTACCAGTCGCTTTCAGCTTTGTATAAGTCCTTTCTTACCCCTTTTTTCCAAACTTTATCGACCATCTTCAATTCCAATAAAGTTCTGACAGAGGTGCTCATACTCGTTTTGCTCATCCCAAGCTCTTCCTTCATTTCATCGAGTGTCATAGGATTTTCCTGAAACATCAGCATTCCATATAAGCGCCCAATTGAATCTGTCACACCATACAAATCCATGTTCTGTGCAACAACATCTATTACTCTTTCCCGTGCCCTTTCCAGCTGTTCTTTACCTTCCATGCTATATTCACATCCAATTTAATCATTCATTATATAGAAGAAAAACGGAGATCTTGATGTTTATTATCATAACTGTCTATCTCCACTTTAATGCATCTACGTTGGCTTCTTATAATATTATTCCTTTATAGATTATCACGATTGGAAAATTTGTAAAGAATCAAACTTAATAGCATTTGGCAGTATTTAAGAGGATTTTTAAGGAAACACACATTACAGTACGTACAGTTTTTTCTGTACGTACAGAATGGATGAATTTGACTGAATATAAGCTTTGCGGTAATTAGTGAAAAAATACTATACTTATGGAGTGCCATGATGAACGGTTCCCGAAAAAACGAGGTGAAAGAATGGAAAACAACGTAAAAGTAAAAATTGAAGATGTGACAAAAATCTTCGGTAAAAACAGTAAAAAAGCCATTTCCCTTCTACAAAAGGGTGAATCTAAAGGCGAAATACTAAAGAAGACAGGTTCAACTGTCGGGGTTAATAAAGCTAGTTTTGAAATTAAAGCAGGCGAAATATTTGTCATTATGGGATTATCCGGAAGCGGAAAATCAACACTTGTTCGTATGCTGAATAGACTTATTGATCCAACACTTGGAAAAATCTACATTGATGGCAAGGACATTGTCAAAATGTCGAAGGATGAATTACGTAAAGTTAGAAGAGAGAAAATTAGCATGGTGTTCCAAAAATTCGCTCTCCTTCCTCATCGTACAATCTTGGAAAACACAGAATTCGGTTTAGAGATACAAGGCATTGATAAAGCTACACGCAAACAACGTGCTTTAGAATCTCTTAAACTAGTCGGATTAGAAGGCTACGAAAGCCAATATCCTGATCAATTGAGCGGTGGTATGCAGCAGCGTGTTGGACTTGCAAGAGCACTTGCTAATGATCCAGACGTATTGTTAATGGATGAAGCTTTCAGTGCACTTGACCCTTTAATTCGTAAAGACATGCAAGATGAGCTTTTGGATTTACAATCAACCATGGAAAAAACAATCATCTTTATTACACATGATTTAGATGAGGCATTAAGAATTGGTGACCGAATTGCATTGATGAAGGATGGCTCGATTGTTCAAGTCGGTACACCAGAGGAAATCCTGATGAATCCTTCTAATGACTATGTTGAGCGCTTTGTAGAAGACGTTGATCTGTCAAAAGTGCTTACAGCAAATCACGTTATGAAACGTGCAGAGGCTGTAAATGTAGACAGAGGCCCACGTGTTGCCCTTCAAATGATGAGAGACCTTGGTATTTCAAGCATTTATGTCGTAAACAAAAAAAGAAATCTGCTTGGAGCAGTAACAGCAGATGCAGCAAGAAGTGCAGTTGAGAATAATAAGCCACTGCATGATATTCTCGATGAAACACTGACAGTAAGCGGTGATACGCTGCTTGTAGACCTTTTTGACAAAGTATCGACAGCAAGTATTCCTGTTGCAGTAGTTGACGGAGATCATCGTCTAAAAGGCATGCTTGTCAGAGGTGCAGTTATTGGTGCCCTTGCAGGAAACAACGAAAATATTAACAGCCAAACAGATATTATGGAAACACAAAAAACGGAGGTGGTGAACTAATGGAAAACTTACTTCCAAAACTTCCGGTTGCAGATTGGATTGACACTTTTGTTGATTGGCTGACTTCCACATTTGAAGTAGCATTTGACGGCATTAGTGAAGGTCTTGAAGTTGTAGTAGATTCATTAGTAGCAGTATTTGCTTTTATTCCTTCCTATATCTTTATTATTTTATTAACATTGATTGCTTGGAAGCTTGCGAATAAAAAAATTGCTTTATTTACATTAGTTGGTTTATTCCTTGTAGATAATCTTGGTTATTGGGATCCAATGCTTGATACTTTAGCACTTGTATTATCAGCTGTTATTATCTCGATTATTATAGGAGTCCCACTAGGAATATGGGCATCTCAAAAAAATACCGTAAAACAAATCGTTGTTCCTGTATTAGACTTTATGCAGACAATGCCAGCATTCGTATATTTAATACCTGCAATCTTCTTCTTTAATATAGGAGTCGTTCCTGGTGTAGTAGCTTCTGTAATTTTCTCTATGCCGCCTACTATTCGATTAACGATTCTTGGTGTCCAACAGGTGCCTGCCGATATTACGGAAGCAACCGAGTCATTCGGAAGCACAACGGCACAAAGACTTATGAAGGTTCAGCTTCCTCTTGCCATGCCAACAATTATGGCAGGTATTAACCAAAGTATTATGCTTGCACTATCCATGGTAGTTATCGCTGCAATGGTCGGAGCTCCTGGTTTAGGTGCTGACGTATACCGTGCAGTTACACAAATCCAAATCGGACGCGGCTTTGAAGCTGGTTTGGCGATTGTAGTTGTTGCAATCATTCTAGATAGAATTACGCAAAACCTTGGTACAAAAAAAAGAGGGGGAATTTAAACATATGAAAAAGTTTATATCCATGCTATTTGCTGCAGCTTTAGTGTTTGCACTTGCTGCATGCGGATCAAAAGCAGACGAGAATGCTTCCATCGGGGAGCAAGTAGATCACGAAATTATTGGAATTGACCCTGGTGCAGGAATTATGAAGGCCGCTAACAAAGCAAAGGAAGACTATGACTTGTCTGACTGGACCATTGTGGAAGGCTCAAGTGCAGCAATGACTGCAACATTAAAAAAAGCTTATGATAAAGAAGAACCAATTATCATTACAGGATGGACTCCGCATTGGATGTTTAATGCATATGACCTAAAATATTTAGAAGATCCTAAAGGTTCATTCGGCGAAGATGAAAATATTCATACAATCGCACGTAAGGGTCTTAAAGAAGATATGCCTGAAGCATATCAAGTGCTTGACAACTTCCATTGGGATACAGATGCAATGGGCGAAGTGATGATGGAAATTTATGATGGAACACAACCAGAGGATGCAGCTGCTGCATGGGTTAAAGATAATGCAGATGTAGTAAGTGAGTGGACAAAAGGCGTTTCTAAAGTAAATGGCGATAAAATTAAACTAGGCTATGTTGCTTGGGATAGTGAAATTGCCAGCACAAATGTAATCGGCAAAGTTTTGACTGACTTAGGCTATGACGTTACATTAAGCCAAGTAGAAGCTGGTCCAATGTGGACTGGAGTAGCAGATGGAAGCCTTGATGCACATGTTGCAGGCTGGCTGCCAATTACCCATGAAGACTATGCGACTAAATATGAAGGCAAATTTGAAGATTTAGGTGCAAACCTTGAAGGAACTAAGCTTGGTCTTGTTGTTCCTAGCTATATGGATATCGATTCAATCGAAGACTTAAAAGAACAGTAATACAAATGAAGGGTATCCCGCATTGGGATACCCTTTTTAGCTTGTCTGTAGAGTAAAAAAGAATTGCTGCTTTTTTATATACTTATTTGACTAGGACGTTATAAATAAGGCTAAACAGTAATAACAATAAAGCAGTCTTGCGCCTTTACATACTGCTGAGACTCTATTACATCACCCTAAAGGAAAATCAGCTAATAAAGACCCCAAGCTATTATGCGTGTATATCACGATAAATAGCTTGGGGTTGTTTATGACTAATATATATTGTTATTATTCGTCAGCTTCTGTGCGGATTACCTCTCTGTTCTTTCCAGACAGATTTTCAAGAAGCTCCTTCACGTCAATTCCAGCAGATGCTTTGAGTGATTCCTGCATCGTTGCCATTAAGTCTGTCGCATATCCTGATACTTTGTTGGCACCAGAGCTGCCATTACCACCTGTATCCACAACCGTAATTTTATCAATATTACCAAGCGGGCTGGCAATTTGCTTAGCATATTCAGGAAGCATCTCCAACACCATATCCAGAATAGCAGCCTGACCGTACATATCGTAAGCCTCTGCAATTTTCCTTTTCGCCTCTGCTTCTGCTAAACCTTTCAAGCGAATAATTTCTGCTTCTGTTTCCCCTTTTGCCTTGTCTGCTTCCGCTTTCGCCAAACCATCGACACGAACCTTCTCTGCTTCCGCTTTTGCTTGGGACTCAATGCGATACTGGTTTGCATCGGCTTCGGCCATCTGTCTGCGTTTGTTTGCTTCTGCTGACTGTTCAACCGCATAACGATCTGCATCGGCTTTCTTTTTCACTTCAGAATCATATTGCTTCTCTCTTCTTAAGATCTCTTTTTCTTCCAATTCAATCTGCTTTTGTCTTTCAATAATTCGAATCTGCATTTCCTGCTCTGTAACATCTTGTTTAGATCGCGCTGTTTCTAAGTCATATGCCTGGTCGGCACGCGCTTTTGCGATATCCTGATCCCTTCTAAAATCAGCCATTTTCATCTGGTTTTCTTTTTCTGCTTCCGCTATTTCAGTAGCGCGCTCCAGTTCTGCCTTTTTCGCATCCTTATCTGCTTCAGCCCTTTTTATTCTTGTTTCTTTATCTGCCTCAGCTGTTGCAATATCGGCGTCTCTTTTTACTTGAGCAATTCTTGGCTTACCAAGGGAATCCAAGTAACCATTCTTATCCCTGACATCCTTTATTGTAAAGGAAACGATGATTAAGCCCATCTTCGCTAAATCCTGTGAAGCGACACGCTGTACTTCCTGTGAGAACTTATCTCTGTTCTTATAAATTTCCTCGACTGTCATGCTCCCAAGAATGGAGCGAAGATGTCCTTCCAGCACTTCTCTCGCTTCATTTTCTCTGTCTCCCTTAGGTTTACCGAGGAATTGTTCTGCAGCTGTCGCAATTTCTCCAATTGATCCGCCGATCTTAATGATAGCAGTACCATCTGCCATAACAGGCACACCTTGCTCTGTATAAACCTCAGGTGTTGACACATCAAGCTTGCTTGACAGCAGGCTTAATGGCTCTGATTGCTGGAATACCGGCAGAATGAATGTACCTCCACCGCGGATAATTTTGATTTTATTACCTGATTCATCTACATGAACATTTCTTGAGCCAAGGTAGCTTCCAGTTACAATTAATGCTTCATCTGGACCAGCCGTTTTATATTTCGAGATAAAGATACCTACTAATGCAATGAATAAAATAAGTACAATTCCGATAATAATCCAAATTTCTAAACCGATTCCAAGCATATATAATTCCTCCTTTTTGTCTTTCATTCTTCATATTTCTAACTAGCCTTCATACGGTACTACGTATGCAATGCTGTCCTTTACTTCTATTACAATTGTTTCCACTCCATACTCGATTGCTTCATTGTAGAAGCTTGCTGCTGTTTTTGATATGTTCCCACTTGTACTTTCAATGATTATTTCCCCATATCCATCCATTGGAATGGTTGTTATAACCTTTCCAACTCTTCCCTTTAACGATTCTTCATTATAAACCAGCGATTCTTCTGCAGAAGATAATGGTATTAATACAAAAAAATGGAAGCTTAAAGCTGCAATAAAGGCTGCCAGTGCTGATACAACAAGAATTACGATGCTGTTCAAGCCACTATAGCGTTCTAATAAATATCCGCATGCAGATAATATTGTTAAAAAAGAAAGCATTACTGTGGGATTAAGGATACCGATATCTGTATGCAAAATATCGGAGAAAAAGATGGAGAATAAAATGAGTATGCCTGAAATTACTAAAAGTGCAAGATAAATGGACGGCAACGAAAATCCGAATAATTCCATAAGCATCATTCACTTTCTTTAAAATTTGCTTGCATGAATTGCCTTCTTTAATCATCACCTGCCTATAATTAGCTTTGTTAGTTTATATACGAATGTACAGCAAGATAGTTTCAGTATTTAGCGATTTTTTTCATCATTCTTATTATTGTTGTTTACTATCTTCATATTTTATTGATTATTAATCATCTTTTTGAAAAAATTCTCATATTTTACTAATAAGCAGTTAATTAGTATTTTCTTTACGTAACTTTTGAAGAACGCAAGTATGGAGGATAAGATGAGTCGATCAGAAAAACATGCAAACCAGGATCATAAGAAGGGGAAAAAATCAGTTTACATTATTTGCTGCTGTGCCTTACTTCTTCTTTTTATTGGCGGTTATTTCTTCACAGAGTATTTCTTTGCTGATAAGCCAAATGATCAAAATTTAGGAGACAAAGTAGTCATTACACTTCCAACTGGCAAAAAAGTATTTACTTATGAAAATCTTATTGTCGAGGAAAACGGAAAGCTCTTATATAAAGGAGACAGAAATACGCTCGACCTCACTGGCGGTGTGATCGTTTATGAGGATTGGGATTAGCCTACCAACTGGAAACAAGCTGGTCCACCAAGTATGGACCAGCCCTTGTTTCTTCTGCTTATCTTAATGTCTCTTGCTGTGCTTGTTTAGCTAAAAGCGGTCGTTCATTGCTCCAAATCACCGCTACCGGGAACGAGAAGTATTCAGTTAAGCAATTACTTGTCAATATATCCTCAGTTTTGCCCTTGGCAAAAACCTCTCCATCTCTTAACAACAACGTAGACGAAAATACCGGAAGAATTTCCTCCATATGATGTGTTACATAAATAATGGTCGGACAACTTTCCATTTGGGCAAGCTGCATAATGGTCTCAAGCAATTGCTCTCTCGCTAAAAAGTCAAGACCTGTTGCCGGTTCATCAAGTATAACAAGCTCTGGATTGAGCATTAAAGCTCTCGCTATTAAAACCCGCTGTTTTTCTCCTTGTGACAAGCTTGAATATGGTCTGTCTGCATAGGAATAACAGCCAAGCTGCTTCATAAGATGGAGCGCTTTTTCTCTCATCACATCTGTCGGTGTTTCATACAAACCAATACTGGCAAACGCACCGCTCAGAATAATTTCATATGCGCTGTCTGCTACATAGAGATTTTGCTGAAGTCTGCTTGAAACAAGACCAATTTTTTTGCGTAAAGATGCACCAAGCTCCGCCTTGCCAAATTCCTTGTCAAGGACGGTCATTTTTCCTACTGTTGGATGATAATAGGCACAGATCATATTTAGCAAAGCGGTTTTCCCTGCTCCGTTTAAGCCATAAAGAACCCAATGCTCTCCCCTTTTAATTTCCCAATCAATGTCCTTTAAAATCCATTTACCGTTCCGTTTCAATCCAATACCTTCAGCCTTAACAACCATTCGCTTTTCCCTCCCTTTATAATTTTGCAGGAAACTCCGAATATTTAGATAATAAAACCTTTAAAATTAAAAACCCCCTTTTTATAAGGGGGTTTTTATGTATTTGTTGCGATTAGCCTACTAGGCCTTCTTTTTTAAGAACTGCTTCTAAACCATCAACAGCTTCTGTTTCGTCTTCACCAGTTGCAGAAATAGTGATTTCTCCACCTTTTGGTACACCAAGTGACATAACGCCCATGATGGATTTCAAGTTTACAGATTTGCCTTTATAAGCAATTTGCATGTCTGATTTGAATTTGCTTGCAGTGCTTACTAATAAAGTAGCAGGTCTAGCATGTATTCCAGTTTCATCAATAATAGTAAAAGTTTTTTCGCTCATGGTAAAATACCTCCAAATAAAATATGTGTTACCTTTCTATTTTAGCTGATTTTGATAGTGAATACTAACTTTTTTTCTTTTCTTTTCCGTACTTCTTCTATCTTTTGATAAAGATTGAAAACTATTCATGATTTTTACATCTTCTTTATTGTTTACTTTTGTCCGAAATTATTTCATTCCTGTCTTTATCTGAAACCAGTTTCTGAGCCAGCTCTAATACTTCTTTGGCATTAAATGTACCATAGTCCACTGTGTTAATGATCGATACAGGAACTCCTTTTTTACTTGCCGCATTTGTTACATCACGCAACAAAAAACGAACCTGCGGACCAAGCAATATGACATCAGCCTTGTCCATATGATGATGAATTGCTTCTGCGGGTATTGCCCAAATTGTACAATTAATTGCATTGCATTCAGCGTATTTTTTCATTTTGCGCACTAACAGGCTTGTAGACATCCCCACAGCACAGCATAGAAGTATTCTCATAGTATCCTCCCCATTAGCCATCATTTTTATGAAGGAAAAACTGACTTGAATTCGGAAAAGCTCTTGCATTTTAACAACTGCTGAATGATTGTCGGGCTGTCGAGAACATCTCCAAGCACGTCATACAATTCTTGAAAATCACCTGTACTGTTCTTTTGCACACTCAACAGACAGATAAATTGAACACTTTTCCCGCCCCAGTCAATCGGCTTTTGTAATGTACAAAAGGCCCAGAAGGTCTTGTCCGTCTGTGGTGTGTTAGGGTGAGGAATGGCAACCATGTTTCCAAAGCATGTTGGTGACACATTCTCCCGCTCTCTTACATGATCCATGAAGCTACTATTAATCAGTTCAAGACTCAAAAGCTCTGCTTCAAGAAAAGCAAAGATTTCCTCCTTCGTCTCAAACGGTTTTTGTAAGTAAACCAATTCTTCGCGGATAGAGGAATAAGCGCTTGTTTTAGCCTTTTTTGAATATAAGGCGCCATTAATTTTTGCAAAATCCCTGTCACCAAGAATTGTATTTACCTCAATGACAGGAACCTGGATGTCTTCTTTAATCGGAATGGTACTTATGATAAGATCAATTTCGTTAAAATTAATTTCCTTCACTTTATAAAGCTCCGTCGTTCCAATCATTTCTAATTCAGAACTGTACTGGGATTTTAATTTATAATATAAAAGGTTAGCGCTGCCAACTCCTGAAGCACAAACAATCATACAGCGCTTCTTTTTGCTGCTGACTTTTTTCCTTTCCATTGCCGCCCCGAAATGCAGAGCTAGGAAGGCAATTTCATTTTCATGAATGTCATAGCCTAACTCCTTTTTAATAACACCGGCTGTAACAACACCTGCTTCAAACGGAATCGGATAGTTTGATTTAATGTCATCAAGCAATGGATTCCTCAAGTTCATCTTATAACGGAATCTGTTAATGGCTGGCTTTAAATGCAATGATAAACCAGTGAAAAGTTCCTTATCCTTATCTATTTGGAGGTTCATTTTATGTTCAACCTCATCTAGAATATTTGTTGTTAAGCCCAGTATTCGTTCGTCAATGAAATCAAGCACTTCCCCGTCTGTCAAAGCATGATGACTCAGAAGCTTTGTGCCAAGCAAATGGATGGCAATATATGCAACCTCTGTTTCAGGGAATTCAACATGTAAAGTATTTTCAATTGTTTTCACAATCTTTTTGGAGACTGTATATTCCTTTTCGTCCGTAATGTCATTGGTCTCTTTTGGAATGGCCGAAATATAATTTCCCTCTCGTATACGCTTACAAGCAATCGCAATATGAACAACGAGATTATTCAAGCTTATATCTGACAGCGTAATCGCAGCGATCCTGATTTGTTCAAGGATAATCGTTCGGATTGCCGTCAATTCTTCGTTTAACAGGAGTGCTGCCGGATCATAGGTAAGCTCCGTATGGTCGA
This sequence comes from Niallia circulans, assembly GCF_007273535.1. Classification (NCBI taxonomy): domain Bacteria; kingdom Bacillati; phylum Bacillota; class Bacilli; order Caryophanales; family Bacillaceae; genus Niallia; species Niallia circulans. Next base: position 3,736,470 of record NZ_RIBP01000004.1, read on the forward strand.
GTTTTCTGTTAAATAAATACTCTGACATACAAAAACGGAGGTTTACTTCCTCCCCCTTTAGCCTCATTCCTGAGTTCCCTGTCTTCTCCACCTTTAAGTCATAGCTTTTGAGAAGCTCTTTCACTTCTTTTAAATCATTCTGAATGGTTGACTTGCTTATGAACAATTCATCTGCTAAATCCTCTAGCTTTAAATTTTTATCTGTAAGCAAAAGGCGATTAATGATGTAATGGACTCTTCCACCTTTTAGTGTCGGTATGATCTCGTCTTTTCCTTCATGGAAGCTTTCTTTTAGAAAATTTCGGAAAAGCTGATCGCTTTCGATCATTAATTGATAACCTTGACCTCTGACAGACTTTATTTTCGCTCCGTTAGCAGCAAGCAATGACTCAAGTTCCTTCATATCATTTCGGACAGTTCTTGAAGTAACATGAAGCACTTTTGATAATTGTTCGCTTGTTATAAGGTCTTCGGCAGCCATAAGCTGCTTCAATAAGTTTCCTGTGCGGTTCTCTAACATTTCTTTCACCCCAGTTTATTCTTTTCAATCGCTGTGGGTTTACAATCATTTCAATATATAAAAAAACATCACGTGCTTGCCTGAAACACAAAATAGCAGAAGTTCCTACTACTATACATACTAGCACTTTTTGCATATGTTCACTATAAAAACGAAAAATTTACTTCCTCTTTGTATAAAAAAAAGAGGGCTGGCCTTAACCTGCCCTTACCATTTATTTTGCTGCCGCGACAAACTGAGCAAAAATCTCGTTCATTCTTTCTGAAGTGGCAGCCATAGACTCTGGATGCCACTGAATTCCAAGCAAAAATGCTGGATAGCTTTTATGCTCAACAGCTTCAATAATGCCGTCAGAGCTTTTGGCAACAGCTTTCAGCTCCTCTGCCAGCCCGTCAATTGCCTGATGATGAAGGCTGTTAACTCTTTCCTTCTCTACACCTAATATTTCATAAATGCGGCTGTTTTTATCAATTGTCGCCCAATGGGTATCCCTGCTTCTGTCCACTGTTTGGGTATGCTGAATACTTTCACGAACTTGGCTTGGAATGTCTTGAAACAAGGTACCGCCTAAAGCAACATTTAATATTTGCACACCTCGGCAAATAGCTAAAATTGGTTTTTGCTTCTCCATGGCAACCTTTAGAATAGCTAATTCAACAGTATCCCGAAGCGGAATTGTACTGCCTAATTTTTGATGTGGATCTTGTCCATAAAACTGCGGATCAACATCCTCCCCGCCGCTTAACAGTATCGCATCACAATGGTCCACCATATCTTCTGCCAGCTCCTCGCTCACATAAGGCAAAATAACCGGCAGCCCACCATTTGCATATATAGCCTTTTGGTAATCGTGATGAACATATGTACCATCCATAAATTTATTATGAAATACATATGCACCTGTTATCCCTATTACAGGTCTAGTTGACAATGCTCCTCATCCCTTCTCCACTGAAACAAAATATTTTTTTAATATTAAGACTATATTAGCGAAAAAGGAATGTCAATAAATGTTTATAAGGCATTACCGCATAGTAAAAAGGAGCATTGCATGTAAATGCTCCTTTTATAGTTTAGTAATTTATTTTATGGATAATTCCCAGCTTTACCAGATGACCTTCCAGTTGTGGTCACATGTTGCTGTTACTGTTTTTCTTTCCAGAATATAGTTGGCGATAAGCTCTGACATATCAAACTGGATTTCCCGCAGTACAGGTTTATTTTGATACATGAAGTAATTACCGCCGCCGCCAGCTCGATAATTGTTCATGACAACTTCAAACTGTTCGTCTTCTTTCATGTCACTTCCTTCATATTGAAGTTTTGTGACTCTATTGCCAACTGGTTTAGAAATGTCCAGCACATAGTCGATCCCTTCCCACATGTCATAATTATAATGCTGCGGTTTTGGATATAAATAGGATTTATTTACAGTTGGATTACCGTTTTCATCGACTTCAAAGTATCTCGCACTTTGCTCTAATGCATCCTTAATATCCTTTCCGGATATGGAAAGAACCTTCAATGTATTTGGATAAATATAATTTGACACAATATCTCTCATTGTGACATTCGGCTTGAATCCAGGTGAATCGTTGTTAAACAATGCCGTATTGGCAATTTTCACTCCTGCAGCCTCCATTTGGACTTTATTAATGAATTCTATTAATGGAGTGTCAGACAAGCGTGTTTCCATCGGATCACATACCGTCATATCACCATCAATAAAGCCGATAGGTGTATCTAGCCAGTGTTGTGTGCTCTGTTCATATTCAGACGCAAGATTTAAAATACTTGCATCTGCTGTTACACCTTCTGTTGATAGAAGCTCCGCTTTTTTAGCTGTCAATTCTCCATTATCATTAAATGTTAAGGTTACTTTTCCGACAAGCTGGCCATTATTACTTGCTTGAATGATTTCTACTCCATTTATATTTCCACTCAAGGTTCTATGCTGATGTCCTGTTAAGAGAACGTCTATGTTTTCTATTTGTTCACACATGCTGTACCCTTGGTTTTCTCCAGTAAGTGCTTCCGTCGGCTCACCTGTGTCAATATCTCTTTCAAACCCGCCATGATAGGAAACTACTATACATTCAGGCTGTTCCTCTGCTTTTATCTTTTCAACCCAATGTTTTGTCGCTTCCAGTGCATCACAGAAGGCAAGTCCGCTTATATTGCTTGGATTTTCCCAATTAGGTATGTAATGTGTTGTAATTCCAAGGATTGCTATTTTAATTTCCCCAATTTTTTTGATTATGTATGGCTTACCTAAAAACGGCTCATTTGTATCTTCCTTTACAATGTTTGCACAGAGCCATGGAAAGTCTGATTCATTAACTGCTTTTTGAAGAATATTAAGTCCATAATTAAATTCATGGTTGCCAATTACCGCCCCATCATACTGAAGCGTATTTAATATTTGGATCATCGGATTGTTTTTGTCTGCCAATGATTGCACATAATGATATGTTAATGGTGTACCTTGAATTAAATCGCCATTGTCAATAACAATTGTATGCTCAGATTTTGAACGTTCTTCTGCCAATATGGTCGCCACTTTTCCGAGACCAACATTTGCCGGCTGATTATTGCCATAAAGAAGAGGATAAATATTTCCATGTACATCGCTTGTAAATAATATCGTTACATTTGTATCTGCCAAATTACTCCACTCCTATATCTTCGTCGACTCGCTTGCATGCTTTATTATAGTAGAAGAGCATCGTTTTTTCTTTCTTTTTTTCAAAAAATGAAGATGTTTCAAATCTAGTGAGATATTTCACAATAATTTTTTCTGGAAAATAATAAACATTTGTCCATTCACTAATCTCTCAAAAACACCGACACTACTAGTTTTACACTAATTATCAGAATATTGCAATCTATTATATTTACAAAAAAATAATAATTTTTTTATACAAAATTTTCACTATTTTACAATTTTATATGCTATATTTTTACATGTAATAACACATAACATCTTTCGGAGGTAAAATATGTTCAAAAAACTTGCAACATTCGGTCTATCTTTGTCGTTAGCAGCAGGTGTTCTTGCTGGCTGTGGATCTTCAGCTGATGAAACTGGCTCTGATGCGTCAAAGGGATATGAACCAAAAGAATTAACCGTTCAATTTGTTCCTTCTCAAAGCGCAGCTACACTTGAAGCAAAAGCAAAACCACTTGAAGAGTTATTATCTGATGAATTAGGCATTCCAGTGAAAGTAAGTGTTTCTACAAACTACAACACAATTATTGAAGCGATGGCTTCTAAACAAGTTGATGTTGGCTTCTTGCCTCCAACAGCTTATGTATTAGCTAAAGAAAAAGGTGCTGCAGATGTTATTCTTCAAGCACAGCGTAAAGGTGTTAATGATGATGGTTCTGAGAAAGATGAATTAGTAGATTTCTATAAATCTATTTTCGTAGTGAAGAAGGATTCTGGTATCGATTCAGTTGCTGATCTTAAAGGCAAAAAAATCGCATTCCAAGATGTGACTTCTTCTGCTGGTTACGTATGGCCTGCGGCTACATTAATGGATAATGATCTTGACCCGATTAAAGATGTACAAGGTACTACAGTAAAAGGTCATGACCAAGCAATCATCTCACTATTAAATGGTGATGTTGATGCTGCAGCTGTTTTCCAAGATGCTCGTAATATCGTGAAAGCAGATTACCCAACTGTGTTTGAAGATACAAAAGTCGTTTCCTTCACAGAAGAAATTCCTAACGACACAGTTTCTGTCCGCTCTGACATGACTGACGATTGGAAGAAGAAATTGCAGGATGCATTCATTGCAATCGGCAAAAGCGATGAAGGCCATGAAATTATAAGAGATATTTACACACATGAAGGATATGTTGTTTCAGATGACAGCAACTTTGATGTTGTGCGTGAATATGCAGAAAAAGTGAAGACTGAATAGTATCTTTTTTATGACAAAAGCAGATGGATTTCTGAATGGTAAAAGAATTTTTTACATAACGCAGTTCAGCTCTTTTGATCACTATTAATCTATTCACCCAACCATCTAGTAAAAATACTAGGTGGTTGGACTTATTTTCTCTACTAAGCAACAGAGTTATTGGATTCGGTTGTTTAGTAGAAAAAAGAAGCTTGTTGTTTAGATTCTTTTTCTAAAATTAAGAGAAAGTTGGTAGGCAATTGATACAGTTTAAAAATGTTACGAAAATTTATCCGAATGGCACAAAGGGTTTGAATAACATTAACATCACCATTGAAAAAGGTGAATTCGTTGTAATTGTAGGGCTTTCTGGTGCCGGAAAATCAACATTCCTCCGTTCCATAAATCGTCTCCATGAAATTTCAGAAGGTGAGATTTTAATTGACGGTAATTCGATTACAGCAGCAAAAGGCTCTGGTCTTCGGAAAATCCGCCGTGATATCGGTATGATCTTCCAAAGCTTTAATCTAGTTAAACGCTCTACCGTAATAAAAAATGTATTATCTGGTCGTGTTGGCTATCATAATACGTTTCGGACAATTCTTGGACTCTTCCCTAAGGAAGATGTGGAGCTTTCCTTAACCGCCTTAAACAGGGTGAATATTTTAGAAAAGGCCTATTCTAGGGCGGACGAGCTTTCAGGCGGTCAGCAGCAGCGGGTATCAATCGCTCGTGCATTGGCACAAGAAGCACAAGTCATTTTAGCAGATGAGCCTGTCGCTTCCCTCGATCCATTAACTACAAAGCAGGTTATGGATGACTTAAAGCGTATTAATGAAGAAGATGGCATCACTACGGTCGTCAACCTTCACTTCATTGATCTTGCTCGTGATTATGCTACAAGAATTATTGGGTTGAGAGCAGGTGAAGTAGTCTTTGACGGTCCTGTAGAAGCGGCAACAGACGAAGTGTTTTCAGAAATATACGGCAGACCAATTAAAAAAGACGAGCTATTAGGTGAACCGGTATGAGCATGAATGAACCAAACATCAATGATCCGAAAGTAAACGTAAGGAATGCACCTAAACCGCCTGCTAAGACAAAGATGATTTTCACTATTCTTTTAGTAGTGGCTTTGCTGTGGTGGAGCTCCTTTAAAACAGAATCCTCCATTGCTGACTTAACAATTGGATTCCCGAATATGTTTGATTTACTTGTGCAAATGTGGCCGCCAAACTGGCATTACTTTGAAGTTATTTTGGAACCACTGCTTGAAACGATCCGCATGGCTGTTATTGGCACTACCTTTGGGGCGATAATTGCTGTTCCGCTCGCATTGCTGTGTGCAAGCAATATCATTCGCACACCGTGGCTTGTTTATCCGTTCCGATTTATCCTTAACTTAATTCGGACAATTCCTGATTTGCTTCTAGCAAGTATATTTGTTGCTATATTCGGGCTTGGCTCCCTTCCTGGGATTATTGCACTATCCATCTTTTCCATTGGTTTAGTTGCAAAGCTGCTATACGAAGCAATTGAATCCATTGATCCAGGTCCCCTTGAAGCAATGACAGCAGTTGGTGCGAACAAAGTGCAATGGGTGTTCTTTGGGGTTATCCCCCAAGTTACGGCTCATTTTACATCCTATGTATTATATACATTTGAGGTAAATGTCCGCGCTGCAGCCATTCTTGGATTGGTCGGAGCTGGGGGAATCGGGGAATATTATGATAAAACGCTCGGTTTCCTTGAGTACGATAAGACTGCTTCTATTATCATTCTGACATTGGCTGTTGTATTAGTGATTGATTATATTAGCACGAAATTACGGGAGAAATTATTATGAGCCAATTATCAACGAAAGTAAATAAACCGAAGAAAAAATTTGCGTTTCGAACAATCATTGTTGTTTTGCTGGCACTGCTGTATATTTGGGCTTTTTCCGGTATGCCTATCAATGATATTAAAGAAACTGCAGGACAAATTTCCAAAGCAATATTCTCTGGGATTTTCCATCCTGATTGGGACTATGTTTATTTGCCGGATGGCGAGGATTTATTACGCGGACTTCTGGATACATTGGCAATTGCCATTCTAGGAACATTCATCTCTGGTATTCTCTGTATTCCCTTCGCCTTCTGGGCTGCAAATAATATGAGTAAAGGCAAGACAATTACTTCTACAGGAAAGTTCATGTTAAGCTTTATCCGCACATTTCCTGAGATCGTTATGGCTATCCTGTTTATTAAGGCGGTTGGACCTGGTTCCTTTGCCGGTGTACTTGCATTAGGGCTTCACTCAATTGGAATGCTAGGAAAGCTGTTTTCAGAGGAAATCGAAAGCTTAGATAAGGGGCCAACTGAGGCTTTAACTGCAACTGGCGCCAACCGTCTCCAAGTTTTGTGGTTTGCTGTACTGCCGCAAGTATTGCCAGGATTCCTGTCATATACGCTATATCGTTTTGAGATTAATATCCGTGCTGCTGCCATACTCGGTGTTATTGGAGCAGGTGGAATTGGTACGCCGTTAATTTTCGCCTTAAGCTCAAGGGATTGGGACAGGGTCGGCATTATTCTGTTAGGAATTATTGTGATGGTTACCATTATTGATGCTATTTCTGGCTTTTTACGCAGAAGAATCATTTAAATTATGAACCAGCAGTGCCTCGGGCTGCTGGTTTTTCTTTCAATCTTGAATCATGCTAAATTTTCAGTATATTGTTAGAATAGTTATATTACTAATTAAAGGAGTGTTACTTGATGAATAAACGCAAATTGCTTATCACCCGTCCATTAGAGGATCACTTGTTAAAACAAATTCAAGAAATGGCCCAAGATTGGGATGTAGTTATCACAGATGAAGCAGAACAATGGAAGCATCACGCAAAGGACACAGATGTGATTCTTGGCTGGAGAAAGTTTTTTGACGAAGATTTAGACTCCCTTAACAGCTTGAAGTGGATTCAAACATGGAGTGCTGGTGTTAACACACTACCTTTAAAGGAATTAGCAAATAATAATGTCAGTGTAACAAGTGCAAACGGGGTTCATAGCTACCCCATTTCTGAAACTATTTTCGCACTTATGCTATCACTAACGCGTAATATCCATACATATATTAAAAACCAAACAAAGAAAAAATGGGATGGAGAAGACATCAAACTTGAAATGCACGGTAAAACAGTTGGTATTATCGGCGTCGGTGCAATCGGAAAAGAAACAGCAAAGCTTGCAAAAGCATTTGGAATGAAAGTAATCGGCATCCGTCACTCAGGCAAGAAAGAAGATTATGTAGATGAAATGCACACAACGGATAAGCTTGATGACATTCTTCCTGAATGTGACTATGTTGTTATCACCCTTCCTCTAACAGAGGAAACGAATCAGCTATTTAAGCGCGAGCAATTCCAGAAAATGAAGGAAAGTGCCTTCCTGATTAATATTGGACGAGGCGAAATTATAAAAGAAGCTGACTTAGTAGCTGCCCTTTCTGCAGGAGAAATACTAGGTGCTGGCTTGGATGTATTTGAAAAGGAACCTTTAGACGAATCGAGCCCATTATGGGAAATGGACAATTGTATCATAACTCCACATACTTCTGGATCAACCGAGCATTATGACAAACGAGTAGTGGAGGATATCTTCCTCCCAAATTTCAAAAAGTTTATAGAAGGCCAAAAATTAAATATTAACTTAGTAGATTACCATAAAGGATATTAAGCATAAGAAAAGGAGCTTTCTGTAGAAAGCTCCTTTTTTTATCAGCCAAGGTTTCTTCGATATTCTTTTTGCTTATGGTATCGCATGAAGTGCAGGGTAATCTTCTGAATAAGGAATCCGATTGCCAATAGGATAACAAGCAGCAATGTAATTGTCGCTCCTGGCGGTGTTCCTAATTGGTAGGAAGAAAACAGACCTGTAAAGATGCTGAAGACAGCGAGCAAAATGGCAACAACAAAGACCATCTTGAACCCCTTTGCAAGCTTTATTGCAAATGCTGCTGGAAGTACTAATAATGCTGAAACTAACAATACACCGATTGTAGGAATAATTACTGAAATGGCGATACCTGTTAAAAGGCTGAATGCTATGGATAACAGATTCGTGTTCACGCCACTTGCTGTCGCTGTATCCTGATCAAATGTCATTAAGTACATAGATCTTTTAAAGACAAGGAAGAATAACAATATAATGACAGTAACTACAGCCAAAACAATAACTTGCTGCTGACTAATTGTGATGATGCTTCCGAACAAATATTGATCCATGCTCGTTGACATTCCACCGCTTGAAACACTCATTAAAAAGAGCGCAAACGATAATCCTGCCGCCATTAAAATAGCAATGGAAACCTCTGAATAGGAATGATACGCACGGCGCATATATTCAATTCCCAATGCACCAATCATAACAACAAGCATACTAGAAAATGTTAAGTTAGTATGAAAGAAATAGCCGATAGCGACACCAGCCAAAGAGATATGGGACAGAGTGTCTGCCATTAGGGCTTGTCTGCGCAAAACAAGGAATACACCAATTATCGGTGCAATGATGGCAATTAATCCGCCTGCCCAAAATGCTCTTTGCATGAATTCAAGGTCAAACATCTCCATCCACCCTTCTCTCCCTTCTCTATATGAATAATTTTGTCTAAGTAGCTTTCTACTTCATCTTGGTCATGTGTTACCATGACAACCGTTCTGTTATGGGAATTGACTTGATGCCTCATAAACTCATAAAAACCCTTGCGGCTTTCCGCATCCATGCCTGTTGTCGGCTCATCCATAACCAACAAATCCGGCTCTGATGCAAGCACTCTGGCAATAATGATTTTTTGCTTTTGTCCGCCAGATAAGTCGCCTACTTTTTTCTTACGGTATTCCCACATTCCGACCATTTCTAATGCAACTTGGACAGCTTTATGATCATGCTCCTCTAACCGCTTATACCACTTCTTCTTTTGATATCTGCCAGAACGCACAAGCTCTAATACAGTGCTTGGGAAGCCGACATTAAAGGACGAAATTTGTTGTGGAACATAACCGACTGTCATCTTCCTTCCTTGGCTGTTCTGCTTGCTTAACACTACGTTTCCAGACCAAGGTTTTAACAGACCAAGTATCAGCTTAAGAAGCGTCGATTTGCTTGCACCGTTCGGTCCTGTTATTCCGACAAACTCGCCACTTTCTAAGTCGAAGGAAACATCCTCTAATGACGGAAGATGTTCATATCCGAATGTCAAATTTCTTATAGACGCAAGTATCATTTACCTCTCTCCCCTTTCATTTTTAAGTATCTATTTATATGAACGCTCGCTTACTCCACATAGAAAGCGTATGTGAGCAAATCGATCACATACGCTTTTATGATTATAGCATATCCTCATTCAAAAAAGGATTTTTTAAGCTGTTTCAAATTTTCTTGCATAACCGTAATATAATCTTCACCAGCTTTTTGCTGTTCATCACTTAAGCCTTCTAATGCATTTAATACCTCTGTGTCTGCACCAAGCTCATTTGCCAGTGTTTCAGCCACTTTGCTTGAAGTAAGCTCTTCAAAATAAATTACATTTATCTCATGTTCCTCTGCGAACTTTTTAAGCTCTGCTAATTTAGCGGCGCTTGGCTCTTCATCAGGTGATATACCTGCTATCGGTACTTGCACAAGTCCATATTCCTTCGCTAAATAAGAAAATGCCGTATGCTGTGTAATAAATTCATTGGTCTTTATTCCTTTTAGCTCTGTTTTATATTCTTCATCAAGAGCTTTTAATTTGTCCATATATTTGCTGCTCTCTGTTTCGTAATATGCTTTATTATCTGGGTCTACTTTTACAAGTGCGTCTGTAATTGTTTGCACTTCCTGCTGTGCTAGAACTGGACTTAACCAAACATGAGGATCTGCATGATGGCTGTGCTCATGCTCATGCTCCTCTTCTGACTCTTCCGCTTCTGCTTCTTCGTCTTCTTCTATAAGCTTAATGTCTTTACTTGCCTCAACTACAGTAACATCGCTGCTGTCAATGCTTGCTGTTATATCAGATACCCAAGTTTCCATATCATCACTGTTGTATACAAATAAATCTGCTTTTTGGATATTGCCGATATCCTTAGGTGTTGGCTCCCAATCATGTGGTTCAATAGTTGATGGAATCAAAAGCTCTACATCTGCCTTATCCCCAGCAATATTCTTTGTAAATTCATACATTGGATAAAAAGTGGTCATTATCTTCAGCTTGCCATCATCATTTTTTTCGGTCGTGTCATTACTGCAGCCTGCCGCTAATATTAGGACAATCATCGAGACTAACAGCAAACTATATCGCTTCTTCATTTATATCTGCTCCTTTATGTAAGTCTAGCTTTTATTTATTCTTTTATTTCGTATTGATTACGATTTATAGAAAACAATGAATTTATGATTTTTATCATTATATAATTATTTTCAAATCAGAACGATTACGATTATTGATTCTATACTATTTGAGACAATAAATCAATAGTTTTTCAGTAATCTTCTTGCTATTTTTTATGGAACAAATTTTATTTATCATCATTTCCAAATAAAAAAAATTTAAACAGCATGTATATCTTTTATTATTATGGGTATAAATATAATAAGAATAAAAAGCATTACCCAAGTGACAGCTGTCAGTTGAATAATGCTTTTATCATTCCAAATACTATTACAGACGAACTACTCTTCCGTTAAATACGCCTTTCCAGTAGCCGCTTGTCATTGATACAACAGCAACACCTGTTGAGCTTTGAGAACCGATGAATTTTCCGCCACCAACGTAAATTCCAACATGACCGTCTTTTTTGTAAGTATCAAAGAATACTAAATCTCCAGGTTGAATATTGCTGAAGGAAACTTGTTTACCGTAACCTTTCAATGCATCCGTACTTGCTGGGATGCTGTATCCAGCTTGAGAATAAGCCCAGCTTACGAAACCAGAGCAGTCAAACAATCCGTTTGCTATATCAGACGCAGTTCTACCGCCACCGAATTTATATGTTGAATTCCCAATATATTTATAACCAGCTGTGATTGCAGCAGATTTTCCACCTGTAGCTTTTTGTTCACTTGAGCTGCTTGACTTAACAGCTGAAGTGCTTTTCTTTACAGATGAACTTGAGCTAGAATTTGAGCTTGATTTTTTACTAGAATCATTTGTAGTAGCAGATTCAGAGTTTGAGTTAGAAGTTGCTTGTGTAGTTGTGCTGATCAAGTTGTTTAAATCTTCTTCTTTTTTCTCTTTAATCTGTTTCTTAATTTCTTCTTCTTTAGCAGCTAGTGAGCTGTCTTCTTTTTCAAGCTTTGCTTTTGCTGCTTCATTCTCTTGTTGTTTTTCTTCTAAGTCTGTTTTTGCTTTTTCATTTTCAGCTTGTTTGTCAAGATTTTGCTTTTGCATTTCTTTCAAATCCAATTGCATATCTGTTAGGCTTGAAAGCTTGTCTTCTACTGAAGTCTGCTTAGTCTCTAAGTCTTTTTTATCCGCTTCGTTGCTTTCAATCAAATCTTTGTCCGCTTCCATGATTGTAGCAACAGCTCCCACACGGTCAACAAATTCCTTAAAGCTTGCAGCTCCTAGTAATACATCAATATAATCAACACTTCCACCATTCTCTTGGAATGTGCGTGCACGTTCTTTTAAAATTTCATTGCGTTGTTCAATTCTATCTTGCAAATCTTTAATTTCTTTTTTCAAAGAAGCAACTTCTTCTTTAGTAGTTTTGATGTCTTCTTCTGTTTGTTTAATTTGCTTTTTATTTTCTTCAACCGCTTTATCAACACGGTTGATTTGTGCGTTAAGGTCAGCAAGCTTTTCTTGCGCTTCAATAATTTTATACTCAGCATCTGAAATTTTATCTTGTATATCAGTACGCTGGCTTGAAATAGAAGCAGACGTTTCAGCATTTGCATTGATTGCTGGGATGCTAAAGCTGCCAAGTCCAAGCAAAAGTGTTGTGTTTAAAATAACTAATTTCTTTTTTAACATTTCATTTTCCCCCTGCAATTTTCTAATGTACGTTCTATTTTATATGTCTATTAATTTATGTAGTTAGTTTTGGGGAGTTCCCCAACATTAAACCAGAATACAAGAATTGTTATCAGCCATCGTTTTGGCTTTCGACGAAACTTGTTAACTTTCGTCAACAATTAGTAGTATAGCATCACATTTTGTCATTTAAGTAATAGGAATGTTACAGTTATGTTTCATTTTTATTCTAAACTAGCATTTTTGATGAAATATTGACATATTCTCTACTTTCTTGACATAGACAATTTATCCATGATTGAATTCATTCCTAGCAAAAGCATACAATAAGAGTAAGCTTTTTAATAGACAGTATGCAAGCTATATAGGATTATGTCACATAATTGTAATACACACAGCTGTTAATAGGCATCTCAATTAGTATAAAGGGCAGGGAATATCATGAAAAACATAAGTATTATAGGCGCTGGTATAATGGGTGCGTCTATCGGTTTTGAGCTTGCAAAAAACGGAGCTCGTGTCACGATTGTAGATAGAGAAGATCTTGGTCAGGCTACTAAAGCTGCTGCAGGTATTATATGTCCGTGGATTTCTCAGCGCAGAAACAAGCGCTGGTACAAGCTTGCAATGGAAGGTGCAAAACATTATCCCAGCTTGATTACGGAGCTTATGGACTTAGGAGAAATGAACACAGGCTATGATAAAGTCGGTGCGATAAGTCCTCATGAGAATCATGAGAAGTTAGAAGCTATGGTAAAAAGAACCTTGAAACGAAAGGATGAGGCACCTGAAATTGGGGATGTCACCATTCTTTCAGAGCCTGATTCAAAAGCGTTGTTCCCACCGCTTGCAGATGGATATCAATCTGTCCATGTTAGCGGTGCTGCCAGGGTAGATGGTTGGGCGTTACGGAATTCACTCCTTTCTGCTGCCAAAAAGCATGGTGCAAAAGTACTCCAGGAAGATTGCAGTCTTCTGCTTGAAAACAGCACTGTTACAGGCATTAAAACAAAGCACAAAAAAATCCATGCAGATGAGGTCATTATTACTGCTGGTGTCTGGGCAAACGAATTGCTTAGTCCACTTCAGATAACAGTTGGTCTAAGCTTTCAAAAAGGGCAGATTATTCATCTTCAGATGCCAGGCATAAACAGTGACAAATGGCCGGTTGTCATGCCGCCCCATGATCAATACATTCTTTCTTTAACCGGAAATAGAATCGTAATTGGAGCTACCCATGAAAATGATGAAGAGCTTGACTATAGGCTAACAATGGCTGGCATGAAAGAAATTATGGATAAAGCGCTCAAATTTGCCCCAGGTTTGCATAACAGCACATTTCTTGAAGCAAAAGTCGGCTTTCGACCATTCACTGCAGATTTCCTTCCTATATTCGGAAGATTACCGGGACATTCAAATGTTATTTTCGCAAACGGCCTTGGTGCCTCTGGTTTAACAATGGGTCCATTTCTCGGTCAACAGCTTGCCAAACTCGCATTAGACAATGAACCTGATATACAAATGGCCGATTACGCCCTTGACGAATTTATCTCCAGTAAATAAAAAAATGCTGATCCGCATGGATCAGCATTTTTTTTATTTATATTTAGGAATTTCTAGTTTAAGTATATAAGAGTCTAATAGGCTGTATAGATTATAAATTTGCGTCACCTGTTTAGACGCCCAGCCGATATCTGTCGCATATTGATGTGTTGCTTTACCAGTGCTTTCTGCTGCCCCTGGATTCCATCTCATCTTATAAAGTGTATCTTGCCCAGCATTTACGTAACCTTGTGCGATAAACTTTGCACCGCCAATGATTGCAGCCTCTGGAGTAAACCAGCCTGCATTATAGGCGTATTGCGCGCCACTGGAAACAGCACTGCCATCATACGCCCCAATTCCATACATATTATAGACTGTTTTGCCATTAACAGTAACACCTTTTGCTAACGTTGACGTACCATTGCCTGTTTCAAGTAATGCATGAGAAATTAAATAAACCTCATTAATGCCATACGCATTTGCTGCCGTGATAAAGGATGAAGCTTTACCGGAAAGTATGCCTTTACCTGCTAATATGCGTTCATTCACTTCCGTATCATTAATATCTGCTTTTGCTGACAGCTTCAAAAACTGCATAGACTGTACAGTTGTGTTTAAAAAATTATCTGGATTCAGATAATAAGTGGTGTCTTCCTTGCTTGCATTAACCCAAGATTGTGTGCTGTTTACTTTATACCAGTAGTAGCCGTCAGAACCCTTCACTTTTGAAGTTATCGTCAGAACCTGGCCGTTTTGAACAGCATTAACAACACTGTATTCAGTTCCTGCACCGCCTCTTAATCTCCAGCCACTGCCTATTATCGTTCCTTTTGTTTGGTCGGAAGATTTAAATGCTACTGCATCCTCCCTTATATAAACATCATATGCCTTGTCTGTTTGTGGGTTTGCACCCATTTGAATAGTAGCCATTTCATCTAGTGTCATATCGTAATTGACATACGTTTTAACTGTTTCACCTTTGCTGACACCTGGCGTTTCTGCTTGTTTAGTAGTCAAATAAGCACTGCTCACATAGCCTTCCTGCCCATTAGCAGAAACCTTTGCCCAGCCATTTTCTTCTGAATAAACAGTTACCGCAGTTCCAGCTGCCAATTTTGCAACGATTCCAGCTGAAGAAGAAGCAGATTTGCGCATATTCAAGCTTGAACCTTGATCTACATTAACATACTTCAAGATACCTTCCGTGCTGCCAGCGCTGTCTTCACCTGCATTCCCATTTTCATTAGAATCAGTATTTTTGCTGTCATCTAAGCTGCTTGAAGTTAAATAACTGCTGCTCACATAGCCTGTCTTACCGCTTGCCGTAATTTTTGCCCAACCATTGGATTCAGAAATGACTGTAACTGCAGTACCTCTTTCAAGCTTTGTGACGACACTGCCGCTGGTGCTGGCACTTGCTCTCATATTCAATGTTGAGTTTTTGTCAACATTTACATATTTCGTTACAGTCGGTGTTTCTTTTACCGGGTCCTTCGGTGCATCAGTACTGCCGCTTTGTGTGTCTGGGGCAGTAGTGGTTAAATAGCTTGTGCTGACATAACCCGTTTTTCCGCTAACTGTTATTTTTGCCCAGCCTTTGGATTCTGAGGCTACTGTCACCTTTGTTCCTCTTGACAGCTTTGTGACGACACTGCCGCTGGTGCTGGCACTTGCTCTCATATTCAATGTCGAGCTTTTGTCAACATTTACATATTTCGTTACAGTTGTTATTTCTTTTACCGGGTCCTTCGGTGCATCAGTACTGCCGCTTTGTGTGTCCGGGGCAGTACTGGTTAAATAGCTTGTGCTGACATAACCCGTTTTTCCGCTAACTGTTATTTTTGCCCAGCCTTTGGATTCTGAGGCTACTGTTACCTTTGTTCCTCTTGACAGCTTTGTAACCACACTGCCGCTGGTGCTGGCACTTGCTCTCATGTTTAATGTCGAGCTTTTATCAACATTTACATATTTCGTTACGGTTGTTGTTTCTTTTACCGGGTCCTTCGGTGCATCAGTACTGCCGCTTTGTGTGTCCGGGGCAGTACTGGTTAAATAGCTTGTGCTGACATAACCCGTTTTTCCGCTAACTGTTATTTTTGCCCAGCCTTTGGATTCTGAGGCTACTGTCACCTTTGTTCCTCTTGACAGCTTTGTAACCACACTGCCGCTGGTGCTGGCACTTGCTCTCATGTTTAATGTCGAGCTTTTATCAACATTTACATATTTGGTTGTTGTTTTTGCCACAGTGCCTGAACTGCTATTCTTGTTTGTAGAAGTAGTAGTAGTTGATTTTGTTTTTGACAAGTATTTTGTCGCTACATAGCCTTCTTTTCCATATACCTTTACCTTCGTCCAGCCATTTGAATCACTGTATGCAGTTACCTCAACACCTTTTGCTAGCTTTACGATAACAGAGCCGCTGTTCGAGGGTTTATTACGCATATTAAGGCTTGAACCTTGATCAACATTGACATACATTGTCTCTGTTTTTGTTTCTTCCGTGCTTACCTTTGTAGCAGTGTCTGCCTTTGGGGTACTTTCCTTCACTGTTGACACACTATCAGATAAATATTTAGAAGCAACATATCCTTGCTTTCCGTTTACCTTTATTTTAGACCAGCCATTTGAGTCAGATAACACCTCTACTTTTGTGTTGGCAGTTATCTTTGTCACAACTGTAGAAGATGTATTTGGAGATGTTCTTACATTTAGAGTTGAATTACTATCAATGGAAACATATTTAACGTATGTATTTGTTTTTTCTGTTAGATAGTCTGAGCTGACATAACCGGTTTTTCCATCGGCTGTTATCTTTGCCCAGCCGTTGCTTTCAGACAAGACAGTTACTTCTTTTCCCTTTTTTAAAGTCGTGACAATCGCAGCTTTTGAAGATGCGCTTTTTCTCACATTAAGAGAGGAGTTATTTTCAACATTGACATATTTCACAACAGCAGCATTTGAAGCTGCCTGAGCTTCTTGAATAAGGACAGGTGCTGATAACGCTGCGAAAAATACTCCTGGAACAATGACTTTTTTCATCCATATGACCTCCTTTTTACTAGAATCATATCGAAAATATAATTCTATATACCTATTAAATGTTATAGTATGTAATTAGTTCTCATTTTCTCACTGTATAGTACCTATATTATGCGTTATACAACTATTCGTATATAATACTATAGTCACGTTTTATAATAATATATTAATGCTTTATAGACTAGACAATCAAGAGTATATTCCGTCGACCGAGATAACATAAACTGTTATTCGACTATAATGATAAGCGAATAATCCGTTATAAAAATAAAAAACACAAAAAAACAGGGTATAAATACTTACCCTGTTTTTCTTGGTTTAAACTACATTATTAAAATTACTACCCACCACTTCATTCATATTATGTACGGTGATGAATGCATTTTTATCAATTTTATAGATAAACTTTTTTAATTTTATATAATCTTGTCTTTTTAAGACAATCGTTATAACTTCTTTTTCATCATTAGAAAATGCACCTATCGCAGAATGCAGTGTTGCACTTTTATGGAGGTGTTCAATAATATAATGCTTAATGTGTTCGCATTTCTCACTTATTATGACAACCTCTTTTGTCATTTGCAGTTGATCGCGGAAGTAATCCACGACGACTCCTCTAAGAAAAACACCAAAGCATGCATACAGGCCCTTTTCTATACCGAAAGCAAATATGGCAGCAAGAGATATGAGACAATCTGCCATCAATACTGCCTTTCCTATTTCGATCGCAAAATACTTATTAATAATCATTGCAATCAAATCCATACCACCAGTTGAAGCATTTTGCTTCAAAACAAGCACGAGTCCTAATCCTGCAATTAACGTACCAACTACTAGCTGGATAAAGAGGTCATGACTTAAAGGAACATCAACAGGAGCAATCTTCCCGAGCATCCACACAAAAAACGTCAGTAAAAAGCTGGCATAAATTGTTTTAAGACCAAACTGAAATCCTAAAAAGGCAAATCCTAAGAGGAAAAATACGATATTAAGCAAACCCATAAGCCCACCTAAAGGGATTGTTGGAAAAAAGGATTGCAGAACAATGCTGAGTCCACCAAGTCCTCCAGAAGCAAATTCGTTTGGCGCCATAAAGTAATGAATATTAACGGCCATCAGCAATACTCCGATATGAAGCCAAATATAGCTTAACGTCTTTTCAACGCTGATTGTTTTTATTTTTCCCAGTCCACTGAAAGATCCCATGCGATTGGCTTCTCCATCCATTGTTTTGCTGCTTCCACATTATCTGCTTTACCTAATACCCACATCAACTTTGCTATGATTGCTTCTGTGTTCATATCTGCCGATAAGATAACATTATATTGCGCAACTTTTCTTCCTACTTCGTATAAATACAGGTCTTGGCCTTCTTCCAAACACTGGGTTGAGATAACGACCGCAACACCTGCTTCTACCATTTCCGCTAATTTCGGAAGCAGGTTTCTATCTTCAAATGGCAAGCCGCCATTACCGAAGCTTTCAATTACAATACCTTTATAATTATTCTTTAAATAGTCAAAGATCTCAGGCTTTGTACCGGGATGCAATTTCAGCAGAAACACATCAGAACATAAGCTAGTATCCTTTTTGAAAGCCTCTGAAGATTTTTTAGGTTTCCAGTAATACTGGATTTTTTTATTTTGCATAGACGCTACATATGGGTGATTAATACTCTCAAATGCATCATAGCTTTTTGTCCTCATTTTCACTGCTCGTGTACCAATGATAACCCTGCCATCAAACACAACAAAAACCCCGCCTATATCTTCTGTAGCAAAATGAATGCTGTCTGCAACATTTTTCTTTGCGTCAGTTTGCTTAAAGCTGATTGGAACTTGAGATCCAGTTATTACAACAGGCTTTTCAAGTCCTTGAAGCATGTATGATAATGCAGCAGAAGTATACCCCATCGTATCCGTTCCATGTGTAATTACAAATCCATCATATAAGTCATAATTGTTGCTGATGGCTTCTGCAATCACTTTCCAATGCTCTGGCTGCATATTCGTACTGTCTCTGTTCATTAGAATTTCACATGTTACATCAACTGATTGGGAATCTCCCTCAAAATGCACTAATAACTCCTCTGCAGTCATTCCAGGAACTAACCCTTCATTTCCCTCTATAGAAGCAATGGTACCGCCTGTGGCTAGCAGCAATATTTTTTTCATGATAGCTCCTCCTAGTTACAAATCCTTTTTTACGTATGCGATACGCGTATTCATTTATTTGTATTATAGTACCACCATTACCAATAAAGCAATATTTGTATTCAATTCGCGTATTTTTTCTTTTAAAACGAATTTAGACATGCTATACTTCCAAATATAGAGTAAAAGGGGGAACATTCGTTGCTGCAAATATTAAGCGAGCTTAGAAAAAACAAAAATTGGTCTCAAGCTGAAACAGCGGAGCTTTTAGGGATAGCCAAAAGTACATACGCTGGTTATGAATCAGGATATCGTGAACCTTCTTTAAGAGCCCTCATCCAAATAGCTGATTTATTTGACGTCTCTATTGATGTAATTCTTGCTCGCAAAAATCAGACTACTATATTAGAGCTGGCTACCATTTCTAAAATGGATAATATCGTTCTGACTGTTGATGGCAAGCCACTGACAGAGGAAGAGATCACAAACCTCATAGCATTTACTACAGTTAGGCGAAAGCTTGGCTAGAACGATGCATAAAAAAAACCTGATTTATAAAATCAAGTTTTTTTCCTGCTTCGTATATTAATTTAAATGCTTAACTTTTAATTCAATTGATTGCCTTTCCTTTGCATCCTTTGTTTCATCAGGATACCCAACTGCAATCACACCAACTACATCATAGTCGTCTGAAACACCTAAAATGTTTCTTCCATTTTCAGAAGCGCCAACAGAACTCCAGAATGTTCCTAAGCCTTTTTCACATGATAGTAAAAGGAAATTTTGGATGAAACAAGAAACAGCAGCTGCGTTTTCTTCCCTTTCTAAGGTGTTTCTTCCTTTATGTGAAAGAACAGCAAATAAGATTGGTGCATCTCCGAAATTAATTTTATGATTAAACTTCGCTCTTGTTTCTTCCCCAATAAACAGAATTTCCCAAGGCTCTGTCATCTTATGGTTCGGAGCAAATGCGGATACTTGGAGAAGTTCTTTAATTGTATCTGTACTAACAGCTGTCGTTTTAAACTTTTTAATCGTTCTTCTACCTTTAATTATTGTTTCCAAGCTCATTCTATCTATCCCCTTTTCACATTTTTTCTCTTTCATTATACATGAAAACAGCATTTTTTTCCTATCGACAAATTTCCCAGGAAATCTATGAACCAACAAATTATCGCAAAATTCGTTTCATTCGTTTTAGATTCTCTCATTAAGGGAACTAGAATTGTAATTTACAATAGAAAAGGAGAATGAACATGGATAAAAAAGTTGCAGTCATAACTGGTTCTGGACAGGGTATCGGGAAAGCCATCGCAGAAAGGCTTGGCAAAGATGGATTTACCATTGTTATTAGTGATGTTAATGAAGAAAGTGCAAACAGAACAAGCATTGAATTAATGGATAAAGGCATTGAAAGTATGGCCGTCCAGGCAAATGTCAGCTCCAAGAAAGAGATAGAAAATCTCGTCGAACAAACTGTGCAGCAGTATGGACAGCTTGATGTTTTCATTAATAATGCTGGAATTGATCAAGTTGATTCAATCTTAAATATTTCAGAAGAAGATGTCCAAAAAATCTTTGAAGTGAATGTATTTGGAACATTATACGGCATCCAAGCCGCTGCTGAACAAATGAAAAAACAAGGTACAGGCGGAAAAATCATAAATGCCTGCAGCATCGCTGGCCATCGGGCTTATTCCTTGTTAGGTGCTTATTCTGCGACAAAGTTTGCTGTTAAAGCATGGACACAGGCCGCTGCTGAGGAGCTTGCTTCAGCCAAAATAACCGTTAATTCTTATTGTCCAGGTATTGTTGGCACAAGTATGTGGGACAGAATCGATGCAGGCATGGTCGAATATATGAATCTCGAAAAAGGACAGGCATTTGAACAATTCTCTAAAAGCATTGCATTAGGACGCACCCAAGAACCAGAGGATGTTGCTAATTTCGTTTCCTTCCTTGCTTCAAAGGATTCAGATTATATGACAGGGCAATCGGTTCTTATTGACGGCGGTATACTTTACGGTTAAAAAAGAAAGAAGGCTTCCTTGACGGAAGCCTTCTTTCTTAAGTTGTTCATTCTAACTGGCTATTACTTTTCAAAACGGAAAGGTACTGTTGTAACAATCACGTTTCTTCTATAAAGCAGATGTGCTTTCAGCAGCAAGCTTGATTGATTGTGCAGGATATTATGCCAGCTTTTCTTCGTGATGAATTGGGGAATAATAACGGTCACACTGTTATGGTTTTCCGCTCCCTTTTCTTCAATCACGTCTATGAATCTTCTTAACGGTCTAACTAAACTGCGATACTGTGAATGAATGGTTACTAGACGAATATCTGGTCGATATGCTTGCCATTTTTCCTCCATCCGCTTTTCACTTTCTCTGTCAAAAGCAACGTAAACAGCGATAATCGTTTGCCCGATACTTTCAGCATAGGCCAAGGAATTATCCACAACTTTCGTAATTCCTGCCACAGGTAGAATAACGATATTACCCTCCGGTTTTTCTGCCTTATGATTTTCATCCATACGCAGCTGTTTGGCAACATCCTCGTAATGTCCTTTAATACGATGGAAGATAAACACAATAATTGGCAGGAAGATTAACACAGACCAAACTTGCGAAAACTTAGTTGTAAATAAGATAAGCAGTACAGTCAATGTGATGATCGCTCCGGCAAGATTGATGCTCATTTTCCATTTCCAGTTTTTCGGTCTTTCCGTAAACCATTTTTTAATCATTCCACTTTGCGATAAAGTAAATGGAATGAATACACCAACTGCATATAGCGGAATCAGCATTTCCGTATTTCCCTTAAACAGGAAGATTAACAGGATTGATGCTGCACCGAGTGTAACAATACCATTTGAGTAGCCCAATCTATCACCGCGAATGGTGAATATTCTTGGCATATACTTATCAACGGCAAGGTTAACAGCCAATAACGGAAACGCAGCAAAACCAGTGTTTGCAGCTAATATCAAAATAAGCGCTGTTGTTACTTGGATAAAATAATATACTCCAGTTCGTCCGAAAACTTCTGAAGCAATTTGAGATACGACTGTTTCATCTGCTTTAGGAGATATTCCATACCAATAAGCCAATAAGGTAATCCCCGTGAACAGCACACCAAGAATAAGCCCCATCATCGTTAATGTTCGGACAGCATTTTTTGCTGATGGCTCTTTAAAGTTCGGAACAGCATTGGAGATAGCCTCAACCCCTGTTAGCGCAGAGCACCCAGATGAAAATGCCTTTAATAACAAAAAGATGCTAAGTCCCGGGACAGCAGTCCCTATCGGCGTATGTTCAACGCTTCCGACATCTCCTGTGGCAATCTTCCACAGCCCAGTGCCTATAAGCACTGCCAACGCTATAACAAATAGGTACACCGGATAAGCAAGAATAGAGGCAGATTCAGTAACACCTCTTAAATTCAATATTGTAATTAAAACAACAAACAAACAAGCAATGATTACATTATGTTCATGCAAAACAGGAAAGGCCGATGTTATAGCATCCGTTCCTGCTGAAACACTTACTGCTACAGTCAAAATATAATCGACAAGCAAGGACCCCCCTGCAATCAAACCGGCATTTTCTCCCAGGTTTTTCTTTGAAACAATATATGCCCCGCCACCACGCGGATACGCATAAATGATTTGTCTATACGACAGGATTAGTGCAACAAGGAGCACAAGTACGCCAATTGCAATCGGAATAGAATACCAGTATGCAAGAATACCAATACCTGCTAATACGAGCAAAATTTGTTCTGTTCCGTATGCAACAGATGAAAGTGCATCAGAAGAAAGAATCGCCAATGCTTTAAGCTTGTTTAATTTTTGATCCCCAAGTGCACTTGTTTTTAGTGGCTTCCCAATTAAAATTCGTTTTAAAATTGAACCGCTCATGTCATCCTCCAGCTTTCCGCTAAAATGTCTTTCCAAGTTAGGTGATTATCCAATTTTTGCACACAAAAAAACCACGAGGATACCCCGTGGCCGATTGTTAAAAATCGAACATCAGATTATTCCTCTCTCTAAACGCTTACGGAGTTAGCTGTCGGGTTGGGACATCTGAGAGTTGCCCCTCCTGCAATAGGATTCACCCCAAGTGCCTAGCATATGGCACAAAAAATTGGGTCCCCCGCTCCAAAAATGGATTAAGCGATTTACGAAATATTATTTACTTGAAGATATTACTCCCATTCAGATAAAAAGTAAATGAAGGAAAAAGACCATAAACGAACAAAAAAACGCAAATGAACGCATGCAAGACAAATTACTCGTCCTCACCTAATCAACTCTCTGTTTTTTGCGGTTTTTCTCGTTATTTCATGTTTTCTAAAAAACAAAAAATAAAAAAGGAAGGAATGCCGAGAACGGCATTCCTTCCAATAGTTCATTTATTAGTTTTATTAGTATGCTAAGCTGAACAAGCCTTTAATATGTGAAAGATAACGAATGTTAGATGCTTCTTTCATCATTGATGCAGGCATGCCTTTAAGCGGAGTTGAGCTTCCGCCAACAATTGCAACACCGTCTTTGCGGCCAAGGCTTGCAAGTGTACCAGAGTTGATTGGGCTGAATCCTTCTAATGCTTTACCTTCAAGGTATGCAAAAAGGTTGTACCCGATTAACTCACCCATTTGCCATGCGATTTGAGCAGTTGGAGGTGCTGGACGTCCATCTCCATCAGCTGGGAAGTAAACTGCGCTGTCACCAGCAACAAATACTTCAGGATGTGAAGTGGATTGTAAGAAGTCGTTCACTGTTGCACGTCCACGGTTTACTTCTAAACCAGAAACGCCAACTAGTGGGTTACCTTGAACTCCACCTGTCCATACAAATGTGTTAGCAACGATTTTTTGACCATCTTTCAAGTCAATTACATTGCCTGCTACATTTGTTACAGCAAGTCCAGTCAAGAACTTAACGCCGCGAGCTTCCAAGCTTTTAGTTGCTCTCTCAATCAAATTATCTGGAAGAACAGGAAGAATTTTTGGTCCTGCTTCAACTAAAGATAAGTTGATTTCTTTGTAGTCTACGCCGTATTTCTTTGTCATTGCAGGAAGAATGTCAGCTAGTTCACCAACTAGTTCAACGCCAGTTAGACCGCCGCCACCGATAAGGATTGTAGCATCTTCCGGTTTTTTCGTTTTAGCATATTCACTGATGCGTGCTTCAACATGTTTGTAGATGTTGTTTGCATCTTCAGCTGATTTAAGAACCATGCTGTTTTCTTCTAATCCTGGAATTCCGAAGTAAGCTGTTACGCTACCTAATGCAACAACAAGTGCATCGTAGCTCAACTTAGATCCATCACCAAGGATAACTTCTTTGTTGTCTACATTGAAAGTTTCAACTGTAGCAATCTTAATGTCTACATCAAGACCTTTAAGAAGTTTATCTAGAGGCATTGCTACAGCTTTTTCATGAACGTTTCCTGCTGCAAGGCGATGTAATTCTGTAATAATTTGATGTGTTGGATATTTGTTAATAACCGTCACATTTGCTTGTGATTTAGTGTAATATTTACGAACATTTTGAGCAGCTAAAAGCCCGCCGTATCCTGCACCTAAAATAACTATGTTTTTTGACATGGTATATCCTCCGTCCTTCGTTCTATTCAATTGTTGAACTTATTTTTGTTGGTCACGCTCGTTCAAGATTTGAAGATAGCTTTGTGTAAAACGCAGCATTTTTTGAGCTTGAGGATCTTTTAGTAATTTAAGCAAACCGAATACACCGATTGTTTCATTGCTTTGCTCTGCACGATCCTTCGCTTCGATTACAGCTGAAGCCATGCCTTTTGCTGAATGAACGACTGGTTCAAGCATTTCAGTTGTTGCATTAACCATATCACTCATGAAGACCTCATCTTTTGATAGGCCTTGAACAAGATCATATGAGCTTGTTAATGTATTAACGACTTCTGTTAATTTTGGCAGCTGTTCGATTAAAGTAGTCAATGACTCTTGTACCTCAGGCTTTAAAAGCTGATCCAATAAGTCTTGGCTATTAGTAGATGTAGCTGTCAGTTCAGCACTTGTTTGTGTAGTTGTTTCTGACATAACTGATTCTCCTTTGCTATTGGCATTTTCCTAATGTGTTTTGGAATAATACTTCCAAAAACTATTGTGCAAAATTGCACAATGGTTTGTAGACTAATAATTAGTGCATTTTTTTTGGATACATTGATAATAAGGTATGTGGTTATACAAAACTAGTAAATAAACAACAACCCTTCATTAACTCCTTTAATATAATACCACTTTTTTATTAAAAATAAATGTGAACAGCACAAAATTTTAAAGATTTTTTTGTCCAGAGTGATATTTGTCACACTTAGTTTGACTATTTTTATTATTGAAATGAATGAAAAAAATCTAATTAGTTTATCGTTTTGTATAATGCCCCCATAAATAATCAAGCATATACTACAAATTATTTGTGAATTAATACTATTGTTAGCTTGTAATCATGACACTATGCATTCTTTCTGCTTAAATTTATTTAAGTCAAACACATGAAAAAAACAGGTCATTACGACCTGTCGCGTTTTTATATTTCAATATCTACTACTATACTGTCCACTCTGCCGACTTCACGAATATATGCTGCAACGGCTTGATGTTCAGGGTTTGGGCCATACAATGAAAGTGCCTCTCTGTCTTCAAAACGCACCTTCAAGACAACCTGATAGTCTGTATTGCTTTGGGCAAAGTTCAACCCTGCCTGCAGGTCAACTACTCCCATTATTTTATTTCTTAACGCGCGAAACCTTTTAATTACTTCCTGCAATTGTTCATCTGTAGTAGTTTCACTAAATTTAACAAGGACGATATGATCTATCATGCACGAACCTCTTTCTGACTTACTATTTTTCGTTCTCATTTTAGCTGAATTTTAGTAAAGCAGCAAATTTTTCTGATATTTTCTTTAAAGTTATGTAAATGGACTTATTTTTCCTAAGTCCTTTGTAGGAATAAACTTACTGGTATCTGTATTTTAATGGAAGCCTGCTCTTTAAATATTTCCTTAAAACTTACGCATACTAATTTTAAACAAACGAATTCATTTTTCATTAAAAAAGGAGTTACTATGAGCAGCCAAGATAAAACCAAACAGAAAAGTTCACAAAAACAAGGGAACATGAAGTGGTGGGAATTATCACTAGTCGGTGTTGGTTGTACAATCGGCACTGGATACTTTGTAGGTTCCAGCCTCGGGGTCATTGAAACAGGGCCAGCCATCGTAATATCTTTTATGATTGCTGCAATTGGTACATATATTGTTTTTAATTTATTGGCAAAGATGACAGCGGAGGATCCACAGGAAGGGTCGTTTTGCTATTATGCCAATAAAGCTTTTGGCTCATGGGCAGGCTTTAGCTGCGGGTGGAATTATTGGGGTTCCAACATTCTCATTATGGGCAGTCAGCTTACTGCCCTGTCTCTCCTTTCCCAGTTTTGGTTCCCGAACATACCACTTTGGGTCTTTGCTTGTATCTATGCTGTATTATCCATCTTTGTCGTGTTTTTAGGGACTGACGGTTTTGATAAGGTTGAAAATTATTTAGCTGTCATTAAAACCGCAGCGATAATTATGTTTATCATTTTAGGAGCAGCAGCATTATTCGGCTGGATACATGGCGGAGATCACCCGATGCAAACTCCTAAATCATTTGATGCATTTTTCCCGAAAGGACTTCAAGGGTTTTGGACTTCCCTCATTTATGCATTTTACGCATATGGAGGAATCGAAGTTATCGGGTTAATGGCCATGCAGCTAAAAGATAAAAAAGATGCACCAAAAGCAGGTACGAATATGCTGATCATATTGCTGATTATATATTGTCTTTCTTTAGCTCTCGCTGTTTTACTTGTTCCATTGGATAAATTTAATGAAAAGGAGAGCCCTTTTGTAACAGCGCTTGCTGGATATCCACTCAGCTTTTTTCCACATGTATTTAATGGAGCCATCATTATTGCAGGATTTTCAACGATGACTGCATCCTTATTTGGAGTGACTAACTTGCTTGTCACATTAGCAAAGAGTGGCGATGCGCCTGCTATTTTTGAGAAGAAGCTGAAGAAGTTTCATAAGCTTCCACTTCCATCATTAATATTGGGAGCAGTTGGGCTGTTTGCTTCTGTTTTAGCAGCATTGCTTTTGCCAGGAAAAATATTCGAGTATATAACGACAGCGGCTGGAATTCTGCTGTTGTACAACTGGGCATTTATCCTTTTCTCCTCATTTAAAGTACTGAAGCCGTCTGGCTGGGATAAAACAAAAGCAGTTTTCGGTATTGTGCTTATCGTTGCTGCTGTCAGCGGGACAGCAATGGAAAAGGGAATCAGAATAGGTTTTTTTGTCAGCCTTGCTTGTGTCGCTCTTATTGGAGTCGCTACATTTATTATGCACTTAAGGCAAAAAAAATCCGAACCTGAAAGTGCTTAGCCTTATGTTTTCTAGGACTGTTTTGACATACCTTATGCTGATGAATAGATTCTCCTTATAAAATTAGCCGAGCTATTATGGGAAAATACGCATAATGGCTTGGCTTATGAGTTGAAAAATCTATTTTTTTTCTTATTCTGATTTACCTTTCTTATTTTGCAGCCCTGCCTTAATTTGTTTTTCTTCCGCCTCATTAATAATTCCGAGTGTTTTGCAAATATAAGAATACGCAACTATTTTCTTGTCAACTCGTCTGCCTCGATTCACATAAACCACTCCCTTTTTATCATTAATATGCGTTAAGTTAAAAATGTTTCCTCTATGCAAAAAAACTAGTCATTTACCTAAATGACTAGCTGCTGTAGATATTATTCAGCTGGATTTTTTAATAAATCTTTAATGAGCCTTGGCAGCCATTCATAGAGATTGGAAAAATGAAACCCTAAGCTTTTTGCTTTGTCATTGCTCATTGCCCAAAAAGACTCGATTCCATAAGGTGACGCATTTTCTTCGTTCTTCTCTATTGCCAATTGTGCTGTTTTCCCTGCACTTTTTTCAATAAGCTCCAGCAGTTCAGCTATTGTAATGATGCCGTCAGCACATGCGTTAACGGGACCTTCTACTCCTTCAACACCTGTCCAAGCAATAAAATGTCCTGCTTCTTTTTCGTCAACAAACCCCATGGCTGCATTAAGATTTGGAAAATAAATTTCACGTCCACTTGCGACTTTGTCTGTATGGAACTTAAGCCTTTGCGTATAGTCATTAACTCCAACGACAATCGGTATTCTTACTGCTGCTGTTTTAAAGGGTGCCTTTTGAAAGAAAACAGCTTCTGCTTGTCTTTTTCCTTCTTTATATGTAACATCCTTCGTTGGTTTTACCTCAATAGGATATATGTATGGATTAAAATCCTCTTCTTTCAAAAGCTCCGATGATGAATCATATACAGACAAGGTGGATGTTAAGATATATTTGTCTGTTTTGCCGTTGAATACCTCGATTGCATCCACCGCATCATGAGCTGAATAACAGATTTGATCATAAATGACATCCCATTTAGTGTCTTGGAACGCTGCTTTAAAGTTAGCTAAATCTGAGCGGTCAAAGGCAATGCGCTTAACTCTATCGCCAAAGGAATCTGCCGTTTTACCTCTTGTTGCGACCGTGACTTCCATACCACGTTCTAATAATGACTCAACAAGATGTACTCCAAAAAACCTCGTACCACCAATAACAAGTGCATTTTTCAATAGCTTTTCCTCCCCTGTTTTTCATGTGTGTATTTTATATACATTCTCTATCTGTTTGGGGTTTCCTTTTCTTTCAATAAAAAAAGTGCATATTGCTATGCACCTTTTGCTTTCATTACTTAGGAAATCCTGTAACGTATTGTTGTGGGACTGTTGTTTCTTTTTTTAGTTGGGCTGCTGCTTCTAATGCCCAGTATGGGTTTCTTAGCATACCTCTTCCTACGGCAACAAGATCTGCGTCTTCGTTGCCGATAACGGAATTGGCAAGTGCTGCATCGTCGAGTCTGCCGACTGCAATGACTGGAATATTAAATGCTTGTTTATACGCTCTTGCAAACGGCACTTGATATGCATTATGTGTTCCAGGTCTTCCTGCAGCAGCAATTGGGCCTTCTCCGCCTGCGCTAATATGGAAAATATCCACACCTGCATCTACATATGCTTTGGAGAACTCAATGCTTTCTTCTACTTCATATCCGCCTTCTACATACTCTTTCGCAGAAATACGCAAAATTAGCGGCATCTCTTCAGGCATTACGCTTTTTGCTGCTTTAATAACTTCTACGCCAAACTTCTTCCGATCCTGACCATATTTGTCTTCCCGTTTATTTGTCAGCTTTGATTGGAATTGATGAATTAAGTATCCATGAGCACCATGAAGCTCAATCGTATCAACGCCTGCTTTAACAGCTCGTTCAACTGCTGCCCGGAATTTCTCAACCATTGTACTAACTTCCACTGTTGATAAAGCTCTTGGTGTTTTAGAGTTTTCGTCAAACGGAATAGCTGATGGAGCAACTGGCACTTCCGCGTCTTCTGCTTTGCGGCCAGCATGGGCGATTTGAATACCAACTTTTGCTCCATGCTGATGACATGCATCAACAATCCGTGCAAGTGGCGCAATTTGCTCATCTGACCACAAGCCTAAATCATTGTCTGTTATTCTGCCATCTGGTTCTACATCTGTCATTTCAATAATGATTAAACTCGCACCACCAATAGCACGGCTTACATAATGAACATAATGCCAATCTGTGGCAACCCCATCCTTTTTCGTAACAGAATATTGACACATTGGGGGCATAACAACCCTGTTTTTTAACTCGAGGCTCTTGTGAGAATATGGTGAAAATAAATGGTCCATTGTAAAATTCCTTCTTTCTTTTTAAAATGCATGCTCATGCATATAAATTATCATTCCTACTATGTATGGTCAAATAATTCACCTTAGTAAAATTAAAAAATAATAATTTTAGACAGATTACCGCTTTACTTTACCCGTATTTTACCGACATTATTCTACTACAATGGCAAAAGCGTAATAAGCATCCCCACTTGATATAGTCTCGTCTTTTTCATCCTTCCACCTGCAACTGTATGCATGATAATAAACGCCTTTGTCTGCAGGTGCCTTTATTTTATTATTTGTAATAGGAACTTCTATTCCCTTATTATCCTGCTCCACTTGAGCTAATCTTACTTCGGAGGGCTTTATCTCATAATTCAGCTTGAATTGGATAGTCTCATTAGGCCTGACACTAATTGGTGGTTCATCTTCAAGGAGGTCCTGCACTCCCAATACATCTGAGCATACCCCATTTCCATTACCTGACCAGCAATAGCTTCCCAGCTTTGTTTCATATTCACTTCCATCAATAACAACATAAAGTGGTGGTGGTTTATCCCCTTCAAGCAAATCTGAACAGCCAGTCAGCAATAACAATAAGGAAAGAAGCAGTAATCAGTAATCTACTGTGCCTAAACATCCTAAATCCCTCCATTTATATAATTGTCTACACCTATATGGCGAAGTTTCCTTTAATAAAGTTACATAATTTTGGAAATGAAAAAAGAATAAAAGCTGACAAGGAGATCGTCAGCTTTTATTCTTTTTCAAACATCATTTGCAAAATGGTCTGAAGTTCATTATTTGTTTCTTTCTGTTCCAGAAGGTTTGCGAGCGTCGTTGAGAAGGTTTCGTTTGATTGTGTCAGCTTGTCTTCCCCGTACTCTGTCAACGAAGTATAAATACCTCTTCTGTCATCTGTGCAAATATGCCTTTTCAGCACACCACAGTCCTTGGCCTCAAGCCTTGTCACAAGCCTTGATAATGCACTTTGACTCAAACCAACCATTTCCTGCAACTGCTGAAGCCGCAGCTTTTTCTCAGGTGCTTTAGACAAAAATAGTAGCACATAAAACTCTCTTAAAGAAAGCTGATGTCGATTCTGCAGAACATGCTCCAACTCATTGGCAATCCTCGCCTGCAAGCCCGATAAAGACAGCCAGCTCTCGATATACGGATCTGCCGGTTTTTCTTTCATCATATCTCCACCTATATCTTGATAAATCCGATTTCTTCCTATTGAATATTATCCTATTCTACCAACAAGAAGAATTGCGAGTCAATCAGGAGAGATTAAATAGACTGTATTATCCTCTTCCAGCCTGGAAGGAAGGATATTTTGTCATTCCTCCATCTGCAAATAAAGTAATCCCTGTAACATAGCTCGATTCATTTGATGCAAGCCATGCTGCAACTGCAGCTATTTCTTCTGGTTTGCCAATATAACCCAATGGAATCATGCTTTCCACATCTTTACGTTTCTTTGGATCAGCAAACTTTTCGGCATTAATTGGTGTATTAATGGCGCCTGGTCCAATATTGTTGACACGAATACCTTTTGGAGCATATTCAAGGGCAAGTGTTTCTGTCATTAACTTAACCCCGCCTTTACTTGCAGCATAATGAACAAATGTCGGCCATGGAATCATCTCATGCACACTAGACATATTGATAACATTACCTTTGACTTTATTTTCGACGAAATACTTTAATGCTTCCCTGCTGCCAAGAAAGGCGCCAGTCAAATTAGTGCCGATAACTTTCTCCCAGTTTTCTAGCGACATCTCATGGGAAGGAACTGGATTTTCTATCCCTGCATTATTAATCATTATGTCTAATTTACCGAAGTGCTTAACAGCAGTTTCAACGATATTAATCACATCCTGCTCTTTCGTCACATCACCTTGGATAATAATACTTTGTCCGCCTGCTTCTTCTACTTCTTGTTTAGCGGACATGGCATCTTCTTCTCCAGAAAAATAATTGATGACAACATTCGCTCCCTCCTGACCGAATCTTACTGCCATTGCACGCCCTAATCCAGTTGACGCACCTGTTATTGCCACCACTTTCCCTTTCAAATCAGTATACATAATGCTTCCTCCTTGTTATTTTTTGGCGATGCCTAAACAGATTACTCCCGCTATAATGAGGATAATCCCAATTGCAACGAAGATGAGCTGGCGCTTCGTTTTCTTTTCTCCCAACAAGAAGATACCGCCAAGTGTGGAAATTACAACACCTGTTTGCGATAACGAGTAGCTTATTGCGACACCGACCTTCGGTTGAGAGATGAATAAAAACATATTACCTGCTGCCCAAAATAGGCCAGGCAGGATATTTTTTATTGCATATAAATTAAAGGGTTTGTGCTTATATGTAATGATAAGGCCACCAATAACCATGCCAATGGACTGTGGAAACAATGCTGACCAGCCATCAACAGAAAACAGTCTTGCGATAACAACATAGCCAAGATATCCTAAAGTAGATATCAGTAACGTAACCGTTCCTTTTTTCAGCTTTGCTGATTCATCCTCACTTCTCTTCTGATCGTAAGTTGTTAATACAATACCTGCGAGAATACAAAGAATCGCAATAATGCCAAGAATTATTGTCGTAGCGGTTGTCCACTCATGAAACACAAGTACACCAAACAGCGTTGTGGACACAATCTGAAGACCAGTTGAAATCGGCATTGTCTTTGAGACACCAATATATTCAATTGATTTAAACTGATTGCTTTGTCCAACCGCCCAAAAGATACCAGAGCATATGCCGACAATTAAGATAAGCGGTGAGAGCTCAGGTCTTGCAATTAAATACACAACTAGTGAGAACAACAGCGCACCAATTGTTGTTCCTAACGTTTGGCTGTATGCTCCACCACCTATTTTTACATTAAGTAACACAATGCTGCCCCAAAACAGAGCAGGAAGTATAGCTAGAAAAAACTCCACGTAAATCATACCTACTTTCTTGTTATATCGTATAAATTCCCCTAAATGGTCAAATCTAATCAGAATATTTACCGGAATTTTTGCAAACAAGTTATTTGGCAAATAAAAAAGCCCAAAATCACAGTTTGCGGATTCCAGGCCACTCCTAACAGCTATTCCATTTTCTTAAGCTTATCTTCTAATATACAAATCGCTTTCTGGCACTCACTATCACTAATGGAGGCTTTCAGTTCACCAATCGCCATCTGTACTATGTGCTTGCGGCGGTTTTGGGGCTCTACAAGCTCTTCTTCAACAAACTCGACTAATTCTTCGTATTTTTTTTGCTCTTCCACATTTTGCACACTGTTTTTTATCATCAATTTAAGCGACTCAATTACACAAGATATATTTTTGCTGTCTGTATGTCTGTCATTTTCCGCACTGTCTGACAGCCATTTTAACAATAAATCTGGAGACAGGAGGCGCTCTCCATTTTTCGAAACGTCTTCGACCATCCCGATAATTCTGTTCACACTATATTGAACAATCTTATGGACATCTGTATGGCGTTGCTTATCCAATGAATAAAAATAAATCAAATTGTGAAGATTTCCTGTCAGCATGACAGCACAATCAAGCAAATAAGGCTTTTTATCAATACCACATATATCCATTAATCGATTATACAGCCAGTTAATTTCTTGAATACGTCTTCTATTCAAAAATTGCTTGAGCTCAGGATCATTGGTAAACAAAATTTCTTCGAATAAAGAAATAATCTTATACTGATTATTTGTATTTATTAGTAATTCAATCTGCTGGATAAAAATAGCCAATGACGACTTATCCTGACCTATCATTAGGTTCTTGCGCTTTTCGCCGAGCTCACTGTAAATTTCTTTAAAAATAGAAATTAGAAGTTCATTTTTACTTGAAAAATAATTGTAAAAGGTTCCTTTTGAAATCCCGCTGCTATCCAATATTTCTTGAATGGATGTTGCTTGGAACCCTTTTTCAATAAAGAGCTCATGAGCCTTGTTTAACACATGCTTTTTCCGGTTATTCATATTCATCACCTTAGGGAAATTATACTAACAGTTCAAAAAACATACTAACCTATATAGCAATAAAATTCAAGAATCTAACTAAGAAAACGTTATCAAAACAACTTTCGCCTATTTAATATAAAGGTAGAAAAATACTGATAATTTATATTTTTAGTAAACCTAAACATTTTTATTGCAAAATTTATACTGCCAGTATATTATTATTTAAGCCTATAACAATTGTATAAAAAATGAACTCGATGTTCATAAGGAGGAAAACATTTCATGAACAACACAGCAACACAAAACACGAAAAAGCCACCATATGGCATTATCGCCATTCTTATGGCTGGGGCTTTTGTTGCTATCTTAAATTCGACTTTATTGAATATAGCATTGCCTTCTATTAATAAAGATTTCGACATTGAAGCATCTGTAGGTCAATGGCTCGTTACTGGCTATATGCTTGTCAACGGCATTATGATTCCAACAACTGCCTTCTTAATTCAAAGGTATTCTATTAGAAGACTGTTTATCACTGCCATGTCCTTATTTACTATCGGGACACTTGTTGCAGGATTCGCTGACTCTTTCCCAGTCCTTTTGGGTGCACGTATGGTCCAAGCTTCTGGTTCAGCAATTATGATGCCAGTACTTATGAACTTCCTGTTAACAAGCTTCCCAGTTGAAAAACGTGGTAGTGCAATGGGAGTTTTCGGTTTAGTTATGATCTTCGCACCAGCGATTGGTCCGACACTTTCCGGTTATATTGTGGAGCATTTCCACTGGCACGTATTGTTCCGTTTCATTGCTCCAATTGCAATTATCGTATTACTGTTCGCAATCTTTAAATTGAAAGACAAAAAGGATAAAGTAGAAATCTCTATTGATGTCCTATCTGTTATTCTTTCCACTTTAGGCTTTGGCGGTCTGTTGTATGGCTTCAGTACTGCTGGGAGCAAAGGCTGGGACAGTGTTTATGTATATGGAACATTAATTATCGGTTTCTTAAGCTTAGTTCTCTTCATTGTAAGACAGCTTAAAATTCCGAATCCGATGCTTGAATTCAGGATTTTCAAATATCCACTTTTCGCATTGTCCGCAACAATTTCTATCGTAGTAAATATCGCTATGTTTTCTGCGATGCTGTTAATGCCAATGTACATTCAGACAGTTAGAGGAATTTCTCCATTAGATTCTGGTCTACTGCTTTTACCTGGTGCTATCATCATGGGGATCATGTCACCAATTACAGGTAAACTATTTGATAAATATGGAGCAAGAGTTTTAGCTATTACTGGTTTAACACTTACAGCTATTACAACATATATGTTTAGCAAACTAACAATGGATACATCTTACACAACATTGATTATCATCTACTCCATCCGTATGTTTGGTATGTCAATGGTTATGATGCCAGTAATGACAAATGGTTTGAACCAAGTGCCTGCACGATTGAATCCGCATGGTACAGCTATGAACAACACATTACAGCAAGTATCTGGCGCCATCGGTTCTGCTTTAATGATTACCATCATGTCAAACCGCACGACTACACATGCTAAGGAATTAGCAGAAGATGCAATGAAAAACATGTCAAATGCGACAGCACAGCCTGATGCAGCAACATTAGCTGCGGCTAAAGAACAGCTTGCAATGAAGGCGATGATGGAAGGAATTAATGATGCATTCCTTATCTCTGTCGGCGTTGTAGTGATAGCACTTATTCTATCGTTCTTTATGAAACGTGCGAAGCCTGCTGAAGACTTTCTAAGCAAGCAAAACACAGTGAAGCCTAACGGTTCTTCTGCTAAACTAGCAGAAAATTAATTGCTTAAAATAAACAAAAGCCAAGCTGTTAAGGGTCATCCTACAGCTTGGCTTTTTTATATTGATATATCATCCCCTTCTTTTAAATAAAACATATCCCCTATACTTGCCCGTCAATCACCAATAAATTTTCTAATTTCATTGGTGAACTCTTGGTTATTTTTTGGTATAATTTAGCTAAGTTATCGAAAAAACTTTTAACAGGACCCCTATACTTTAACGACAGCAGCAGGATTGACATAGGTTTTTGAAGAAAAGGCAACTGCTTGACAGAACAAATAGAAAATCAGGCATAGCGGAATAACAAAAGGTGGCTAGAATGATGCTGAAAAATAAACGAATTAAAGAAATTCAAGATTATGTATTTGAGCATGAAACGGTTTCTCTCGATGAATTGGTTGAAGTATTTAATGTCTCCAAAAATACGATTCGAAGAGATATACAGGAGCTGGTGGAAGAAGGCGAGCTTAAAAAGGTGTATGGCGGTGTTGCCGTTAATCATGCTACACTCGTTTCTTTTAATGACCGGCAAATCCGCAATAAGGATGAAAAGATGCTGATTGGGAAAAGCGCAGCGGAATTTGTCCAGGATGGTGACATTATCTTTATTGATTCAGGCACTACCACACTGGAAATGCTAGAGTTTCTCAAAACAAAACAGCTTTCCATTATTACAAATAATCTTGATTTTATTATTAAGGCGCTTCCTTATGAAAATCTTCACATCATTACATTTGGGGGTGTGTTAGAACGTAAAACTAAGTCTTTTGCAAGCATTCAAAGCACTGACGTAATTAAATCCTATAATATTAATAAGGCCTTCATGGCTTCAACAGGTATTTCCATCTCAAATGGTGTCACAAATTCGTCTCCATTGGAAAGTGAGATTAAGAAGAATGTTGTGGAAAGAAGTGCCGAGGTGTACTTGCTTGTCGACCATCATAAGTTTGACAAATATGCCCTTATGACATACTGCACACTTCATGACATTGACTGCTTAATTACTGGTGCGGAACCGCCTAAGGAGTATCAGGCTTTTACGAAAGAAAACAATATTAAGCTAATTATTGCGGCGGAAGATAAAGAATAAAAAAACGGCTCCTAAATTACCATTTAGGAGCCGTTTCTAACGCTTTGCGCTTTTCAAACATATGAAACATCCTGTAATAGAGGATGCCGCTTATGCAAGCTAATAAGCTGATGATGATGAAAGTCCATGTATAGCCAAACCAAACACTCATTGGTATGGACACTGGTGCAATCACCTTTGAGAACGTGTAGCGCAGACTAGCAGCAGCAAAGTATTTCCCTCTTTTGTCTGCAGGCGCAAGCTCAGAAATAAAGCCTTGCTGTAGTCCTGCTGTCATGAGTTCTGCCAATGTGAACACAAGCATAGCAAACAGCAGCCCCCATATCCACGAGGTTTGACTGAATAGTAAAACAGAAACAGCGTATGTGAACGAGGAAATAATAAATACGTTTCGTTCCTTGTATTTGCCCATCCACCTTGTCACAACAATTGTAAAGATTGCAACAAGCAAGCCATTTTCTGCGAGCACAAGTCCGAACGCCTGTGTATTTTCAACAACATAGGACCAGTCTCCGATTTTCAACAGTGGCTGGTTTGTCACCACTTCGTTGATATAAACAGGGAACAACAGGTCAAGCTGCATAAAGGTTTGTCCAACAAGAACACCTGCGATGATAAACAGGAGAAAAACCCGGTCATTCATAATTATTCTGTAATCCTTCAGTTGATCACCAAGCACAGAAGACCAGTTTTTGTTTTGGGAGCTCTCCTCTTTCTTTTCAACTGGAGCTGTTTCTTTCACCATGTATTGAAGCACTAAACCAAGAACAAGATTTAAAACACCTGCCATTAACAGCAATGTGAAACGGTAGTCTGCAAAAAAGATGCCTCCAATAATCGGTCCAATTACGACTGCAATATTTGTGGAAGTATAAAAAATCGCAAAAACGTCGCTGCGATCCTTTTCTCCTACGACATCTGCAATCATCGCCTGGCTTGCCGGCCAGTAAACAGCACCAAACATGCTAACAACAGTAAAACAAAGAAACCCAAGCAATGGAGAATCAAACCACTGCGAGCTTGAAACGGCAAAAACAGTGAAAGCTGCACCTTGAACAAAAGCGGACAGCACCATCATTTTCTTGCGGCCATATTTATCTGCATAATATCCCCCAAGCAAGTTTGCGGCACAAGAAAACACTTGTGAAAGTATCAGCAGCATTCCGGCAGTTGTTTTGCCAAAGGCTTCCGTAAAATAAATAGATAAAAACGGAAAAAACATCCAAAATGTAATATTAACAACAGATTCTCCTGCAAGGCGAATCTTTAAATTCTGGTCCCAATCTCTTAGACGCATACTCATATGAAGATAACTCTCTTTCTTTATTCTCCTTTTATCATACCAAGCCATGACAGGGAAGCTCAAGTTAATTAATAAAGTGAAAAGGACAACTCCTGCATCAGGAATTGTCCTTTTTAATCAGATTGATATTTTCACTTCTGCATTCATACCGAGAAGCACTTTTTTCGTTGGGTTTTGAATCGAAATTTTCACTTGAACCTTCTGGGTTACTTTAGTGTAGTTTCCAGTTGCGTTTTGTGATGGTAGTGCAGAAAAGACAGAGTTTGTTGCATAACTGATATCTTCTACCTTCCCATCAAACGTTACATTTGAATCACCGTCGACTGTTATATCAACATTGTCACCAATTTCAATGTCGTTCAATTCGGTTTCCTTTATATTTGCAAGCACATACATATGATCCATGTCTGCCGTTTGTGCGAGCACCTGCCCTGCCTGTACTAGTTCGTTTGCCTTTGCTTCATTTTTAATGATTGTTCCCGCAGCTATACTGTCGATTTCATGTGCTGCTTTTCCATCACTTACATTCCCTACTGCTTGGTTTACTTTTATATCTTTTCCTGCACTGCCCTTCCATTCAGTAAGAATACCTGATGTTGGTGCAGCTATTTCGGTAATATCTGCTGAAACGACGGCATCATCTGTTTTTACATAGTTTTTATGTTGATAGTACATGTATACTCCAGTGACAATAAGACCTAACACGACCACAAGGCCAATGAAGTTTATTATTAATATTTTTCCTTTGCTCATTTATTTCTCTCCTATGCTTCATTTTATAATGTATTATTTATGTTTGTTTTTGTACTGGCTTTGGTTGTTTTTGAACAAGTGAACGCCCTTTACCTGTTGCCGTTTTCCCGACAGAAGCAAGCAGCATGATTACACCTAACACAAGCAAAATGGTAAACAAATTATGGTACGCTCCAAGAATAGCCGCTTTTTTTGTATGAACAATCAGCTCATAGGATGCCAACGATTTAGCATTTGCTGCCGAATTTCCTTGCTCCATTAAATTCCTAGTCCAGACTGCCATTTCCTGTTTGAATTCTGTGCTGTCACTTTGCAGACTCCAGCGGATTTTTTCATAATTGCTGGCATTAACTGTCGTTAAAAACCAAGCAAGAACCGGTGAAATAATCGCACCAACAAAATTCCGAATCGAATGCAGTGTAACAGATCGCATGGAAGCCTGATGAATGTCCCCTGCAAGAGCTGTTCCTAATGCACCACCCACAAGAACCATACTCACACCAGCACCAAGACAAGCTACTTGAAAATAAAGTTCATGTAATGTAACCGCAGAGTCAATTGTTCTCCATTGATAGCTTACGTAAATGACTGCTATTGACCCAATGATGCCTAATATACCAGCGCCAAGCTTATCGTACAGAACCGTTTTCAAAATGGCTGTTACGACAATACCGACGAAGAACCAAAAATAAAAATGAGATAAATACATAAACGGCAAATCAAGATTATTACGTAAGAATCCATTAATTCCAGCAATAGCAAATACTAATGCTAAATGGGAAGCTACTGCCATTATTGTGCCTGATATTGGTTTCGATGCCTTAAGTGTTTTAAATGGCACTAACGGTGTTTCTGCCTTTCTGTCCACAATAATAAATAATAGTAGAAGCACAGAAGCAACAACTAAAAACGGCCATACATATGTGGATGTGAAGCCCTTCTGAACTAAATTACATAATGGAATGGCTAAGACAAGCATCATTACCGTCCACAGAAATATCCCTGTTTTATCTAAGGAAAAACGCTCCTCTTGCTGCTCAAGCTTAGGTAAGCCGATAAAACCAACTATTAAACAAATAACAGCAGCTGTGACATTAAGAATAAACAACCAGCGCCACGCATCTGCTTCTAAGGACAATGCACCAAATAAAGCACCTAAAGCACTAGCTCCAAACAGCCCTGTAATAACCATAAGCAAAAACGTATTCCTGATTTTGTTTGGAAACGATTTAAGGCTTGCTGGCAAAATCGTCAAAAATAAAAAGCCTGCGCTTATTCCTTGAATAATTTTTGCTAGTATCAAAAACTGCAAATCCTCAGAGAATACCGCAATAACGGAACCAACCAGAAAAACACTTATGAAAAGCAAATAGTTTTTGCGCAAACCAAGTTTTCTTGTTAAAACAGGTCCAAGTGGTACACCGAATGCAAAACCGAGATTAGACAAGGTAGACGGCAACAATAAGGAATTGGAGCCAAGCTGCAAGCCATTTTGAATAACCCCTTGATTTAATATATAGGAAAGATTGGAAAAGTACTGTGATCCGATTGCGAAGATTGTCAGGATCGAGATAATCAAATACTGAGGTACTGCAACCTTTTCTGATTCAGATGCAGAAGTATGAATTTGCTGACTCATCTTCCCTCCCCCTTTCCTTGTGAATTTTATATTGTATATAACAAGTTGTATTATACAACATATAAACCAAAACACAATATGTTTTCTTTTTTAAAACTAAAAAAAGAGACTCCTTAAGAATCTCTTTTCACCCTTGTCCCCAACGCTTAAAATCTGCATTAAGGCGGTTCATTAACTTGTCCAATTGTTCAATATCTTCCTGTTTCCAATTCTTTAGTATCTCTCCATATACAGTGTAGCGGGCCTTTTGCACACGTTCGAGCACTTCTAGCCCACTCTTTGTAATTTCTATTAAGCTAATCCGGCCATTGTTTGCATCAGGGTATCTTTTAACATAGGATTTTGTTTCAAGATTACTAACTTGTCTGCTCGCTGTTGAGATATTCAGCAGCAGCTGATGCGCAATTTCATTTATTCCGATCGGTCCCTTACTTTGTAATTCACTTAATATTAAGTATTCTGATCGGTCCAAACTCCCGAGTTTTGGGTTATTTGCTGTAATTAAACGAACAAGTAATGCCACTTCATATTCAATAGCTTGAAGTGAATCATTCATTTGCACTCTCCCCTTTTAAAAGCGTTCAACGTCTAAACACTAATGCTTCCTTGATGCTGCTGCTGAAATTATATAATAGCTGAGCACTAATACAAGAATAGCACAAGTATATAAAAGAGTGTGCAATGGATTATCGTGATAGACAATGATAAGCCTAACCATTGCAGTAATTCCGATATACAAAAAATACCTTAGTGGGAAATGATAGCTCTCTTGAAAATACTTAACAATTAGTGCAATAAATTCAAAATACAAAAAGAACACTAATATTCTTTCAAGCAGTTCATAATTGTTGCTTGCCTGCTGAAGCTCGACTGCATATGCGATAAAATAAATAATCTCCTTACATAACAGCACACTTAATGTGATTGCAAGCAAAATCAGCGATACGTTTAAGATTTGCTGCAGCATGGCCGCAAGCAGTATATGCTGCTTTTTCACCTGCTTCTTTGCTTTTTCTTTTCGTGCTTCCAACTTTTTTTCCTCCTTGCTTGAGGATAACTC
Organism: Niallia circulans; assembly: GCF_007273535.1. NCBI lineage: Bacteria > Bacillati > Bacillota > Bacilli > Caryophanales > Bacillaceae > Niallia > Niallia circulans. Next base: position 3,778,151 of record NZ_RIBP01000004.1, read on the forward strand.
TGAATGATTCTTTTATTTTATACATATTTGCTTATTTTTACTATGATTTACATAGTAAAAAACCATTTACGTATGGTAAATGGTTTTAGTTGATTCTTCTGTAGTTTGTAAAAAATACCGTAAATTTAGAAAATGAGTTAAAAATATCATGCCAAAATGAGATATAAAAAAATCGCTAATCCATTCCGAGGGTTGCTGATTTGTTGGTACTGTGTTTTTCTTTTCCGAAGAGAATCAGGCAAACTAGGGCAATGATTGCGAAAATGGCGTAAATAATTATTACATTGCCATAGTTCATTGCTTCTGCTAATACACCGAACATTAAATAGCCCACAGTGTTGCCAATTTGAGTCGAGTTCATATAAAGGGTTGTTGCTGTCCCTTGTGCTTGTGGAATGAAATCTTGGAAATAGGAAATGGCAATTCCTGATGTAATAGAAACCTGTGCTGCACTTAGTATTTGCAGCGGATATATTTGCCAAGGCTCGTTAACAAAAAAGAATAACGAAAAATAAATGGCAGCAATAGCAAAGCCAATTCTTATAAGCAATCCATTATCCAGCTTGGTTGCCAGCATTCCAACTGCAATCATCATCGGTACTTCGAAAATCGGCGGCACACTGAAAATCAACCCAACATCCAGCTCGCTGCCGCCAAGCACCTTTGTAACAAACTGTGGTGCATTCAGCATATGAATGGAGGTTGCGGCAGCTAAAAGCATTGCTGCAGCGAGATTTCCAAATATATGGGGCTTGCGGACATAGGATGCCACGCCTGTTGAGACACCCTTTCTCACAGGAGCTATCTTTGGAATATCCTTTAAGAAGAATAAGATGACGAATAATCCTATTCCATAGCTTGCTGCCACAAATAAAAACAAGCCTTTAAAGCCAATTGCCGCAAGCAACCATGCAGCTACAGCAGGACCAACCGTCCAGGAAAGGGCAAAGAACATCCGAAAAACATTCATAATAAATGGTGCTTGCTCTTTAGGAACATTTGCATGGTGCAGCGCCTCTCTTGCATATGCCCACAGCTGTGGTACAGAGGCAGCAGCAGAGCCTAACAAAACAAAAGCAACAATCGCTAGTAACACGTAATCACGAATAAAGGCAAAGCCAATATAGCCAAGCATCCCTGTTAGACTTGTAAAAATAAGGATTTTCTTTCTGCTTAATTGCATATCTGATTTTTTGGCTATGATTGTGCTAATGACAACACCGCCAATTGCCATAATCGTCATAAACAGTCCAAAGCCGATATTACTCATTCCAACTTCATCTATCCCGAAAAGGGAGGAGAATGGGGCAAAAAACGACATGGACAATCCAAAGATAAAGTTGGCTAAAAATAGGATTGGAAACGATGGGATTTTCCAAACAAATAAAAGCTTCTCTTTCATAATTCCCTCTCCTGTTCTCATTAATTACATCGTATTTATCTTAACAAAACAAACATTGCCATCTTTTGGACAGCAATGTTTTACAGTGTTATATCGAATCCGTCAATATATTATCAATACTGGAAAGCTCTTCATTAGAAAATTCCAGGTTATTCAATGCAGCCACATTTTCTTCCACTTGGCTCACTCTGCTTGCACCAATTAACGCGGAAGTTACTTTTCCATTGCGCAGCACCCAAGCTAGCGACATCTGTGCGAGGCTTTGACCCCGGTTTGCTGCAATTTCGTTAAGCTTTTTAACACGATTAATCACGTCTTGCGTCACCTGTGCTTCATTCAGGAAGCTGGACGGTTTTTTTGCTCTTGAATCTTCTGGAATTCCATGAGCGTATTTGCTTGTCAACAGGCCTTGAGCCAATGGGCAAAACGCAATCGAGCCAACACCATTTTGCTCTAAAACGTCCTGCAGGCCATCCTCTACCCAACGCTCTAATAGGGAATATTTCGGCTGATGGATTAACAGCGGAGTACCAAGTCGATTCAAAATTTCAATCGCTGCTGAGGTCTGTTCCGCACTGTAATTGGAGACTCCGACATATAAAGCCTTCCCTTGCTTAACAACGAGGTCAAGTGCCGCCATTGTCTCTTCTAAAGGAGTAAAAGGATCTGGACGATGTGAATAAAAAACATCCACATAATCAAGTCCCATTCTTTTCAAGCTTTGGTCAAGGCTCGATACAAGATATTTCTTAGAGCCCCAGTCTCCGTATGGTCCTGGCCACATATGATAGCCAGCCTTAGTGGAAATTACCATTTCATCCCGATATGGGGCGAAATCAGCTTGCAGCATTTTCCCAAACATTTCTTCTGCAGATCCTGGCGGTGGTCCATAATTATTGGCCAAATCAAAATGGGTAATCCCTAGATCAAACGCTCTTCTTAGAATCGCCCTTCCGTTTTCATATGTATCCACACCACCGAAATTATGCCAAAGTCCTAAAGAGATAGCCGGAAGCAGCAGCCCTGAATTTCCTGTGCGATTATATTTCATTGATTCATACCGAGTCTCACTTGCTTGATATCCCATTTTCTTTCCCCTTTACTTTTTATTTAAAAAAGCTTGAAGCCAGGTTTGCGCCATCAGCATATTTCCGATGGTGTTCATATGAACACCATCTGTTGTTAGTACTTGGCAGTCTGGCGTATTTAAATAGGCAATAAATGCTTGATGTGTTGGCACCAACAAGGAATTAGACTCTGCAGCCAGTTCCTGTATTGCAGCCACATAAGGCTTTAACAGTTTGTTTCCTTGTGCATTCACATCCTCCTGAATAACTGTCGGCTCCATTAAAATAACTTTGGCACTTGTATGTGTATGAACCTGCTCTATCAAATCTGCGTATATCGCCTTAAAATGGTCGTGTGACATTGCTTCTTGCTGAGGCGAATCAAGCTGTCGCCATACATCATTTATACCGATTGATATCGACACATAATCTGGCTTTAAATCCAAGACATCCTGTTTCCACCGCTCTGCTAAATCAGGAACTCTGTTTCCGCCAATACCCTTATTAATAATTTGCGGGAGGATCTCTGGCTTATTTATCGCAAGAAAATCTCTTACATACCGAACATAACTGTTACCAATCTGCTCTGGGTCTTCATATCTGCCTGCTTCTGTTATGCTGTCACCGATGAACAGCAAAAGATCATTTTTATTCACGAAAGACCTACCTCTTTCCCCTCACATTAGTAGCGATCACTTATGTATATTTCCAGCTGTTCAATATTATTAAACGCTTTCAATCTGTTGTTTGCCCCAATACTAGCATTCTCTCACACTATTTGCAATTGCTTTTTAGCCATTTACAAAAATTGAAAACGAATGGTTTTAGGGATAAAGCTCTTTTGCACAGATAAAGAGGATACCTAAATAATGGCATCCTCTTTTATGTTTATTCAGACTGTGCTTGGACAATTGCATTCAAATTATTTTTCATGATTGAAATGTAATCGAGTCCGTTCTTTTGATCTTCCTCATTAACTAATTCTAGTGTATTTAAAACGGTCGTTTTCGCATCTATTTCATTTGCCAGTGTCTCTGCAACCTTAGGTGATGCCGCCTCTTCAAAATAGATAACGTTAATATCATGCTCACTTGCGAATGTTTTTAATTCAGCAAGCTTCGCTGCCGATGGCTCCTGCTCTGGTGACAGCCCTGCAATGGCAATTTGTTCAAGACCATAGTCGTGTGCCAAATAACCAAATGCTGCGTGCTGTGTAATCATTTCCTTTTTCGAGACTAATGCAAGCTTCTCCTTATACTCACTATCAAGCGCTGAAAGCTCCTTTAAGTACGACTCACTATTGTTTTTATATTCGTCTTCATGCGTTGGATCTGACTCAATCAGACTAGCTGTGATTGTCTCGACTTCTTTCATTGCCAATGCTGGGCTCAGCCAGACATGCGGATCCATTTCATGACTATGATCATGATGATGCTCTTCCTCCTCATCATGATGTTCTTCCTCTTCTTCCAATCCTTCCATAAGTGCAATTCCCTGACTCGCTTCTACAAAGACTGTGCCTTCATCCTCTGCTGCCGCTTCGATTGTTGGGACAAATGTCTCCATATACTCACTGTTGTAAATAAACAAATCTGCATCATGCACTTTTTTTATATCCTTCGGAGTTGGTTCCCAATCATGCGGTTCTGTTGATGACGGAATCAGCAGCTCCACATCAGCTTGATTTCCTGCAATTTGTTTCGTAAATTCATACATTGGATAAAAGCTTGTCATAATTTTCAGCTGCTTATCCCCATCATTATTTGTTTGGACGTCTTGTGCGCCACAGCCTGACAGCAATGTTACTGCTGCTGCAAGTACAATGCCCCATTTAGTTTTTTTCATACTCTCTTCTCTCCCGATATCTACTATTCATTTTATAAATTGTAATGATTACGATTTAAACCTTAAACCAAGTTCTATATATACAATGGCAATGGGTCTTGGAATGTCTGCCAGTCACTCTTCATTTCTTGATCTGTTAACAGACAGCCATCCAGCTCACTCTGAATTGCGTGTTTATCCATATTAAGACCAATAAATACTAATTCTGTTTGCCTGTCACCCCATGTTTCATGCCAACTTTCCTGAACTTCTGGCTCTTCTGCCAGGACTTCATTCCTCTGCTCATCTGGAAGACAGGCAATCCATTTCCCTGCTCCTTGAATGGATACAGATGAACCGGCTTGAGAAAGCAAGCCAATATCATCATTTCTTGTCGCCAGCCAAAAGAAACCCTTTGCTCTGATTATTACAGACGGCCAATTTTCTAGCCACTCCATCAATCGCCCTGGATGAAATGGTTTTGCTTTTTTGTATAAAAAGGAAGAAATGCCATACTCCTCTGTTTCTGGGATATGCTCCTCTTGCAGCTCCTTTATCCAGCCAGCTGCTTGACTTGCTTCATCTAAGTTAAACACATTTTTGTCCCATATATGCTCTAATGAAAGCTTGCTGAACTTTGTTGTATGAATAGCTGCATCTGGATTGAGTTTTTTTAACACCTGCTGCAATTCAGAAACCGATTGCTCTGGAACAAGATCCATCTTATTCAAAATAATGATGTTTGCAAACTCAATTTGGTCAATCAGCAGATCGGCTATTTCGCGATCATCATGGTCATCTCTGCCGATATGTCTGTCTATTAACGTTTCTCCAGACCCATAATCATGCCAGAATCTATTGGCATCCACCACTGTTATCATTGCATTGATTTTGCAAATAGCTGCTAAATCAATTCCTGTCTCTTCATCCATATATGTAAACGTCTGTGCGACAGGAACAGGTTCACTAATGCCTGAGGATTCAATTAAAATATGGTCGATTTCGCCATCCTCTGCAAGCTTCTTTACCTCCAATAGCAAATCCGCTCTTAATGTGCAGCAGATACAGCCATTCTGCATTTCGACAAGCCTTTCATCCGTTCTTGTGAATCCACCTTGCTTAATAAGTTTACCGTCGATATTCACCTCGCTCATATCATTGACGATAACGGCAATCCTTTCACTATGCTTACTTGTTAAAATATGATTTAACAAGGTCGTTTTTCCTGACCCCAGATAACCACTGAGTACAGTCACTCCTATCCGTTCATTCAATTTAATTCCTTCTTTCTTCAAAGCGTAATTATTACGATTTATGTGTTATATCGATAACCTGATCTTTTTCCCTTATTCATATTAATCGTAACTATTACGATTTGTAAAGAGGTTTTTTAATTTAATGGAAAAACCTTTGCGGAAATAGTCCCACAAAGGTTTTAGTATTAAGCCATTTCTTCCTGTGCATTTTCGTGGAAAGTAACTCTTTCTCTTTTCTTGCCAGATTCATAGATAGCACAGATCATTTTCTGTGTTTTTAATGCATCCTCGCCCGTAACATCAGGTGCTGCTCCGGATTTCAATGACTCATAGAAATTATTGATTTGCTTCACATGGCTTACACCCCAGTATCCCTTTGCCCCATTGTCATAATGGAAGGTTTCCTGTGGATTATTGTCTGCGATGAATTCTCTTCCATCCATTAACCTGACAGTCGCACGGTCTGCGACCATCTTTGCAATTCCTTGTTCACAATGCAGTTCAATTTCAACAGGTGCATCATATGTGTAGTAGTTAATTGCATGGAAGGCTGATACTACTCCGTTTTGGAAAGAGATAACGCCTTCTGCCGAGTCCTCTACTTCAATAATTTCATGGGCACGGTTGCTGATTGTAGCATCGACATATTTAATGTCACTGTCAACGAACCATCTCATTAAGTCCAACGTGTGGATAGCCTGATCGATGATCACACCGCCGCCTTCTTTTTCCCATGTGCCTTTCCAATCGCTTTTTAAGTAATATTCATCAGAACGGTCCCATGTTACAGACAGTTTTCCTGATTTAATTGCCCCCAGTTCTCCATTCACTAGCATGTTTTTAATAAGCTGGGAGCCTGGATTATAGCGATTTTGGAAAATGACTCCTAATGTTGTATCATTTTCTTTTGCTGTTTCAACCATTTCCCGAGCATCGTCAAATGCGATTGACATCGGCTTTTCTGTCAAAACATGAATCTTTCTTTTTGCTGCTGCAATCGCAACAGGTGCATGTAAATGATGAGGCAGGCAAATATGGATAACATCAAGCTGCTCGCTGTTAAACATTTCCTCATAATCTGTGTATGATGCACAATTATAAATTGCTGCTTTTGCGTCTGCTCTGTCCTTTTTAACATCACATACAGCGACAAGCTTTGCATCCTCTCTTGTTATTATTGATTGAGCATGCATCGGAAATATATTGCCGCACCCTACGATTCCTACTTTATATGAAGTCATACTTAACATCCTCCTTAATTATGCCCACCACATTTGAGATGGAGCTTCTTCAATAACTACTGACTTAAGTGTTGATACAGCTCTTGCCAGTCCTTCTCGGATAGACATTAGCGGATCCTCGTGTTCAATGCTGACAACATAGTCATAGCCGTATGTTCGTAATGCACTCATCATATCAGACCATTCGGATGCACTGTGCCCGCAGCCTACTGAACGGAAAGTCCATGCTCTTGTTTGAACATTGCCGTATGGCTGCATATCTGTTAAGCCATACATATTGGCATTATCCTGGTCAATATAAGTATCCTTTGCATGAAAATGATGAATGGCATTTGCCTTTGCCAATATTTTAATTGCTCCAACAGGATCAATTCCTTGCCACCATAAATGACTTGGATCAAGATTGGCCCCAATTGCGTCACTTGTTTCTTCCCTTAGCTTCAGCAAGGTATATGGTGTGTGAACCAAAAATCCGCCATGCAGCTCAAGACCGATCTTCACGCCATGCTCGCTCGCATATTGGCCAACTTCCTTCCAATACGGAATAAGCTTTTCCTCCCATTGCCATGTTTTCACATCACTGTATTCTGTTGGCCATGGGGTTACAGGCCAATTCGGGAATTTTGCTCCTTCATGATCACCAGCTGTCCCAGAAAAACAATTTACAACAGGCACATTCATAAGAGAAGCAAGCTTAATTGTTTTCATCAATGTTTCGTGTGATTCTAAAGCAAAGTCCTTTTCAGGTGAAATCGGGTTTCCATGACAGCTGAATGCACTGATCATCAAGCCCCGCTTCTCTACCTGCTGCAAGTAATCCTGTCTCTTTTCTTCGTTCTCCAGCAAGCCGTCCAAATCACAGTGGGCATTGCCTGGATAACCTCCTGTCCCGATTTCAACAGCCTGGAGGCCAGCCTCTTTAACCGCATCAAGCATTTCCTCGAAATTTTTATCCGAAAACAGAACTGTAAAGACTCCTAGTTTCATAGCTATTCTCCCCTTTTATTCATTCATAATCTATTTGTTAATTTTCGCAATTTGCTTCGTTTCATTTGATTTGATTGCACCTAATATAACCTCAAGAGATTTTTTCCCCTCTGCTCCTGTGATTAAAGGCTCTGTGTCAGACACGATGGAAGATACAAAGTGATCAATGACACCTGTTGCGTCTTGGCCGCCAGCATCGTTTGATTGGATTTTGCCAAGTTCATAGTTTACTATTTCACCTGTCGCATATTGTACAATCAATGAATATTGCGGGTGATCCTCTAGTCTAAGAATTGCCTTTTCACCGTAAATAACCGTAGAGTTATCCTCTTTGCTTGTGTAAGCCCAGCTTGCCGCCAATGTCCCAATGATGCCGCTTTCTGTTTTAAGAACACATACAGCGTTATCGTCAACATCCGCAAAGTCCTTCGCATTCGTTTCTACAAATGCGCCTACTTCAACGAACTCTTCTCCAAGCACATAGCGAAGCAGGTCTGTTTTATGAACACCTAAGTCTCCCATTGCCCCGATAAATGCCTTCTCCTTTTGGAAGAACCAGCTTTCCTTGCCGTCCACACTCCATTGTTCAGGTCCGCCATGTCCAAATGCAGACCGGAAGCTGTAAATTTTGCCCACTGCACCAGATTGGATAAGTTCACGAGCTTTTTGATGGGATTTAACGAAGCGTTGGTTATGACCGATCATTAGTTTCTTTCCGTTCTTTTCCGCTGCCTCGATCATCTGTGCTGCTTCTTCTGATGAAGTTGCCATTGGCTTTTCACAAAGAACGTGCTTACCTGCATTAAGTGCATCAATAGAGATGGGTGCATGCAGATAGTTCGGTGTACAAACACTGACTGCATCTATGTCTTTGTCAGCAAGCAGTTCCTTATAATCTGTATAAGCTTTTGCACTGTACTCTTTACCAATCTCAAGTGCACGCTCTTCGTTAATATCACAAACAGCAACAATCTCGACTGCCTTATTCCAGCTATATTCCTGCAAATGTCTATGCTGAGCAATACTGCCGCAGCCAATAACACCGATCTTTAATGTACTCATAACTATTTTCCCCCTATTATTGTTTAGTTTGCTGTTGGATTTTCTAACGCCTGACTATTGCCATACACAGGTCTGTTTCTTGCTACAGGCTTCGCCCACTTCACTGCATTAACGATGACCTGCTGTACGTCTTTATGATGATATGTAGGATATGTTTCATGTCCTGGTCTGAAATAGAATATCTTGCCGTTTCCTCGAGTATACGTGCAGCCGCTTCTAAACACTTCTCCGCCTGTAAACCAGCTTGTAAAAATCAGCTCATCTGGAGCAGGAATATCAAAATGCTCGCCATACATCTCTTCTTTTTCTATTTCGATGTATTCACCAATCCCTTCTGCAATTGGATGGCTTGGTGCTACAACCCACAGTCTTTCTTTGTCGTCCGCTTCTCTCCACTTCAAATCACAGCTTGTTCCCATCAGCAATTTGAATATTTTAGAGAAATGACCGGAGTGAAGAACAATCAATCCCATGCCATCAAGAACACGTTGCTGTACCTTTTGTACAATTTCGTCCTTTACTTCTCCATGAGCAATATGGCCCCACCAAATCAAAACCTCTGTATTATTAAGCACTTCATCTGTAAGCCCATGCTCCGGCTCATCCAGTGTTGCTGTTTTTGTTTCAAAGCCTGCATTTTTTAAAATACTTTCAATACAGCCGTGTATACCTGTCGGATAGATTTCCGCTACAGTAGAATTTATTTTTTCATGGCGATTTTCATTCCAGATAGTTATCAAGTTACCCACACTCCAATATCGATTTATGGTATCATTATAAAAAATGAAAGCGATTTAATAAATGCTCAAAACTGGCTTCTTTTTATTCAAATGTGTCATTTATGAAAAATATAAAAATATATTTTCATATGGACTGATGCCAGTATATTTTGAGTCGGGGGTCTTAACGCATGATTAAAAATACATATGAAGAGCTAGTTAATGAAGTCGTTCACTATGAAAATCCTTTATTATCTTTAAAGGTGTGGGAAATCAATGAAGAACCAGCATACACAGCTGCCATCGAAAAGGAAACATGGCATTTCCATAAAGAAGTTGAGTTTCTGGCTATAATAGAAGGGAATTTGGCGATCCAGCACCAGTATCAATCGACTGTCATTGGCGAGGGCGACACCTATATTATGGGTGCCTCCCAGCCCCACAGGACGTGTAAGCAGTTTGAAGGGAATTTAAGGTATATCGTGTTTCAAGTAGATTTATTGAAGCATTTTGACCAAAGCATACTTCCTTATTTGCACTGCTTTTCAGAGGTTACGACACCACTTCAGCATTTGAATTATATATTTAAGCAGAATGATGCAACAAAGAAGCAAGTCTACAACCTCATTATTGAAATTTATATGGAGGCACAAAAGAAGGAAAAGGGTTACGAAATTGCCATTAATGCAGCCATTAAGAAGCTTCTCCTTCTTTTAATTAGGAATGACGAGGAAAACCTCTTGAAATTTGCGGATGCCGATTCCTTCACTCGCCTTAAGCCAGTTCTCGATTATATTGAGGACCATTTAAAGGATAAGCTTTTTGTTGAGGAGGCATGTGCCATCTTAAACTTAAGCTATCATTATTTCATTAAATATTTCAAAAAGAGCATGGGAGTTTCCTTTATTGACTACGTGAATCTTAAAAGGATAAAAAAGGCGGAGCTGCTGTTGTTAACAAGTGAAAAAAGTATTATGGAGATTAGCTTTGATGTTGGTATAAGCAATATTGCCCAATTTTATAAGCTTTTCAAACGGCATAATCTCTGCTCTCCAAAGGAGTACCGGCTTCGCATGCAGCAAAATGCAGTAGTTTAATAGAACGATGATGTAACTTAAGAAATTCTTAAGGTTTCCCCTCTATTATTAATACGGTTTATCTTTTTCGGAGCCTATTTCTAATAGAAGGGAATTTTTTTTATGTCATTATCAGTTAGTAATTCTACTGCAGTTGCCTACTTACAATGGGCACAAAAGACTGCATCAGAAGCAGCAGCTTCGACGCAAGACAGCTCCCAGCAATCTTTTCAGGACATGCTTATCTCAAGCAGTCAACTGAGTAATGTGCCGTCAGCTTACACAATTGCAGGTGTGAACAACACAACAGACTATGCTTCATTAACAACAGACCAAAAGCTAGCTTTTCTTGAAAATATGCAAGCAAAAGCAGAAAAAGTCGGAAACACAACAGATGCCACTCTTCCTGAAGGTCTGCAAACTGCTTTCAACACAATAAGTGACCTGCTGTCAGACTTTACCTTGAACGAGAGCTCAGAGGAGGATATAACCTCTCTATTTGACCAAATCACTACAGTTTTAGAGGATTCTAAACCACAGGGAACAGCAATGCCTTTTGGCGCAGTGCCACCGCCAAACTTTGCGGAGACATCAGTTATGGACGAAACCTATTCTGTTGAACAGATGAGTCAATTTCTTGCTGACCTTATCAGCAGCTTTAATACGGATGACGAGGATGATGAGAAGAATTCTATCCTTACAGATTCACTATCTGAAAATACAACGAATCAGCTTTCGAGCTTTGATTTAGGTTCAGCATCAGAGGAGCAGATCACTTCTTTATTTGAGAGCATTATCGCAGAGTTAGAGGCGGCAAAGCAAGAGCAAACCAATTCTGCCAGTGCTGCTGGCAATGAAGACTCTGAAACAAGTGCTGAAGCATTTCCAAACAGCATTCAGTTGTCTGGAACGTCGCTTCCGCCAATAAATTGGAAACCGACAACCAATACTGCTGCTAGCACTTATGCTGCCATCAACAGCGCATCTTTTTATTAATATTTACGGATGGAAGGTGACAGGGTCTCCTGCCATCCTTTCAGCCCACCCATGTATCCTCACACTTTTCACACTAGGTGAATAGCCTAGAGTAAAAAGTGCGGGACGGTGATACCGATGAATTTTCCTGACATATTAGCTGGACCGATTTTGCGGAGAACAGAAAAGAAGGAGATATACTGCTGGATTGCATTAAGCAAGTTAATTGATACACGAACAGTGGTATATGATATCCAACAAACAAATGATAACTTCTCCCTCGAATGTGTTAGCAGCAATTGTGAAACAACAATTGCCAAAATGGGAGAAAACCTCTTTATCTATTTAATGAAGGCAACACCTAATGAAGAAGCTTTTCCGACAGAGCAGCTTCTTGGATACAATGTTTTCTTTAGCGACAAATCTAAAGAATGGAGCTTGACAGACTATCAATTACTAGACAACCATCATCCACTCTCAATTGTTTATGGCAATTTGCCTCTTCCGTCCTTTTTCATAACAGAGACTGAATCTGCCAGCTTTCTTTACGGATCCTGTCAAAAGCTGCATGGCATCGGCGAGGATGCCCTCACCAAAGGTGACAGTATGCTTGCAGACTGCTGGTCTGATTTAACGAAAAGACCTTCCTCCCTTTTTCTGTTAGGCGACCAAATCTACGCAGATGATGTTGCAGACCCAATTGCCCCATTTATACAATTACTTGGTGAAAAGCTGATTGGCAAAAAAGAAGCTTATAAGGAATTACCCATTTTACTTGGACCAGACTATAACATATCCTTTTCTCAAGTGCATGGTCGTGCAGAAATGATGAAGGAATTATGCTGCTTTACCTCGACAAAAGCGGCCAACCATCTGATTACATTAGGTGAATATGCAGCAATGTACTTGTTAAGCTGGAGCCCAGCTCTTTGGGAAACAGCAAAGGAAGCAAATTCATTTTTGACATTTGATGAGCTGATAGCTCGGGATAAATATTATATGGATAAGACGTTAAACACTGACAAAGCATTGGAAACAAGACGTAAAGAATATGAAGACCAAGCAAATTCACTGACTAAATTCGCAAATTCTGTCCCCAAAATTCGCAGATTACTGGCAAATCTGCCTGTCTATATGATCTTTGATGATCATGACATAACAGATGATTGGAATATCTCCATTGATTGGAGGCAAAAGGTTAGCAACGCGCCGCTCGGCAGGCATGTTGTCGCTAATGGATTGACTGCATACTGGGCATTTCAAGGTTGGGGCAATGCTCCTGACACCTTTTCTGAACAATTTTTGGCTGCCATTCATGCAAGGATAAAAGGAAGCAGTATCCAAACACAAGACTATGAATATTGGCTCACGTCTATGTGGTTATTCTCCAATTGGCATTATACGATACCATCCACTCCTGTTACGCTAGTTCTTGATACACGAACACAGCGCTTCTACCCTGACACAAAAACAAAATTAATTGGTTCCTATCTCAGCAAGCGGACGAAGGGTCCAAACCTTATAAAAAGGGAAGCATGGCAAAAATTAGAAAAAAGTCTTTATTCATCTAACTGGAAAAAAGGAGAAAAGCTGATACTGCTGTCAGCAACCCCTTTATACGGTGTAGATCTTATCGAATCATTTTTAAAAAGAATCGTCCTTCCAATCTCTAACAAAATCCCAAATCTTCAGGAAACACTGGATTTAGAATGGTGGAAATTCAATGGACGTGGATACCATGAATTTCATAATTGGCTAGCAAAATGGAATCTCTCTGAATGTATCATTCTATCTGGTGATGCACATATGGCATTTGCGCTTCATTCAGAGGTAGAGCATCCGTTTCATGGCAGCAGAACGATTCATCAATACACGAGCAGCCCCATCAAAAATGAATCCTTTCGAGGTCTTGCAAGTGTTGCTTTAAAAGGCTCGCTCTTATTAGGTAATCAGCTTATCAAAAAAAATGTCACACACCGCTATTGTGATCATGATTTTCTTCTATGTGAAGGTGACCCAACATCTGATTATATTTGGAAGGAAAGAATTCAACACGAAACACTGGACAGTGGCTTTATCATTAAAACAAATAATAATCTTGGCCTGCTTGAAGTTTCTCCACCTGGCATTACGAATAAGTTTCTGTAATTATTGCCACTGATCAAACATGGTGACAGGGCTTAAGCGCTTATGCTCTGTCACGATATATCTTGCTTCAATCCGCTCGGCAAATTCAGCATCTACTTCTTTTCCTTCCAAGTAATCGTCAATCACTTCATAACGCAAGCCGAGCGCTGTTTCATCGGGAATTTGCGGCTTATTATCCTCTAAATCAGCTGTCGGTGTTTTTGTATATAAATGTTCCGGACAGCCAAGCAGTTTCAAAATTTGCTTGCCTTGCCGCTTATTTAGCCGATACAGTGGCAAAATATCTGCCGCACCATCACCGAATTTAGTAAAAAAGCCTGTCACTGCCTCTGCAGCATGATCTGTCCCCACAACAAGACCGTCTGATGCACCAGCAATATCATACTGAACCTTCATTCTTTCCCTCGCTTTCACATTTCCCTTAAGAAAGTCTGCTTTCACTCCCCTTTTAATGGGAACAGACGCAAAGCTTGCATCCACACTTGCTTGAATATTAACTGTTATTACCCTTGAAGGCTTAATAAACTCGATAGCATCAAGACAATCCTGTTCATCAAGCTGAACACCGTATGGCAGACGGACTGCAATAAACTCATACGTCTGTTCATGCTGCTCCATGTTCAATTCATTGACAACAGTCTGACACATGAAGCCTGCAAGTGTTGAATCCTGTCCGCCAGACAGGCCCAAAACTAGTGCTTTACATGCCTTATTTCTAGTTAAATACCCCTTTAAAAAATCCACACTTTTTCTAAATTCAATGGCTGGATCTATGTTTGGCTGAACATGAAGCGTTTCAATAATTTCTCCTTGTAGCTGTCTCATCTTTTCCTCTCCCTACTACTCTATTTGTAAAGTTTGTTCTCCTTAATATAACTGTAGCAAGCGTCAGGCAATAAGTACCGCGGCTCTCCCCCCATTGCCAGTTCCTCACGAATATAGGTGGAGCTTATCTCCATTGCCAGTCCTTTATCAAGGAGATGAAAAGTACTGCCATCATCATTATTCCTCAATATAGGAGAGTGACTGATTGCCGTTAGCATATCAATGCCATCTCTTGCCATAACAATGAACTTATTTTCGGCAATAAGTTCTTCCCCCTTCGCCCACTTCCCCTTCCCGATATCCACAAGCAAATCTGCTCCCATAATAAAATAGACATCATCATTAGGATAAACTGCTTTAAAGTGCCGAAGCGTATTATAGGTGTAAATATTCCACGCCTCTTCCTTCATTTCATACTCATCTGCCGTAAACTTCGGGTTGTTTTCAATTGCTAACTCAAGCATTTTCCAGCGATGGCTATCATCAACATGAAGCTGTTTATCCCGTCGTTTGCTTGAGCACGGCAGAAAAATCACTTTATCCAGCTTACAGCGGTGCGCAACAGTGCTTGCCGTCCATAAATGCACATTCGTAACCGGATCAAACGAAGAGCCATATATACCGATTTTCCCCATTTTTGATTACCTCCTTCCCATGCTTTTTTCAACTTCTTCTTGGACTTCTTTAATAAGCTTCATTTTGTTATTCCAGCATTCCTCGCTAAGATCAACTGGATATTCCTCTGGATTGAGCATGCGTTTATATTCGTCCCAAAACAGCTTTAGATTATCTGCTGCATACCTTTGAATCTCTTGGAGGGACGGCAATTCATAACAGCTCTTCCCAGCCTTTATTGCTGTCACATGCAATTCTTTTGCAGTGTAATCTGTGACGAACTTGCTGATATATGTGTGAACAGGATGAAACATTTTCAGGCGCTCCTGGGTAACATCCTCACTAGCTAGCGCGAGATAATCCCCTTCTGCATGACCGTTTCCTTTATTAATGATGCGGTACAGTCTTTTTTGACCAGGCGTCGTTACTTTTTCCGGATTAGCAGAGATTTTTATCGTATCTGCCATTCCGCCATTATCTTCTTCAATACTGACAAGCTTATATACACCACCAAGTGCAGCTTGATCATAGGCGGTGATCAGCTTTGTACCAATACCCCATACATCAATTCTCGCACCCTCTGCTTTCACATTCATGATGGTATATTCATCTAAGTCATTTGACGCAATTATCTCTGTATTTGTAAAGCCAGCCTCATCGAGCATTTGTCTTGCTCGTTTTGATAAGTATGCCAAATCACCACTATCCAGTCTTATTGCCTTAAAGTTAATGCGACCGGCAAATTCCTTAGCAACCTTGATTGCATTTGGCACGCCTGAGCGTAAAGTGTCATACGTATCGACTAAAAAAACACAATCCTTATGGCTGCTTGCATAGCTCTTGAATGCTTTATACTCATCACGATATGCCTGCACAAGCGCATGGGCATGTGTACCTGCAATCGGAATGTCAAAGAGCTTACCTGCTCTTACATTACTGGTTGCAGCAAAACCGCCGATATAAGCAGCTCTCGTTCCCCACAAAGCGGCATCCAGTTCATGTGCTCTTCTCGTACCAAACTCCATTGCCGTGTTTTCACCAATTACCATCTTAATACGAGATGCCTTTGTCGCAATTAAGGTTTGATAGTTTACAATATTGAGGAGAATTGTTTCTAACAGCTGTGCCTCTGCTAATGTTGCCTCAACCCTCAGTAGTGGTTCATTAGCAAACACGATTTCTCCCTCTCTCACACAATGAATGTCACCAGTAAAGCGAATTCCACTCAGATAACGCAAGAACTCTTCTGAGTAGCCAACCTCTCGCAAATACTCAATATCCGTTTCTGAAAAATGAAAGCTCTCAATTATGTCCATAACTCGCTCAAGTCCTGCAAAAACAGCGTATCCATTTCCGAAGGGAAGCTTGCGAAAATACATTTCAAACTCAGCCTTACGTTCATGAACATTGTCCTTCCAGTACGTTTCTACCATGTTAATCTGATATAAGTCTGTGTGCAGCATCAAGCTGTCATCTGAATATCTCATTATTTATCTGCTCCTTTTCCCTGAATAATTTTCGCTCCTAAGACTGTCTTAAAGTGTTCAATTGCCCATTCATGCCCCTTTTGGGAGAAGGAGGCAACCGCATCCTCATATATAACGAGGCTAAAGCCTTTATTATATGCATCAACCGCAGTATGAAGCACACATATATCTGTGCATAAGCCGACAAGATGAAGCTCTGTTATCCCTCTTTCTCTTAGCTTCAACTCCAAATCTGTCCCTGCAAAGGCTGAGTATCTTGTTTTATCTAAATAATAAATATGATTGAACTGGTTATTTCTTTCATAAACCTCCCGCAAACTGCCGAATAAACTTCTGCCTGCTGTGTTCCTTATATTATGAGGTGGAAATAATGCATGCTCTGGATGAAGTGTATCCTCCGCTTCATGCACATCCACCGCAAAAACCGTATAATCACCATTTCGAATAAATTTCTCTGTAATAGATGTAACTTCTTTTTCTATTAATTGCCCTTTCTCACCGCAGGATAACCTTCCGTCAATTGAGGCAAAATCAACAGTATAGTCAATATTTATTAACGCCTTATTCGCCATTTATTATTCCTCCCTAATTAATATATTGTGGCTATTAATTTTGTTATTTGTAATTTACAAATTTCAAATTACTTTAGTTAAAAAGAAGGAGGAAAGCTTTTTGTCTTTCCCTTCTTTTACACCCATTAATGATAAATGGATTCAATAATTTCAAAGTCATTAAAAACATATAGCTGAGATGGTCTGAATGAATTTCTTTTTGTCTTTTTAGGCGACCCGTCAACGTCGAGTGCTTTTTCAATAAATGGAAGCTTTGGTGCCTTCGTGAAAAAGACCGAATCATTCGAAATCCTTGGATCATCTCCAACTGTCAGCAGTACCCGCTGCAGTTCTGACAGTGTAAATTCCTTTGGCAAGAAGTTTTTAGCTGCAGTCGTCGTAATCATGTCCCGCTTTATAAAGCGCAGTCCATCTTTAATGATTTCTTGATGATCAAACGCCAAGTTTAAAGCTGGTATCTCCTCTACATCAAATAACTCCACTTCTGCTGCGTCATCATTTGCCTGACGCTTTTTTATATCTTCTTCTGGAACGATTGCATAAAAAGCATTTGATATCATCCAGCCTCTAGGATCTCGTTTAAATTTGTCATATACACCAAAATGCAATATATGCAAACCATCCACATTTGTTTCTTCCTTTAATTCTCTTTTGGCTGCCATTAAAGCCGTTTCTTCCTTAAGCGCATCAACAAATCCTCCAGGGAGAGCCCATTTTCCACCCTCAATATTTGGATTTCCTTCTTGGTCTGTTTCAGCACGCTTTATAAGCAACAGCTTCAGTGTCATGGATGGCGGTGCTTTTTCCTCTGTTTTTTCTGATACAATGGTGAAAATGGCAATATCAGCAGTATAGCCGTCAGGCGTTCGGTACTTAGCCGAATCATAATTTGCCAGTGCTTCTTTTTCTGTTTTATATTTCATGCTAAACCCTCTTATCAAATAGTAATTTGTAATTCGTAAATTACTTGTTAATAACAATATACCTCCTTTTCCTTCCAATTGCAAGCCTAAAATTTTAAAATTTCCAGATAAAAAAACGAAAGCCTCCTGTCATACAGACCCTATAATATTGAAGTAATAACAAATAAAGCATTTTCATTGCAATAATTTTAGCAATAATATTTTTTTTCAGAATAACTGCTTTAATTTATCACCTTCAATGCCGAAATAAACCTTAATAAGATAGCAATCACCATAAATGGCATTGTGCTATCTTGAAACTAAACTTAAGGAGAAAGCAGCAATGAAAAAATTAAACATCACATGGAATCTAAGGGCAAAGCTTTACACAGCTTTTGCTATTATTCTTTTAATTCCAACAATAGCAGTGGGCTTCCTTTCCTACAATAGTGCTAAAAATGAACTAGAAAACAGTTTATTAAAAAGTGCCGAAGAAAATATTAAACTGCTTAATTCAAACATAGACAATACGCTTTCCCCAAAGGTGCATGATGCAGACTTTTTTAGTGATTTACTGACTGCAGACATGTTTAAAGACGGAGACAAAAATTCACAAGGCATCCAAAAGTTCACCCAATATATCGGATTACATCCTGAAGTACAGAGTATTTATATCGGTACTACAGATGGACGAATGATTTCTTATCCTGAAACGGATCTGCCAAGTGATTATGACCCTAGAGAAAGACCGTGGTATCAAGGTGGAATGGATAATAATGACGTAGTTGTTACAAGTCCTTATCAAGATGCAAGCACAGGAGATATGGTTGTTACTGTCACGAAAAAGCTAAATGACGGAAGTGGCGTTATGGCAATTGATATCAATATAAAAAGACTGGCAGACACAGCTAGTAGTGTGAATATCGGTGATGATGGATATGCCATCTTACTTGATGCACAGCAGCTCTTTATCGTGAATCCAAAAGGCGAAGTTGGTGCGAAGGCAGAGCAAAGCTATTATAAGGAGCTTTACAAAGCAAACAGCGGGATCATCAACTATACTGCTGACGGCAACGATAGTGTGATGTATTACACGACAAATGAGCTAACAGGCTGGAAAATAGCCGGCACTATGTATTCATCAGAAACAGAGGAAGCGGCTTCACCAATATTAAACACTACCTTCCTTGTGATTGCTGTAGCTGTAGTTATCGGTGCGGCAATTGTTATGGTGATAGTAAGATCGATTGTTATCAGAGTGAGAGCACTCCAAAAAACAGCACAGAAAATCAGCAGTGGTGATTTAACAGAAGATATTAAAACGAATTCGAACGATGAAATCGGCAAACTTGCTTTATCCTTCATTGATATGCAGGCAAGCTTAAGAAGTTTGTTAGGAACTGTTGAGCATAACGCCGTTCAAGTGGCTGCTTCAGCCGAAGAGCTTAACGCAAGTGCTGTACAGACAAGCGAAGCAACAGAACAAGTGGCTGAAGCAATTCAAGAGGTTGCAGCAAGTGCTGAAAAACAAACGTCAGGAATGGAAGAAAATATCATTGCATTAAACAGAATTTCGGCAGGGACTGCTTCCATTTCTGAAAGCACTACTGCTGTTTCCAACCTGACGAGAGAAACAACCGAAAAAGCGGAAACAGGCGGCCGTTCTGTTAAGCTGACTGTTGACCAAATGAATCTTATTCATGAATCAGTACTTGATTCAAACACAGTCATTCACTCCTTGTATGACCGCTCTAAAGAAATCGGGACTATCTTAAACGTCATTACAGCAATAGCAGAACAGACAAATCTTCTAGCATTAAATGCAGCCATCGAAGCTGCAAGAGCAGGAGAATCTGGCAAAGGTTTTGCCGTTGTTGCTGAAGAAGTCCGGAAACTCGCTGAACAGTCCCAAAGCTCAGCAAGTCAGATTTCAGATTTAATTAAAGCCATCCAGCACGATACAGAAAGCACTGTTCAAAAAATGGCTACTGTCGTTGACAACGTTCAAAGTGGTCTGTCTGTATCAGAGGATGCGATTGAAAAGTTTGATGATATTCTTTCCAGCATGAAGGAAATATCACCAAAAATGACTGACGTATCTAACACAATTAAGGAAATGCTTGTAGTCGTTAAGGAAGTAGAAGCTACAGCTTATGATGTGTCAGATATTGCCAAAAGCAATGCAGCCTCATCAGAAGAGGTCGCTGCATCAACAGAAGAACAGCTTGCAGCAATGGAGGAGATTTCATCATCCTCCCATACACTCTCTGTAATGGCAGATGAGCTACACGACATTATAAAAAAATATAAATATTAACAACAAAGCCGCCGCAAATTTATAATAAATCTGCGGCGGCTTTTCATTTATCATTATTCATCTGCAAGCGGAAGTCTAATTTCAATAGTCGTTCCTTGATTAACAGCACTCTCAATATGAAGATGACCTTTATGCTGTTCAATAATTTTGAATATCACCATATAGCCTAATCCTGTTCCCGTATCCTTTGTCGTGTAAAATGGAAGTCCGAGTTTTTTGATTTGCGCAGAGGTCATACCAATACCATTATCCTCAATTTGAATAATTGCTTCCTTTTCCTCTGTCACATCTGTAAGAATTTTGATCGTTCCTCCATATGGCATTGCTTCCACACTGTTTTTAAAAACGTTCATGAAAACTTGCTTTAATTGGTTTTCATCACATTGGAGTAGTATACTATCCTCGTTATAATTTCTTTCCATTAAGATATTGTTCATATTGGCACTTGCCTGGAACAAGGAAACTGTTTCATCCATAATCTTCTGCAAGTCTTGTTTAACAAAATGAACAGCATGCGGCTTAGAAAGAATTAAAAATTCCCCTACAATAAAATTAATTCGTTTTAACTCAGACATTATCAGGTCATAATGGGCTTTTTTATTGAAGTCATTTTCTAAGTACTGGATAAATCCTTGTATCGTAGTGAGCGGATTCCGAATTTCGTGTGCAACACTTGCAGCCATCTGTCCGACAGCAGTCAGCTTTTCTGAATTCAATAAAAGCTGTTCTGTTTTCTTGCGATCAGTAAAATCCCTGAATTGAGCAAATGCACCCACAAGCGTCCCGTTGTTCAGAAAGATTGGGAAGCAATCAAGCAAGAAAATAAGGGTCTCATTATCCTTTTCTCTCGTAAAGGAAATTTCAATATCTGTATAAGGTCTTTTCGTGTTAAGCACATTCTGCAAATATTCTCCAAAATACTTTAGATCCAAAATGCTCGCACCGACAATATCCTCTTTTTTCCATCCAGTTATATGTTCTGCAAATGCATTGAAATCAAGCAGCCTGCCACTTTGGGCAGCTACTAATATTCCATTCCTTGTCGTATCCATGATAATCTTGTTCAAAATATTTAACTCATGGTTTTGCCTAATTAAATCGATTTCCCTTTCAATTGTCTGATTCACAGTGGACAGAAGTGTCAGCATCAGAGGGCTTGCATGTTCAAGCTCTGTCATAATGGAAATGGTCCCAATAACCTTATCCTCCGTCCAATCCATAATAGGGACTGCATAACAGGCTTTCGTATGAAGATGTGTATGAAAATGCTGATATCCAACAATTTCAACGCTTTTTTTATGCTTCAATGACAAGGAAATGGCATCAATGCCACAATCTTCTTCTTTAAAGAGTACACCTTCAGCAATACCGATTATTTCTGCATTCCGCATGCTCTGTTCATGACCAAGATTCCTCAGCAAATATCCCTCTGCATCACAGACAGAAGCGATAATCGGCATCTCCTTTAAAGAATCGAGGAATTTATCGAGAAAATACACAACGACATCCAAGATTTCCTGGTACTCCATATGCTTTTGAAGTAATTCCTCTTTATTCAGCCTTTCCGAAAAAACTGTCATTGCAGTTGGATTTAGTCCATTTTCCAGGCACTTTTGTTTAAGTGATTTAAAATCAATAGATGCTTTCTCCATAAAAATTACTCCCGTTTCGTTACATATATAATGAGTATTAATGTTTTATTAAGATTAAATTAATGAGAGGCGTTACTGCCATTTGCGTCGAATTATATCATAACAAAAAATTCATCCTTTTAGAGGAATAAATTCTTTATACCTATAAATATGTATCAATTTTCCTTTGTTCTATGAAAATATATATTACCATAAGAACAGGACTATTTATCATAATTGTTTACTATTATTAAAGAGAATACATTTTTCATATAGGAGGTCCAAGATGATTGACAACTCTACAATCCTGATTATTGGCGGTGATCAACGCCAGCTTCAAGTGATTGATAAGCTTGCCAAAACAGCTGGAAAGATTATTTTAACAGGTTTTGATCAAATACAGCTGGAGTATGTTAATGTCAGCAAACAACGACTTTCTGAAGTCGATTTCAGCAGTGTGGACAAAATCCTTTTGCCTATCCCTGGTATTGCAACTGATGGAAAAGCAGAATCCAAGTTTGCAAGTGAGGAAATTTTTTTAACAGAGGAAATGTTTCGGCAGACAAAAGAGTATTGCAAAATCTATTCAGGCATTATTACCCCATTTCTGGAATACATAAAAAAAACAACAGGCAGAAGCATCATCCCTATCTTTTCACGCAATGATGTCGCAATTTTGAACTCGATCCCAACTGCTGAAGGAACATTAAAGATTGCCATAGAAGAAACAGACTATACGATGCATGGTGCCAATGTAGTAGTATTAGGCTTTGGCAGGGTTGGTATGACCGTTGCCCGCCTTTTTGCAAATGTCGGTGCCAATGTCAGTGTTGCCGTAAGAGAAACAGCTGACAAAGCGCGTGTACAGGAAATGGGCCTAAAGCCAATCATATTTCATGCATTATCTGAAGAGATCGCACAGCAAAACATTTGTATTAATACCGTTCCCTTTCATGTTGTCACAAAAGACCTGATTGATGCCATGTCAGCACAAGCCTTCATTATTGATCTTGCCTCAAAGCCCGGTGGAACAGATTTTGCTTATGCAAAGGAAAAAGGTATAAAGGCCATTCATGCTCTCGGTCTGCCAGCGAAGGTTGCACCAACTACTGCAGGGGAAATCATTGCCGATATTGTCCTCGAATAGCAAGCTAACCATTTATACAAAAAGAAAAAGGGGCGGCTGCCCCTTTTTTTGCTTTAATATGGTCCCCTAATGCTGTTTTTCACTTTTTGTTGATAAAACTCCTGCAGCCTTGTTATTTCTGCCGGAGAAAAGGACCTCTCTTCCAACGCCACTAAGTTACCCTTTACTTGCTGCTCATTTTTGAAACCTGGGATGATACAAGATACCTCTTCATGATCAAGTATCCATCTTAAAGAAGCGGATGCCATTGATTGGCGACCTTTAGCAATCCAGCGAAGGTCGTCTGCCAGCTCAACTCCCTTTGAAAAACCAAGGCCAGCAAATGTCTCGCCAATATTAAAAGACTCGCCATTTTCATTAAATGCTCGATGATCGTCCTGTTCAAAACGATGCCCTTGCGAAAATTTCCCTGTTAACAGCCCGCTCGCAAGAGGCAAGCGCACCAAAATTCCGGTGCCATTCTGCTTTGCTTTTGGCAAAAGTGCTTCTAATGGCTTTTGACGGAAGATATTAAAGATGACTTGCAGTGCAGCAACACTTTTATGATTGAGGCATACTAATCCTTCTTCCACTGTTTCTACACTGACGCCATAGTGCTTAATTTTCCCTTCCTTTTTCAAACGGTCCAAAACTTCAAAAACACGGCCATCCCGAAGGATTTCAAGTGGCGGACAATGAATCTGATACAAGTCGATAGCCTCTCTGTTCAAGCGCCTCAAGCTGTTTTCGCAAAAGGTCTGAACATTTTCATATGTGTAGGTGTCAGCTGAATGAATATCTCCGCTCCGGCAAAATTTCGTCGCAATGTGAATGTCATTTTCCTTACCCTTAGTCGCCTTCGCAAGCAGCTCTTCACTATGTCCATTTCCATAGACATCGGCTGTATCAAAGAAATTCACACCTTCTCCTATTGCCAGATCAAGCGATTTAAGAGCTTCGACATCATTTGTTTGCCCCCAAGAGCCACCAATCGCCCAAGTCCCAAAACTTACTTCACTTACCTCTAAACCTGTGTTCCCCAGCTTTCTATATTTCATTTTTCTGCCTCCAAGTCTTATTACTTTCGAAACTGTGATAACTCCTCAGACAGCGTTTTTGTTTGACTATATACCGTTTGATAAATTCGATATAGCTCTTCATACCGTGTAACATTCTCTTGAATTGGCTCAAATTCCTTCACAGGCTGCAGCATTTTTTCAGCGCATTCCTGAAGGGACTGAAACCAGCCCGCACCAACTGCTGCAAGCATTGCCGCACCCATGCCAGGACCCTGTTCACTTGATAGCTTTTGCACGCTTGCCTTAAAGATATCTGCCTGCATCTGCAGCCAGTCATCATTTTTGGCTCCGCCGCCAATCGAGATTATCTTGTTGATTGTCTTTCCGTTCGCCCGAAATATTTCAATCGACTCATTTAATGAGAAGGTGATTCCTTCCAGCACTGCACGAACAAAATCCCTCCGTTTGTGGGCAGCATCCATACCAATAAAGCTGGCGCGAATTGCTGCATCAGGATGCGGCGTTCTTTCTCCCGCCAAATAAGGAGTAAACACCAATCCATTTGCCCCAATCGGAACATTATTAAGGTCTTCCAGCAGTTCATCAAACCCAATATTTTCAGCAAACGTTTCTTTAAACCAGCTCAAGCTGTGCCCTGCCGCCAATGTTACCCCCATCGTATAGTAGGCATTTTCCTCACCATGATTGAAATAATGTACCTTACCTTCAAAATCCTTGTCTGCTTTTTCTTCGTAGGAAAGAACGACACCAGATGTGCCGATGCTGCAAAGTGTTTTTCCATCTGCTAGTATGCCTGCCCCAATCGCGCCACAAGCATTGTCAGCGCCACCAGCGAACACTTTGCAGGATAAACCTGTTTTCTTCGTAACATCGGCCGTAACAGTACCAACAAAGGCATGTGACTCTACAAGTGGCGGACAAAGGCGGCTATCAATTCCGAACAGTTCACAAAGCTCTGTACTCCACTCCTTTTTACTTATATCCAAAAGCAAGGTGCCTGCTGCATCTGAGTATTCTGTATGTATGTTTCCAGTCAGCCTAAAGCGCAAATAATCCTTTGGCAGCATGAAAACAGCTGCTTTATTGAATATCTCTTTTTCATATTGCTTAACCCAAAGCAGCTTAGGCAGGGTAAAGCCTTCCAATGCTGGGTTTTTTGTGATCTCAAGCAATTTGTCCCCGGCTTTGTCAATAATAATTTGGCACTGCTCTGTCGTTCTCGTATCATTCCATAGTATTGCGTTCCGCAATACGTGCTTCTCCTCATTTAACAAAACAAGGCCATGCATTTGCCCTGAAAAGCTGATGCCTTCAATATCCTCTTTCTCGCCTTCAAACACTTCCATTATGTCCGTTAAACCTGCAAGCGTTTTCTGAACCCATTCCTCTGGGTCCTGTTCACTATAGCCCGATTTTTCATGAATAAGCGGATAAGATTTTGATACTTCATGAACAACATTTCCCCCTTTATCTACAAGCAAAATCTTCACAGCACTTGTACCTAAATCAACTCCTAAGCAATACTTCATAAAATCACCTCATTATGTCATTTGTATTTTTAAAAAATGTGCTGGCAACATAAGTCCCAGCACATTTTTCCCTTTATACGCGAACAGTTGATAAAGTTTCCAGTAAATATTGATTCACAATCGCTTTTAAACGCTCTTGACGGCCTGATTTATTTGTTACTTCCCCAGCTGTGAGCGCATATTGCTCTAATTTATGGAGATTCGTTCTACCTTCGACAATATCAAGACCAATTCCTTCATTAAAGCTTGCATAACGATCGGCAATAAAGTCTTCCAGCACTCTGTCCTCAATCAGCTTATTTGCCACCTTAAGACCGATAGCAAATGAATCCATTCCCGCAATATGGGCATGGAAAAGATCTTCTGCCTCAAAGGAACCTCTGCGAACCTTCGCATCAAAGTTTAAGCCGCCTTTGCCAAGTCCGCCATTCATTAAAATTTCATACATTGCCAAAGTCGTGCTGTACAAATCAGTTGGGAATTCGTCTGTATCCCAGCCAATCAGTGTATCCCCTTGATTGGCATCAACAGAGCCAAGCATGCCGTTTATTCTCGCCACTCGCAATTCATGCTCGAAAGTGTGACCGGCAAGCGTCGCATGGTTTGCTTCAATATTAAACTTAAAGTGATCTTTGAGATCATATTTCTGCAGGAATGCCAATCCTGTCGCTACATCAAAATCATACTGATGCTTTGTCGGCTCTTTTGGCTTCGGCTCAATAAGGAACGGAACATTAAAGTCAATTTCCTTCGCATAATCAATGGCCATATGGAAGAAACGAGCCAGGTTGTCTTGCTCTAATTTCATATCAGTGTTCAGCAATGTGTCATACCCTTCGCGGCCACCCCAGAACACATAGTTTTCTGCACCTAATTCCTTGCCGATTTCAAGACCTTTTTTTACTTTTGCTGCAGCGTATGCAAACACATCCGCATTATTGGAAGTTGCTGCACCGTGCACATATCGTGGGTGTGTAAACATATTAGCAGTATTCCAAAGCAGTTTTGTTTTGCTTGTTTTCATATATTCTTTAATCATCGCAACAATTGGATCCAGATTATCATATGTTTCTTTTAATGTATTTCCTTCTGGTGCAATATCAGAATCATGAAAGCAGAAAAACGGAGCGTTCAGTTTTTCAAATAATTCAAAAGCTGCTTCAACACGAGCTTTTGCCAAATCAAGACCTTTTAAGTGATTCCAAGGGCGGATTGCTGTACCGCTTCCGAACGGGTCTGTGCCGTCCGCTGTGAATGTGTGCCAGTATGCAACAGAGAAACGGAGCTGCTCCTCCATGGAAGCGCCATTTACGATTTCCTCTGGATTATAATACTTAAAAGAAAAAGGATTTTTCGATGTAGGACCCTCATACTTTATTTGATTAATGTTTTCAAAATACGCCATTGTTAACTGCCTCCCTATTACATTCATTTTTTGATACCGCTTACAAAATACAAGAAAAAGAAGAATCATATATTCCATTCTCTTTCTATCTTCTTGTTAGCTATGAAGCTATTATATCAGCGTAAACTTAGTTTGTCTATTGAATAAACTAAGTTTATTGCACTTTGTTTGTTTATTAGATAAACTTAGTTTAATTGTATTACTGTTTTTCCCTATTAATGTTAAAATGGGGATATTATTTTCAAATCAAGGGGGCTAAAATACATTCATGCCAATCACTTGGAACCAACAGCTCGTTAAAAAAGAAAACAAATCACTTGTACTTTCGCAAATAATCAATCATGCTCCCCTCTCTCGTGCAGATATTGCTCAGCGTTCTGGTCTTAATAAAGGCACTGTTTCCTCGCTTGTAGCAGAGCTCATTGAAGAAAAACTTATTAATGAATCTGGTCCAGGCGAATCAAGCGGCGGCAGACGCCCCGTCATGCTCCACTTTAATCATGGAGCTGGCCATACAATTGGAATCGACCTTGGTGTCAATTACATCCTCGGCGTACTAACAGACTTGAGCGGCAATATTATTGTCCATAAAAATGAATCGTATAAAAACATATCCTATGAAGATACGATGAGCCGCGTAGTAAATATAATCAAGGCCTTAATAAGCGCTGCCCCTCCCTCCCCTTACAATATTGTTGGAATTGGAGTAGGCACACCAGGTATCGTCGATAAAAAAGGCATACTTTTACTTGCACCCAACCTAGGCTGGCACGACATCCCTTTTCAAACAGAACTGGAGAGAATCTTTCAAATACCAGTTATTGTTGAAAACGAAGCGAACACTGGTGCTTATGGAGAAAAACGGTTTGGAGTTGGTCAGCATGCTGACAACTTGATATACATTAGCGCAGGTATCGGTATTGGTGCTGGCATTATTATTAATGGCGAGCTTTACAGTGGATTTACCGGCTATTCTGGTGAAGTCGGACATATGACAATTGACAGAAATGGTGTTAAATGTACATGCGGCAACAAAGGCTGCTGGGAGCTTTATGCTTCAGAACAGGCTTTACTGTCAAAATATTACAGCAAGAACCTCAAAAAGGAAAACGGTTTGGATGATATCATCAGCCTTGCAAAACAAGGAAACAAAGAAGTTCTTGAGACATTAGCAGAAATAGGTGAAAACCTGGCTCTCGGGATTATTAATATCATTCATGCCTTCAATCCAGAACAAATCATTATCGGAAATCGGCTCGCTTCCTGTAAACAATGGCTCGAACCAAAAGTAAAGGAAGTCATCCAGCAATATACTTCCCCCTTTAATCAGACAGATATCAGAATTGATTTCTCTAATCCAATTATGCCAGTTTCAGCAATTGGAGCATCAGCTTTTTCGGCAGAGGCGTTTTTGAAAGCACAGCTTGAAATTAAGTAAAAAAGCGTGAGCGAAGTAGCTCACGCTTTTTTATGCTTGCCTAAACAGCCAGTCCTTTCCCCCCTTTTTTCTCAATCAACCTAAAGCTGTAGCTCCCTCCTGCCATCCATATCCACGCAATAGAAATTCCACCGTAAAACGGTATTAGCCCAGGCATATATAACAAAAGACAAACTGTCGCTATTGTAAGAACCAGCATGAGTAGTGTGATGTGAAGATGATACGCCCCAAGGAGCAGGGCATATTTAAGATGGTCGCCAAGCTTTAAGTCATAATGGACAAAAATAGGGAAAAAGTATCCTAGCAGTGTGAGAAAAACAGCTGACAGCAGCAACAGCAAACCTGTCATCATCCCTTTGATTACGCCATCTGTATATTGAAGAAACCAATAATCCAAACAAAGAATCGCACAAATGACCATCAGGAAAAGCCCTAATAGATTCGCTTTGATAAATTCCTGTTTATAGATAGTATGAAATGTCCTCCACACAGGTATATCTGTTTCTCTTAGCAGCCATTTCCTTATCACCGCAAACAGAGCTGTGGTCGCAGGCATGAAACCGAATACAAGCAGACCTGCTATTGTATACACCATCCAAATGATATTAAGGTAAGCTGCCTTCGTGATCCACTCACATGCAATGAATAGTTTACCCATCGACTTTGCCCACATAGTTTCACCTCTTTTTTGTTCTACTTACTTTCTGCAAGCCAAAGGATGCTTGTTACACCACGAGGATAATATTTGCTCCCAGCAATTTCTCCTGCGATGATTTGATCGCTCCAGCTCCAAACGGAAAGTTGCGGATGTGTCAGCCATTTAACATGGGCAGCGTCAGCTTTTGCCCCTGTTTCATCCCATTGCCATCCGAGAATTTCTCTTGCGATGAATTGGCTTAAGTAGATTTTGCTGAGCCATGAGTTGCTGCTTGTTGATGATATTTTCCAGCCGCCGTCTGCAAACAGACAAACTCCTTCTGTCATCACTGTTTCCAAATGCTTTTTCAATGCTTGAATATAAGCACCGAATCTTCCTGTTTCTTCAAGTGCTTCCTTGCAATTGGTGAAGTATGGGAAAATCAGCCCTTCAATTGCGGGAATTATCTTCGAATCATTGCCCTCTCCAATTACTGCTGGAATGTAGCCCTCTTCTGTCACATTCTCCACAATTGTATTGGCACATTTTTCTGCTTGAATGCCTGCTTGCTCTGCAAGCTCTGTCAGCCCTTGTTCACTGAATATCTTTTCAAGAGCGACATACGAGGCCCAGACTTTCCCAGCGAGATAAATATTATTTCTTGCTTGCCCTAATGAAACATCTAAGCTGTCATATGTCGTTATTTCAGCTCCGCCCATAACTCGGGAGGAATCAAGTCCCATTAAACCATTTCTCTTTTCAGGAATTGGATGATCCCTGTTCAGCAAGCTTTCAAAGCAGCTCTCGACAATCGACATGTTTGCCTTCAACCATGCTTCATCCTTTGTATGTGTTACATAAACAGCAGCACATAATATCCAGTTTACGAGCTGTTCATGTGTCATATGAGAAAAACAGCCGTCAAGCCCATACAGCTCGTAGGAAGAATAATGCGGACGGGAAATAGTATTAGCAACACCCATATCATGGGTAAAGCTGATGCCGCCAGGATATTCGATATCGCTGTCAGGGAAGCGAACCTTATCCTCGTAGCTGAAGCGCTGCACAAACATATCCAATTCATTTTTGACTGTCCATGGGTTCATTTTCAGCTCAAAAAATAGCTGATCGACCGTTAAATCAAATGTATTCATCATTCTGTATTCCCCTTCGTTGACAACCCAGAACGGCTCGTCGTCAACAATTAGGAACTGTGTGGAACCATAGTAGCTGCGAATCGAGTGAATCAGCATGAACTTTTGGTCTGCCGATAAATGATCAGCAGTAAGCAGACGATTGTCTGCAGCTTCTGCTCTTTCGGCTATTTCAGCAAAATGCTCCAAGGCAAATGAGGCGACAGACTCAATATTTTCAAAATACTTCGTATAGTAATAGGATGTATCCATGCCTGCTGTAACAATGCCGCCGCGATAGAAGCAGACAGCAAACCGGTATGTCCTCACCTCTCCTGCAGGCACATCTGCGACAAGGGCACCGAGCGGACCTAAGCCGAATGTCCAATTTTCCTCATTTGGAGTCGTAAGGATATTTTCCATGCTGAAATGCATCGCTGACTTCATGTCTGCATTACTTGCAGCGATTGCCGTCAGTCTGCCTTGGCAGATTCCAGCAATTCCGTCCATCGTATCATCGAGCCGTCGCATCGAGCTGTACGGATCACTGCCTTCATAGCCGAAAAACGCCCGCCTTGCTTTTGTTCCGTTTGTATTATCAACTGTCAATTCTGCGAGAACAGCAGGCATAAGGATTTTTTTCATTTCATCCTCCTTATCCGCTCCCGGCTCTGGCACTGATTCTACTTGTGTATAAATCTTGAAGGTTAAGTCCCCTGCTTTCCATGTATCTGTTCCAAGCTTAAATTCCCTTGATACCTTCTCCTTTGGAAACGGAAAAATGATATTTGGCTTATCAGGATCTGGGTCCATGTTTTCAATATCATAACGTTTGCTTTCATCGTCTTCCTGATAGGCGAAAAACGGCAATGCCTCGTATACACCCTCTTTATCTATGCTTTCAACACCAATATAAACATTTTGTTTTGGTGAACGGCCAAGCTCCAAGTCAAGTCCTCCGCCTGCACCTGGAAATCCAAGCGTAAAGCTTGAGAATGACCCAATCGGGGAGTGATGTGCATTAAAAAACATATTTTCCGGCATAATTTACAGCTCCTTTTTGTTTTTATCCTTTGACAGAACCTGCTGCTAATCCTTCGACAATTCGATTACTCAAGGCAATAAAAGCAATTAATATTGGGATGATGCTAATCATTAACGTTGCACCGATTGCTCCCCAATCTGTTAAATATTGACCGACAAAATTATTAACACCAACAGTTAATGTCTTCCACTTATCAGAACTGATAAAGGTATTGACGAAGACGAACTCATTCCAGTTATAAATCATATTGATAATGACGATTGTTGCCATAACTGGAGTTGTCATTGGCAAGGTGATTTGAAAGAAGATCCTGTGAATGGAACAACCGTCCATAACTGCCGCCTCTTCAATTTCCCGTGGCAGTGTCTGATAGAAGCCTAATAGAATCATAATTGTTAATGGCAGATTAAAGGCAGTATAGGAAATGATGATGGAAATGGGATTATCAATCAGGTGAATGTTGTTAAAGAAGCTGAATAATGGAATTAAAGTAGAATGCAGTGGAATCATAATCCCTACCATAAACAGTCCAAGAACAAGCTTGCTCCACTTCCAATACATTCTTGTTATCGCAAAGGTGACAAAGCTTGCAAGTATGACCGTCAGCACAACTGCGACAACAGTTATCCAAACACTGTTAAAGAAATACAGACTGATATTGCCCTGTGTCCACACCTTTGCATAATTACTCCATTGCGGGTCCTTTGGCAGAGCAAATGGTGATAAACCGAACACTTCTTGATTTGTTTTCAGAGAAAAGAAGAACAGCCAGACTAATGGGTAAATTTGAAATACAGCAATGATACCTAAAATAATGTACAGGAAACCGAAGCCGATTTTTGATCCGATAGAACTCTTCGTCTTAGGTGAAAGTGACTTATTTGTTTTCAGTCTTTTTTGTACGGACAGCTCACTCATTTTTATCACTCCCTTCTGAGTTAATACTGGACATCTTCTTTTGATGCAGTAAGCTTTTGAATAACCCAAGTCATAATAAGACAAAGGATAAGTAAGGCAAAGCCAATGGCACTGCCATAGCCAAAGTTATACGTTTTAAAAGCCTCTTTGTACATATAGGAAGCAATCACTTCACTTGAACCGTTTGGCCCGCCTCCTGTCATGACATAAATGAGGTCAAAATATTTCAGTGAGCCGACAATTGCAAGGACAATCGTTACTTTAATAACCCCTGAAATGAGCGGAAGTTTTATTCTGTAAGCAATCTGCAAAGGTGTTGCACCATCTATTCTTGCTGCCTCTATTACTTCCTCCGGCACGTTTTTTAATGCTGCATAATAAATAATGATATAGAAGCCTGCATACTGCCAAATAATTGGAACAAAGATAGCAATAAGCACAAGATTAGGATCTGCCAGCCATATTGGTGTATTTTCCACACCGAACAGCTCTAGCAATTTATTAAGCATCCCGTTTGTCGGATCGAATATTTTCAGCCACAGCTGTGCAATCGCAACAGAGGATAACAGCATTGGAATTAAATATATTTTTCGAAGCAGGTTTGCTCCTTTAATCCTGCTGGCAAGGATTACAGAGATGACTAAGTAGAAAATCAAGCTTACTGCCGAAAATAACGCCAATAAAACAGAATGATATGTACTTGTCCAGAACATTTTATCCTTTATGAGCTGCACATAATTGTCTAAACCGATAAACTTCATTGCGCCAATACCATCCCAATCCATCAGCCCGTAATAGCCTGTCATAACGATCGGAATATAAATCAGCACCAGAATCAGAATTAAAGCAGGCAGCACATATAAGCAAATTGCAAATTTATTAGACATGACCGTTTTCATTCGCTAATCTCCCCTCCTTTTAACTATAAGGGGCACTGAACCATGCCCCTTCATGCCTGTAACCTATGTTTGTTACTCCTCTTCAGATAATGCCTCTTCCTGCTTTTTCACAAAATCTTTTGGAGTCGCCTGCCCGCCAAATAAGGATTGAATCATATCCAAATGGACTTGTGCAACACTTGAACTCATTTGTACATCTGCATAAAGAGTCAGGTTGGATGCACTGCCTAAATCATTAAGGATATCAATATACATTTGGTCAAGCTCTGTACTAGAAGTGTCAACAACTGTTGCTGGAATCACTCCAGCATCTGAGACTGAACGCTTGCCCCACTCCTTCACAAGGTATGAAACAAAGTCCTTTGCTTCGTCCTTTACCTTGGAATTCTCTGAAACAAATAAACCAACTCCAGGTCCACCAACATAGCTGTTAATATCTCCTTTACCGCCTTTATATGTTGGAAACTTGAAATAGCCTACCTTATCTTTAAATTCTTGTGTCACATCAGGACTAGTTGTATAGTTAGGCAGCTCCCATGTTGCCATTAAATACATGGCCGCCTGTTCATTCATGAAATAGCCTTTTGCCTCATCGTTTGATAAGCCATTAAACCCTTTGACAAATGCCCCCATGTCAACAAGCTTCTTCACTTCTTCGGCTGCTTTTAACAAAGCCGGATCTTCAAAGCTTCCAGACCGATTAATCGCCTTTGCCAGAGCTTCAGAACCGCCAATTCGGTCGGCAAGGTACATATACCACATGGATCCTGTCCATCTGTCCTTGTTTCCAAGCGTAATAGGTGTTACTCCTTTATCTACTAACGTTTTGACTACATCAACGAATTGATTATATGTTTCTGGTATTTCAAGATTATATTTCTCGAAAATTTCTTTGTTGTAGTAGACTGGTGTTATGTTCAGCTCAAGTGGCAATCCGTATGTTTTACCATCCACTGCGTATGCTTCAGTCGTCCCTGCTACAAACGAGTCTTTGAAATCGCTCTCGATTTTGTCATCTAATGGTGCAAGCATGTTTCCTTCCACGAAAGGCTTTAAGTAGCCAGCAGCCCATGTTACCCCAACGTCTGGAAGTTCATTTGATGCAGATAAAACTTTGATTTTATCTTTGTATTGTTCATTTCCAAGAATTTCTGTTTGAATTTTTATATCGGGATGATCCTTTTCATATTGCTTGATGATATTATTAACAATCGTGTATTGTGCCTTTGAAGATCCTTCTGGCCAAAGGTGCATAAATTTAATGACGGTTTCCCCATCACTTGAAGCGCTTTCATTTGTTGGTGAAGAACACCCTGCTAATGCTAAGACAACTATCATGACAATGGACATCATAACGAAAATAGATTTACGTCTAATCACTTGTTTGCCCCCTTTTTTTATAGTTTCTTTTCACTTTTTAGTCTACCATCATTTCTTATGGCCCTGAAAGGTCACTGTCATTAGGAAAAATACTACTTTTTTTAGAAAACTCTTACATTGTTTGTCCTTCTATACAAGCTTGGTGTAACACCTTCTAACTCACGGAAAATCTTAATAAAATATTTAGCTGTTTTATAGCCGCATTCCTCGGCAATATCTGCCACTGGATGGTTAGTGGAAATCAGCAGCTCCTTTGCATACTGAATTCTGCGCCTTGTTATATATTCACTAAAGGTTACTTTCATTTGTTCCTTAAAAAGCACACTTAAATAGCTGGAATTTAAATGGACATGCTCTGCGACTCCTTTTAAACTCAGCTCTACTTTTAAGTGCTGGTCAATATAATGAATTGCTTCTCTCACTGGTTCCTTCGTCGTTATTTCTTTCAGGTTGAGCTTGAGCAGCTTGTCATCGACAACCTTTTCAATCATTTCTGCTCTTGTTTGCTTTGTTTCGATGGTGACAGCTGCTTCGACTGCTTCAATCAGCTTCTTTTTACTGACAGGCTTAAGTAAATAGTTAACAACACCTAAGCGGAGTGCTTCCTGGGCATACTCGAACTCCGAATAAGCAGAAATGACGATTGCAACTGGTGATAGGTTTTGCATTTTTATTGCCTGCAATAGCTTAAGACCAGTTATTTGCGGCATCCGGATATCTGTTATTATTATATGAATCTTGTATTGCTTGACGAGTTCAATCGCTTCCTCGCCGTCTGCTGCAGCAATTATTTGCCATCTTTGGTCTGCCCAAGCCTCCAGTGTATTCTTAATTCCTTGCCTTGCTTTAGGCTCATCATCGACAATTAAGATTGTTTTCGTATACATTCCTATTCTCCCCCTATAATTGGAATTTCGAAGGAAACAGTTGTCCCCTTATCTAGCATACTTTTAATCTCCAGCCCCTCATGTCCATCCTCTTGGTAGTAGAGCTTCAACCTTTTAAATACGTTGGAAATAGCCATACCCTTGCCTTTTATGGAGGTAATTCCGCCTTCCTCCATCGCTGCCTTGATTTTTTCCAAGCTGTCCTCGGCTATACCTGCTCCATCATCTTCAACCGTTACCAACAAGTGTTGTGTGTTCAACATATGTCTGACAGAAATGATAATATAACAAACGCCTATCTTATTGCCTGCACCATGTATAACGGCATTTTCAACTAACGGCTGAATTAAAAACTTTGGTACCTTTACCAGTTCATAAGCTGTATCCATCTCGATGCGCCATTTTAACTTATCGCCGAACCGCATTTGCATGATTTCCATATAATCGTTTATATGATTAAGCTCATCCTTCAAAAATACCCATTCATCCTCCAGGCTGTTCGTAATTGTATAGCGAAACAAATTAGACATTGCCACAACTGTTTCTGCAAGCTCCTCCTCTTCCTTTTCCTCAAGCGACCAATGAAGAGCATTAAGTGTATTAAAGAGAAAATGGGGGTTAATCTGTGCTTGAATTGCTTTCAATTCACTCCTGCTTTTGACGATTTCCTTTTCATAAACCATTTTAATTAAATGATTTGTTTCTTTAACAAGTTGGTTATAGGTGCTATTCAACTCATTTATCTCATTAACAGACGGAAGCTTTGGATTCATCTCCAGTGACCCTTGACTCGCATGTCTCATTGTTTTTGTAAGCCTAATGATGGGTCTTGTGATAATGGTCGATAAAAATAAAGAACAGATAAAATAAATCAGCAGACCGATCAGGCCAGAAACGAAGATGCTTGAACGAAGAACAGAAATACCGCTTGTCAAGGCGGTGACAGGCGTTAGAATCAGAACAGTCCAGCCGGTAATATCCGATGCCTCTCTTGTTACCATATAATCCGTTCTCTTAATTTCAACTGTCGAACTGTCATTATGTATGATAGAATGTAGCGGCTTGTCATAATCGGTAATTATCGGCTCAAGTGCTTTATCAAGCAATATCGAATACTGATTTGTTTTATTAGTCAAATCTTTGTTTACAAATTGAAAATACTCTTTATACATACTGATAAGGATATACCCACCATTGGCATAGTTTTTGTCCATCAGATTTACTCGTCTGATAGCAAGAAAATAATTAGCATCGTTTGGGTCTTCGCCGATCCATACAAGTCTTCCCTTTTCTCTCTTCGCCATTTCCACCCAGCTTTTCCGTAATTTAAGTGGTGCATTTGCATCATCAAGTGGTAAAACCCGATGCTCTTCATTCGTAAAAAGCTGGAAAGAAAAAATGCCATCAGAGTTTGCTGTAATGGTGTTCACTGTTCCCATCAATTCCTGCAGCTCCAAAAATGGCACTTCCTTATTTTCATATTCCTTCGTCAAAAGCTTTTGTACTTTGTCATTTGTTACAACTAGCTTTGAAGCCATGTTGATTTGCTCATACAATGATTCTAGTCTTCCATTGGCTTCCACAGCGACTTGTTTAATCTGTTTTTCCGCATTGTTTTTCAGCAAGTAGGAAACTTGATTAAAGGTGAGGATACTTACAATCAATAACACAATAAACATTGCTGACAGGAAAACTATTAATATTTGGTTTCGTAATGTATTCCACTTTTTTAAGGCTTTAAGCATAGTCTCCCCCTCTAGTTTTTTAGGCCACCCAACTTATAAGTAGTAAGTTCAACAACTTAGTTTAATTGATGAACTAAGTGAATATACTTTCCTGCAGGATTGTTCCCAACATCAAGCGTGTAAGCCCTTACTTAATTCGAATTATACTATTTTTTCTAGATGGAGGATATAGAAGAGGATTAGTATTATGTAAAAATTCATTGAAATATATATAAGGAAAAGGGACATCCTTAACAGAATGTCCCTTTTCTCTCCTGCTTATGAAAGCAGTTCCTCTGCAATCAGCCTGTATGACTGAATTTTATCAGCTATATCATAAGTAATGGTAACAATCATAATTTCATCGGCTGCATATGTCTCGCTCAGTTTGGTGAGCTTGTTTTTGACTTCCTGCGGATTTCCGATAATCATTTTTTCCTTCATGGAAGTAAGCTTTTCTGTTTCTTCTTCTGTAAGTTGATAGTTTTTTGCCTCTTCGATTGATGGGACGCCTTGTTCCCCTTGCCCCTTTGTTCGTTGCAGTGACCAAATGAGGGAGCTTAAGGCAATAGCTTCTGCTTGTTCGGTTGTTTCCGCACAAATAACGGAAACGGCCACAATTACTTCCGCTTGGCTTTCTCCATTTTTTCGCTTTTTGAAGGCGCGCTTATATTGCTGAACAATTTCTGGGCCATCATTTTCACTCATAAAATGGCCAAATGTATAAGAAAGCCCAAGTGTTCCTGCAAGAGCAGCGCTTTTTTTGCTTGTCCCAAGCAGCCACGGCACAGGCGAAATTTCTGGAACAGGCGCTGCCGATAATGTTGCTTGCTCGTGAACTGCAGGATATTCATCATCCAAAAACTGTAGCAGCTCCTTGATATTTTCAGGCATTGCCCAAACCTGCTTAAGAAAGTTTTCGCAGAGGGCATTACTTGCTTCTGCAGAGCCACCTGGTGCTCTCCCAATTCCAACATCGATGCGATTAGGAAATAATGTTGCCAGCATATTGTAGACTTCAGCAACCTTATATGGCTTATAATAGGGCAACAGAACAGCACCTGCACCAATTCGGATTGTACTTGTATTAGCTCCAATATAACTCAGCATCACTTCTGGTGCTGAGCATGCAAGGCCAGGCAAGTCATGATGTTCTGCAAGCCAATATCGTGTATATCCAAATTCCTCTCCTGCTTGTGCCAATTTGGCAGATGCAGCTAGGGCAGCTTGGGCATTTTGATTTGTAGAAATCGGTGATTGATCTAGTATTCCTAACCTCATAATGATGCCTTCTTTCTATCTCTTCCTTTTTTCCAGTAGTGTTAACGTAAATTCGCCAACATTTCCTTTTTCGTATAAGTTCGTGACAGATGTTGAGTATTGTTGGATAGTTGCAGCAAAGGACAGCTCTGGTTCTGGAACGGTGACATGAAAGTCGTTTTTATACAATAATGTCGTAATTGCATGATAGTCCTCGTTTCCAACATCAAAGACGACCGTAATAGAATGATGACCGTCTTTTAACTCTTCCTTATAGCTTTTCACAAGTATTTCTGTATCATTAAGCTTAATTTTGTTTACCATATCGCTAACATTCCCTCCTATATCTATAAAAGCAGGCTCCGCAATTCCTCTTCTGTAATAGATGACAGCACGGCTTCTTCTGTATTGATAAGCTCATCAACAAGAAGCCGTTTCTTTTCCTGCAGCTCATGGATTTTCTCTTCAATCGTGCCTTTCGCCATCAGCTTGATTACTTGTACCACGTTTTCCTGGCCAATCCGGTGAGCTCTGTCGGCAGCCTGCTCTTCTACTGCAGGATTCCACCAAGTATCATAAAGAATAACCGTATCAGCACTCATTAAATTAAGCCCTGTTCCGCCTGCCTTTAAGCTGATTAAAAAGTAGTCCCTTTCACCAGCATTATATCTATGGCAAAGCTCCACTCTTTCACTTGATGGTGTGTTACCGTCCAGATAAAAGAAAGGCATATCTCTTACAGCAAGCTCTCTGCCAATTAACTCAAGCATCTTCGTAAATTGAGAGAAAATCAGCACACGTCTGCCCGCTTGCTTGGACTCGTCTACCAATTGCAGCAGCTGCTCCAGCTTAGCGGATTTGCCATTATAGCCGTCCACAAAAAGCGCTGGATGGCAGCAAATTTGTCTTAGTCTCGTCAACCCTGCCAAAATTCTTATGCGGTTTTTGCGCAGTGTCGCTTTATCGAGATGCTTGAATGTATCATGACGCAGCTTTGCTAAATAAGCACCATACAGTTTCTTTTGGTCTGGCAGCAAATCGACCGCTTCCTCCCATTCCTCTTTACCAGGCAGCTCCATCAGCACATCCTCTTTAAGGCGGCGCAGCAGAAATGGTTTGATGCGCTGTGCTATTTGCTTTCTCGTCAGATTGGCATATTCCTTCAAGCTTCTGAAAAGCTGTGGAAAGACAATATAATACAGAGACCACAGCTCTTCAATCGAATTTTCCACTGGTGTTCCAGTCAGGGCAAAACGGTTGTCCGCATGCAGTTGCTTCACGGCTTTTGCCGTTTGTGTTCCTGCATTCTTAAAGGCTTGTGCCTCATCAAAAAATACGGTGTGGAAGGCATGTGTTGCATACCATTTAACATCCTTGCGCAGAAGGGGATAAGATGTAATCACTACATCCATGCCATCAAGCTCATCCAGCAGTTTTTTGCGGTCATTTGCAG
Organism: Niallia circulans; assembly: GCF_007273535.1. Classification (NCBI taxonomy): domain Bacteria; kingdom Bacillati; phylum Bacillota; class Bacilli; order Caryophanales; family Bacillaceae; genus Niallia; species Niallia circulans. Next base: position 3,818,131 of record NZ_RIBP01000004.1, read on the forward strand.
CACCGTCGATAACAACTGCTTGAATCTCTGGTGCAAATTTCATTATTTCCTGAAGCCAGTTATATGTTAACGAAGACGGACAAACAACTAAAACTGGCTTGTTATCTGTTCTTATGGCGGGAAGTTCTGAGGCAATGAAGGTAATGCTTTGCAGCGTTTTTCCCAGCCCCATATCATCTGCCAAAATGCCCCCAAAACCATATCGTGCAAGTGTCTTCATCCATTTAAAGCCTGTTTTCTGGTACTCCTTTAAAATGGATTGCAAATGCTTTGGCACCTCTATGTCGGAGCGTTCTGGATTTCGCATTACTTGCATAAGCTCTGCCATTGATTCGTCCAATTCGATAATGCCTTGTTCTCCATCTGAAAAAAGGGAAAGACCTTCTGTGAACGGAAGCTCAAACATATCAACTTCTTCTTTCAGCTCCAGCTCTGGAAAGCGCAAAAACTGCTGAATTTTTTCAAATTCCC